>NZ_JAPEMB010000001.1:1897500-2530000 GCF_026343125.1 Streptomyces sp. NBC_00094 | reverse complement strand
GACCGGCTGCACCGGCGCCTGGCCGAGGTCGCCAACGGCCAGGCCTTCCTGCTGCACGGCGGCGACTGCGCCGAGACCTTCGACGGCAACACCGAGGCCCACGTCGGCGCCAACCTGCGCACCCTGCTGCAGATGGCCGTCGTGCTGACCTACGGCGCGAGCCTGCCCGTGGTCAAGGTCGGCCGGATCGCCGGGCAGTACGCCAAGCCCCGCTCCAAGGAGACCGACGAACTCGGTCTGCCCGTCTACCGGGGCGACATCATCAACGCGGTCACGCCGTCGCCGGCCGCCCGGGTCGCCGACCCGCAGCGCATGGTCCAGGCGTACGCCCACTCCAGCGCCAGCCTCAACCACGTGCGTGCCGTCGTCGACTCCGGCATGGCCGACCTCAACCGCGTCCAGGGCTGGAACCTCGACTTCGTCCGCGACTCGCCGGCCGGCGAGCGCTACCGTGCGCTCGCCTCCGAGATCGACAGCGGCCTGCGCTTCATGTCCGCCTGCAAGGCGGACCACAGCTCCCTGCACACCACCGAGATCTACGCCAGCCACGAGGCGCTGCTGCTCGACTACGAGCGCGGCCTGCTCAGGACCGGCACCGGTACGGACGGGCAGGAGAAGCTGTACGGGCTCTCCGGCCACTTCCTGTGGATCGGCGAGCGCACCCGGCAGCTCGACGGCGCCCACGTGGCCCTCGCCTCGCTGCTCGCCAACCCCATCGGCGTGAAGATCGGCCCGGGCACCACGCCCGAGCAGGTCGTCGAGTACGTCGAGAAGCTGGACCCGGACGGAGTCCCGGGCCGGCTCACGCTGATCAGCCGCATGGGCAGCGGGCGCGTCCGCGAGGTGCTGCCGGCGATCGTCGAGAAGGTCACCGCCACCGGCCACAAGGTCATCTGGCAGTGCGACCCGATGCACGGCAACACCCGTGAGACGCCCAGCGGTTACAAGTCCCGCCACTTCGACGACATCCTCGACGAGGTCAAGGGCTTCTTCCAGGTCCACCGTGACCTCGGCACCCACCCCGGCGGGCTGCACATCGAGCTCACCGGTGACGACGTGACCGAGTGCCTCGGCGGCGCCCGCCAGCTCGACGACGCGTCCCTGGTGGCGCGTTACGAGACCAACTGCGACCCGCGTCTCAACCCGGAGCAGTCGGTCGAACTCGCCTTCCTGGTCGCCGAGCTGATGCGGGGCTGAGATGCCCGGCGCCCGGCGGGTCCCCCCGTCGACAACGAGGAAAGCCCGGTGGGCACGGCCTCAGCCGTGCCCACCGGACGGGGGGCCTCCCGGTCCCGGACGGGGGATTACCGGGCCAGGAGGCGTTCGGGGAACCTCAGGGGCGGACGACCGGCTTCGCGTCGGCACGGTCACCCGTGCGCTGCTCGGGCAGGGTGCCCAGGTCGTCGGCCTCGTCGATCCGGATCGCCGCGGCCGCCCGGTCCTTCTTGGACCGGCTCCAGAGGCGCATCGCCGGCATCTCGACGAAGGTGTAGAGCAGCCAGCCCGCGAGCAGCGTGGCCAGGAACATCCCGATCATGACGAGGATCGCCACCGGGGTGCTGAACTGGTCGTTGCCGAGCAGCGCCTGACGGCCCCAGAAGATCACGATGCCCTGGGCCAGGTAGAAGCCGAAGGAGACGTTGCCCAGCCACACCATGACCTTGCCGTTGAGGCGGGTCTTGGCGCCACGCTCGTCGGCCGTCGCCAGGGAGGCGATCACGACGCTGAACGGGATCGCCGTGGTGGCGACGAAGTTGTACGGGGCGGGGACGTAGATGGCCGCGACGTATCCGATGGCCGCCAGGGCGATCACGGGGACGGCGCCGATCTTCGGCCACTTGCCGGCGAGCACGATCCGGGCCACCAGCATGCCGAGGACGAACTCGAACATACGGGTGGGCGGGAAGGTGTAGTTGAACCACATCTGCGAGGGCGAGAGCGGAATCATCGGGTTGCTCGGGGAATTGGTGATGTAGTTCACCGTCACCAGGCCCACGCCGACCATGGCCACCACCATCGCACCGGCCCACAGGTAAAGCCTGTTCACCGGAATCTTCCGCACCAGAAGAAGAAGCAGCGGGAAGCACAGGTAGAACAGCAATTCCACGCAGAGCGACCAGGACGGGGCGTTCACACTCATCTGCACATCGAGCTTGTTGACCCAGGAGTTCACCAGGATGAGGCTGAGGAATCCCGTGGTCTTCGACGTGTAGGCGTAGGCGAACAGCGTCAGCGCCAGGACCCACGTCACCAGGTGGTTCGGGAAGATCTTGACGATCCGGCGCCGCCAGTACGACGTGAGCTTCTCGCCCGGCTTGACCGACCAGGTGATGACGAAGCCGCTGAGCAGGAAGAAGAAGGAGACGCCGAGGAAGCCGGCCGGCCCGAAGAACTTGTACAGGCCGTCCGCGATGTCCTTGTCCCCGAAGGGGTTGACCGGTCCCGTGTGGTCGACGGGGCCGATCGGCTGCAGGGCGTGGATGAAGAACACCAGGAGTGCGGCGAAGAATCGGACGCCCGTCAGCGACGGAAGCGAACTGCGCTTTCTTCGTATGGCCGGCTCGGAATCCACAGTTGGCATGGTTGCGGACACGTCGTGTCTCCATTTCGGGACGGTGTGATGGTGTGTGGCGGCACGACGACATTAGGTAAGGGCGCGCCCCCGTGCACACCCGTAGCGCCCCCCTGTACTTCGACTCCCCGCAATTGAGGGGACGGGTAGGGGAATACTCGCCCCGGGGGAGCTGAATACGGTTTACCTGCATTACTGCCCTATCGCATGTGACAGTACGTACTTTCTTCGGAGGACTCATGCTCGACCGCAGGAACCTGCTCCGTGCCGGCGGTGCCCTCGCCGCGACGGCCGCCGTCGCCGGGACCGGCAACTCCGCCTACGCAGCCGGTGGCGGGAGCGCGGGTGTCGCCACGACGGCGGACTGGGCCACGCTCAGCACCCGCATCCAGGGTGACATCGTGCTCCCCGGCGACACCGCTTACGAGGCGTCCAAGCAGCTGGCCATCGGCGAGTTCGACGCCATCAACCCCGCCGGTGTCGTCTACGCCGAGAACGCCACCGACGTCAGCAACGTGATCCGCTTCGCCCAGGAGAGCGGCCTCTCGCTGCGCACCCGCAGTGGCGGCCACAACTTCGCGGGCTGGTCGACCGGCAACGGCGTCCTCCTCGACGTGAGCCGCATCAAGCACATCACCGGCGGCGGCCAGCCGACCGTGCACCTGGGCCCGGGTGTCCAGAGCATCGAGGCCGTCACCGCCCTCAAGCCGTACAACCAGCAGTTCGTCACCGGCACCTGCCCCGACGTGTGCGTCGGCGGCTTCCTCTCCGGCGGTGGCATCGGCTACCAGAGCCGCGCGTTCGGCATCGGCTCGGACAGCCTCGTCTCCGCGAAGCTCGTCCTCGCCGACGGCCGCGTGGTGCGCGCCTCCCAGAGCTGCAACTCGGACCTGTTCTGGGCGATCCGCGGCTCCGGCGGCGGCAACTTCGGTGTCGTCGTCGACTTCGAGGTCCGTCCCGTCTCGGCACCCCGCATGGTCTTCTACGAGCAGATCTGGAGCTGGGACAACGCCGAGGCCTTCCTCGACGCCTGGCAGAAGTGGTACGTCACCACCCCGCGCAACAGCAACGCCCAGGTCATCGTGATCCAGCCGGACGCCGGCTCGGGCCAGCCGCCGATCATCCTCCAGCAGGGTGCGTACTACGGCACCAAGGCCCAGGCCGACGCCGGTCTCGCCGACCTCAACAGCCGTGTCGGCGCCACCCCGGCCACCAGCAAGGTCCTCGACCTGGCGTTCGCCGACGGCATGCAGCACGTGTACGGCCTCGCCGACGGTGCCCAGCACCCGCCGCGCACCCAGTGGCAGCGGATGCGTGCCCGCATGATCAGCAAGCCGCTCGGCACCACCGGCACCAAGGCCGCCCTGGCCGCCTTCCAGGCCATGCCGACCGCCGGTCAGACCCGCTACCTCAGCTTCATGGGCCTCGGCGGCGCCGTGGGCGACCGCGCCGTGGGCGACACCGCGTTCATCCACCGCGACGCGCTCTTCCACGTCGGCTTCGGTGTCGCGCTCTACAACGCCGCGCCGGCCGCTGCGGACTCCGCCGCCGCCGTCGCGTGGGCCACCAACGGCTTCAACACCGTCGACCCGCTCTCCACGGGCCACTCGTACATCAACTTCCCCGACACCTACCTGCCGAACTGGCAGGAGGGCTACTACGGCTCCAACTACTCCCGCCTGGTCCAGGTCAAGAACACCTACGACCCGAACCGGTTCTTCAACCACCCGCGCGCCATCGGCAACTGACACCACCTCACCACACCACCCTAGAGAGGCACTTGCGATGACGGTCACCGACAACGAGACCGGCGGGGAGATCCAGGCGGCCGCCACGCCCCCTCCGGGCTGCCCCATGCACGGCCTGGTCCCCTCCTACCCCTTCGGGGAGCCGGTCGCCACCGACCTGCACCCGAAGTACGCGGAGGTGCGCGAGGAAGCGGCGCTCACCCGCGTCGACATGATCTACGGCGGCGAGGCGTGGCTCGCCACACGCCACGCCGACGTCAAGACGGTCCTCGCCGACCCCCGGTTCAGCCGTGAGGCGACCGTCGGCAAGGACGTCCCCCGGGTCCGCAAGACGTTCGAAGAGCTGAACATCATCAGCATGGACGACCCGGAGCACGGCCGGCTGCGCAAGCTCGTCGCCAAGGCGTTCACCGTCCGCCGGGTGGAGCAGATCCGCCCGCGCGCCCAGGAGATCGCCGACGAGCTGCTCGACAAGATGCTGGCCGGGGGGAACACCGGTGACCTGGCCTCCCAGTACGCCTGGATGCTGCCGATCACCGTCATCTGCGAGATGCTCGACGTCCCGCTCGAGGACCACTACAAGTTCCGCGCCTGGATCGACACCTGGCTGACCCTCGGCGACGAGCACACCGTCGAGGAGATGAACGAGGCGCGCTTCGAGAAGCTCCCCGAGTACATGGCCGACCTCATAGCCAAGCGTCGCGCCGAGCCCGGTGACGACCTGCTGTCCGCGCTCGTCGCCGCCCGCGACGAGCAGGACAAGCTGAGCGAGGAGGAGCTGATCACCATGTCGATCGCCCTCCTCGCGACCGGCCACCACACCACGGCGAACCAGCTCGCCAACCACCTGTACATCCTGCTCACCCGCCGCGAGGAGTGGCAGCGCCTGGTCGACAGCCCGGAGCTGCTCAACACGGCCATCGAGGAGCTGCTGCGCGTCACCCCGCTCAGCCCCTACTCGGAGAACACCCGCATCGCCACCGAGGACCTCGAACTCGGCGGCCAGCAGGTGAAGGCCGGCGAGGCCGTCATGATCTTCCCGGCGGTCGGCAACCGTGACCCGCGGGTCTTCGCGAACCCCGAGGAGCTCGACCTCACCCGCGAGCACAACCCGCACATCGCGTTCGGCCACGGCATCCACCACTGCCTGGGCGCCCCGCTGGCCCGCCTGGAGCTCCAGGTCGCCCTCGGCACCCTGCTGCGCCGGCTGCCCGAGCTCGAACTCGCCGTGCCCGCCGAGGACGTCCCGTGGAAGACCGACAACGTCGTCCGCGGCGTCGCCGGCCTGCCCGTCCGGTGGTGACCCGGTGACCTGGCACATCGAGGTCGACCCGCACGCCTGCATGGGTGCCGGTCTCTGCAACGGCAACCTGCCCGACCGGTTCCGGCTCGAGGGCGGCAAGGCCGTCCCGGTCGAGTCCCGCATCGAGCCGGACGAGGACGTGCTCGACGCCGCCGACTACTGCCCCTACCGGGCCATCAACATCACCGTCGAGGCCACCGGCGAGTCCCTCGTCGCGCTCGACTGAGTCGCGCCCCACGCGTCTCGCCCCGGGCCGTTCCGTACCGCTGTCGCTCCCGCCGCACTCGCCGGCGGGCACGGCTCGGATGCGGAACGGCCCGGGTCCCCGCTCCCCACGCCCTGACCATGAAGACAGGAGAACGGTCGTGACGATCACGACGACCGAGCCGGAGAGAGCTTCCGGCGAGCCGGAAAGAGCCTCCGGCACCGGGCGGCGGCCTGCCGACACCCGCCCGTCCGTACCCTGGTGGCGGCGCCCCTGGGTCGGCCCGCTCGCGACCGTGGCCGCGATATTCATCTTCTACGCGGTGCCGCCCTACCTCACCTTCGACCCGGCGGACTCCAAGATCCCGCCGCACCCCGGCCACGCCTGGCACTACCCGGTGCTCGCGGCCCACGTCGTCTTCGGCACGATCGCCCTGATCACCTGCTGCCTGCAGGTGTGGCCGGTGCTTCGTGACCGCCACCCGCTGGTCCACCGGGTCAGCGGACGCCTGTACGTCATGGCCGGCGTCCTGCCCGCCGCGGTCTGCAGCATCGCCGTCGCGCTGGTCAGCCCGTCCGGTCTCTCGATGCAGCTGGCGACCATCACCTCGTCGACCCTGTGGGCCGGCACCGCGATCATGGGCTTCCGGATGGCCCTGCAGCGCCGCCTCGACGAGCACAAGCGCTGGATGGTCCGCAGCTTCGCGCTGACGCTGTCCATCATCGTCAGCCGTATCCTCGGCGTCGTCTACGACCACACGGTCCTGCCGCCGCCGATCACCACGGACATCCCGACCCTGATCGCCTGGGGTCAGGCCCGTGCCGGACTCGCGTCCTGGCCGGGCTGGATCATTCCTCTCCTCATCGCCGAGTGGTGGCTGATCGAGCGGGGCGCCACCGCCCGCTACAAGGCCCGCGAGGCCCGACGCAAGGCCGCGCTGGCGAAGTCGTCCTGATCCCCCGCCCTCGCGGTACGGACGGACGCACGGACGTACGGACGGAGGCCGCCTCCAGAGTCTGGAGGCGGCCTCCGTCGTATCCGGAACCACCACTACGGCCGGGGAGTTCAGCCCAGCCGCTGCCGCTCACCCGTCGCGGCGGACCGCTTGATCGCGTCCAGCAGACGGTGCGTACGGACCGCCGTGCCGAAGTCGGGGTCGAAGGACTCGCCGGTACGGATCGCCCGGGCCAGGTCCGCGTACACCCGGTGCACGTTGGCCACCGGCGACGGCGCCCCGTTCAGCGCCGGAAGGTAGCGCGACGGCAGCGCGAGCGTCTCGACGGGACCGCCGTTCGCCTCCGCGAGCGTGAGCACGAACTCCGGGCCCACCAGCGAGTCGTCGGTGGAGCGCAGCACGAACCGGCCGGCCCGCCCGTGTACCTCGATGCGGAAGCCGTCGCCCCGCGGACCGCCCGTCATGAAGTGGACGGTCGACGCGGCGCCCGACTCCAGCAGACCCGCCACCACGATCTGGTCCGGCGAGGTCACCGCGAGAGGCTCGCCCGTCTCCTGCAGGGTGATCGTGCGGATCCGGGTCGTCAGGCTCGCGGACAGCTCGGCGAATCCGCCCACGATCGACCCGTACATGTCGAGGGAGTGGCCGCCGACGACCGCCACGTGGTTGACGCCCTTGGTGTGGTCGAACAGCGCCGCGTACCGCTGCGACCAGACCTCCGGCGACGAGATCGAGTAGGTGAGCGAGGTGGACAGCACCTCGCCGACCACGCCCTCCGCGAGCAGGTCGCGCAGGTACCGCACCATCGGGTGGTGCCGGGACTGCAGCCCCACCGCGTGCCGGACGCCGGCCGCCTCCGCGCTCGTCCGGAACCGCTCGGCGGTCTCCGCGTCCAGCGCCAGCGGCCACTCGCTGTACACGTGCTTGCCGGCCGCGATCGCCGCGTCCACCAGGCCGTCCCGCTGCGGGAGTTGGACGGCGACGGTGACCAGGTCGACCTCGGGGTGCTCCATCAGCGCCCGGGCGTCGCCGAAGGCGTGCCGGGCTCCCCACACGCCGGCCGCCGCGTCGGCCGAGGCCTGGCTCGTACCGGCGACCGCGGTGATCTCGTAGTCGTCCTGCGAGGCCGCGAGGGCGGGCAGATGGATGGCGCGTCCCCAGCCGCGTTCGGCGTGCGCCCCGACCACTCCTACTCGGATCCTGTCCGCCACGGTGAAACCCCTTGATCTGTGTTGTCTGTATCTGCAAGTGAAGGAAAGTCGATCTCAGTGATCTGTTGACCGAAAGCCGTTCGCCGAATCAGCCGGGAGTCGGCCGAACCAGTCGAGCCGGTCGAATCGGCCAAGCCTGCCGAGCCGGTTGAACCAGCGCCGAACGGACCGGAGCGCGGCCGGTGAGGAACACCGGCCACGCTCCGGTCCGTAGAGCATCCGGTCGCGTCGACGTCAGTGGATGACGACGGGCTCGGCGGGGGCGGCCGCCGCGTCGGACTTCACGGCCTGGTCGGCGGCCGGCTTGTCCCGCAGGACGAAGAAGGTCACGAGCCAGGCGGCGAGGACGAAGCCGGCGGAGAGCTGGAAGCCGAGGCTGTAGCCGTCCCGCAGCGCCTGCACCTGCTGGGTGCCCTCGGCGATCAGGTTGTTGCTGTAGGTGGTGGCCACGGTGGCGAGGACCGCCAGGCCGACCGCGGCGCCCGCCTGCTGGGCGGTGGTGTTCAGACCGGAGGCGAGACCGGCGTCGGAGGGAGCGGCGCCCGACATGGCCCGCATGATGACCGCCGGGACGGTGAGACCCATGCCGAAGCCCTGGATGATCAGCGTCGGCAGGACGTCCGTGGCGTAGTTGCCGTCGACGGGCGCCCGGCTGAGCAGCAGCAGACCGATGGCGAGGAAGAACAGGCCGGAGAGGAGCACACGGCGGGTGCCGAACTTGGCGGTCAGCTTCGAGGTGAAGAAGAGCGACATGGTGCCGATGACGATCGGCGCCGGCAGGAACGCGAGGCCGGTCTGCATCGAGTCGAAGCCGAGGATCCGCTGGAGGTAGAGGGCGTTGAGGAACTGGAAGCCGAAGCCGGCCGCGAAGAGCAGCACCACCGTGAGGTTGGCGCCGGAGATCTCGCGGTTGCGGAAGATGCGCAGGGCGAGCAGCGGACGCGCGGCCTTGGCCTGGCGGATGAGGAAGCCGACGAGGAACAGGACCGAGAGCGCGCCGTACAGGGAGAGCTCACCGGCGGTGAACGTGTCGTCCGAGACCTGCGAGATGGTGAAGACGCCCAGCGAGAGACCCGCGGTGACCAGGACCGCGCCGATCGCGTCGGCACCGGCCTTCAGACCGAGGCCCGGACGGCCGCTCAGCAGCTTCAGACCGGAGACCAGCGCGACCGCGCCGATCGGCAGGTTGATGAGGAAGACCCAGTGCCAGCCCAGGGTCTCGGTGATGACACCGCCGGCGATGAGGCCGAGCGAGGCGCCGCCCGCGGAGACGAAGCCGTAGATGCCCATGGCCTTGACCTGCTCGCCCGGCTCCTGGTAGAGCCCGATGATCATGCCGAGCACCACGGCGGAGGCCAGCGCGGCACCCACGCCCTGGAGGAAGCGGCCGCCGATCAGCATCTCCTGGTTGGTGGCGATGCCGCACAGCAGGGAGGCGAGGGTGAAGGTCACCAGGCCGGAGAGGAAGACCTTCTTGGTGCCGAGCAGGTCGCCCAGGCGGCCGGAGAGGAGGAGCAGACCGGCGAAGGCGATGAGGTAGGAGTTGACCACCCAGGACAGCCCGCCCTGGGAGAAACCGAGTTCGCTCTGGATGGTGGGCAGGGCGACCGTCACGATCGTCCCGTCCAGGACGATCATCAACTGCATCGCGCAGAGGATGGCGAGCGCCAGCCCGCGCGAGCTGGTTTTCGTCTCTGAAGTCACGGCTCTCTTCTTTCTGAAGTCTCGGGGGAGTTGCTGCACGTGGGCTGACAAGTGCGGCGGACTCAGGGCGGCTGCCTAAGTGCACGTCTTGTTACAGAGACCATGGTCTGGGACCATGGTCCGGAGTGGAAGGAGGCACTTTTATGTCTCAGGGGAACATCGATGTGACCACCGAGGTCAGCGCTCTGAAGGAGTGCGAAACTCCTGCCGCGCAGGCCGCTTGCTCGGTGCTCGAAGTCCTCGGCAGGGTCAGCGGGAAGTGGAGTATCGGCATCCTGCTGGTCACCACCCAGGGCCCGGCCCGTTTCACCGAACTGGAGCGTCAGGTCAAGGGCATCAGCCGCCGCATGCTGACGCTGACCCTGCGCAACCTGGAGCGCGACGGCCTGCTGACCCGCACCGTCTACCCGACCGTGCCGCCGAAGGTCGAGTACACGGCGACGCCGATGGCACGGGAGTTGTACGACTCGCTGGTCGGCCTCACCGGCTGGGCCGAGCGGCACGTCGAGGCGATCGACCGGGCCCGCGTCGACTACGACGAGGTCCTGGCCGCCGCCGGGGCCGGGAAGACCCCGGCCATGGCCGGCTGACGACGGGCGCACCGTACGGGGGAGGACGGGCGCCCGCGTCACCGTCCTCACGCCACCGGAGCCGATGCCGTCAGCCGCTCGCGCAGGCCGTCCACGAGCAGCCCGGCGGAGGCCCGGTCGGCGGCCGCCCCGTACACATAGGTGTCGGGACGGACCAGCACGGTCCGCGCCCGGGTCCCGCCGATGCCCGCGGCACCGCCGATCCCGTCCAGGTACGCCGTGAACGTGCCCTCGACGTCGACGACGTCCAGAACGTCCACGCGACCGCGTACGTCACCGGCGGCGGCATCGCGGCGGCCCGCGGTCTCCGTCCCGTCGGCGTCACGCAACCACACCAGCCGCGCCCCGAGCCGCGCGAGGAACTCCCGCTGCCCGGCGTCCAGGAGCTCCGCCGGATCGTCCCGGGAGACGAACGCGAAGCCCTGGCCCACGACCTCGTCGAACAGACCCACCGCGCCGCCGTCCGCCGACACCCTCGGCTGCGGCACCTGGTCACCGGAGCCGGGCCGTCGCCGGCCCTTCTCGTCGCGGTTCAACAGCCCCTTGGTGAGCGGCTGGAACGGCGACTGCTGGGGACGGGCCAGGTTGCGCTCGCGGGTCGCGATCATCACCTCGTCGCGGTCGGCGGCCGCCTTGGCGTCGGTCTGACAGATGACCTTGCCGAGGTTCACGGACATGCCGATCGCGTGCTGCACATGGGCGCGCCGTTCCTCGACGTACGTGTCGAGCAGCGACTCCCCGGCGAACCCGGACAGCACCAGGTCCAGCTTCCACACCAGGTTGGCGACGTCCCGGAACCCCGAGCTCATGCCCTGCCCCGCGAACGGCGGCATCAGGTGCGCGGCGTCCCCGGCGATCAGCAGCCGTCCGGAGCGCCACTCCTTGACGGTGCTCGCCTGGAAGGCGTACACCGCGTGCCGTTCCATGACCCCGTCCTCGGGGGTGATCCCGCAGAGCTCGAGGAGCCGCCACGCCGTCTCGGCGGTGTCCATCTCCTCCTTGCGCTCACCGGGCAGGAGCATGAACTCCCACCGCCGGTGCCCGGGCCCCGCCGACACCTGGGTGCGCGGCCGGGCCGGGTCGCAGATCTGGAGGTTGTTCGGGACGAACTCGCGCCGGTCGTGCAGGACCATGTCGCAGATCAGCCACTCGTGGTGGAAGCCCAGATCGACGGCCGGCGAACCGATGCGGCGGCGCACGAAGCTGTTGGCGCCGTCGCAGCCCACGATCCAGCGGCCGCGCAGGAGTCGCCGCTCCCCGTCCCGGCTCTCGACGGCCAGTTCCACGCCGTCGCCGGTCTCGGTCAGGTCGACGGCCTCGTACCCGCGCAACACGGTCAGCTGCGGGAGCTCCTCGCCACGCGCGATCAGCGCGGACTCCAGGCCCGGCTGGTACATGGACGTCGACTCGGGCCAGCCGTTGCGGCCGTGCTCCTCGGCGGCGCCGATGTACAGCAGGTCCTGGCCGGCGCCGTTGCGCCACATGTAGTCACCGGACGGCTCGCCGACCGAGGCCAGGTGGTCGGCCACCCCGGCCGCGGCCAGGATGCGGGCCGCCTCGCCGTCGAAGGCGACCGCGCGCGGCATCGTGTACGGCCGGGCGTGCCGCTCCACGACGATCACCCGGCGGCCCCGCAGGGCCATCAGGTTCGCGAGGACCTGCCCCACCGGGCCGTATCCGACGACCAGCAGATCGGCCTCGTCATCGGGCCACCACGCGTCGCTCGTAGCCGACGCAGACATCGTGCTCTCCTCTCGCCCAGGTCGGGCCGGTCAGTCCTGCAGCAGGATGTTCTTGATCACGGCGTCGAGGTCGGGCTGCTTGACCAGGACCCGCACCGTCTCCCGCCCGTCCTCCACGGTCAGCAGCCGCCGGCCGGTCAGCGTGAGCTGACCGTTCTCCAGGGCCCGCCCACGGATGTACGTGACGTTCGCGGCCAGCATCCGGGCGTACTCGTCGAGGACCGGGTTCTCCGCGTCCAGCCACTCGGAGAACTCCCGGGCCGTGAGCCGGAAGCGGTGGATGGTCGCCCACTCGCCGTCGCGCGGCTTGCGCTCCAGGTAGTGGAAGCCCTCGCCGTCGGGGTCGGCGGCCGAGGACTCCACGACACGGAACTCGCTGCCGTACTGCTCCTGCGCCTCCGGCGAGACCCGTACGGGCTCGATCAGCGACGGGCCGGAGTAGCCGACGTCGGCGAGGTACCACTCGCCGTCGACGCGGACACCGTTGAAGAGGTGCTCGAGCTCGGGGCCGAAGGAGCCGTCCGGGCCGCGCACGCCGGCCGAGAAGACCACCACCTCGAAGCCGAGGCGGCCGAGCAACGCCCGGAACAGTCCGTTGAGTTCGTAGCAGACGCCGCCGCGCCCGCCGACGATGACCTCCTTGAAGACCAGGTCGACGTCGATGTCGACGCCGTCCCAGATCGCCGTACCGCGCTCCGCGTTGAGGAAGTTGTCGAACGGGACGGTCATCAGGTGCGCCTTGTGGAGGACCCGCAGGGTCTCCAGGGTGGGCGCCGGGTGCGGGCCGGTGTGGCCGAGTTTCCCGAGGTAGTGGTCGATGTCGAACATGCTGGTGTCCGTACCTTTCAGGAGGGCGTGCGTCGGGAGCGGTGGGGTGTCAGGCCTGGGCCGCGGCGGGTTCGGCGACCTTGCCGAGGAGGAACTCGGCGACCATCGACGGCGTCGGGTGGTCGAACAGCAGCATCACGGGCAGCTCGACGGCGAGCTCCTCGGCGAGCCGGTTGCGCAGCTCGACGGCGGTCAGCGAGTTGAAGCCCACGTCGAAGAACGCCTCGTCGTCGTCGACCTCGTCCGCGTCCGCGTGGCCGAGGACGGCGGCCGTCTCGGTCCGCACCAGGTCGAGCAGGGCCTCGGAGCGCTCCTCGCCGGTCAGGCCGGCCAGCCGCTCGGCGAACGATTCCTCGGACGACGTCATGTCGTTCTCCTCCTCAGGGTCGGTGAAGTCTGCGGCCGACAGCCCGGCGGCGCCCGCGCCGGTGGGCTGGACCTGCGCGAGCCAGTACTGGCGGCGCTGGAACGGGTAGGTGGGCAGCTCGACCCGCGGGGGACGGGTCTCGCCGAGCGCCGGCGCCCAGTCGAGCGCGACGCCACGGACGTGCAGTTCGGCGGCCGAGGTGAGGAAGCGCTGGAGGTCGCCGTCGTTGCGGCGCAGCGACCCGCCCACCACGGTGGGGGCGCCCGCGCGTCCCTCGGCGATCTCGCGCACCGGCATGTTGAGCACCGGGTGGGCGCTGATCTCGACGAACGTACGGAATCCGGCGTCCACGAGCTTCTCGACGGACTCGCCGAACCGCACCTGGTGACGCAGGTTGCTGTACCAGTAGCGGCCATCGAGGGGGGTGGTGTCGAGCCAGTCGGCGCGCAGCGTGGAGAACAGGGGGATGGTCGGGGGGTGGGGAGCCAACCCGTCCAGGACGCGTGCGAGTTCGTCTTCGATGCGTTCGACGTGGCTGGTGTGGGAGGCGTAGTCGACGGGGATCTTGCGGGCGCGGATGCCGTCGGTCTCGTAGGTGGTGTGGAGTTGGTCGAGGGCGTCGGCGTCGCCGGCGACGACGGTGGAGGTGGGGCCGTTGACGGCGGCTATTTCGATGCGGCCGTCGTAGGCGGTGATGTGGGTCTGGACGTCGGTGAGGGGCAGGGGGATGGACATCATGCCGCCGTGTCCGGCGAGGTGGGCGGCGATGGCCTGGCTGCGGAGGGTGACGATGCGGGCGGCGTCGTCGAGGGTGAGGGCGCCGGAGATGTGGGCTGCGGCTATCTCGCCTTGGGAGTGGCCGATGACGGCGTCGGGGGTCAGGCCGTGGTGTTGCCAGAGGCGGGCGAGGGAGACCATGACGGCGAAGGAGGCGGGCTGGACGACGTCGACGCGGTGGAAGTCGGCGGCGTCTTCGGTCTGCCGGATGACGTCGAGGAGGTTCCAGTCGACGTAGGCGGCCAGGGCCTTGGCGCAGTCCTCCATGGCTTCGGCGAAGACGGGGGAGGAGTCGAGGAGCTGGGCTCCCATGCCGGCCCACTGGGCGCCCTGGCCGGGGAAGACGAACGCGGTCTTGCCGTCCACGTCCGCCGTACCCGTCACGACATGGGTGGACGACTCGCCCTCGGCGAGCGCCTTCAGGCCGCTCGTGAGCTCCTCGCGGTCGGCACCGACGACCACCGCACGCCGGTCGAGCCGCGCCCGCTCGAAGGCCAGCGCGTGGCCGACCGCGACGGAGTCGAGCTGCTCGGCACCGGTCAGCAGACGCTCGGCCTGGGCGCGCAGGGCGTTGGGGGTCTTGGCGGAGAGCAGCCACGGCACGACACCGGGCGTACCGGCCTCGGAGCCGGGCTCCACCGTCTCCTGCGCCGCGGCGTTCGGGGCCTGCTCGATGATGACGTGGGCGTTGGTGCCGCTGACGCCGAAGGAGGAGACGGCGGCGCGGCGCGGACGATCGGCCTCGGGCCACGGGCGGGCCTCGGTGAGCAGCTCCACCGCACCCGCCGACCAGTCGACCTTCGTCGACGGCTCGTCGACGTGCAGGGTCTTGGGCAGGACGCCGTGGCGGATCGCCTCGACCATCTTGATGATGCCCGCGACACCGGCCGCCGACTGGGCGTGCCCGATGTTCGACTTCAGCGAGCCCAGCCACAGCGGACGGTCGGCCTCACGGCCCTTGCCGTACGTGGCGAGCAGCGCCTGCGCCTCGATCGGGTCACCGAGCGTGGTGCCCGTACCGTGCGCCTCCACCGTGTCGACATCGGCCGGCGTGAGCCCGGCGTTCTTCAGCGCGGCACGGATGACACGCTGCTGCGACGGGCCGTTGGGAGCGGTGAGACCGTTCGAGGCGCCGTCCTGGTTGACCGCCGAGCCCCGGACGACCGCGAGCACGGTGTGCCCGAGACGCTCGGCGTCGGAGAGCCGCTCCACCAGGAGCACGCCCACGCCTTCCGCCCAGCCCGTGCCGTCGGCGGCCTCCGCGAAGGCCTTGCAGCGGCCGTCGGTGGCCAGACCGCGCTGACGCGAGAACTCGACGAAGACGCCCGGGGTACCCATGACCGCCGCGCCGCCCGCGAGGGCCATGTCGATCTCGCCGTTGCGCAGCGCCTGCACCGCGAGGTGCAGGGCCACCAGCGAGGACGAGCACGCCGTGTCCACGGTGATCGCGGGGCCTTCGAGACCGAGGGTGTACGAGACCCGGCCCGAGGCCACGCTGCCGGAGTTCCCGGTGCCGAGGAAGCCCTCGAGGCCCTTCGGCGAGAACTCGAGACCCGGCGCGTAGTCGTGGTACATCACGCCCGAATACACGCCGACCTTGCTGCCGTGCAGCGCGCTCGGGTCGATGCCGGCCCGCTCGAAGGCCTCCCAGGAGGTCTCCAGGAGCAGCCGCTGCTGCGGGTCCATCGCGAGCGCCTCGCGCGGCGAGATCCCGAAGAACCCCGCGTCGAACTCGCCCGCCTCGTGCAGGAAGCCGCCCTCACTCACGTACGAGGTGCCCGACCGCTCCGGGTCCGGGTCGAAGAGCCGCTCCAGGTCCCAGCCGCGGGTCTCGGGGAAGCCGGACACGGCGTCCGCGCCCTCGTCGACCAGGCGCCACAACTCCTCCGGCGTGGACACCCCGCCGGGCAGCCGGCACGCCATGCCCACCAGGGCGATCGGCTCGCGGGCGGCATCCGATATGCGCTGGTTCTCGAGCTTCAGCCGCTCGTTCTCCATGAGTGAGGCGCGCAGCGCCTCGACGAGCTTGTCGCTGGGCGTCGTTCCCATCGTTTCCTCCACTGTCACAGTCCGTAGGTATCGGTCGGTCGGCGCTCAGGCGCCGAGGGCGCCCAGGGCGCGGGCCACGAGGTCGTCGGCGTCCATGGAGGCGATCCGGTCGAGCTCCTCGGCGGTGGCGGCTTCCGCCTCGGCCGACGACTGCGCCGGGACCCCGTCGGCCCGTACGTCCTCGGCCGGTTCCTCGTCCTGGGGGACCAGCTCGGCCAGGAGGTGCCGGGTCAGCGCGGCCGGGGTCGGGTAGTCGAAGATCAGCGTGGCGGGCAGGCGGATGCCGGTCGCCGTGGCGAGCCGGTTGCGCAGCTCGACGGCGGTCAGCGAGTCGAAGCCGACGTCCTTGAACGGCTGCTCGGCCCGGACCGGCGTGTCGCCGAGGACGGTCGACGCGTGGCTCCGTACGAGGTCGAGGAGGCGTCGCTGCCGGTCGGCCTCGGGGAGCGCCGCGAGCTGGTCCGCCAGGGACTCCTCGACGGCCTCCGCGCTGTGCGCGGCCTTGCGCGGGACACGTACCAGCCCCTGGAGGACGACCTGGAGCCGGCCGTCGGCCGCGGCGGACCGCAGGGCGGGGAAGTTCATCTTGCTGGTCACGAGCGCCGGGTGTGGCGATCGCATGCCCGCGTCGAGGAGGGCCATGCCCTCCTCGGCGGTGAGCGCCGAGGCGCCCTGGCGGCTCATACGGCTCTGGTCGCCGCTGTCCAGGTGCCCGGTCATGCCGCTCGCGTCGCCCCACAGGCCCCAGGCCAGGGAGACGGCCGGGGTGCCTTCGGTGCGGAGCCGGTGGGCGTAGGCGTCGAGGGCGGCGTTGGCGGCGGCGTAGTTGGCCTGTCCGGGGTTGCCGAGGGTGCCGGCGGCGGAGGAGAAGAGGACGAAGGCGGTGAGACCGAGGTCCTTGGTGGCCTCGTGGAGGACCTGGGCGGCGTCCGTCTTCGGGGTGAGGACGGTGTCCAGGTGGCGGGCGGTCTGGGCGGTGATGGTGGCGTCGTCGAGGACACCGGCCGTGTGGATGACGGCGGTCAGGGGGTGGGCCGGGTCGATGGTGGAGAGGAGGGAGCCGACCTGGCCGGCGTCCGTGGCGTCGGTCGCGGTGATGGTGACGGTGGCGCCGAGGGCGGTGAGGTCCTGGTGGAGCTGGTCGGCTCCGGGGCTCGCCGGTCCGCGTCGGCTGATGAGGTGGAGGTGGGTGATGCCGTGCTCGGTGATGAGGTGGCGGGCGGTGAGGGCGCCGAGGGTGCCGGTGCCGCCGGTGATCAGGACGGTGCCGTCGCCGTCGAGGGGGCTGGTGGTGTCTTCCACGGTGGTGCGGGCCAGGCGCGGGACGGTGATCTTGCCGCCGGTCAGGGCGAGCTGGGGTTCACCGGTGGCCAGGGCCGCGTGGAGGAGCGACGTCGACGCCTGTGCGGAGTCGGTGTCGACGAGGACCAGGCGGTCCGGGTGCTCGTTCTGCGCGGTACGGACCAGGCCCCAGACCGCCGCCTGTGCCGGGTCGCCGACCGCGTCGCGGGTCAGGACGACGAGGCGGGTGTCGTCCGCGTCGGTGGCCAGGTGGGCCTGGACTGCGGTGAGGACACGGCCGGTGAGGGCGCGTACGTCCTCGGTGCTGCCGGTCAGGTCCAGCACCGGCCAGTCCGTGCCGGTCGTGGTGCCCGGAGCGGCGATCTCCTGCCACTCCACCCGGAACAGCGAGTCCCGCAGCGGGTCCTGTCCCTCACCGAGACGGCTCGCGTCCACGGCGCGGAACGTCAGGCGGCCGACCGTGGCGACCGGTGCGCCCGCGCTGTCCGCCGCCTCGACGGTGACCGTCTCGCCGCCCTGGGGCGCGAGTCGGATCCGCAGCCGGGCGGCGCCCGTGGCGTGCAGGGTCACCCCGTTCCAGGCGAACGGCAGCAGCGTCCTGCCCTCGGCGCCCTGCGGCCCGGTGCCGAAGGCCGCGGTGTGCAGGGCCGCGTCGAGCAGCGCCGGGTGCAGACCGAACGCGGCCGCGTCACCCGCGGCCTCGTCGGGCAGCGCGACCTCGGCGAACAGCTCGTCGCCCCGGCGCCACACCTTCCGCAGCCCCTGGAACGCCGGCCCGTACTCGTAACCGGCGGCGTAGCGCAGGTCGTAGAAGTCGTCGACGGACAGCCCCTCCGCACCCTGCGGCGGCCAGACGCCGAAGTCGTACGCGTCGGCCCGGGCGGCACCGGCAGCGGCCGCGGCGGCGGTGAAGCCGGTGGCGTGCCGTACCCAGGACTCGGCGTCCTCGGCGCGCGAGTGGATGGTCACCGGACGGCGGCCGAACTCGTCGAGCCCGCCCACGGCCACCTGGACGCGCACCGCGCCCGACGCCGGAAGCGTCAGCGGCGCCTCGATGACCAGCTCGTCGAGGATCCCCGTACCGACCTGGTCGCCGGCGCGCACGGCCAGCTCCACCAGCGCGGTACCGGGCAGCAGGACGGTGCCGGAGACGGCATGGTCGGCGAGCCACGGGTGGCTCTTCAGGGAGAGCCGGCTGGTGGCCAGCACCCCGCCGGAGTCCGGGAGTTCGAGCAGGGCGCCGAGCAGCGGGTGTTCGGCCGCGTCGAGGCCGGCACTGCCGACGTCGCCGGCCTTGTCGGTCTTCTCCAGCCAGTAGCGGCTGCGCTGGAACGCGTACGTGGGCAGCTCGACCAGGCGCGGCGGCCGGGCGTCGGCGAGGACCGGATGCCAGTCGACCTTCACGCCGCGGACGTGCAGGGTCGCGAGCGAGGTGAGGAAGCGCGCCGTCGTGTCCTCGCCGCGGCGCAGGGTCCCGGTGGTGACCGAGGGCGAGTCGGCGTGGGTGTCGAGGACGTCCTGGACCGCCATGGAGACCACGGGGTGGGCGCTGACCTCGACGAAGACCCGGAAGTCGTCGGCGACGAGCTTCTCGATCGACTCGCCGAACCGGACCTGGTGGCGCAGGTTGCTGTACCAGTAGCCGGCGCCCATGGCCGTGGTGTCGAGCCAGTCCGCCTGCAGGGTGGAGAAGAGCGGGATCGTCGCCGCCAGCGGCTTCACGTCGGCGAGGACGCGTGCGAGTTCGTCTTCGATGCGTTCGACGTGGCTGGTGTGGGAGGCGTAGTCGACGGGGATCTTGCGGGCGCGGATGCCGTCGGTTTCGTAGGTGGTGTGGAGTTGGTCGAGGGCGTCGGCGTCGCCGGCGACGACGGTGGAGGTGGGGCCGTTGACGGCGGCTATTTCGATGCGGCCGTCGTAGGCGGTGATGTGGGTCTGGACGTCGGTGAGGGGCAGGGGGATGGACATCATGCCGCCGTGTCCGGCGAGGTGGGCGGCGATGGCCTGGCTGCGGAGGGTGACGATGCGGGCGGCGTCGTCGAGGGTGAGGGCGCCGGAGATGTGGGCTGCGGCTATCTCGCCTTGGGAGTGGCCGATGACGGCGTCGGGGGTGAGGCCGTGGTGTTGCCAGAGGCGGGCGAGGGAGACCATGACGGCGAAGGAGGCGGGCTGGACGACGTCGACGCGGTGGAAGTCGGCGGCGTCTTCGGTCTGCCGGATGACGTCGAGGAGGTTCCAGTCGACGTACGGAGCGAAGGCCTTGGCGCAGTCCTCCATGGCTTCGGCGAAGACGGGGGAGGAGTCGAGGAGCTGGGCTCCCATGCCGGCCCACTGGGCGCCCTGGCCGGGGAAGACGAACGCGGTCTTGCCGTCCACGTCCGCCGTACCCGTGACCAGCTCGGCGGCCGGCTCACCCGCCGCCAACGCCCGCAGACCCGCGGCGAATCCTTCCTGCTCCTGACCCGTCACCACGGCACGCTCCGTGAAGAGCGCGCGCGAGGTCAGCAGCGTGTGCGCGACGTCCACCGGGGCGAGGCCCTCGATGCCGGCGGCGAGCCTGCCGCCCTGGGCGCGCAGGGCGTGCGGGGTCTTGGCGGAGATCAGCCACGGCACGACACCGGGCGTACCGGCCTCGGCCTCGGTCTCCTCCGTCTCGCCGGCCTCGGCCGGCACCGCCTGCTCGATGATGACGTGGGCGTTGGTGCCGCTGACGCCGAACGCCGAGACGGCGGCACGGCGGGGGCGGTCGACCTCGGGCCAGGGGCGGGCCTCGGTGAGGAGTTCCACCTTGCCGGCCGACCAGTCGACCTTCGTCGACGGCTGGTCGACGTGGAGGGTCTGGGGCAGGACGCCGTGGCGGATCGCCTGGACCATCTTGATGATGCCGGCGACACCGGCAGCCGACTGGGCGTGACCGATGTTCGACTTCAGCGAGCCGAGCCACAGCGGGTGTTCGGCCTCACGGCCCTTGCCGTACGTGGCGAGCAGCGCCTGCGCCTCGATCGGGTCACCGAGCGTGGTGCCGGTGCCGTGCGCCTCGACCGCGTCGACGTCGTCACCGGTGAGCCCGGCGTTCTTCAGCGCGGCACGGATGACGCGCTGCTGGGAAGGGCCGTTGGGGGCGGTGAGGCCGTTGGACGCGCCGTCCTGGTTGACCGCCGTACCGCGGACGACCGCGAGCACGGTGTGCCCGAGACGCTCGGCGTCGGAGAGCCGCTCCACCAGGATGACGCCGACGCCCTCGGCCCAGCCCGTGCCGTCGGCGCCGTCCGCGAAGGCCTTGCAGCGGCCGTCGGTCGACAGACCGCGCTGACGGGAGAACTCCACGAACGTGCCGGGCGTGGCCATGATCGCGGCGCCGCCGGCGAGGGCCATGTCGATCTCGCCGTTGCGCAGCGCCTGCACCGCGAGGTGCAGGGCCACCAGCGAGGACGAGCACGCCGTGTCCAGCGTGACGGACGGGCCTTCGAGGCCCAGGGTGTAGGAGACCCGGCCGGAGGCGACGGCGGGGGCCGTGCCGGTGCTCAGGTAGCCCTCGACCTCGGCCGGCGCGTTCTCCATGTCCGTCGCGTAGTCGTGGTACATGACGCCCGAGTACACGCCGACCCGGCTGCCGCGCAGCCCCGTCGGGTTGATGCCGGCCCGCTCGAACGTCTCCCAGGACGTCTCCAGGAGGAGCCGCTGCTGGGGGTTCATCGACAGCGCCTCGCGCTGGTTGATGCCGAAGAACCCGGCGTCGAACTCCGTGGCGCCGTCGAGGAACCCGCCCTCGCTGACGTACGAGGTGCCCCGGCGCTCGGGGTCCGGGTCGAAGAGCCGCTCCAGGTCCCAGCCCCGGTCCTCGGGGAACCCGGCGACGGCGTCGCCGCCCGCGTCGACCAGCTGCCACAGCTCGTCGGGCGTGGTCACCCCGCCCGGGAGGCGGCACGCCATCCCGACGATGGCGATCGGCTCGGACTTGGCGGCCTCCACGTCACGGAGCCGCTTGTTGGCCTGCTTGAGGTCGACCAGGGCCCGCTTCAGGTAGTCGCGGAGCTTCTGGTTGTCGGTGGTGCTGCCTGTGGTGGTGTCGGTGGTGCTGCTGGACTCGTTGGACATGACCGGGTCTGCCCCTTCAAGGCGTCGGAGACGTCGATGGCGTCGGTGGGTGGACGGCTGGAACCAGGCGGGATCAGGACAGGTCGAGTTCACCGTCCATGAGCCGGAACAGCTCGTCGTCGGTCGCCGTCTCGATGTCGAGGTCGATCTCCAGGTCGATGCCGAGACCGAGTTCGCCGGGGATGGTGTCCGGGGTCTCCGCGGCGGCGGTCGCCGCCTCGGTGAGACCGAGCTCCTCGATCAGCTGGTCGGCGAGCTCCCCGGGGGTCGGGTAGTCGAAGATCAGCGTGGCCGGCAGGCGTACCCCGGTCGCGGTGGCGAGGCGGTTACGGAGCTCCACGGCCGCCAGCGAGTCGAAGCCCAGCTCCTTGAAGGCGTTCTCGGCCCCGATCGCCTTGGCCGTGGCGTGGCCCAGGACGGTCGCCGCCTCCGAACGCACCAGCTCCAGAACGGACTTGGAGCGTTCGGCGGCCGACAGGGAGCTCAGGCGTTCGGTCAGCGACTCCTCCACGACCGCCGCCGTCCGGGCCGCCTTGCGCGGTGCGCGGACCAGCGACCTCAGCAGCGCCGGGACCCCCTCGGAGTCCGTGGCGGCCTGCTTGCGCAGCCCCACCAGGTCGAGCCGGGCCGTGACCAGTGCGGAGTCGTCCTTCGCGGCGATGCCCGCGTCGAGCAGCGCGAGCGCCGTCTCCGTCGACATCGCGGTGATCCCGGTGCGCTTGCCGCGCTTCAGGTCCGCGTCGCTCAGCTCGCCGGTCATCCCGCTCGCCTCCGCCCACAGGCCCCAGGCGAGGGAGACGGCCGGGGTGCCTTCGGCGCGGAGCCGGCCCGCGAGGGCGTCCAGGTAGGTGTTGGCGGCGGCGTAGTTGGCCTGTCCGGGGTTGCCGAGGATGCCGGCGGCGGAGGAGAAGAGGACGAAGGCGGCCAGGTCGTGGTCCTTCGTCGCCTCGTGGAGGGTGTGAGCGGCGTCGATCTTGGCGCGGTAGGCCGTGTCGAGGCGCTCGGGGGTCTGGGCGGTGATGATGCCGTCGTCGAGCACACCGGCCGTGTGGATGACGGCGGTGAGCGGGTGGGCCGGGTCGATGGTGCCGAGCAGGTCGGTGACCTGGCCGGCGTCGGTGGCGTCGGTCGCGGTGATGGTGACGGTGGCGCCGAGGGCGGTCAGTTCCTTGTGGAGCAGGTCGGCGCCCGGGGCGTCCGGTCCGCGGCGGCTGATGAGGTGGAGGTGGGTGATGCCGTGCTCGGTGATGAGGTGGCGGGCGGTGAGGGCGCCGAGGGTGCCGGTGCCGCCGGTGACGAGGACGGTGCCGTCGCCGTCGAGCGGGCTCGACGTGGCTTCCGCGGTGGTGCGGGCGAGCCGGGGGACGGTGATCTTCCCCGCGGTCAGGGCCAGCTGGGGTTCATCCGTGGCCAGGGCCGCGTGGAGGAGCGGTGCCGACGTGGAGTCGGTGTCGACGAGGACCAGCCGGTCCGGGTGCTCGTTCTGCGCGGTGCGGATCAGGCCCCAGACGGCGGCCTGGTCGGGGTTGTCGACGGCGTCGCGGGTCAGGACGACGAGGCGGGTGTCGTCGGGGTCGGTGGCCAGGTGGGCCTGGACTGCGGTGAGGACACGGCCGGTGAGGGTCCGTACGTCCTCGGTGCTGCCGGTCAGGTCCAGCACCGGCCAGTCCGTGCCGGTCGTGGTGCCCGGAGCGGCGATCTCCTGCCACTCCACCCGGAACAGGGCGTCCCGCAGCGGGTCCTGATCGCCGCCGAGCTGGGTGGTGTCGACGGCCCGGAAGGCCAGCGAGCCGACCGTGGCGACCGGTGCGCCCGTGCTGTCCGCAGCCTCGACGGAGACCGTGTCGCCGCCCTGGGGCGCGATACGGATCCTCAGGCGGGCGGCGCCCGTGGCGTGCAGGGTCACCCCGTTCCAGGCGAACGGGAGCAGGACGTGCCCGGCCTCCGTCGCCGCGACCGCGCCGAAGCTGGTCGTGTGCAGGGCCGCGTCGAGCAGCGCCGGGTGCAGACCGAACGCGGCGGCCTCGTTCGCGGCCTCGTCCGGCAGGGCCACCTCGGCGAACAGCTCGTCGCCCCGGCGCCACACCGTGCGCAACCCCTGGAACAGCGGGCCGAACTCGTGGCCCGCGAGGGCCTGACGCTCGTAGAAGCCCTCGATGTCGACGGCCTCGGCATCCGCCGGCGGCCAGACCGACAGCGTGGCCGCGGCGGGCTGTCCCGCGGAGGTGACGGAACCGGTGGCGTGCCGGACCCACTCGTCCGTGCCGTCCGTGCGGGAGTGGATGCCCACCGGGCGGCGGCCCTCGCCGTCGGCCGCGCCGACCAGGACGCGGACCTCGACGCTGCCGCGCTCCGGCAGCACCATCGGCGACTGGAGCACCAGCTCCTCCAGGACGCCCGCGTCGATCTGGTCGCCCGTGCGGACGGCCAGCTCGACGAGCGCGGTGCCCGGCACCAGGACCGTGCCCGACTTGGCGTGGTCCGCCAGCCAGGAGTGGCTCTTCAGGGAGAGCCGGCCGGTGGCCAGGACGCCCCCGTCCTCCGGGAGTTCGACGACGGCCCCGAGGAGCGGGTGCTCGGCGGAGGCGAGGCCGAGGCCGGCCACGTCCGTCGTGCCCGTCGACATCTCGGCCCAGTAGCGCTCGCGCTGGAAGGCGTACGTCGGCAGGTCGACGCGGGAGGCGTCGGCGCCGGCGAAGGCGGCGGACCAGTCGGTCGCCGTGCCGTGCACGTGGAGTCCGGCCAGCGCCGTCAGCAGCGTGCGGGGCTCGGAGCGCTCGCGGCGCAGCCCCGGCACGATCACCTCGGCGGCGGCCCCGGTCGCGGCGGCGGCGTCGAGGGTCTCCCGCGCCATCGCCGTCAGGACGGCGTCGGGGCCGATCTCCAGGAAGCGGGTCGTCCCCGCCGTCCGGAGGTCGCGTACGGCGTCGGCGAACCGCACCGGCTGCCGCACGTGCTGCGTCCAGTAGTCGGCCGTGCCGAGCCGGTCGAGGCCGACGAGCGAGCCGGTCAGGGTGGAGACCACCGGGATCCGGGGCTCCGCGTACGCCAGTCCGGCGGCGACCGAACGGAACTCGTCCAGCATCGGCTCCATGCGCGCCGAGTGGAACGCGTGGCTGACCCGCAGCCGCTTGGTCTTCCAGCCCCGCGCCTTGCAGACCTCGGCGACCTCCAGGACCGCGTCCTCGTCGCCCGAGATCACCAGGGCCGAAGGCCCGTTGACCGCGGCCACGCCCGCCCGGCCGTCGGCCGGGAGGAGGGGCAGGACGTCGGCCTCGGTGGCCTGGACGGCGACCATCGCGCCGCCCTCGGGCAGCGCCTGCATCAGCCGGCCCCGCGCGGCGACCAGCGCGGCGCCGTCGGCGAGCGAGTACACGCCCGCCACGTGGGCGGCGGCCAGTTCGCCGATGGAGTGTCCGGCCACCGCGTCGGGCCGCACGCCCCAGGCCTCGACGAGGCGGAACAGGGCGACCTGGACGGCGAACAGCGCGGACTGGGTGTAGACCGTGCGGTGCAGCAGCTCGGCGGTCGGGGTGCCGGCCTCGGCGAACACCACGTCCTTGAGCGGGAGTTCGACGTGTCCGGCGTGGACCAGGTGGCGGTCCAGCTCGGCGCAGGCGGCGTCGAAGGCCGCCGCGTACACCGGGTACGCGTCGTACAGCTCGCGTCCCATCCCGGTGCGCTGGCTGCCCTGGCCGGTGAAGAGGAACGCGGTGCGTCCGGTGGCGGGGGCGCCGCGGACGACCGAGCCGGGGAGCGCGCCGGACGCCAGTCCGTCGAGCCCGGCGAGCAGCTCCTCGCGGTCGGCCGCCACGACGACGGCCCGGTGGTCGAGCACGGCGCGCGTGGTGGCGAGGGAGCGCGCGACCTCCGCGTACTCCGCCTGCGTCGTGCGCCCGCTGTCGCGGAGCCACTCGGCGAGGCGCGCGGCCTGACCGGCCAGGGCCTCCGGGGACTTGGCGGAGAGGACGTACGGGACGACCGCGTCCGGCGTACCGGCCTCGGGCTCCGCCGTCTCCCGCGCCGTGGCGGGGGCCTGCTCGATGATGACGTGGGCGTTGGTGCCGCTGACGCCGAAGGAGGAGACGGCGGCACGGCGCGGACGGTCCACCTCGGGCCACGGGCGGGCCTCGGTGAGGAGTTCCACCGCTCCGGCCGACCAGTCGACCTTCGTCGACGGCTGGTCGACGTGGAGGGTCTGGGGCAGGATTCCGTGGCGGATCGCCTGGACCATCTTGATCACGCTGGCGGCGCCGGCGGCGCCCTGCGTGTGACCGATGTTCGACTTCAGCGAGCCGAGCCACAGCGGCTCCTGCGCCTCGTCGCGGTCCGTGCCGTACGTGGCGAGCAGGGCCTGGGCCTCGATCGGGTCACCGAGCCTGGTGCCGGTGCCGTGCGCCTCGATGGCGTCGACCTCGGAGCCGGTCAGGCCGGCGTCCTCCAGCGCGGCACGGATGACGCGCTGCTGCGAGGGGCCGTTGGGGGCGGTGAGGCCGTTGGAGGCGCCGTCCTGGTTGACCGCCGTACCGCGGACGACCGCGAGGACCGGGTGTCCGAGCCGCTCGGCGTCGGAGAGCCGCTCGACGAGCAGCAGCGCCACGCCCTCGGCCCAGCCGGTGCCGTTGGCGGCGTCCGCGAAGGCCTTGCAGCGGCCGTCGGTCGACAGACCGCGCTGACGGGAGAACTCCACGAACGCGTCGGGTGTCGTCATCACCGCCACACCGCCGGCCAGCGCCATCGACGACTCGCCGTTGCGCAGCGACTGCGCGGCCAGGTGGAGGGCGACGAGCGAGGAGGAGCAGGCCGTGTCGATCGTGAGGGCCGGGCCCTCGAGACCGAAGGTGTACGAGATGCGGCCGGAGGCGACGCTGCCGGACGTGCCGGTCAGGCGGTAGCCCTCCAGCTCACCCGCGTTGTGCTGCATCCGCAGGATGTAGTCCCGGTCGTTGACGCCGACGAAGACGCCCACGCGCTCGCCGCCCAGCCCGGTCGGGTCGATGCCGGCCCGCTCGAACGTCTCCCAGGTGGTCTCCAGGAGCAGCCGCTGCTGCGGGTCCATCGCGACGGCCTCGCGCGGCGAGATCCCGAAGAACCCGGCGTCGAACTCCGTCGCCGTGTCCAGGAACGCCCCGTGCTTGGCGTACGAGGTGCCGAGGTGCTCGGGGTCCTCGTGGTACAGCGCCTCCAGGTCCCAGCCCCGGTCCTCCGGGAGCCCGCCGATGATGTCGGCGCCGTCCGCGACGATCCGCCACAGCTCGTCGGGGCCGTCGGCCCCGCCCGGGAAGCGGCAGCCCATGGAGACGATCACGATCGGGTCGTCGTCCTCGGAGACCGTCCGGGTCCGCGTGGTCGCGGTCTGCTCGGCCTCGTCGCCGACCAGGTCGGCGAGCAGCTTGCGGGCGAGCACCGTCGGGGTGGGGTAGTCGAAGACCAGCGTGGTGGGCAGGGTCAGCCCGGCCCGCTTGCCGATCCGGTTGCGCAGTTCGACGGCGGTCAGCGAGTCGAAGCCCAGCTCCTTGAAGGCGCGCTTCTCCTCGATGGCGTCGGCGGTCGCGTGTCCGAGGACGGTCGCGGCCTCGGCCCGCACCAGGTCGACGAGGGTGCGCTCGCGCTCGGCGGGGGAGAGCCCGGCGAGCCGCTCGGCCAGCGCGTTCCCGCCACCCGCGGCGGCCGCGGCAGGACCGGCCTGCGCGGCGACGCGGCGCAGCGGCCGGACGAGCGAGCGGAGGAGCGGCGGGACCGGGTCCGTGACCGAGCGGGCCCGCAGGCCTGCGAGGTCGAGCCGGGCCGCGACGAACGCGGCCTCGGGGGACCGGAAGCCGGCGTCGAGCAGGGCCATGCCGGCCTCGGCGGAGAGCCCCAGCATCCCGTCCCGGCGGTGCCGCTGCAGCGCGGCCTCGTCGAGGTGGGCCGTCATCCCACTGACGTCGGACCAGTAGCCCCAGGCGAGGGAGGTGGCCGGGGTGCCTTCGGTGCGGAGCCGGTGGGCGTAGGCGTCGAGGGCGGCGTTGGCGGCGGCGTAGTTGGCCTGTCCGGGGTTGCCGAGGGTGCCGGCGGCGGAGGAGAAGAGGACGAAGGCGGCGAGACCGAGGTCCTTCGTGGCCTCGTGGAGGACCTGGGCGGCGTCGATCTTGGCGCGGTAGGCCGTGTCGAGGCGCTCGGGGGTCTGGGCGGTGATGACGCCGTCGTCCAGGACACCGGCCGTGTGGATGACGGCGGTGAGCCGGTGGGCCGGGTCGATCGTGGCGAGCAGGTCGGTGACCTGGCCGGCGTCGGTGGCGTCCGTGGCGCTGATGGTGACGGTGGCGCCGAGGGCGGTGAGGTCCTGGTGGAGCTGGTCGGCTCCGGGGCTCGCCGGTCCGCGTCGGCTGATGAGGTGGAGGTGGGTGATGCCGTGCTCGGTGATGAGGTGGCGGGCGGTGAGGGCGCCGAGGGTGCCGGTGCCGCCGGTGATCAGGACGGTGCCGTCGCTGTCGAGCGGGCCGGCCGTACCGGGAACGGTGGTGCGGGCGAGGCGCGGGACGGTGATCTTGCCGCCGGTCAGGGCGAGCTGGGGTTCACCGGTGGCCAGGGCCGCGTGGAGGAGCGCCGTGGTCGCCTGCGTGGAGTCGGTGTCGACGAGGACCAGGCGGTCCGGGTGCTCGTTCTGCGCGGTGCGGATCAGGCCCCAGACGGCTGCCTGTGCCGGGTCGCTGACCGCGTCGTGGGTCAGGACGACGAGGCGGGTGTCGTCGGGGTCGGTGGCCAGGTGGGCCTGGACGATGGCGAGGACACGGCCGGTGAGGGTCCGTACGTCCTCGGTGTTCTCGCTCAGGTCCAGTACGGGCCACTGCTCACCCGTCGTGGAACCCGGAGCGGCGATCTCCTGCCACTCCACCCGGAACAGCGAGTCCCGCAGCGAATCGCCGTGACCCGCCAGCTGGGCGGAGTCGACCGCGCGGAACGTCAGCTCGCGCACCGAGAGGACCGGAGCCCCCGCCGAATCGGCCGCCGAAAGGGAGACGGAGCCGTCACCGTGCGGGGCGATGCGGACCTGGAGCCGGGCCGCGCCCGACGCGTACAGGGAGACCTTGCGCCAGGTGTGCGGCAGCAGGACCTTGCCGTCCCGTGCCGCGCCGCCCAGCGGGCCGAAGGCCGCGACCGAGAGCGCCGCGTCCAGCAGCGCCGGGTGCAGACCGAACGAGGCCGCGTCACCGGCGAGCTCCTCCGGCAGGGCCACCTCGGCGTACACCTCGTCGCCGTGGCGCCAGACCTTCCGGAGCTCGGCGGCGAGCCCGGAGACGTCGACGGAGTCGGCGTTCTGCGGCGGGCGGACCGTGAAGTCACCCGCGAACACCTGCGCCTGCGCGGTGAGATGGCCGATCGCGTTCCGCGTCCAGTCGTCGGAGTCGTCCGTACGGGAGTGGATGCTGACCGGGCGGCGGCCGCCGCTCTCGGCCGCGCCGACCTGGACCCGGACCCGGACGCCGCCGCGCTCCGGAAGGACCAGCGGCGACTCCAGGACCAGTTCCTCGATCATCCCGGCGGACACGTGGTCGCCGGCCCGCACCGCGAGCTCGAACAGGACCGAGCCGGGGACGGCGGAGGACCCGCCGGCCGCGTCGGCGGCCAGCCAGGGATGCGTCTTCAGGGACAGCAGACCCGTCGCCAACACGCCACCCGAACCCGGGAGTTCGACCAGCGCACCGAGCAGCGGGTGCTCCTCGGTCGCCAGGCCGAGCGCACCGGCGTCGGTGCTGCCGGTGCCTTCGAGCCAGTAACGGCGGCGCTGGAACGGATAGGTGGGCAGCTCGACCGGGGCCGGGTGGGCCTCGGTGAGCACGGTCCGCCAGTCGAGGGAGACGCCACGGACGTGCAGTTCGGCGGCCGAGGTGAGGAAGCGCTGGAGGTCGCCGTCGTTGCGGCGCAGCGAACCACTGGTCACCCAGGGGCTGTCGGCGTGCGCCTCCACGATCTCCTGCACCGGCATGTTCAGCACCGGGTGGGCGCTGATCTCGACGAACGCACGGAACCCGGCGCCCACCAGCTTCTCGATCGACTCGCCGAACCGGACCTGGTGACGCAGGTTGCTGAACCAGTAGCCACGGTCCAGCAGGGTCTCGCCGTCGAGCCAGGCGGCACGCAGCGTCGAGAACATCGGGATCCGCGGGGCCGACGGTGTCAACCCGTCGAGCACCAGGGCCAGTTCGTCTTCGATGCGTTCGACGTGGCTGGTGTGGGAGGCGTAGTCGACGGGGATCTTGCGGGCGCGGATGCCGTCGGTTTCGTAGGTGGTGTGGAGTTGGTCGAGGGCGTCGGCGTCGCCGGCGACGACGGTGGAGGTGGGGCCGTTGACGGCGGCTATTTCGATGCGGCCGTCGTAGGCGGTGATGTGGGTCTGGACGTCGGTGAGGGGCAGGGGGATGGACATCATGCCGCCGTGTCCGGCGAGGTGGGCGGCGATGGCCTGGCTGCGGAGGGTGACGATGCGGGCGGCGTCGTCGAGGGTGAGGGCGCCGGAGATGTGGGCTGCGGCTATCTCGCCTTGGGAGTGGCCGATGACGGCGTCGGGGGTGAGGCCGTGGTGTTGCCAGAGGCGGGCGAGGGAGACCATGACGGCGAAGGAGGCGGGCTGGACGACGTCGACGCGGTGGAAGTCGGCGGCGTCTTCGGTCTGCCGGATGACGTCGAGGAGGTTCCAGTCGACGTACGGAGCGAAGGCCTTGGCGCAGTCCTCCATGGCTTCGGCGAAGACGGGGGAGGAGTCGAGGAGCTGGGCTCCCATGCCGGCCCACTGGGCGCCCTGGCCGGGGAAGACGAACGCGGTCTTGCCGTCCACGTCCGCCGTACCCGTGACCAGCTCGGCGGCCGGCTCACCCGCCGCCAACGCCCGCAGACCCGCGATCAGGGTGTCGCCGTCGGCCGAGACCACCACGGCCCGCTGGTCGAGCGTGGCCCGGGTGAACGCCAGCGCGTGCGCCAGGTCCGACCGGTCCGCGCCCTCGGCGGCGGTGACGAACTGGTCCGCCTGGGCGCGCAGGGCGTCCTGAGTCCTGGCGGAGACCAGCCACGGGGTGACCGCCGCGGCCGAACGGCCCGCGTCCTCCCCGGAGCCGGCGGCGTTCGGCGCCTGCTCGATGATGACGTGGGCGTTGGTGCCGCTGACGCCGAAGGAGGAGACGGCGGCACGGCGCGGACGGTCCACCTCGGGCCACGGACGGGCCTCGGTGAGGAGTTCCACCGCTCCGGCCGACCAGTCGACCTTCGTCGACGGACGGTCGATGTGGAGGGACTGCGGCAGGACGCCGTTCCGGATCGCCTGGACCATCTTGATGATGCCCGCGACACCGGCCGCCGACTGGGCGTGCCCGATGTTCGACTTCAGCGAGCCGAGCCACAGCGGCTCCTGCGCCTCGTCGCGGTCCTTGCCGTACGTGGCGAGCAGGGCCTGCGCCTCGATCGGGTCGCCGAGCATCGTGCCCGTGCCGTGGCCCTCGACCACGTCCACGTCCGCGCTCCGCAGGTGGGCGTTGGCCAGGGCCTGGCGGATGACGCGCTGCTGCGAGGGGCCGCTCGGTGCGGTGAGGCCGTTGGAGGCGCCGTCCTGGTTGACCGCCGAGCCCCGGACGACCGCGAGGACCGGGTGTCCGAGCCGCTCGGCGTCGGAGAGCCGCTCCAGGAGCAGGACGCCGACGCCCTCGGCCCAGCCGGTGCCGTCCGCGGCCTCGGCGTACGGCTTGCAGCGGCCGTCGGGCGCGAGGGCCCGCTGGCGGGAGAACTCGACGAACGAGGTGGGCTGCGCCATCAGCGCGACACCGCCGGCCAGCGCCATCGTGCACTCGCCGTTGCGCAGCGACTGCGCGGCCAGGTGCAGGGCGACCAGCGAGGACGAGCAGGCCGTGTCGACGGTGAGCGCCGGGCCTTCGAGACCGAAGGTGTACGAGACGCGGCCCGAGGCGACGCTGCCCGCGGATCCGGTGCCCCGGTAGCCCTCGAGCTCCTCGGGCGCTCCGGTGACGTGGGTTCCGTAGTCGTGGTACATGACGCCGGAGAACACGCCGACGGGCTCGCCGCGCAGCCGGGACGGGTCGATGCCGGCCCGCTCCAGCGCCTCCCAGGAGGTCTCCAGGAGCAGTCGCTGCTGCGGGTCCATGGCGATGGCCTCGCGCGGCGAGATACCGAAGAACTCGGCGTCGAAGTCGGCCTGGTCGTAGAGGAACCCGCCCTCGCGGACGTACGAGGAACCGGGGCGGCCGCCCTCGGGGTCGTACAGCTCCTCCAGGTTCCAGTCGCGGTCGTCCGGGAAGGCCGAGACCGCGTCACGGGCCTCGGCGACGAGCCGCCACAGGTCCTCGGGGGAGGCGACGCCGCCGGGCAGCCGGCAGGCCATGCCGACGATGGCGATGGGCTCGTCGGAGCCGGCCACCTCGGGACGGACCTCTTCGACGGCCGCCTGGATGCCGTTGAGCTCGGAGTGCAGCAGGCGGGCGACGGCGTGCGGGGTGGGGTGGTCGAAGGCGAGGGTGGCGGGCAGCTTCAGGCCCGTCGTCTCGGTCAGGCGGTTGCGCAGCGCGACGGCGCCCAGCGAGGTGAAGCCGAGCTCCTTGAAGGCGCGCTCCGGTCCGACCTTGTCGATGCCGCCGAGGTCGCTCACCCGGGCGGCCTCGGTGCGCACGATGTCGAGGAGGACCCGGATCTGCTCGAACTCCGGGAGCGGCGCGAGGCGCTCGCGGAGCGCCTCGGCGATCGAGGTGTCGGCGGTCGCGGGCGTCGCGGAGGTGTCGATGAGACCGGTGAGCAGCACGTTCACCGAGCCGGTCGCGAGGGTCGCGGTGTCCAGACGCATCGGCAGCGAGTGCGCGGACCCGGCCAGCAGGGCCGCGTCGAACATGGCGAGGCCGTCGGCGGTGCCGAGCGTGCCGACACCCGGCTCGTCGCCGGGGCTCCCGGCGGTCGGCTCCCACGGGCCCCAGCCCAGGGACAGCGCGGGCAGCCCACGGTCGGCGCGGTGCTGCGCCAGGGCGTCGAGGAAGGCGTGGTACGCGGCGCGGTCGCCCTCGCCGGCGGCCCCGAGGAGCGTGTCGGCGGAGGAGCAGACCACGAACGCGGAGAGCTCGTGCGCGCGGGACAGCTCGTGCAGGTGCAGCAGCGCGCCGACCGCCGAGGCGAGCGCCCGGTCCGGGCGGTGGGCCAGCGCGGTCTGCCAGCCGTGCGCGTGGACGACGGCGGTCAGCGGACGCCCGGCCTGTTCGAGGGCGGCGGCGAGCGCGGCCCGGTCGGCGGGGTCGCAGACGGTCGTACGGACCTTGGCGCCGAGCTGCGTCAGCTCGGCGGCCAGCGCGGTGACGCGCTCGTCGGCGGCGTCGTGCGAGGCGATGAGGAGGACGTGCCGGGCGTGGTGCCCGGCCACCAGGTGGCGGGCGAGGGCCGCGGCCTGCGGGCTCTCGGCGCCGGTGACGACGACGGCGCCGTCCCGGTCGATGCCGGGCCGCTCGGACGGGTCGGCGGCGGCCGCGACGCGGGCGAGCCGGGGCACCAGCGGCACTCCGGTGCGCAGCGCGAGCTGCGGCTCGCCGGAGGCCAGGGCGACGGGCAGCGCTTCCAGCGACGCGGGAGCCTCGTCCAGGTCGAGGAGGGCGAGCCGGCCGGGGTGGGCGGCCTGCAGGGAGCGCAGCAGGCCCCAGACGGGGGCGTGCGCGATGTTGTGGAGGGTCTCGCGGGGGCCGGCGATGACGGCGCCGCGGGTGGCGATCGCGAGCCGGGTCGTGGCCAGGCGCCCGTCGGCCAGCCATGCCTCGATCCGGGCGGCCAGCTCGACGACGGTGCGCTCGACGGCGCCCGCGAACTCTGCGGCGGACGCGGCCTGCGGGACGTCGAGGCCGAGCACGACGGTGCCGGGGACGGCCGGGGACTCGGCGAGCCGGTCCTCCAGGGCGGTGGCGAGGGAAGCCGCGTCGGGGCCGGTCAGCAGCCAGTGGTCGGCGGCCCATCCGGCCTCCGGGGAGGGTCCGCCGGTCAGCGGGACCCAGTCGAGGCGCAGCAGCGACTCGAAGTGGCTGGCGTTCGCGGCCCGCAGCCGCATGGGGCGGCTGAGCAGCTTGTGGCGGGTGATCTTGCCGGACTGCGTACGGGGGATGACCTCGGTCTCGTACAGCTCCTCCGGCACCTTGAAGTAGGCGAGCTGCTCGCGGCAGGCGGCGTAGAGGAGTTCGGAGTCCAGTCCCTCGGGGCCCGGCACGACGAAGGCGACCGGCACCTCGCCGAGCACGTCGTGCGGCTTGCCGACGACGGCGACGTCCGCGACGCCGGGCACGGTCCGCAGGACCTCCTCGACCTCGGCGGGGTGGATGTTCTCGCCGCCGCGGATGATGAGTTCCTTCAGGCGGCCGGTGATGCGGAAGTAGCCGGCGACGTCGCGGCGCGCCAGGTCGCCGGTGCGGTACCAGCCGTCCACCAGCGCCTCGGCGGTCGCCTGCGGGTCGTTGTGGTAGCCGACCATGACGTTGGGGCCGCTGACCCAGACCTCGCCCTCGTCGCCGGTGGGCACGTCGTTGCCGGTGTTCGGGTCGACCAGGCGGACGTTCACGCCGGGCACCGGGATGCCGCAGGAGCCCTCGACGCGGTCGCCGGTCGGCCACTTCATGGTGATGGAGCCGCAGGTCTCGGTGGAGCCGTACGCGTCGAGCAGCGGAGCGCCGTAGGCCTGCTCGAAGCGGGTGTGCAGGTCGGCCGTGGTGACCGAGCCGCCGACCAGGCACATGCGCAGCCGGGGGGCGCTGAAGCCCTTGCGGGAGGCGGCCGCGACCAGCTGGTGGTACATGGTGGGCACGCCGGCCAGGAAGGTGGAGTTCTCCTCGCGGAGCGCGGCCAGGACGTCGTCGGCGGCGAAGCCGTCGACGAGCCGGGCGGAGGCGCCGACGGTGGTGACGGCGACCACGCAGACGATGTGCGACAGGCTGTGGAAGAGCGGCAGCGGCCACAGCACCCGGTCGTCCGCGGAGAGTTCGGGGATCGGGATGTAGCTGGCGCTCACCGACCACAGGGCGTTGCGCTGGGTGGAGAGGACGCCCTTGGGCTTACCGGTGGTGCCGGAGGTGTAGAGCATCCAGGCCACGTCGTCCAGGCCCAGGTCGTCCCTGGCGGCGGCGGCGGGCTCGGTGGTCGCGAGGGTCTCGAAGGAGACGCCGCCGGCCGGCGGGCGGCCGGTGCCGGTCACCACGATCCGTACCGGACTGCCGTTGCCCAGCACCCGGCGGACCTGCTCGACATGGGCCTCGTCGGTGATGACCACGCGGGCGCCGCTGTCGGTCAGCAGGTGGGTCAGCTCGGAGTCCGTGGAGCGCGGGTTGAGCGGGACGCCGATCGCGGCGGCCCGGACGATCGACAGGTAGCTCTCGACGGTCTCCACGCAGTTGCCGAGAAGGATGGCCGCGCGATCGCCCGGCTGGAGGCGGAGCGCCGCGAGGTGACCGGCGATCCGACCGGTCCGCTCGGCCAGCTGCGCGTAACTGACGGAGCGCCGGGAATCGCGGTAGGCGACCTTGTTCCCGAAACGCTTCGCGTGCGCCATGAGCAGTTCCGGCAACGGTCGGATCAGCTCGGTTCGCAGCATGTCCACACACCCCTCGATAACGCGTCGGAAACAACGAAAAACGGCTCTACTGATCTCAACGGATCTCTGCTGAACTGTGCAGAACTGACGTCCTGATACAGATCCCGCAGGTAAGAGTCTCGCTGCTCGACTTGCGTCTGGAACCCCAGTCAACCCCCCTAAGGGCTCCCTGAGTCGGGCCGGTGGAGAAGTATTGGCCCCCTAAGTGATAGTGGGATTCGGGGCGGCGGCCCTAGCATGGAATAAACGGGCAACCCCGCTGGTGGCAGAAGTGAGGTAACTCGACATGACGCACCATTGGATCAACTCCCGCCCGGCTGCTCAGCACGGTACCGAACGAAGCGGAGTATCGCGCCCCGAAGCCCCGCGAGGCCTCGTGGAGATCGTCAGGGACCAGCGTGCGGCGGACAGGACGAGACGGTGGTTCGTGCACTGGACCCCGCAAGGAAAAACCCCTGGAATCGGCCTGTGGGCGGGCGGCACATCATCCGTTCTGCGCCAGGTGGAGAATCGATACGGAAGGAATTCCCGGTGAACGGAACAGCCCCGGAAACGACGCACCGCACAGGTCTCGAATCGGGCCATCTCGATCCCCGCGACCTCGAATTCAGCGACGACGTCGCCCTGGCGTCTAGCGAACTCGCCCTGGCCGTCGCGGCCGAGCCCGCGCTCGCCCCGGACGCCCAGCTCGCACTCGCCGTCTGGCACCTCCGCCACGTCGTCGCGCTGATCCCCGAGGGCAGCCGCCGCGGCTTCCTCTTCCAGTGCTGGCAGCACTGGACGGAGAGCCTCACGCCCGACCGGCGCACCGCGCTGTACGACCGGACGCAGGCCGCCGGCTCCGCACTCGACGACGGACCGCCCGCCATGGGCCCCGCCGTCGAGCAGCGCTGGGACGCGTACCTGCGCACCCTGCGCCGCTCCGTGGGCGCCTGGACCGAGCAGGGCGCGCCCGTCAACTACCTGCTCTTCGACCACGCCCACCTCACCCACCGCCGGCTGCGCATCCCCGCCGTCACCGAGGCCCTCGCCGCCCGCACGGTGCGTGCCGCGCTGACCTCCTCGGGTGCGGACCTCCAGCCGATCGCGGTACCGGCCGCGGCGCTGCAGACCGCATGAGACGGGCCCTGAGCACCGAGAGGACCCAGCGATGACCCAGCAGCTCGCGGCCCGCCACCAGGTCGAGGTGGGCCTGGGCGACCGCTCGTACACCGTGCACATCGGTCCCGGGGTGCGCTCTCTGCTCCCCGAGACCGTCGCCCGCCTCGGCGCCCGGCGCGCGGCCGTGGTCTCGGCCCGCCCCGCGCACTGGCTGCCGGAGCTCGGCGTCGAGACCCTGTGGCTGGAAGCGCAGGACGGCGAGACCAACAAGCACCTCGCCACCGTCGCCGAACTGACCAGCCGGTTCGCCCGGTTCGGTCTCACCCGGGACGACGTGATCATCTCCTGCGGCGGCGGCACCACCACCGACATGGTGGGACTCGCCGCCTCGCTCTACCACCGGGGCACCCCGGTGATCCACCTGCCCACGTCGCTGCTCGCCCAGGTCGACGCGAGCATCGGCGGCAAGACCGGCGTCAACCTGCCCGAGGGCAAGAACCTGGTGGGCGCCTACTGGCAGCCGGTCGAGGTGCTCTGCGACACCGAGTTCCTCGACACCCTGCCGGACGCCGAACGCGTCAACGGCTACGGCGAACTGGCCCGTTGCCACTTCATCGGCGCCGAGAACCTGCACGCCCTCGACCTCGTCGACCAGATCGCCGCCAGCGTCTCCCTGAAGGCGTCCGTCGTGACCCGGGACGAACGCGACCAGGGGCTGCGGCACATCCTCAACTACGGTCACACCCTGGGGCACGCCCTGGAGCTGGCCACCGACTTCCGGCTCCGGCACGGCGAGTCCGTCGCGATCGGCACGGTCTACGCCGGGCTGCTCGCCGCCGAACTCGGCCGGATCGACGCGGCCCGCGCCGAGGAGCACCGCACGGTCGTCGCCTCGTACGGACTTCCCGTGACGCTCCCCGAGGGCGTCGGCCACGACGAACTGGTCCGGTACATGCGCCGCGACAAGAAGGCGGGCGCAGGCCTGGCCTTCGTCCTGGACGGACCCGACGGCGCCGAACTCGTCCGGGACGTACCGGAGTCGGCGGTACGCACCACCCTGGCGGCCATGCCCGTGGGCGGCTGACCTCCTCACGTACGACCCCACCCACGCGAAACGGCCCGGACTGTACAGAGTCCGGGCCGTTTTCGTCGTACCCGTCGGGTACGGAGGTCAGCGCCTAGGCGACGGGGACCGCCGCCGGGCACAGCGCCAGCAGATCCGCGGGACGGCGCAGTACCGCCTCGGGGCCCGCGGCGAGCAGTACGTCCTCGTCGACGCCGGCCCACAGCGCGGCCACGGGGGCCACGCCGGCGCCGCGGGCGCTCTGCAGGTCGGTGACCGCGTCACCGACCATCACCGTCTGCTCCGGCGGAGCGCCGAGCACCGACAGGGCGCGCAGCACCATGTCGGGGGCCGGCTTGGGGTGGGCCACCTGGTCCGAGCCGATGACGATGTCGAACAGCGGCAGCAGGTCCAGTTCGCCCAGGAGCGCCCGGGCCCGGTCGCCCGCCTTGCCGGTGGCGACGGCGAGCGGGATGCGGCGCGCCCGCAGCTCCTGGAGGAGCTCGCGGACCCCGGGGAAGACCGGGACCTGTCCCTGGAGCCGGTAGCTCTCCCGGACGAACGGGCCCTCCATCTCCAGGGGCAGGCCCATGATCCGCATGATGTCGGGGAAGTAGCGGCCGAGGTGGCGGTTGTACTCCGCGAACGGAGCGTCACCGGCCCCCACGACCTCCCGATACGCGATGCTGAAGGCCTCGCGCATCACCTCGTAGCTGTCGACGAGCACCCCGTCGAGGTCGAACACGACGGCGCGGAAGGTGCGTTCGGTGGTGGGATCCGTGTCGGCGAACCCGGGAAAGCCGGTATAACCCGTGGGTATGAGGGGGCCGCCAAGGGCGTCAGGCATGGTGATCCTCCGTGTTGAGCAGCGTCGAGTGGGGTACCGTCCGAGCCGCTCTTGTGGAGCGGGCGCCGATCCGGGCCCGGCGGGCCGAGCGGTAGATGCGCTCGATCACCGCGATGGTGCGGCGGACCTCGTCCACGGTCCGCCCCTGTGACGCAGGGTCCGCGAGCAGTGCGGGCAGCTCGTCGAGCTGCTGCAGGTACTCGGCCCCGATCTCCTCCTCCGGAAGCGGCACATCGATCTCGACGCCGTCCCGTACGAGGACCAGCGAAGAGCCCTTGCGACGGTTCGGGCTGAACCCGAACGTGCAGGTCAATGTGGCACTGCCGGCACTGCCGTCGACCCGGATCCGGGTGACGTCGTACGGCTCGTGCGAGGCCCAGCTCGCCCTGATCGCCACGGACACGCCGTCCTCGGTGATCAGGAAGCCGCGCGCGGTGTCCTCGACGTCGCCGTCGGAGGCGTCCCGCTTCGGCGCGTCCTTGCGCCAGGCGGCCGCCGACGTACGGTCGTTGACGAAGTCGTCGGAGACCGTACCCACGGCCTGGTCGAAGCCGACCGGGCCGAGGATCGGGCCGACCGTGTCCAGCAGGTGCCAGCCCAGGTCGACCAGCGCCCCGCCGCCCGCGAACTGGCGCTGGGTGAACCAGCCGCCCGCGTCCGGCACGCCCCGGGCCCGCACCCACGACAGCTCGATGTGCCGGAGTTCGCCGAGGTCCTCGGAGATCACCTGGCGCAGCGTGCGCACGTCGGAGCGGTAGCGGGCCGCACTGCCCGCCAGGAGCACCGCGCCGCCGGCCTGCTCGGCGGCGGCGAGTTGTTCCGCCTCCGCCGAGTTGAGGCAGACGGGCTTCTCCAGGAAGACGGGGATGCCCATCCGCAGCAGCCGGCAGGCGACCGTGGAGTGCAGGTGGTTGGGCACCGCGACGATCGCCAGATCGGTGGTGGACCTGTCCAGCTCCGCCACGTCGGTGAGGAGCCGGGTGCCACCGCGGTCCTGCGCGATCTCCGCGTGCGCCGCCGTGTTGGGATCCACCACGGAGGCCACCGAGAACGACGGGTGCTGGCGCAGCCGGGGCAGCCAGATGGACTTGGCCGCCCATCCCAGGCCGACCACGCTCGTACGGACCGGATCACGCGCCGGTCCACGCGCGCTCACCGGGGCGGTCACGACCGTGCGACCACGTCGGCGACGGCACCGGCGACGGCGTGCATCTGCTCTTCGGTACCGAGCAGCGTGCGGTGGTGAATCCAGATCGCGTCGGCGTTGATGGCCTCGGTGACGGGGCAGCGCTCGGCCACCTCCTCCACCGTCTCGTTCGGCGCCGCGTACTCCCAGAAGCCGTCCGAGCGGTAGATCGCGCGGAACGCGATGAACGCCGGGACGCCTCGCGCGACGAGCGCCTCCACCAGGGCGTTGCGCTTCTCCTCGGTGATGCCGGGGATGCGGAACATCTGCATGTAGTGCGGGTGGACGTTGACCCGCTCGTCGCGGCCCTGCGGCACGACACCCGGGATCTCGGCGAGCAGCGAGGCGAGGAGCGGGGCGCGCAGCTCGCGGGTGGCGATCTGCTCGTCCAGCCTGCCGAGCTGGGCGCGGAGCACCGCGGCCGAGAACTCGTTCATCCGGAAGTTGGAGCCGGACGTCTGGTGGAAGTACCGCTTGTCCGTGGCCGGCCGGCCGCAGCTGTGCCGGAGGAACGCCTCCTGGTACGAGGCCTCGTCCGGGAAGGTGACCGCGCCGCCCTCGCCGGCCGTCATCAGCTTGCCGTTCTGGAAGGAGAACGCGGCGATCGAGCCGAGTTCACCGGCCTTGAGGCCGTTCCACTCGGCGCCGTGCGCGTGCGCGGCGTCCTGGATCAGCGGGACGCCGGTGTCGGCGGACAGCTTGGCCAGGGCGTCCATGTCGGCGAAGTGGCCGGCCATGTGGACCGGCATGATCGCCTTGGTCCGCTCGTTGATCGCCGCGGCGGTGGCCGCCGGGTCCAGGCAGTACGTCACGGGGTCGACGTCCACCGGGACGGCGACCGCGCCGAGCCGCTGCGCGGCCTGCGAGGACGAGATGAAGGTGAAGGCGGGAACGATGACCTCGCTGCCCTGGTCGACCCCCAGCACCTGCAGGGCGAGTTCGAGGGCGTGCGTGCCGTTCGTGACCGCCAGGGCGTAGGGCGCGCCGTGCCGCTCGGCGAACTCCCGCTCGAACGAGTCGACCTCGCTGCCACCCATGCGCCACCACTGGCCCTGGTCCAGGGCGCGCACCAGATTGGAGCGCTCCTCGTCACCGTAACGAGGCCACTTCGGAAGGTCGGCGAGCAGCTGCTGCTCACGATCATTCATGGTGAACCAATCCTTTTCGGGGATGATCTCAAGCCGGAGAGCCTGGAATTGTGCCGGAGGCGCGCGGTAATGTGCCCGGGCCGCTTGGCCGACGGCTCTTTTCTCTTCCGGGGGATATCACGCTACCGCGCGGATGGCAGTGGACCCCATCCCCTACCGGGTCCACTAACACCCCCCTCAATGTGCGGGTACGGGCCCCTTCGTGGACATGGTGCCGGTGTGCTGCTGCTACAACTTTCAGGAGGCGATACCCACTCTGAACCGTTGTGCGAGGTGAATCATGAGCGCGATACTCCTGCTGAATGGCCCTAATCTCGGAATCCTCGGGCAGCGTGAACCGGAGGTGTACGGCACGGACAGCCTGGCCGACATCGAGCGGGCCGTGAGCGAGGAAGTGGCGGGCCCCGGTTGGAAGGTCCGCTCCATCCAGCACGACTCGGAGGGTGACCTGGTCACCGCCATCCACGCGAACTACGACACCGTCGGGGCGATCGTGAACCCGGGGGCCCTGATGGTCGCCGGCTGGAGCCTCCGCGACGCCCTGGCCAGCTACCCCAGGCCGTGGGTGGAGGTCCACCTCTCCAACGTGTGGGCCCGCGAGCAGTGGCGCCACGAGTCCGTCATCGCCCCGCTCGCCTCCGGAGTCGTGGTCGGCCTCGGCGCCCTCGGCTACCGGCTCGGCGCCCGCGCGCTCCTGGCCATCGCCGGCCAGGTGCCGTCCCCGTCCCCGGCCAGGCGGTAGCCCGTAGCCCAGCTCTTCCCCCACCCCACCCGGGCCCCCACGCCCGTCGGTCCGTCACCGCACAGGAGTCTTCATGAAGGCCACGGCCACTTGCTCCCAGCAGTGGATCCGGCGCTACCACCCCAAGCCGGAGCGCCGCATCACGCTGGTCGCCCTGCCCCACGCCGGCGGATCCGCCAGCTACTTCCACCCGCTGTCCAAGGCGCTCGGCCCCGACGTCGAGATGCTCGCCGTGCAGTACCCCGGCCGGCAGGAACGCCGGCACGAGGCGCCGGTGGAGGACATAGGGGAGCTGGCCGACCGCATCATGGAGGCCCTGATGCCGTGGGACGGGCCCGTCGCCCTGTTCGGGCACAGCATGGGCGCGACCGTCGCGTTCGAGGTGGCGCGCCGCTACGAGGCGGCCGGCACGCCGCTCGCCGCACTGATCGTCTCGGCCCGCAGGGCCCCCTCGGCCACCCGTGACGAGCGGTACCACGAGCTCGACGACGAGGCGATGCTGAGGGAGATGAAGGTGCTCGGCGGCAGCGACGCCGCACTCCTCCTCGACGAGGAGCTGGTCCGCCTCACCCTGCCGGTGCTGCGCAGCGACTTCAGGGCGGTCTCCGCCTACCGGTGCACCGACACCACCCCGCTGACCTGCCCCGTCACCGCGCTGGTCGGCGCGGCCGACCCGCGCGTGAGCGCCGACGAAGTGCGGGCCTGGGCCCGGCACACCGACGGCGCGTTCCAGCTGAAGGTCTTCAGCGGAGGTCACTTCTACCTGGCCGACCACCAGCAGGCCGTGACCGACCTGATCCGCACCACCCTCACCCCCCACATGCAGTGACACCTTAGGAGGCAGTCCCCATGGCTCTCTTAGACATGGCGGCCACGCGGCTGGCGCGGGACGAAGCGGCCCCGCTGGAGGAGTTCCTCGACCGCGTGAGCGGCAAGTGGACGATCCGGATCCTCTCCGGCCTGCGCCGGCCGCGCCGCTTCACCGAACTGGAGCGGTCGCTGGACGGGATCAGCCGGCGGATGCTCACCCTGACGCTGCGCAACCTGGAACGGGACGGTCTGGTGGTGCGGACCGTCTTCCCGACGGTCCCGCCCAAGGTCGAGTACGCGCTCAGCCCCCTCGGCGCCGAGCTGCTGGATTCGCTCACGCCGCTGACGGCCTGGGTGGAGCGCAACCGCTCCACCCTGGAGGCCGCGCGCAGCGCCTACCGGGAGCGGGCCGCGGCCTGAATCCCTCCGAGGAATATCCTCAGCACCGCGTCGACGGGCTCGGGGAGGACGCCGGGATTTCGCTCCACCGGATTCATTTCCGCCGGATTCCGCTCCGGCGGAATCCTTCCCGGGAATTCGATACGCCCGGAATCCGCTGTGTCGGCGAGGAAGACGGTCTCTGTCGGCTGCATGCGATTCACCTCCTGTCGGCGAAACTTCATTAAGAATGTAAGAGCGTCAAGTCGGGCCAAGAACCCCCTAGGCACCCCTGGGAGAAAACGTCGTGAGTCAGCTGGGAATTGACGTGGGGGGCACCAAGGTCGCACTCCGCCTCGAACGTCAGGACGCCCCGGACGGGGAAGGGACACGGCAGACCGTGCTCCGCTGGCCCGAGCCCGCCGCCCTCGGCACCGACCTCGCGGTCCTCGCCGAAGCCGTCGCCGCCGTGGGCGTCGACCCGGACGACCCGGTGACCTCGGTGGGCGTGGCGATGCCCGCGACCCTCGACCGGGCGGGCCGGGTGCGCGGCTGGCCGAACCGCCCGTTCTGGCAGGGACTCGACCTGGGGGAGGCGCTGGCGGAGCTGCTGCCCGGCGCCACCGTGCGGACCGCCGACGACGGCGACCTCGCGGCGCTCGCCGAGGCGGACGCGGCGGACTGCCGCGACCTCGTCCACATCGGGGTCGGCACCGGCATCGGCGGGGGCATCGTCCTGGACGGCCGCATCAGCCCCGGGACCGCACGCGGCTCCTGCGAGGTCGGCCATCTGATCGTCGACCGGGCGGGGGAGCGGTGCGACTGCGGCCGACACGGCTGCGTCCAGTCCGTGGCCTCGGGCCGCGCGGTCCTGCGCCGCGCCTCGGCCCGCCTGGACCGGCCCGTGGACTTCGACGAACTGCGCACCGCCTGGCTCGACTCCACCGCCTGGGCGGTGGAGGTGGTCACCGACGGCGCCGACGCGGTGGCGACCGCGATCGTCGGCCTGTGTGAACTGACCCACCCTCAACTCGTGACCGTGGGCGGCGGATTCGCCGCAGGACTGCCCGGCTACGTCGACGCGGTGACCCGCCGTGCCGCGGAGCTGGCCCGCCCGGCGGGCCCCGACGTCCGGATCGCCCCCGCCGCCCTGGGCGGCATGTCGTCACTGGACGGCGCGGTCCTGCTCGCCCGCGCGTAGAGCGCCCGTGCGGCCGCCCGTGCGGCTGCCTGACGCCGTCCCTGACAGCGCCCCTGACGGCGTCCCTGGCGGTGTTCCGGAGCGGTTTCCGACGGAGGTACGGGAAAGGGCCCGTGAGCATCACGCTCACGGGCTCTTTCCCGTACCTCCGTATGCGCATGCATGCGCGGCTCCCCCCGGGGCCCGCGCGCCCTACACACCCCGGTAGCGCAGCGAACGCAGCGGCCGGCGCCCCAGGTTGCCCGTCGTCCGGAGCCTGCTGCACCGGTGCACCCCGGTCCCGCCTCCGGAACCGGCCCCCGCGCCCACCGGCTCCGCCTCGGCCTGGGCCTCCACCTTCGCCTGGGCCGAGGTCGTCGGCTGCCGCGGAACCGTCCGCGACCAGCGCGGGCCCGCGTCGTGCGTGAGGGTCACGTCGTGGTTGAGGATGGCGTGCTCGAGCTCGCGCAGCTCCCGGCCGGGGTCGAGGCCGAAGAAGTCGAGCAGGACGGTACGGGTGCGCTGGTACGCCGCGAGCGCGTCGTGCTGCCGGCCGCACCGGTACAGCGCCAGCATCAGCAGCCCGCAGAGCCGCTCACCGGCCGGCTCGGCGGCCGCCGCCTGCTGCAGCTCGCCGAGGATCTCGTGATGCCGCCCCTGGTCGAGCGACTCCTGGACGCAGTCCTCGAAGACGGAGAGCCGCACGCCCTGCAGCGCCGCGAGCTCGGGCCAGGCGACGCCGGCCTCGGAGAGGTCGGCGAGCGCGGGGCCGCGCCAGAGGGCGAGCGCCGCCCGCAGGTCGGCGAGGCCCGACTCCCGCTGTCCGGCGGCCAGTCGGGAACGGCCCTGCCCGACGAGACGGTGGAACCGGAAGAGGTCCAGCTGCTCTTCGTCGACCGTCAGCCGGTAGCCGGGGGCGCAGGTCGTCAGGGTGACCGGTGCGGCGGGGTCCAGCTGCTGCTCGAGGATCTTGCGCAGACCCGAGACCGCGTTCTGAATCATCTTCCGCGAGGTGGTGGGCGCCTCGTATCCCCAGAGCGCGTGCATGAGCTTGCTGGTGGGGATGATTTCGTTCGCGTGCAGCAGGAGAAAACCGGCGGTGGCCCGCTGATTGAATCCACCCATATTCACGGGCTCGCTGTTCGAGAACGCTTCAAGAGGTCCGAGCAAATTGAATCGCACGCCGGTTCACTCCAGCCGAAGACGGGACGGGGGTGCGTTTCCGCAGCATCACCCCTACAGTAAACAAACCGTTCGACCTGTTTGTCAACCGAAAGAGGGTGCCGCCGTCCACTGGTTGGGACGGCCTGACGAAGCTGCAGGTGAACGCTGCGCACAAGGGGTTGGGAAGACCCCGTCCATCGGGGCGGGGTGTGCCGAGACGGACCTCCGCAGTACCGGAGTGATCCCTTCCGGGACGGCTCGGGGCGCCGATGGGCGTACGGTTCCCGTGCAGTGGGCGCGGAAAAACCCCCCGCCCTTGAGGGGTTGCTAGCTTCCCGGAAGACGTGAGTCATGAACGTGAGAATCGAATGCCAACCGTTGGAACCTGCAGAACTTCCAGAACTGGAGGGTGGCCAGTGGAACTGGTCGAACGCGCTGAACAGGCAATGCATCTGAAACAATTGATGACGGAATGTGCCGCGAAGAGAGGGAGGGTCGTCCTGCTGGACGGTGCCTCCGGCAGCGGCAAGACCGAGCTGCTGCACCGGGTCGCCGAGCACGCCGCGTACGGCGGTGGTCTCGTCCTGCGCGCTGCCTGTGCCCGCGCGGAGCGCGCCCTGCCGTTCGGTGTGCTGGGCCAGTTGCTGCGCAGCGCCCCGATCGCCGACGAACAGTCGCGCGAGATACACGGGTTGCTGCACCGTGCGGTCACCGAGGCCGCCGTGGACCCGTCGGAGGCCGGCCGGCCCCCGACCATCGGCGTGGAGCTGGCGCACACCCTCCACGAGGTGGCCCAGGCGGTCCTGCGGCTCGCCGAGGACAACCCTGTCTTCCTCGGCATCGACGACATCCGTCACGCCGACCGGCACTCCTTGGACTGCCTCCTCTACCTGGCCCGCAGGATCGGTTCGGCACGCATCATGCTCGTGCTGACCGACGACCCGGAACTTCCGGACAGCAGCCCGATGTTCCGCACGGAACTGCTCGACCAGCCGCACGCGCAGCGGATGTCGCTCACCCCGCTGACCGAGGCGGGCGTGGTGTCCTTCCTCGCCGCGCACATCGACCGGCCGACGGCCGAGCGGCTCGCGCCGGAGTTCCAGGCCGTCGCCGACGGCAACCTGCTGCTCCTGCACGCCCTTCTCGAGGACCACCGCGCCACCGGCGGCGTCCGCCCCGGCGGCTACGGCCGCGCCGTGCTGCGCCAGCTCAGCCGGGTGGACCCCCCGGTGGCCGCCGCCGCCCGGGCGCTCGCCGTCCTGGACAAGGCCGCCACCCCCGAGCGGATCGCTCGCCTGACCGGCGCCGACGCGGCCAGGACCGAAGCCGCTCTGCGGACGCTCACCGCCTGTGGACTGGTCTCCGGACTGTCCTTCCGGCACGAGGTGGCCCGCCGGGCCGTCCTCGACGAACTGCCCGCCGGTGGACGCACGGCCCTCACCGTCAAGGCCGCCGAGCTGCTGTACGAGCAGGGCTCCCCGGCGCCGGAGACCGCGCGTCTCCTCGTCGAGGCGGGTGCCCCGGCAGGCGAGTGGAGCGTCGACGTCCTCCTCGAAGCGGCCGAGCAGGAGCTCATCGCCGGCCGCACCCACCATGCGACCGCGGCGCTCGAAGCGGCGCTCGTGGCCCGCGCCGAACCCGGCGCGCAGCACGCGGCGATCGAGGCCAGGCTGGTCCAGGTGCGCAGGCTCTCGGACCCGGCGACGGCCGAGCACCACCTGGCCGCCCTCGCGGACGCCGCCCGCTCGGGTCACCTGGACCCGGTCAACACCATCGACCTGATCCGGCAGCTCCTGTGGCAGGGGAGGACGGCCGACGCCGGCGAGCTCCTGGAGCGGCTGCGCGGCACCGAACTGGAGCCGCACGGCGAGGCCGCGGCCCTCCTGCACGACACCGAGCAGTGGATCGCCTGGACCCACCCGACCCTGGCCAAGCGCGGCCGTCGGCCCCAGGAGGCGGCCCGCACCGCGGACGTCGCCGCACGGCGCACCGATCCGTGGCGCCGGCCCACCGCCCTCCTGGCGGACGCGCTCGTCAACGGCCGCGCCCACCAGGTCGTGGAGCGGGCCGAGCAGGTCCTGCGGGACCGGGGACCCAGCTACGACATCACCTGGCCCGAGGAGCCCGCGCTGCTCGCGCTCGGCGTGCTGCTCGCCGCGGACCGCCCCGACGCCGCCGCCTGGTGCGACCGGCTGCTCGGCGAGGGCCACACCCCGTACTCCCCGACCTGGATGGCGCTGCTCTCCTCGGCCCGCGCCCAGGCGGCCGTCGGGCTCGGCGACCTGACCGGCGCCGTCGACCACGCCCAGCTGGCCACCGACCACATCACCCCGAACGCCTGGGGAGTCGCCATCGGCGTCCCGCTGGGGAGCCTGGTCCTCGCGACCACGCGGATGGGCCACTACGACGAGACGGAGGCGTACCTCACCCGGGCCGTCCCGCAGGCGATGTTCCAGACCCGGTACGGGCTGTACTACCTGCACGCCCGAGGCCAGTTCCACCTGGCCACCGGGCACCACCACGCCGCCCTGGCCGACTTCCTGGCCTGCGGCGAGCGGATGCGCGAGTGGGGCATCGACGTGCCCGGCATCGTGCCCTGGCGGACCAGCGCCGCCGAGGCCTGGCTGGAGCTCGGCAACCGCGAGCAGGCGGGACGGCTGGCCTACGACCAGCTGGGCCGCCCGGGCACCAACGGCGCCCGCCCCAGGGCCCTGGCGCTCCGGGTGCTCGCGGCCGGCGGCCCGGTGGGCCGACGCCCGCAGATGCTCACCGAGGCGCTCGACCTGTTCGAGCAGGTCGGTGACCGCTACGAGCAGACCAGGGTGCTGGCCGACCTCAGCAACGCGTACTACGAGCTCGGGGACAGCCGCCGGGCCAGGACCCACGCGCGCCGCGCCCGCCACCTGGTGGGCATGTGCGGAGCCGCGCCGCTCGGCGAGGTGCTCCTGTCCTTCGGCGACGAGAGCGACGAGCCGGCCGGCCCCGGCACGGGGAACTCCGATGGCGCGCTGCTCACCGGCTCCGAGCGGCGGGTCGCCGCGCTCGCGGTCGGCGGGTACACGAACAGGGAGATCGCCACGAAGCTGTTCATCACGCCGAGCACGGTGGAGCAGCACCTCACCCGCGTCTACCGCAAGCTGGGCGTGCGCTGCCGCAAGGACCTCCCGGTCGAACTGACCGTGGGCGGGGCGGAAGCGCTGCAGGTGGGGGCCGAGCAGGACGCGTGAAAGGGTGGGGCGGCCCGATGAGAGGGGCCGCCCCACCCGAGTGGCGGAGAGGTGCGTGACGACAGGTCAGGCGATGCGGAGCTCCGCCAGGTGCTTGCGGTACCACGGCAGTCCGGCGGCGAGGCCGGCGCCGAAGCCCGGCCCGGGATCCAGCGAGAGCCGGTTCCAGATACGGCTGCTCTCGTAGTAGTGGTCCACGGTGAGCAGGGCGTGCTGGTGGGCGGAGAGCTGCGGCAGGGCGCGCGTGGACAGTTCCAGGTGCGCCGAGCGCGGCAGGTCCATGTCGGGCTGCGGGATGCCGAGCCCCTGGCAGAGCCGGGCCACCACGGAGCGCAGGGTGACCGGGCGCGGGTGGTTGACGTGGTAGACACTGCCCTGGTCGGCGGACCAGTCCGACGATGCGAAGACGGCGATCGCACGCGCCAGATCACGGACTCCGACCAAGGAGGTACGGGCGCTGCCGCCCTCGGCCCATACGGGCACCTTGCGCAGCAGTCGGCACAGCAGGGGCACGAACCACTGGTCACCCGGTCCGTACACCAGGTGGGGGCGGAGCACGATCCCGCCGCGCTCCAGGACGGTCTGCTCGGCGCGGAGCCGTGAGGCGCTCGCAGCGGAGGCGGGGTTGGGCGTCAACTGGCCTTCGGTGGCGCCGCGATGGGGACCGCTGCCGTAGACCGAGGCGGTCGACACGTACAGGATGCGTTCGGTGCCCGCCTGTTGCGCGGCCTGCGCCAGCGCCCGGGTGCCGATGTCGTTGACCGCCGTACACAGAGCGGGGTCGCGGCCGACGTAACTGGCCATGTGGAGAACGGTGTCGACGCCTTCGCAGCAGCCGTACAGGCTTGCCGGATCAGACAGGTCGCCCGGTATGGCGCGCACTCCGGCATCGGTCATCCAGCCGGGCAGCGGGCGCCGGGTCAGCACACGCACGTCGGATCCGGGAACGGGTCCGAGGGGGGATCCGGAGAGGGATCCGAGGGGGGATCCGGGAACGGATCCGGGGGTGGAGCGAGTGGTGGATCCCGGGGTGGTTCCGGGTAAGGGCCTCAACAGCTCCCTGACCACCGCACCACCGATGAATCCGGTACCTCCGAGAACAAGGATCACGCCGGCCTCAACTCGCTATCGCGGTGACGTTGATGGTGGCGGCGATGGCGCCGCCCTGGGCGAACTCGACGGCCACGGTGTGGGAGCCCCCCGGTCCCGGAGTGGCCTGGGTCGCGGTGACCACACAGGTCTTGTCGAACTCGACGTACTGGTCGAAGACGCAGTCCATGGCGACGGCGAGCGCGTCGGGCCGCTCCAGGACGGCGAGCGAGGCCTGTCGTGCGGCCTCCATCAGGACCATGCCGGGCACGTGGTCGACCGGGTGGTCGAAGAGCACCGGGTGGTCGGGGTCGGCGCGCAGCGTCCACGTCCTGTTGACCCCGGTCACGCCGAGCACCACGTCGAAGCCCCAGTGCCGGCCGACCGCCTCGGGGGCGACGGGCTCGGGGAGGTTGCGCTGAGGGGTGTTCTCGCAGGCGCTGCCGCGGATCCTGCGGTAGAGGTTGGGCGGCAGGCAGGTCACGGTCATCGAGCCCGAGCCGATGAGTTCACCGTCGCGCAGGCAGTCGATCCGGGTGACGTAGCCGCTGACGGTCTTGCCGCGCCGCTTGATGTCGGTGCAGCGCACGTCGAGCAGCACGTGTGCCGGGCGGTCGCGGAGCCGGGCGCCCTCCGGTGCGATCGCGTGGGTGGCGTCGTGGGAGAGGAACTGGTGGCCCATGGGCACGTCGTAGGCCTGGTGGGCGATGAGGAGCTGAGCCTGCCGGATCGTTTCCGCCAGCAGCATCGGGTCGTGCCAGCGACGGGCCACGGGACCGTAGTAGCTGTGGCTGCGGGGCCACTGGGCTCCGAGCCGGAAGTGGTCGGGTCCGATCTGCTGGATTCCGGTGACGAAGACCTCGGCCACGCCGGCCCGGTGCACATAGGTGCGCGGGACGGTCTGCAGGAAGAGGTCGGATTCGTCGGGTGTGACGTTTTCTGTCGAGTTGTCCATGCTCTTGATGAGTGTCGCAACGCGCATCAGGGCCCCCCTGAAAGTTGAGTTGTGCATGACAGATACGCCGACAGATGTGCCGGACTGACAACTAGAGGCGCGGTGGAGCAGCGATCAGAACAATACCAGTTAGTTGGTTTTTTGCGAGAGGGGAGGGCAAACTAGTTCCGTGGGCGTAAGCGGTGCACCGCAGGGGGACCATGCGGCGGCGCACGAGCGGACGCACAGGATTCGGAGGTTGTTCGCATGGCCAGGCAGGAACGAGCGGAAGTCACACGGAGTGCCATCCTCGAAGGGGCCGCACGAGCGTTTGAGAAGGCGGGGTTCGCGGGGACGAGTCTGAGCGACATCGTCGGTGAGGCCGGTGTCACCAAGGGTGCTCTCTACTTCCACTTCGCCTCGAAGGAGGAGCTGGCCCAGGCGGTCATCGAGGAGCAGTTCTCCGTCTGGGACGACGTTCCCGCGCTCGACCTCCCGGGCGTCCAGACGGTCATCGACCTGCTGCACGGCATGGCCGAACAGCTCCAGGCGAGCATCCGGGTGCGGGCGGCGATCCGCCTCGTGGTCGACCAGAGCTCGTCGACGGGCGCGAACGCGGACCCCTACGTCAAGTGGATCGACCTCATCCGCAACTGCTTCGCCCAGGCCCAGGGGCGGGGCGACATCCGGGCCGATGTCGACGTGGAGTCCGCCGCGAATCTGATCGTCGGCTGCTGGACCGGTCTGCAGCTTTCGTCCCAGGTGCTGACCGGCCGAAAGGACCTCAATGAGCGGACCACGCAGATGTGGCAGGTGATGCTGCCGGGTCTGGTGCCGGTGCGCCGCCTCGGCCGCTTCCTGCCCGAGGGCACCGGCCGGTCCGCGCTCGTGGCAGGCGCGGCCGGACAGTAGTCGTACCCGGATCCCGATCGTCCCCCGTTGCCGCACTTCCCCTCCCCAGGGGTGGTGCGGCCGGACGCGTTCAGAGCTGGTGACTGAGCTCCGGCTCCACGCACTCCTCGGGAGGGGAGGTGCGGTACGCGTCGACGACGTCCATCGGCGTGATCGCCGGCAGCAGGACCTCCCACAGGTCGGCCAGCTGCTGCTCGGTCTCGTCGGTCGACTCACTCGTCCGGCTGTACGCCTCCAGTGAGAACAGCGTCGCCGACGCCAGCGCGCACGCCGAGTTCTTCGGTGCGCCCTCCCGCAGCTCACGCCGGCTCGCCGCCAGCTCGAAGTGGTGCGCGGCGGTCTCGTGCCAGAGCTTGTAGTGGTCGAACTTCGGCGCCCTGTCCTGCGGCCACTCCCGCTGCAGTCGTACCGCGGCGCGCATGACCGGCTCCAGGTGCAGCAGCTGGTTGAGCCGGTGCGTGATGTCGATCAGGTGCTGGACCGGGGAGTCCGAGGGCCCGCAGGGTTGCTCCGTCATCACGTCCTCGAACCGCTCCTGGGCGATCTCCACGACGGCGGCGGCCACTTGCTCCTTCGAGGAGAAGTGGAAGTAGAACGCCCCCTTGGACACTCCCGCGGCGCGGGTGATGTCGTCCAGGCTCGTCCCGAAATAGCCGTTGCGCTCGAATTGCTCGGCCGCGCCGGAGATGATCCGGCGCAGCGTGCGCTCCGCGCGCTCCTGCTTGACCATCGGTGCCTCCTTAGCATCAGCCCCCGTTACCGTCATTATAAAACCGGTCGAATGGTATGTGGTTAGTGATCTGCGCCAATTTCCTTGGCCGATTTCAACGGAACGTCCGCGTCCGCGACCGCCGAGGGCATCAACCGCGTCCCTGAGGCGATCAGTCGGCGCCCCTGCGCCAGGTCTCGCGGCCGTCCCACCGAGAGCACCGCCACCAGCCGCCGCTCCCGCAGCCAGCACACGCTCCACGCCTCCCCGTCCGGGTCGCCGCGCCACAGCGTGGTGTCGGCCGAGGAGTGGTGCCCCGCGTACTGCACGAAGCGCCCGAACTGCTCGGACCAGAAGTAGGGAACCGGGTCGTACGCGACGTCCGCCGCGTCCTGCGGCTCGGAGCCGTCCCGCGCCCCGGCGGCGACGATGCCGGCCGCGACCGTACGGGGGCCGTGGAACGCGTTGTCCCAGTGCTGGACGAGCAGTCGCTCGCCGAAGAGCGCCGAAGGGAACGAGGCGCAGTCCCCGACCGCGTACACACCCTCCGCGGAGGCGCGCAGCCGGTCGTCGGCGAGGACCTCGCCGCGCTCGCCGAGCGTGATGCCGGACCCGGTCAGCCAGCCGGTGGCGGGCCGGGCGCCGATGCCGACGACGACCGCGTCGGCCGCCAGCCGGGAGCCGTCGGAGAGCGTCACGCTGCCCGGCTCCACACCCGTCACGCGAACATCGGTACGGAGCTCCGCCCCGGCCTCGTCGAACCAGCGGGCCATCGGCGCGGCCACGGCGGCGGGCAGCGCCCCCGCCAGCGGCCGGCGCGCCGCCTCCACCACGGTCACCCGGCAACCGGCCTCGCGGGCCGCCGTGGCGAACTCGGCGCCGATCCAGCCGGCCCCGACGACCACGACGTCCTGCCGTGCCTCCAGCACCGGCCGCAGCCGCTCCGCGTCGTCGACGGTACGCAGCAGGTGCACCCCGGGCCGCTCCTCGACGCCCGGCAGCCGTACCGGCTCCGCGCCGGTCGCGAGGACCAGCGCCTCGTAGCCGAGCGGGCCCTCGGAGGTGTCCAGCTCGCGCGCCCCGGGCCGCAGGCCCTTGGCCTCGACGCCGAGCAGCAGCTCGATGCCGAGCCCCGCGTAGTCGACCGCGAAGGTCGCGTCGCCCTCCTTGCCCTGGAGCACCGACTTGGACAGCGGCGGCCGGTCGTACGGCCTGTGGCGCTCGGCGCCGACCAGCCGGACCCGCCCGGTGTACCCCTTCTCGCGCAGCGCCACCGCGGTCTGCACCCCGGCCACGCCCGCGCCGACGATGACGACGCCCGAGTCGGACTCCGCCCCTGTCGTTCCTCCTGCCACCTGGTCCTCCCCAGTCACCACCCGAGTCCGCCCGGACTCCCGTGGGCACCCATGGTTGCGGACGGGTGAACGACACATCCATCTCCCGGACCAGGTTCAGGGGGCCGGTAGGGGGTGTCCGGCCGGGCAGGGGCTCCCTAGCGTCATCAGTGGCGCGGACAGGTGTCAGTGATCTATGCGACGAAGGCGAGGAAGGCCATGGCCCGCGAGTCGGAGTCGGGACTGCCCATCGAGCCGGTATACGGACCGGAGACCCTCAACGACGGCTGGGACCCGGCGGAGAAGCTGGGTGAGCCGGGCAGGTTCCCGTTCACCCGCGGTGTGTACCCCTCGATGTACACGGGACGGCCGTGGACGATGCGGCAGTACGCGGGTTTCGGTACGGCGACGGAGTCGAACGCCCGCTACAAGCAGCTGATCGCGAACGGCACGATGGGTCTGTCGGTCGCCTTCGACCTGCCGACGCAGATGGGCCACGACTCGGACGCGGAGATCGCCTCCGGCGAGGTCGGCAAGGTGGGTGTCGCGATCGACTCGATCGACGACATGCGGGTCCTGTTCGGCGGCATCCCGCTGGACGAGGTCTCCACCTCGATGACCATCAACGCCCCCGCGGCGCTCCTGCTCCTGCTCTACCAACTGGTCGCGGAGGAGCGGGGGATCTCGGCCGACCAGCTGACGGGCACGATCCAGAACGACGTGCTGAAGGAGTACATCGCCCGCGGCACGTACATCTTCCCGCCGAAGCCCTCGCTCCGTCTGATCGCGGACATCTTCAAGTACTGCCAGGCAGAGATCCCGAAGTGGAACACCATCTCCATCTCGGGCTACCACATGGCGGAGGCGGGGGCCTCGCCCGCGCAGGAGATCGCGTTCACGCTGGCCAACGGGATCGAGTACGTCCGTACGGCCGTCGCGGCCGGCATGGACGTGGACGACTTCGCGCCTCGCCTGTCGTTCTTCTTCGTCGCCCGCACGACGATCCTGGAGGAGGTCGCCAAGTTCCGCGCGGCCCGCCGGATCTGGGCGCGGGTGATGCGGGACGAGTTCGGCGCGAAGAACCCGAAGTCGATGATGCTGCGGTTCCACACGCAGACGGCGGGCGTGCAGCTCACCGCCCAGCAGCCCGAGGTCAACCTCGTCCGCGTCGCGGTCCAGGGCCTCGCGGCCGTCCTCGGCGGTACGCAGTCGCTGCACACGAACTCGTTCGACGAGGCCCTCGCGCTGCCGACCGACAAGTCCGCCCGCCTGGCGCTCCGTACCCAGCAGGTCCTCGCCTACGAGACGGACGTGACGGCCACCGTGGACCCGTTCGCCGGCTCGTACGTCGTCGAGAAGATGACCGACGAGGTCGAGGCGCTCACGGTCGAGCTCATGGGGAAGATCGACGAACTGGGCGGCGCGGTCGCCGCGATCGAGCACGGCTTCCAGAAGGCCGAGATCGAGCGCAGCGCGTACCGGATCGCTCAGGAGACCGACTCCGGCGAGCGCGTCGTGGTCGGCGTCAACCGCTTCAAGCTGGACGCGGAGGAGTCGTACGAGCCCCTGCGCGTCGACCCGGCCATCGAGGCCCAGCAGGCGGAGCGGCTCTGCAAGCTGCGGGCCTGGCGCGAGCAGTCCCGGGTCGACGACGCCCTCGCCCTGGTCAAGAAGGCGGCCGAGGGCGAGGACAACCTCCTCTACCCGATGAAGGAGGCGCTGGAGGCCCGCGCCACCATCGGCGAGGTCTGCAACGCGCTGCGTGAGGTGTGGGGCACCTACGTCCCCGCCGACGCCTACTGACGCACCCCCGTGGAACTCCCCCATGGAACGCCCCCGACGGAACGAAGGAGCAGCACAGTGGACACCCCGCCCCGCATCCTGGTGGCCAAACCCGGGCTCGACGGCCACGACCGCGGAGCCAAGGTGATCGCGCGGGCGCTGCGCGACGCCGGCATGGAGGTCATCTACACCGGTCTCCACCAGACGCCCGAGCAGGTCGTGCACGCCGCCATCCAGGAGGACGTCGACGCCATCGGCATGTCCATCCTGTCGGGCGCGCACCTCACCCTCTTCCCGCGCGTCATCGAGCTGCTGCGCGAGCGCGACGCCGCCGACATCACCGTGTTCGGCGGCGGCATCATCCCGGACGCGGACGTCGAACTGCTCCTTGAGCAGGGAGTGGCGGCACTCTTCACCCCGGGGACGCCGATCGAGCGGGTCGTCCAGTGGGTCCGCGAGCGGACGGCCAAGGTGCCCGCGTGACCAGTCGCCGACTGCTGCAGCTCGCCTTCTTCCGATGCCGGTCGAGCTGCTGGAACGTGGTGCAGGTGCTGGGAGGTGCCTTGTCGGTCGGCCCGGGCTCGCGACGCCCTGATCCGGCCTGACCGACAGGACGCCCCGCGGCTCCGAACGCGCGTGACGAGCTCGTCGTCGACTACTCGACCATCTCGACTACTCGACTACTCGACGACGAGCTCGACCCGGATGTTGCCGCGGGTGGCCTTGGAGTACGGGCAGAACGCGTGGGTCTTCTCCAGGAGCTCGCGGCCCGGCTCGCCTTGGAGGTGGTCCGGGAACTCGGCGCGCATCACGACCGCGAGGCCGAAGCCGCCGTCGGTCTCGTCCTTGCCGATGGTGACCTCGGCCGTGATCGAGGCGTCGGAGACGTCGATCTTCTCCTGGCGCGCCACGACCCCCATCGCGCTGGCGAAGCAGGCCGCGTACCCGGCGGCGAAGAGCTGCTCGGGGTTGGTGCCCTGCCCGTTGCCGCCGAGGGCCTGGGGGTGGGCGAGCGGGAGGTCGATGTGGCCGTCGGAGCTGACGGCCCGGCCTTCGCGGCCGTTGGCGGTGGCGACGGCGGTGTAGAGCGCGTTCATGGTTCTTCCGTTCCTGTCCTCGGGATGTGGTGCCCTTCTGTCTCTATTGATAGCGCACTATTCAGTTGTGCACAACTGAATAGTGCGTGAAGGTCCTCGCGTACCCTGGAGCCATGGAGACGCTCGACACCGTCCCGGACGCGGAATTCCTCCGGCTCGACCACCAGATCTGCTTCTCGCTGCACGCGGCGACCCGCGCCTTCAACGGCGTCTACCGCGAGGCCCTCAAGGAGCTCGGGCTCACCTACCCCCAGTACCTCGTGATGCTCGTCCTCTGGGAGCACGGCGAGCTGCCGGTGAAGGGGATCGGCGAGCGGCTGCGGCTCGACTCCGGGACCCTGTCGCCGCTGCTCAAGCGGCTCGAAGCGGCCGGATACGTCGAGCGCCGCCGCAGCCCCGAGGACGAGCGGTCCGTCACCGTACGGCCGACCGGCGACGGGACCGCGCTCCGTGAGCAGGCGCTCGGCGTCCCGCGCCGCATCGCCGCCGCGACCGGACTCCCGCTGGAGGACATCCGCGACCTGCGGGAACGGCTCGACGCGCTGGCCGCCCGCCTCGACGCCGTCGACCCGGACGACCTGAACGCCTGCTCCTGACTCCTGCGCCTGGCTCCTGCCGGACGCTCCTAGCGGCCCGGTCGCCCCCTTCGTCGAGGGCGTGACGTTCCTTGGAGGGAAGGGGAGGCGCGCGGGTCGCCCGCGCGCGCGTGGTTGAGGCCGAGCAGGACGCAGACGTCCGTCAGGAGCGGTACGTGGTACGCGAGGGGCCGCGGCCCCGCCTGGTCCGGGCGGGAGACGAAGCCGCCGTCCGGCCGCTGCCGCTCCAGGAGGTGGCGCACCGCGCGCTCCGTCGCCCCCCGGGCGCTCGGCGCGCACGGCACGGACGGCCCGTCCTGGTCCCGGGAGACGGCGATCAGCGCGTACGCGGTGCTGATCGGGTCGCTCGGGTCGGACGGCACGTGCCCCCAGCCGCCGTCGGCGTTCTGCGTCTCGACGAGCCGGGCGACGGCCCGCGCCCGCGCCCGCGCGACCCCCGCCTCCAGGGCGTGCCCGGGCGGGGCCGCGGCGCGGAAGGAGTCGTACGCGAGGACGGTGCGGAACAGGGCGTTGCTCTCGTTCAGGCTCCAGCTCCGCTCGAACGCCCCGGCGCCCTCCTGGCGCGCCAGGACGAACCGGACCGCGGCCTCCACCGCCGGCCGGTGGCCGGGCTCGGGGGCCAGCGCGTTCACGGCGGCCGCCGTTATCGCCACCTCGGAGGCGGTGCCCCGCTCGAACGTCGGGAAGCCGCCGTCGCCGCCCTGCCGGTCGAGGAGGTACCGCGCGCCCGCCGCCACCGCGGTCCCGTACCGCTCCGGGGCCGAGGCCCGCAGGAACTCCACGCAGTACGCGGTGTCGTCGACGTCGCTCTGCCCGACGCCCCGGTCGAACCCCCAGCCCCCGTCCGGGTTCTGCCGCTCGGCCAGCGCGGCGGCGAGGGCCCGCAGCGTGTGCGCGGGGGCGCCCGCCCCGGCGAGCGCGAGCCCGCCCGTCGCCGTCGCGAAGACGTCCATCCCGGTGATGAAGGGCAGCCCGCCGTCCCCGCGCAGCCAGTGACGCAGCTCCCGCGCCCGCGCGCGGACGGCCGCCGCGTACCGGGGCCGCAGGCGCAGCGCCAACAGGGCCAGAATCCGGGCGAGATGATTGCCGTACGGGGGCGGGCCGGGCAGCGAGCAGGGCGCGAGCGCCCGCCAGTCGTCCTCGGTGACGAGGCGCGGGACGCCCGTACCGAAGGCGTGCAGAGTCTTCAGGGCGGCCATCTCCGTGATCAGCCACCGCTGTTGACCGCGCGCCTCGAAGAGCGCCCCGACGTCCCCGATGTTCCCGACGTCCCCGACGTCCCCGGGGTCATCGGGGCCATCGGGGGAGGAGAGCTCGGGGAACGGATGGGCGCCGAGCTCCGCGAGCACCGTCCGGAACATCAGCCGCTTGCGCCCGGCGGTGAAGTGGTCGAAGCCGCCGAGCAGTCGGTTCAGCGCGGCCCGCCCGTCCACGTACTCGCCGAGCGCCGCCCGTGCCGCGGCCTCCTGCACGGGGTCGGGGGAGCCCTCGTCCACCGCGATCTTCAGGAAGCGGGTCAGCCGCTCCTGGGCGTCCGGGTCCACGCCCGTCACCGTGAGCAGCCGCAGGGCCAGGGCGGACTCCAGGATCCGGCTGTCGCACGGGGCGCGGAGCAGACCGTCCGGACCGGCCGCCGCCACCAGCCGGGTGGCCAGCCGGGCGCGGGCCCGGTCGAGGCCGGGACGGCCGGGGCGCGGGGGGCCCGTGGGCGGCGCCGAGACGGGCGGCGCGCCCGGGACGGCGAGGGAGGCGCCGCGTAAGGGCAGCGCGCAGGACGTCGACATGGTGGGGTCCTTCGTCGGGGTCGTACGAGAGATGTGCGGGTCAGAGAGGGAACAGGCGCCGGACGGCCTCCGTGCCGACCGGGACCATCGGGGTGTATCCGCCGGTCAGGACCGACAGCGGCGTGACGAAGCCGCACCAGGAGATCTCCGCCGGATCGGGCCTGGGTGCCCGGTCCACCACCCAGCGGTGGACGGTCAGGAAGCAGTCGCCGTGTGGATCGTCGACGCGGATCCGGTACGCCTCGGCGAGACCGTGCGCGCTCGCCCAGCCCAGCTCCTCCCGGAGCTCCCGAAGCGCCGCCGCGCGGTAGTCCTCGCCGGCCCGCACCGCCCCGCCCACCAGGACGTCGTAGTGGTCGGGATAGGCGGGCGCCGAGGCGGTCCTGCGGTACAGCAGGACCCGGCCGGCGTGGTCGGTGCAGACGGTCGCCGCGTACCGGCGCAGCAGGCCGGACGGGGCGCCGGCCGCGCGCCCGCCCTGGGCGACCACCCGGTCCCCGGGGTCGACGTAGTCGATCCGCTCGGAGGGGCGCGCGCTCACGCCCGCTCGCGGACGCGCGCGTACAGCGGGCCGGCCGGGCGCAGGTTGATGCCGAACACGGGCTCGCCCGCCGGCTCGGTCGTCTCGACGGTGAACCGGGCGAGGAGCTCGCCGAGCAGCACCTCCATCTCCCGCATCGCGAAGCGCGTGCCCAGACAGGCGCGCGGACCGATGCCGAAGGGGAGGTACGCGCCCGGCGGCAGCGGCGTCCGGGCCGGGAAGCGGTCCGGGGAGAAGGTCTCGGGGTCGGGCCACACCGCCGGGTCCCGGTGGGTGAGGTAGGGGCAGACGAGGAGGTCCGTACCGGCGGGGATCAGCAGGCCGTCGAGCATCTCGTCGGCCGGCGCGTGGCGCGGGAGCAGCCAGCCCGTGGGGTAGAGCCGCAGCGTCTCGGAGAGCACCGCCTCGACGGCCCGCGCGTCGCCGGCCGCCCGCTCCATGACCTCGGGGTGTCGGTCCAGCAGGACGAAGGCCCAGGTCAGCGTGCGGGCGCTGCTCTCGTACCCGGCGACGAGCAGGGTGACCAGCTCGTCGCGGATCAGCCGGTCCGTGTACGCCGGGTCCGTCCCGGCCGCGTCGAGGAGCCGGTCGAGGACGCTCGGCCCCCGTTCGCCGTCGCCGTCGCCGTCGCCGTCGCCGTCGCCGTTGCCGTTGCCGTTGCCGTTGCCGTTGCCGTTGCCGTTGCCGCCGTCACCCGCGCCCTCGCCGTCGTCGCCCGCGTGCGCGCCCGCGCCCTCGCCGGCGGCCGTGTGCCGGCTCCGCGCCTCGGCGATGGCCCGGTGCGTCCGCTCGTCCAGCGCGGCGAGCGCGGCTCCCACCTCGGGCGGCAGCGCGGCGGCGCCGCCCACGTCGGCGGGGAGCGCGGCGACGATGTCCTGCACGGCCGCCAGATCGACGTAGGTCTCCCGGTCCAGGGGGCGGTCGGTCAGCGAGCGCCAGATCGTGTCGACGGTGAAGAACTGGACGTCCTCGGCGATGTCCGTCGGCTCGCCCCGACGGGCCCGCCCGGCCCAGAGCTCGACGACACGGGCGGCCGCCCCGGCGATGTGGTGCTCCCAGCGCTGGATGCCGCGACCGGTGAACATCGCCTGGAGGAGGCGGCGTTGGGAGCGCCAGGCCTCGCCCGTCGCGGTCAGCATGCCGTCGCCGAGGAGGGGCCTGGCCCGGTGGGACCGCTTGACGTACCGCTCGCCGCCGACTCCGAGGACCTGGTGCACGTGCCGGGGGTCCGTGACCAGGACCGCCGCCCGGCCGCCCCGGCGGAATCCGGTGAGCCGGCCCGGCGTGTGGGCCTGGCGCAGGAGGTCGACGAGCGGGGCGCCGGAGGCGGTCCAGGCCGCCACGACCTCGTCGTCGAGGAAGTCGGGGAGCATGCCGCCCGTCACGCATCGCGATTGCATGATGACCTATCGTAGCGGCCTCTGTGATCTTCGGATCCCGCCCGAACTCCCGTCCGGCCCCCACCTCGACCCCGACCGCCACCCGCGCGAGCCGCCCGGCTCCGCGCCGCCATGTTCATCAAACTGTAAGGAGTCATCGTCAAGATCGCCCCTATACTCGCTCCATGTCCGACATCACCATCCGGCGCGCCGACGCCGAGGACTCCAAGCGGCTCACCCGGCTCGTCCGGAGATCCGCCGCCTACCGGGGCGACTACGCCGCCATGGTCGAGGGGTACCAGGTCGGCGGGGCGTACATCGAGCACCACCAGGTCTTCGTCGCCGTCGACGAGAACGACCGCGTGCTCGGGTTCTACGCGCTCCTCCTCGACGAGGCCGAGCTCGACCTCGCCTTCGTCGCCGACGCCGCCCAGGGCCTCGGCATCGGACGGCTGCTCATGGAGCACATGACCGGGCAGGCCGAGGCTGCCGGACTCGCCTCCGTGCGGGTCGTCGCGCATCCGCCCGCCGAGGAGTTCTACCTGCGCACCGGCGCCGTCCCCACCGGGACCCTCCCGCCCACCGGACGGATCCACTGGGCCCGCCCCGAGCTGCGGTACGACATCACGTGACCACCACCCAGGGCGAGACGACCCGCCGCAGGCTCTTCGCCGACCTCACCCCGCTGCGGACCTCCGCGCACTACCGCCGCCTCTGGTTCGGGAGCACCGTCTCCTGGGTCGGCCAGGGCATGACCTCCCTCGCGGTCTCCCTCCAGGTGTACGAGATCACCCGCTCGCCCTTCTCCGTCGGGCTCGTCGGCCTGTTCTCCCTCGTCCCGCTCGTCGTCTTCGGCCTGTACGGCGGCGCCGTCGCCGACACCGTCGACCGCCGCAAGCTCGGCCTCGCCAGCGCCCTCGGCTCCGCCGTCCTCTCGATCGCCCTCGCGGGCGCCGCGTTCGCCGGCTTCCACCGCGTCTGGTTCCTCTACGGGATCGTCGCCCTCCAGGCCGTGTGCGCCGCGCTCAACTCGCCTGCCCGCACCTCGATGATCCCCCGGCTCCTGCCGCCCGAGCAGCTGCGCGCCGCCAACGCGCTCAACTCGATGGTCATGACCTTCGGCATGCTCGTCGGGCCGAGCCTCGGCGGCCTGATCGTCGGCGTCGCCGGGTACCAGACCGCGTACCTCGTCGACGCCGTCGCCTTCTCCGCGAGCCTCTACGCGATGTGGAGGCTGCCGTCGATGCTTCCGGAGCGGACGGGGAGCAAGCGTGCCTCGGTCCTCGACGGACTGCGCTTCCTCGCGACCCGTCCCAACCTGCGCATGACGTTCTTCTCCGACTTCTGCGCGATGATCCTCGCCCACCCCCGCGCCCTGTTCCCGGCCGTCGCCGTCCTCTGGTACGGCGGGGACGCGAAGACCACCGGACTCCTCGTCGCCGCACCCGCGTTCGGGGCGCTCCTCGGCGGGGTCCTCTCCGGCTGGCAGGGCCGGATCCGCCACCACGGACAGGCGATCCTGATCGCCGTCGCCTGCTGGGGCACGGCCATCGCCGCCTTCGGGCTGACCCGGAACCTCTGGCTCGGGCTGTGCCTGCTCGCCCTCGCCGGCTACTCCGACACCGTCTCGATGATCTTCCGGAACACGATGATGCAGGTCGCCGCACCGGACGAGATGCGCGGCCGGCTCCAGGGCGTCTTCATCGTGGTCGTCGCCGGCGGGCCCCGGCTCGGCGACTTCCTCGCGGGCTCCGTCGCCGACCTGACCTCCCCGGCCGTCGCGATCACGGGCGGCGGCATCGCCTGCGTCCTCGCCGTCGGTCTCCTCGCCCTCTACGGCGGCCGTTTCCGCCGGTACGACGCACTCGACCCCAATCCGTGAGCCTCCGGACGGGTTTCGCCCCGAACCCACCCTCCTGACCTGGCGGTTGACCGCCACGGCACATAACCGCCAGGAGCAACCGGAGTCAACTCCCGCCCCAGGGGCCAAGACTCCTCGCGAACCCGGAAAACCCCCTACCCCGGGTCCGCGAGGAGTTTCGTCGATGACGTCGAGGATCACCCCCTTCGGCAGAGGGAGGGCCGGGCTGCTCGCCGCCGGCATCTCCCTCGTGATGCTCTCGGCCGGGCAGACCGCCGCCGCCCCGGGCACCACCACCCCCGTACCCGCGACCTTCACCGGGGCCAAGGGCACGGGCACCAGCGCCACCGTCGCCCTCGTCACCGGAGACCGCGTCACCCTCACCGACCTCGGTGGCGGGCAGCAGACCGTCACCGTCGACCGGGCCGAGGGCGCCACCGGCGCGATACGCAGCCAGGTCGTCGACGGCCGCGTCACGGTGATCCCCGACGAGGCCCGCCCCTACCTGGCCTCCGGCGCGCTCGACCCGCGCCTCTTCGACGTCACCGGCCTCGTCGAGCAGGGCGTCACCGGCGAACTGCCGCTGATCGTCACGTACGGAGCCAAGGGGGCCCGGACCGCCGCCGCGCCCGCTCCGCGCGGCACCGAGACCGTCCGCACCCTCCCCAGCGTCGGCGGCGCGGCCGTCACCGCCACCGACCCCGCCGCCTTCTGGCACGGCTTCACCGCGCGGCAGACTCCGAACGCCCGTGCCGCCGCCCCCGCCAAGGTCTGGCTCGACGGCCGCGTCGAGGCCGCCATGGCCGACTCCAACGCCCAGATCGGCACCCCGAAGGCCTGGGAGGCCGGGCTCACCGGCAAGGGCGTCAAGGTCGCCGTCCTCGACACCGGCGCCGACCTCGCCCACCCCGACCTCGGTGGCCGGGTCGCCGAGAGCAAGTCCTTCATCGAGGGCCAGGAGGTCGCCGACCGCAACGGCCACGGCACGCACGTCGCCTCCACCGTCGGCGGCAGCGGCGCGGGCTCCGACGGCAAGGAGAAGGGCGTCGCCCCCGGCGCCACCCTCGCCGTCGGCAAGGTCCTCAGCGACGCGGGCTCCGGCAGCGAGTCGCAGATCATCGCCGGCATGGAGTGGGCCGCCAAGGACATCGACGCGAAGATCGTCTCGATGAGCCTCGGCTCCCGCGAGCCCAGCGACGGCACCGACCCGATGGCCCAGGCCGTCGACACGCTCACCGCCGAGACGGGCGCCCTCTTCGTCATCGCCGCCGGGAACTCCGGCGCCCCCGGCTCCATCGGCTCGCCCGGCGCCGCCGACTCCGCGCTGACGATCGGCGCCGTCGACTCCGCCGACCGCGCCGCGTACTTCACGAGCCAGGGCCCCCGCCACGGCGACCAGGCACTCAAGCCCGACCTGTCGGCCCCGGGCGTCTCCATCCTCGCCGCCCGCTCCCAGCTGGTCACCGGCAGCGGCCTCTACACCTCGATGAGCGGTACGTCGATGGCGACCCCGCACGTCGCCGGCGTCGCCGCGCTGCTCGCCGAGAAGCACCCCGACTGGACCGGCGCCCAGCTCAAGAACGCCCTGATGTCCTCGTCGAAGACGCTCGACGCCTCCGCGTACGCCCTCGGCGCCGGCCGCGTCGACGTGGCCGCCGCGATCTCCGCGAACGTCACCGCCACCGGCTCCGCCGACCTCGGCTTCGTCTCCTGGCCGTACGAGGAGAGCAAGCCGGTCACGCGGACCGTCACCTACTCCAACTCCTCCGACAGCCCGGTCGAGTTGAGCCTCGCCGTCGAGGGCATGCCGGCCGGTGTCGCCACCCTCGCCGACACCACCCTCACCGTCCCCGCCCACGGCACCGCGTCCACCACCGTCACCGGCGACGGAACCCAGGCCCCCGTCGGCCAGACCTCCGGCCGGATCACCGCCACCGTCGGCGGTGCGCCCGTCGCGCACACCGCGCTCGGCCTGGTCAAGGAGGAGGAGCGCTACACCCTCACCGTCCACGTCAAGGACCGCGACGGCGCCCCCACCGCCGCCTACCTCGGCCTCATGAAGCTGGCCGAGGACGCGCAGGCCTTCCCGGCGAGCGTCGGTGAATCCGGCACCCTCCAGCTGCGCCTCAAGCCCGGCACGTACACCGTCGACTCCTTCCTCGACGTGCGCGGCGCACACGGCGAGGACTCCCTCGGCCTCGGCTTCCTCGCCTCCCCGGAGGTGGTCCTCGACCGCGACCGCGAGATCACCCTCGACGGACGGCAGCTGCGCGAGATCCGCGCCGAGGTCGAGAAGCGCACCGAGTCCCGGCAGCTCCTCATGGAGTACGACCGGAAGGCGAACGGCACCTCCTACACGGACATCGTCCAGGTCCCGCTGACCTACGACTCGCTCTTCGCCGCGCCCACCGCCCCCGTCGCCACCGGCACCTTCGAGTACCGGACCGTCTGGCGCCTCGGCAAGCCCATGGTGGAGGCGAGCGTCGACGGCGTCCGCCTCTCCGGCGCCACCGCGCAGAACGGCGCGGCCCTCCTCGAAGGCCGCCACCGCCTCGGCCTCGTCGACGCGGGCACCGGAACCCCCGCCGAGTACACCGACAAGGACGTCACCGGCAAGGCCGTCCTCGTCCGGCTCACCGCCGGCGCCGACCCGGCGCAGCTCGCCCAGACCGCCCAGGACGCGGGCGCCAAGGCCCTGTTCGTCACCGACGACCAGCCCGGCCGGCTGATGAAGTGGTTCGGCACCGCCGACTACGAGGACCGGCCGCTCGCCGTCGCCACCGTCAACACCGCCGACGCGAAGCGGCTCGCCGCCGGCGCCGCCCGTGGGCAGCGCGTCGACGTGACCGGCACGCGCTTCACCCCGTACACGTACGACCTCTCCGAGGGCCACCCCGGCGCCATCGGCAAGGACCTGGTCTTCCGGCCCGACGAGGACGACCTGGCCACGATCAGCTCCACCTTCCACGCGCCGACCAAGCGCGCGGAGCTGGGCGGGGAGTTCCGCTACTCGATCACCGACACCTTCCCGATCGGCTTCGGCTTCAAGGAGTGGATCGGCTTCCCGGCAGAGCGCACCGAGTACGTCTCCACCGGTACCGGCCAGCGCTGGCACGAGTCCGTCGACCTCGGCGACTCCCTGGAGGAGCGCGGCGGCACCCCGTCCTACCGGGGCGGCAGCCGCGTCGACCTCGACTGGTTCGGCCCCGTCTGGCACCCGTGGCTCGGCACCGGCCTCGGCTGGGGCCAGCAGCGGTCCGGCAACGACCTGCGCTTCAACACCCCCGGCTGGGGCGACTCGGGCACCGACCACACCGGCTTCGGCAACGTGTGGGGCGACGACTCGATGACCCAGTTCACGGAGGTGTACGTCAACGGCGCCCGCGTCGACCGGAAGATGAGCTCCGGCGCCTACGCCTGGGACGCCCCGGCGGAGGAGGCGACGTACAAGGTCGTCACCGACACCGCGCTCGACCCGGCCCGCTGGCGGCTCGCCACCAAGGGTCACTCCGAGTGGACCTTCCGCTCGGCCGAGACCCCGGCCGACCGGATCACCTACCTGCCGATGCTCAACCTCGGCTTCGACCTGGACACCGACATCGACGGAGACGTCCGGGCCGGCGGCAGGCTGCCCGTCCGTACCTTCGCGGAGTACGTGGAGGGCGCGGCCGGCACCGGCACGATCACCGGCGGCACCCTGGAGGTCTCCTACGACGAGGGCAGGACCTGGACGAAGGTCACCCTCAAGCCCTCGTGGCGCGGCGCCTCCTGGAGCGGTGAGCTCCGCATCCCGTCCGGGGCGGCCTCCGTCTCGCTGCGGGCCGGCGCGAGCGACGACCAGGGCGGCACGGTCACGCAGGAGCTGATCCGCGCGCTCGGCGTGAAGTAGCCACCCCCGTGGACGCGTGAGGCCGGGCCCTGGTGAGCCGGGGGCCCGGCCTCACGCATGTCCGTCACGTACGTCGGCACGCGTGTCCGTCACGCGCGCCCGTCACGTACGCGCGGCACGCATGTCCGTCACGCGCGCCCGTCACCCGTGCTCAACGGCACCGGGAGCGCCTTCTTCAGGATCTTGCCCATGTCGTTGCGGGGGAGCGCGTCGAGGTAGCGCACCACCCGGGGCCGCTTGTGCGGGGCGAGCAGCCCCGCCACGTGCTCCGTGAGCTCCGCCTCCGCCGGGGGCTTCGCCGCGTCCGTCGGCACCACCCAGGCCACGATCCGCTCGCCCAGGTCCGGGTCCGGTTCGCCCGTGACGGCCGCCTCCAGGACGCCGGGGTGGTCGAGGAGCGCGTTCTCGATCTCGCCCGCCCCGATCTTGTAGCCGCCGCTCTTGATCAGGTCGGTCGCCTTGCGGCCCACCAGACGCACCGAGCCGTCCGCCTCCCGGACCGCCATGTCGCCGGTGCGGAACCAGCCGTCGTCGAAGGCCTCCGCCGTCGCGTCCGGCCGGTTCAGATAGCCGGAGAAGAGGTTCGGACCGCGCACCTGCACCTCGCCGACCGTCTCCCCGTCGTACCCGCCGAGCACGGAGCCGTCCTCGTCCACCAGCCGCAGGCCGACGCCCGCGAGCGGGGTACCGACGGTCCCGGGGCGCGGGCCGGAGCCCGGCACGACGCTGGTGTTCATGAGCGTCTCGGTCATCCCGTACCGCTCGACGACCGTCCGGCCCGTCGCCGCCGTGATCCGCTCGTGGTCGTGGACGGGCAGCGCCGCCGACCCGGAGACGAGGAGCCGCGCACCCGCCAGGGCGTCCCCGAGGCGGGGGTCCCCGGCGAGCGCGTCCGCGATCCGGTGGTACATGGTCGGTACGCCGAACAGCATCGTGCCGCCCCCGGCGCCCAGCTCCCGGGCCACGCCCTCCACGGAGAACGCACCCAGGTGGCGGACCTCGCCGCCCCGCCGCAGCGGGCCCAGGATCCCGAGGATCAGCCCGTGGACGTGGAACAGCGGCAGCGCGTGCACGAGGACGTCGTCGCCCGTCCACGCCCAGGCGTCGGCCAGCGCGTCGAGGGATGCGGAGATCGCCCGCCGGGAGAGCACGACGCCCTTCGGCGGGCCGGTGGTGCCGGAGGTGTAGACGATCAGGGCGGGGGACTCGTCGTCGTCCGGTTCCGCCACCGGTTCCGTCACCGCTTCCGCCGCGGCGGACCCGTCGGCGGGGGTGAGCTCCACGTCGATCCGGGGGAGCCCCGCGAGCCCGGCGGGCAGGACGTCGCCCGGACCCGCGAGCACCAGGCCCGGCGCACTGTCGCCCAGGATGTGCGCCAGCTCCCGCTCGCCCGTGCGCGGATTGAGCGGTACGGCGGGCACGCCCGCGAGCAGGGCGGCCACCACCGCGACCGCCGTGTGCGCGCTCGGCGTGGCCCAGACGGCGACCCGGTCCGCGCCTCCGATCCGTACCGCCAGGGAACCGGCGGCCCGGGCCAGTTCGGCGTACGTCAGGGTGTCCGTGCCGCAGCGCAGCGCGGGCCGGTCGGACGGGACCGCCAGGGAACGGGCGTCCAGGGCGGGGAAGAGCGCACTCACCGGTCGTACTCCTCGGGTCGATGTCGAGGTCGAGGGTTGCCGGGAGGAATTCTGCCCGTCCGTCAGGGCGTCCGCGCTGTGATCTTCGTCGGCTCGGGCCTCGGCTCGTCCCCGTCAGGCCGGATCCCGCGCATCCGCCCGTACGCGTACACACAGCCCGCGAGCGCCAGGTCGGAGAGGAGCATGAAGCCGATCGAGTACGAGCCCTTGGCACTGTAGATCGCGCCCATCACCAGCGGCGGCACGAAGCCGCCGAGCCCGCCCATCGCGCCGACGATGCCGGTCACGCTGCCCACCTTGGCCTGCGGGGTGACCTGGGAGACCAGGGCGAAGACGGAGCCGCTCGCCGTGCCGAGGCCTGCGGCCATGACGAGCAGGGCGATCGTGCCGCCCGGGTTCAGCTTCGGCTCGAAGGCCTGGACGATCGCGAAGAGGGCGACCACGCCGAGCGCGGCGGCCGTCACGACCGCAGGATGGACCCGGTCCGAGAGCCAGCCGCCGATCGGCCGGAAGACGACGGTGACGAGGGCGAAGCCGGCGGCCTTGGTGCCCGCGTCCGTCGGGTCGAGCTCGTACCAGGTCTTCAGGTACGTCGGCAGGTAGACGCCGAAGGCGACGATGCCGCCGAAGCCGATCGCGTACAGCGCCGACAGCTCCCAGGTCACCCGCAGCCGCCCCGCCGCGCCGAGGCGGGTCGCGAGGGAGGCGGTGGGCACGGGGCGGTCGGGGCGGTCGGTGATGAGGAAGGCGGCGAGCACCGCGTACACGGCGAGCGCGATCGCCACCACGATGAAGGGGAGGTTCTCGCCGTGCTTCGCGATCCTGGGCGTGAAGTAGCCGGAGAGCGCCACCCCGCCCATGCCCATGCCGAACACGCCGAGCGCCAGACCGCGCTTGGCGGGCGGGAACCAGGAGTTGACCAGCGGGATGCCGATGGCGAAGGTCGTGCCGCCCAGGCCGAGGAGGAAGCCGACGACCAGCATCAGGGCGTAGCTGTCCTTGGCCACGATCAGCAGCAGGACCGGGATGATCGTCAGCGCCGAGACGACCGGGAACATCAGCTTCGCGCCGTACCTGTCGGTCAGGGCGCCCGCAGGGATGCGGCCGAGCGAGCCGACCAGAACGGGCACCGCCACGAGCAGCGACTGCTGGAAGGAGCTGAGTCCGAGCCGGTCGCCGTACCAGCCGGCGATCGGCGCGATCAGGTCCCACGCCCAGAAGGTGAGGGTGAAGCCGGTGGTGGCCATCACCAGGTTGCGGTAGGCCGCCGTGGTCGGGGGCTTGGTCTCGGTGTCCACGCCACCAGTCAAGATCGGGCCGGGTGCCGCGGCGCGCCGGACTGCTCCGTACGGGCACGGCCCCGGGTGTCTCCTGGGGGTGTCTTGCCGATCAGGCCGGATCAGGGAGCGGGGCCTGATCGACAAGACACCGCCCAGGGCCTGTCTGACAATTCCCGCCGGGTCCGGCCCGCCCGGCACGCACGCTCGACGCACGGCCGAAACGCCCACGTAGCCCGCTACGAGGACGTCCCGACCGCACGCCGACCGCACGCACCGAACGACCCGGCCTGATCCGACGCGAATTGTCAGACAGGCCCTAGGGCCAGACGACCGTGGTCGGCGGGGCCCCGTCGTCCTCGACCCGGAGCCGTACGCCGTCGCTCCCGGCCGTCACCTCGACCGTGATCGCGGTGATCCCGGGCCGTCGGTGGGCCGCCGCGAGCGCCCCGCGCAGGGCGGCGAGGAGCTTCCCCGCCGCCTCGTCCTCCACGAGCGTGTCGACCGCGCCGGAGAAGTGCACGGACGGCGGGAAGCCGAGCAGGGCCGCCGCCCCGCCGGTCTCGCGCAGCACCCGCCCGCGGAAGGAGGTCGGCGCGTCCGCCGGGGGCTGCTGGAGCGCGAAGATGGTCGTCCGGACCTCCTGGATCGTCGAGTCCAGCTCGTCCACGGCCCGGCCGAGGAGCGCGCTCTCCTCGGATGCGGATGCGGATGCGGATGCGGATGCGGATGCGGAGCCGGCATCCGCGTCGGCGTCGGCGTCGGCGTCGGGGTCATCGGAGGCGGCGGCGGCCGCCCGTCGCCGGGTCGACTCCAGCATCATCTCCGTCGCGAACAGCCGCTGGACGACGAGATCGTGCAGGTCCCGGGCGATCCGGTCCCGGTCCTCGTACACCGCCAGCCGCTCCCGGTCGTGCCGGGCGTCCGCGAGGACCAGCGCGAGCGCCGCCTGCGAGGCGAACTGCGAGGCGAGCAGCCGGTCCACCGCCGAGTACGGCGGGCCGCCGCGCCGCCGGGGGAGGGCGAGCGTGCCGATGAGCTTCCCGCCGCTCTGCAGCGGCAGCATCATCGACGGGCCGAAACGGGACCGGACATGGGTCGTCATCCGGGGATCCGTCGCAGAGTCCTCCACGAAGACGGGCTCACCGCCGAGGAGTTGGACGAGGACGGGGGAGCCGGCCGCGATCGTCGTGCCGACCAGATCGCCGGGGTCGTCGTTGGTGGAGGCGGCGACGATCTCCATCCCGCCCTCCGGGGTGGGCTGGAGGACCACGCCGGCCGAGGCGTCGGCGAGGATCCGGGCCTGCTCGGCGACGGTCATCAGGGCGTCCTCGGCGGACTCGCCGGTGAGGAGCGCGGTGGTCACGGCCGCCGCGCCCTCGATCCAGCGCTCCCGCTGCCGGGTCGTCTCGTACAGACGGGCGTTGCCGATGGCGATCCCGGCCTGCGAGGCGAGGACCCGGAGCAGGGCGAGGTCCTCGTCGGTGAAGCCGCCCGCGGGCTTCTCGGTGAGGTACAGGTTGCCGAAGACCTCCGTGTGGACCCGGATCGGGACGCCGAGGAAGGAGCGCATCTCCGGGTGGTTCCCGGGGATTCCGGCCGAGCGCGGATCCGCCGTCAGATCGGCGATCCGCAGCGGCCGCGGGTCCTGGACGAGGACGCCGAGCAGGCCGGTGTGACCGTCGGGGAGGCGGCCGATCCGCCGCCGCTCCTCGTCCGTCACGCCGGCGGTGAAGAACTCGGTGAGCCGGTGGCGCTCGGGGTCGACGACGCCGAGCGCCCCGTAGTGGGCGCCGGTCAACTCGGTGGCGGAGTCCACGATGCGCTGGAGGGTGGTGCGGAGTTCGAGGTCCGTGCCGACACTGAGGACCGCTTCGAGCAGCATGGGCAGTCGGTGGCTGTCCTCGTCCGTGTCCTCGTCCATGATCGTCATGGTCTCATTGTCATACGAATCGGTTGTTTCCGGGCGTTGGGTCGTCGTCGGGGTGAGCCGATGCCGCGGTCGGCCGTCGTCGGGGTCAGCCGATGTCGGCGAGCGGGTTCCGCATCGACAGCGGGTCGAGGACCATCGGCTGGACCTTGCCCTCCAGCATCGCGCCGAGGCCCAGGACCGCGCACACGTCGGGCCGTTCGGCGATGTGCACCGGCATGCCGGTCGCCTCGCGCAGCATCTGGTCGAGACCCGGCAGCAGGGCGCTGCCGCCGACCATCATGATCCCGCGGTCCGCGAGGTCGGCCACCAGGTCCGGCGGGCAGTCGCGCAGCACCTTGCTGATGCCGTCGAGGACCGCCGTCAGCGGCGTGTGGATCGCCTCCCGTACGGCGGCGGTGTCGACGGTCACCGAGCGGGCCAGGCCCGTGGCGACGTCCCGGCCGTGGATCTCGGTGGAGGCGGGGCCGTGCGGTGTCAGGCCGTTGCCGCTGAGGGCGAGCTGGAGCGGGCGCACCGACTGGCTCGGCAGCATCAGCTCGTGGTGGTGGCGCAGGTGCTGGATGACGGCGTGGTCGATGGCGTCGCCGCCGATCGGGATCCGCTCGGCCGTGACGATCGCGCCGAGCGAGAGCACCGCGACCTGGGTGGTCGCCGCACCGCACACCATGATCATGGTGGCGGTCGGCTGCTCGACCGGGAGCCCGCAGCCCACGGCCGCGGCGATCAGGGTGTCGACCAGCTCGACCCGGCGTGCCCCGAGCCCGACGAGGGTCTCCACGGCGGCGCGCTGCGCGAGCGGATCGCTGTCGTGCGGGGTGCAGGCCGCCGCGCGCAGCCGCGGCTTGCGGCGGAGCTGCCGGCGCAGCTTCTCGCCCAGGAGGTGACGGAGCATCCGCTGCGCCATCTCGATGTCGACGACCGTGCCGCCGGAGACGGGGCGGACGACCCGGATGTAGTCGGGGGTGCGGCCCGTCATCTTCTCGGCCAGCGCGCCGACGGCGATCAGCGCTCCGGTGCGGGTGTTGACGGCGGCGACGCTCGGCTCGTCGACGACGAGTCCGGTGCCCTTGACGAAGACCCGGGTGCGTGCGGCACCCAGGTCGACGGCGACATGGCAACGGCGCAGCTGCTCAAGGCTGACGGTCACGGCGGATCCTCCGGAATGCGGTGCTGGCACGGGCGAGGTGTTTCGCGTTGCGCGGTCCTGTTCGCATCGTGCGACCGCCCGGAGCCCGGCGCGCGCTGGGCTGCGCCGCCTGGGGCCACTTGGTGGGCCACCGTCCGGGCGGCGGCGGGGCGCGGCGGGGATGCGGTGGTGGCGTGGTAGAGGCGTGACGGGGGTGGGGCGGGGTGCGCGCCGGAGGGGTGCCGGGGGTGGGGCGGAGGCGGGCCGCGAGGGTCCCGGCCGGCCCCCGGTCCAGCCCCGAGACGATCCTCACCTAAGCGGGAGAATCGCGACGCACCGCCGCCGACCTGCGGCTTCCTCACAGGATCCTCACCTCGGCGCCTACCTGCCGCCGCACGGCGCCGCATAGTCTGCGGGCCCCATGGACTACTGCCACGCGTGCCGGCGGCATCTCAACGGGGCCCTCGCCTGTGCCGGGTGCGGGACCCCCGTCGAGGAACTGCGGTACGAGACCCCCCACATACCCGTTCCGCCTCCCGAGCCGGAGCACGTCTACGAGCTGGACGTCGTCGAGCCGCCGCGCCCGGCCGCGGGAGGCCGCCGCGCCGCCCGTGTCGCCGCGCGGGGCCGGCCCGGCGCGCGCGGGAGCAGACGGGCGCGGGGGCACCGGGGACGTACGGCGTTGCTGGGGACGGTGGGCCTGGTGCTCGCCGCCGGGACGCTGAGCGTGGTGAAGCTGGCCCTGGAGGAGCCGGAGGCGAGCGGTGCGGCCACGGCCGTCCAGGAGCAGGAGGTCGTCGAGACCCCGCTGCCGCCCGCCCCCGTCGACAGCACCGAGCCGCCGGACGGCTCGGGCCCGCCCCCGGTCACGGACGCGCCGAGCACGAGCGCACCCCCACGCGATCACCAGGTGGGTACGAGTACGGGTACGGGTACGGGCGCGGGCGCCGGTACGGGCTCCGGCTCCGGTGCGGCCCCGGGCACCGGCTCGGGCTCGGGCTCCGGTTCCGGTACGGGGGAGGGGTCCGGCGGCGCCCCCGCGCAGGCGACGACGCCGACGCCCACGAGCTCGACGTCCCCGTCCGCCACGCCCGACGTCACCCGGCCCGGCACGCCGACCGCCACCGCCACGGCGACACCGACGTCCACGGCCACGGGGTCCACCCCGAGCGGCTCCCCGTCCGCGACGGCGACGGGAACACCGAGCCCGACCCCCACGCCGACCCCCAGCCCGACCTGCACCCCCTTCCTCTGGTGGTGCGTCTAGGGCCTTGTCCGGCGGTGTCGTGTCGTCGATCAGGCCGGATCAGGGTCGGGACACCCCTAGACCCCCGCGTCCTCCCCGAGCATCCGCTTCAGGAGGTCCCGCAGGAGGGTCCGCTCGACCTCGGTCAGCTCGCCGAGGGGTTCGCGGGCGAAGTCCAGCGACTCGCGGAGCCGCCGGGCGGTGTCCCGGCCCGTGTCCGTGGGGACGGCCAGCTTGACCCGGCGGTCGTCCGGGTCGGGGCGGCGTTCCACCAGGCCACGGGCCTCCAGGCGGTCGACTATCCCCGTGATGTTGGAGGGCTCGCACTTCAGCTTCTGGGCGATCCTGCGCATCGGCAGCGGGTCGAGCGAGAGCAGCCCGAGGACCCTGGCCTGCGCGCCGGTGAGCGAGTGCTGAGCGGCCGCCTGCTCGTACTCCTCGTAGTAGCGCGCCACGACCGTGCCGATCAGCTCGACGACTTCGAGGGTCAGGGGGTCCGTGCGTGAGGTGGCCATGGGCCTCATCCTACCCGGATACTTGACAACATGAAATATCAAGGCGCATGGTTGTTTCAGTAAGTGAACCTTTTGTGGTGTGAAGCTTTTCTTGGAGGCCGTGCTCATGTCCGTACTTCCCGCGTCCAGCCGTGAGTGGCACCTCGTCGCCCGTCCGCACGGCTGGCCGACCTCGGCGGACTTCGCCCTGCGCGAGACCCCGGTCGCCGAGCCCGCCGAGGGCCGCATCCTCGTGCGCAACCTGCACTTCTCCGTCGACCCGTACATGCGCGGCAGGATGAACGACGTGAAGTCGTACATCCCGCCGTTCGCGCTCGACCGCCCCATGGACGGCGGCGCGGTCGGCGAGGTCGTCGCGTCCAACGCGGAGGGCTTCGCCGTCGGCGACCACGTCCTGCACGGCCTCGGCTGGCGCGAGTACGCCGACGTCCCGGCGCAGCACGCGACCAAGGTCGACCCGGCGCTCGCCCCCCTCTCCGCCTACCTCGGCGTGCTCGGCATGACGGGCCTCACGGCCTACGCGGGCCTCTTCGAGGTCGCCTCCTTCAAGGAGGGCGACGCGGTCTTCGTCTCCGGCGCGGCCGGGGCCGTCGGCAGCCAGGTCGGTCAGATGGCGCGCCTCAAGGGCGCCTCCCGGGTCATCGGCTCCGCCGGCTCCGACGAGAAGGTGAAGTTCCTCGTCGAGGAGCTCGGCTTCGACGCGGCCTTCAACTACAAGAACGGCCCGGTCAGGGACCAGCTCCGGGAGGCCGCCCCGGACGGCATCGACGTCTACTTCGACAACGTCGGAGGGGACCACCTCGAAGCCGCGATCTCCTCGCTCAACGTGCACGGCCGCGCCACCATCTGCGGCATGATCGCCCAGTACAACGACACGGAGCCGGTCGCGGGACCGCGCAACATGGCGATGATCATCGGCAAGCGGCTCCGTCTCCAGGGCGTCCTCGTCGGCGACCACTACGGCATGCAGAACCAGTTCGTCCAGGAGGTCGGCGGCTGGCTCGGCTCCGGTGAGCTGAAGCACCGCGAGACCTTCGTCGACGGCATCGAGAACGGCGTGGAGGCCTTCCTCGGACTGCTCCGTGGGGACAACACCGGAAAGATGATCGTTTCGGTGACCCGCTAGTCTTCCCTCAGCCGTCGCGATCGTGGGCGCGAGTCGCGGCGAACTGACGAAGGAATCACCAGCATGTCCATCCAGCACTCCGACGTTGTCTACACCGCCATCGCCACCGCCGAGAACGGCCGTGACGGTCGGGTCGCCACCGACGACGGTCAGCTCGACGTCGTCGTCAACCCGCCCAAGGCGATGGGCGGCTCCGGCGCGGGCACCAACCCCGAGCAGCTCTTCGCGGCCGGCTACAGCGCCTGCTTCCAGGGCGCGCTGGGCGTCGTCGCCCGCAACGAGAACGCCGACGTGTCCGGCTCGACGGTCACCGCCGAGGTGGGTATCGGCAAGAACGACGACGGCTTCGGCATCATCGTCAAGATCTCGGCGACCATTCCGAACGTGGACGCCGAGACCGCCAAGAGCCTGATCGAGAAGGCCCACCAGGTCTGCCCGTACTCCAAGGCGACCCGCGGGAACATCACGGTCGAGCTCGCCGTCTGAGCTCCGGACCTGCACACTGAGTGAGGGCCGCACCCCGACCGACCGGGGTGCGGCCCTCACCGCGTTCGTCAGTAGGGTGACCCCCATGCGTGATCTCGGGGTGGGTTTCAGATACCTGGTACAGGGCCAGAAGTGGGTCGGCCGGCACGGGCGGTGGTTCGGTTTCGGGCTGTTGCCCGGGCTCGTGACCCTCGTTCTCTACACGGGAGCGCTCGTCGGCCTCGCGTACGGCGCCGACGACCTGGCGGGCTGGGTGACGCCGTTCGCCGACGACTGGAGCTCGCCCTGGCTCGGGATCCTCCGGGGCACGGTCACGGGCCTCGTCTTCGCCTTCGGGCTGTTCCTCGCGGTCATCACCTTCACCGCCGTGACCCTCCTCGTCGGCCAGCCCTTCTACGAGTCCCTCTCGGAGGAGGTCGACCGCAGCGAGGGCGGCGACGTGCCCGAGTCCGGGCTGCCGCTCTGGCGCGAGCTGTGGATCTCGGCCCGTGACAGCCTGCGCGTCCTGCTGCGGGTCGCGTTCTACGGCATCCTGCTCTTCGCCTGCGGTTTCATCCCGGTGATCGGCCAGACCGTCGTCCCCGTCCTCGGCTTCTGCGTCTCCGGCTTCTTCCTCACCCAGGAGCTCGCGTCCGTCGCCCTCCAGCGCCGGGGCGTCGAGCTCAAGGAACGGCTCGCGCTGCTGCGCGGCCGCCGCATGACCACCCTCGGCTTCGGCGTACCGCTGACCCTCGCCTTCCTGGTGCCGTTCGTCGCCGTCTTCCTGATGCCGGGAGCCGTCGCCGGAGCCACCCTGATGGCCCGGGACCTGCGCGGCGAGACGGCCGGCGAGGGCCCGGACGGCGACTCCGAGGAAAACGATCAAGAACGCGGCAACCTTTCGTCCTCCGGTGGCGACCAGGGGGTGCACCACATCCCCCACTGAGGAAAGAGCACCGTGACGTCACACAAGCGGAAGACAGCCCGCCGCCGCGCGGTCGTCGGCGGCCTGAGCGCCCTCGGCATCACCGGCGCGGCGATCGTCACCACCACCCTGCTCGCCCCCGCGGGCGCGGCGACGGCGGCCGCCTGGCCGCAGGCGAAGGGCAGCACGCCGGTCGCCACGACCATCGAGGTCTCCGGCACCTACGACGGCAAGCTCAAGCGCTTCTCCGGCACCGGTGAGCTCGGCTCCGACGGGCAGAGCGAGAGCCAGCAGCCCCTCTTCGTCCTCAAGGACGGCGCGACTCTCAAGAACGTGATCATCGGCACCCCCGCCGCCGACGGGGTCCACTGCCTCGGCAGCTGCACCCTCCAGAACGTCTGGTGGGAGAACGTCGGCGAGGACGCCGCCACCTTCAAGGGCACCTCGAAGGCGGCGGTGTACGCGGTCCACGGCGGTGGCGCGAAGGGCGCGTCCGACAAGGTCTTCCAGTTCAACGGCGCGGGCAAGCTGGTCGTGAACAAGTTCCAGGTCTCCGACTTCGGCAAACTGGTCCGCTCCTGCGGCAACTGCAAGAAGCAGTACCCGCGCACGATCCTGATCAACGACGTGGACATCACCGCGCCCGGCAAGTCGATCGTCGGCGTCAACGCCAACTACGGCGACACCGCGAGCCTGCGGAACATCCGGATCCACGGCGACACCCAGCGGAAGATCAAGCCGTGCACCCGCTTCACCGGCAACGACACCGGTAAGGAGCCGAAGGAGATCGGCACCGGACCGGACGGCACCACCTGCCGCTACACGGCCGGAGACCTCTCCTACGACTGATCCGGTCCTACGGCTGATCCGGCGAGGACGGGCCGGGCGCCCTGAGCACCCGGTCCTCGGCAGGCGCCTCAGCCTTCGAGGGCCGGGTGCAGCTCGGGCCGCGCGTCCCACCAGGCCCGGTAGAAGGCGTTGTTGTCCACGTTCGCCAGATACGCCCGGACGGCCGCCCGGTACAGCAGCTCCGCGTGCGGGGCCGGGACCGCCGCCCGGTTCCAGGCCAGCCGGATCCGGCCCATCACCGGGTCGCCCTCCAGGGGGCGCAGCACCGTGCCCGCCGCGGGCGGGGCCGTCGGCTGGCTCATCGAGATCGCCCGGCCGGCCGCGATCAGGTCGTAGTGCATCTTCCGGTCGGCCACCCGGTGCCGCAGCGAGGGCGTGAACCCGGCCTTCGCGCAGGCGGCGACGAGCGCCTCCGGCCCGCCGTCGTCGTCCTCCACCAGCGTCATCCAGGACTCGCCCGCCAGCTCGGCCAGCGCGATCCGGTCCTTCCCGGCCAGCGGGTGCGCCGCCGAAAGGCGGACGCAGAACGGCTCCTTGGGCACCAGGGTCCGGGCCGTCGTCCCCTCCGGCAGCGGCACCTCGTGGTCGTTGACCTCCCCGTACAGCACCGCGTCGTACCGCCCCGCGCCGAGCTGCCGGGTCAGCGTCGTCGCCGAGTGCTCCACGGTCACCGCGATGTCCTGCCCCGCCATGACCTCCTCCAACTGCCCGAGGAGTCCGTCGACGAGGACGAGCAGGATGCAGCCGAGGCGCAGCGGGGTGTGCGGGGCGACGGCCCGCGCCCCGGCGGACAGCGCGTCCATCTCACCGAGTACGAGCCGGGCCTTGGAGAGCACGAACTCGCCCAGCGGGGTGGGCTCCACGCCGGTCCGGCCGCGGAGGAACAGCTCGCCGCCGGCGACCCGTTCGATCCGGCGCAGCTGTGCCGAGAGAGCCGGCTGCGAGACCCCGAGCCGCCCGGCCGCACGCCCCAGACTGCCCGCTTCCGCTATCCGGCAGACGGCCTCAAGATGCCTCAACTCCAGCTGCATTTCAGCAGCGTACGCAGCACGGCACGGGCGCACCATAACCCGCGTCTTATGCCGGATGAGATGTCCCGAACTGGCCATGTCCACGCCCATACTCGGCGCGACGATCCGTCTCCCCCACGCTGATCCCCACCCCGATCGGAGCAGACGTTGCACCCCACCCGACTCACGGCCACCAGAGTCACGGCGACCGTGGCCGCCCTGGCGCTCTCGGCGAGCCTCGCGACCGCCCTCGCCGGCACCGCCGCCGCCACCCCGTCCGCCGCGGCACCGCAGGCGCAGCCCGTACCGCCCGGGCACGGCAAGTCCCTCGCGCTCGCCGCCGCCGACCGGGCCGCGGACAGCGGCCTCGACGAGCTGCGGCACGGCGCCGACGAGGAACTCGTCCGTACGTCCGTCACCCCCTGGGCGAACGGCCTGTACTACGCGGCCTACGAGCGCACCTACCGCGGCCTCCCCGTCGTCGGCGGGGACGCGGTCGTCGTCTCCGACAGCGCGGGCAAGGTCCGCGAGGTCACCGGCGCCAAGGCGCCCGCCATCAAGGTCTCCACCAAGGCCAAGGTGACCGCCGAGGCCGCCCTCGCCACGGCCCGCGAGCAGCTCGCCTCCGTGGAGAGCGCGAGCGCCCCCGAGCTGACCGTGCTCCTCAAGGGCGGCAAGGCCGTCCTGACCTGGCACACCCGGGTCACGGGCCGCACCGCGCAGAACGCGCCGAGCGCCCTCGACACCTACGTCGACGCGCGCACCGGCTCCGTCGCCCAGGCCACCGACAAGATCCTGCACGCCGACGGCCGCGGCTACCACAACGGCAACGTCACCATCGACACGGCCGCGAGCTCCATGACCGACACCAGCCGCGGCGGCTTCAAGTGCGGCGGGCAGAACGGCAGCGCCTACACGGGCTCCTCGCCGTGGGGCAACAACGGCGCCAACGACCTCGTGACCGCCTGCGTCGACATCATGTACGCGGCCCAGCGCGAGTCCGACATGCTCAAGCAGTGGTTCGGCTACAACGGCATCAACGGCCAGGGCGGCATGGTCCCGGCCCGCGCCGGCCTTTCCGAGGTCAACGCGTACTACGACGGCACGAAGACCACGTACGGCCGCAACCAGAACGGCACCAACCAGCTCACCGGCATCGACGTCGTGGCGCACGAGTACGGCCACGAGATCTTCGACCGGACCCCGGGCAGCGCCGGCTCGTCCAACGAGAACGGCGGCCTCAACGAGTCGACGGGCGACATCTTCGGCGCGCTCACCGAGCACTTCGCCAACAACCCGAACGACACCCCCGACTACACCGTCGGCGAGAAGCTCAACTTCACCGGCAACAACCAGCCGATCCGCAACATGTACAACCCGTCGCTCATCAACAACAACCCCAACTGCTACACCCAGTTGACCTCGGGCACCGAGGTGCACGCGGCGGCCGGCCCGCAGAACCACTGGTTCTACCTGCTCGCCGAGGGCTCCAACCCGGGCGGCGGCAAGCCCAACAGCCCGATATGTTCCGGCGGCCCCTCCTCCGTGACCGGTATCGGCATCCAGAAGGCCGGCAAGGTCTTCATGGGCGCGCTGCTCATGAAGACCTCCTCCTGGAACCACCTCGCCGCCCGCAAGGCGACGCTGACCAGCGCCAAGAACACCTACGGCAGCGTCGAGTGCAACGCGGTGAAGGCGGCGTGGAACGCGATCGGCGTCCCGGCCCAGTCCGGTGAGACCGACTGCGGCGGCACCACCAACCCGGACTTCTCGCTCGCCCTGAACCCGTCCACGGGCTCGGTCCAGCCGGGTGCCTCCGTCACCTCGACGGTGAACACCAGCACCACCGGCGGCAGCGCGCAGACCGTCCAGCTCTCCGCGAGCGGCGCCCCGAGCGGTGTCACCGTCTCCTTCAGCCCCACCTCGGTGACCTCCGGTTCCTCCTCCACGATGACCGTGCAGGTCGCGGCCGGCACGGCCAACGGCACGTATCCGATCACGGTGACCGGTACGGGCTCCGCCACCCACACCGTCACGTACCAGCTGTCGGTCGGCACCACGACCCCGCCCACCGGCTGCGGCAACACCGAGTACAGCTACCAGGGCACCCTGGCGTCCGGTCAGGCCGCGGCCCAGCCCGACGGCTCGTACTACTACTCGGCGACCTCGGGCACCCACGTGGGCTGCCTGCGCGGCCCGGCCGGCACCGACTTCGACCTCTACCTGCAGAAGTGGAACGGGTCTGCCTGGGCGGACGTGGCGGTCGGCGGCACGGCGACCGCCGACGAGGACACCAGCTACTACGGCACCGCGGGCTACTACCGGTACGTGGTCCACGCGTACAGCGGCTCCGGCGCGTACACGCTGGGCCTGAGCGCCCCGTAACGGGGGCGGGGCACCGTCGCGGGCCGGGGGGCCCGTGACGGTCTTCCCGGAGCCGGGCGGTCGTATGTCCCACGACCGCCCGGCTCCGACGTGTTCCCGGGGGCGCCGTCAGCCGACCTCGACGAGGACGAACCCCGGCCCGGCCGTCCCCGCGTCCGCGAGCCGCTCCCCGTCCGGGCCCCAGACGCCCGCCCTGCCGACGCCCACCCCGTCCTCGTTGGCCCCGAGGACGTTGCCGAGAACCACGTACAGGCCGAAGTCCCGGGCCCGTACCGGATACACCGCCTCGAACGAGTCGTTGTCGGCGGAGAGCACCGAACTCGCCAGGTACACCGCGCAGTCGTCGGCCACGGCCCGCTCCGCCAGCTCCGGGAAGCGGTTGTCGTAGCAGGTGGCCAGCGCGAACCGGACCCCGTCGAGCGCGAACCGCCCGTCGGTGGCGCCCGGCGCGAAGACCTCCGCCTCGATCCCGTACAGGTGCCGCTTGTCGTAGCGGGCGAGGAGCGTGCCGTCGGGCCCGATCACGAGCGAGGTGATTCCGGTCCGCCCGTCCGCCGTCCGTACCGGCCCGTTGACCACGGCCGCCGCCGAGACCTCCCGGCAGGCCTCCCGTACCGGTGCGAGACGCGGATCGTCCTCGTGGAGGACCAGCGACGGGGTGTCCCGGATCAGGGACGGCTCGTACCCGCTCAGACAGAGCTCGGCGAAGACGACGACCCGGGCCCCCTCGGCCCCGGCGGCCCGGACGAGCCCGGCGGCCGTACGGACGTTGGCATCGATGTCCCCGGCGACAGGGGCGAACTGCGTGGCTGCGACGATCATGACCGCCATCATCCCGCACCCCTAGGGGGTGTCCTGCAGGGCCTCCGCGGTCTCCCGCAACTTCTCCAGGAAGGCCGTCGCCGCCACGGTCGGGGTCGGCGGGGTCGCGGCGCAGATCCGGCGGTACGGGACGTCGTCCGGGTGGATCGTGACGAGCGTGACGTCCCGGCGTACGGCCGCCGCCGCGAGCGCCGGTACGAGGGTGATGCCCAGGCCCGCGGCGACCGCCCCGAGCTTGGCGATCCAGTCGTGGGCCATCAGCCCGGTGCGCGGCCGGAACCCGGCGGCGACGGCCGGCCGGAAGAGGGTGTCCTCCAGGCGCTCGGCACCGACGATCCACTCCTCGTCGGCGAGCTCGGCGAGCCGCACCGCCCGCCGCCCCGCGTGCGGATGGCCGCGCTCCAGGGCCACCAGCATCGGCTCGTCCAGGAGGTGATGGAGCGTCACGCCCTCCGGCGAGGGGGCGGCGAGGGCCGGGCTGACCACCGCGAGGTCCTGCTCGCCGGCGGCGAGCAGCGCCAGATGCTTCACCGACGGGCCCTCGGTACGGGTGACGGTCACGCCCGGATGCCGGGCGCGGAACGCGGCCTGCGCGCGGGGGACCAGTGCCGCGTTGGCGCTGGAGAACGAACCGAGCCGGAGCAGCCCGCCGTCCAGGGTGCGCAGCGCGTCCAGTTCGGCCCGGGCCGCGAGCAGTCGGTCCCGCACCGCCTCGGCGTGCGGCAGCAACACCCGGCCCGCCTCGGTCAGCCGCACCCCGCGCGGCAGCCGCTCGAACAGCGCCGCGCCCGTCTCGTCCTCCAGGGACTGGACCTGGCGGGAGACCGCGGACTGGGTGTAGCCGAGGACGCGGGCGGCGGAGGTGAAGGACCCCTCGCGGGCGACGGCGAGGAAGACCTCGTACAGCACATGACCATTCACATGCTCATTCTGCATGGAGACCATGCGAGACATTCGCTTGTCGCATATCTGCGGCGCCCCTAGCGTCGAACGCATGGAGAACACGCAGCAGAAGATCGCCTTCCTCGGCCTCGGCTCGATGGGCCTCCCCATGGCCCGCCGACTCCTCGACGCGGGACACCCCTTGACCGTCTGGAACCGTACGGCCGCCAAGGCCGACGCCCTGGTCGCCGACGGCGCCGTCCGCGCCGCGACACCCGCCGACGCCGTCCGTGACGCCGACGTCGTCGTCACCATGCTGGCCGACCCGGCCGCCGCCCTCGCCGTCGCCGACGAGCTGATCCCGGCGCTGCGCCCCGGCACCCGCTGGGTCGACACCTCGACCGTCGGCCCGGACACCGTCCGCACGCTCACCGCCCGGCTCCCCGAGGGGGTCACCCTGATCGACGCGCCCGTCATGGGCAGCGTGGACCGGGCGGCGGCCGGGGAGTTGATCATCCTCGCGGGCGGCGACACCGCACCCGTCGCCGCCGTCCTCGATCTGCTCGGCGAGACCACCGCGTGCGGCGGCCCCGGCACGGGCGCCGCGCTCAAACTGGTCCTCATCAACGCCGTGATCGGCGGCGTCGCCCTGATCGGCGAGGCCCTCACGCTCGCCGGCTCCCTCGGACTGCCCCGCGAACTCGCCCTGCGCACCCTTGCCCAGGGCCCGCTGGCCGGAGCTGTCGGCCGGGCCACCGCCACCGGTGTGTACTTCCCGGTCGCCCTCGCGGCGAAGGACGTCGCCCTGGCCACGGCGGTGACGCAACTGCCCGTCCTGGAGGCCGTCCACGCGGCCCTGACCGAGGACGCGACCCTGCGGGACCAGGACCTTGCGGCCGTAATTCCCTAGCGGACTACGGGTGTTCAGGCCCTACACTCCGGTGCTTGCGGGATCGCGCGGTCCCGCAGGGTGCGGGGCCGTGGCAGAGCGGTCGATTGCGGAGCTGGGTCGTGGAGGTTCCCACGCCCGGGGAGAGCGGCCGGTCGCCGGACCTGGTGGCCGGACCCCGCGGGTTCGAATCCCGTCGGCCCCGCACCCGGACCTCCGCCTCAGGTCTGAGGGTCGCCCCCGCGCAACAGCCGCAGGAAGTCGTGGAAGGCGCCCGGCATGTCCACCGCCGCCGGGTCGAGGAGCCACTGGTACTGGAGCCCGTCCACGACCGCCGTCAGGAGCGGTGCCGCCTGTTCGGGGGTGAGGCCGCTCGGCAGCCGGTCGCCGAACTCCAGCCGCAGGACGTCCGCCATGCTCGTCCGCACCTGTGCGTACCGCTCGGTGAAGAACTCCCGCGCCGGGTGCTCGTCCGTCACGCTCTCGCCGAGCAGCGCGGAGAAGGTCTGCACGATCCCCGGCCGCATCGCGTTGTACTCGACGAGGGACTCCAGCAGGTCGAGCCGCCAGTTCTCGCGGTCCCGGCCGCCGCTCGTGTCCCAGCGGTCGCGCTCCTCCAGGACCGCGATGAGCAGTGCCTCCTTCGTCGGGAAGTAGTGCAGCAGCCCCTGCTGGGTCAGCCCGACGCGTTCGGCGACGGAGCCGAGGGTGGCGCCCCGGTAGCCGCGCTCGGCGATCACTTCGAGGGCGGCGCGCAGGATCTCCGCGCGCCGCTCCTCGCTCCTGGCCCGCACCATCGCCACGGCCCCCTCTCCTGTCGTCTTCCCGAGACCGTACCCCCTGCCCGATAATAACGGAATGGTTACGTCACCTACCGATCTACAGGTAGGTGGGTGCACGATGGGGTCATCGGTACGTCAATGAGGAGGTACGGCCATGGTGGAGACGACCACGGGCGTCGGCACGGACATCAACGGTGACAGCGCGCGAGAGGCGGCCGTCGAGGCGGCGCTCGCCAAGCTCGACCTGGACACCAAGGCCCGGCTCCTCGCCGGTCAGGACATGTGGTCGCTGCCCGCGCTGCCGGAGATCGGGCTGAGCTCCCTGGTCATGTCCGACGGCCCCATCGGCGTCCGCGGCGTCCGCTGGACCGCCGACGACCCGTCCGTCGCCCTGCCGTCCCCGACGGCGCTCGCCGCCGCCTGGGACCCCGCGCTGGCCCGCCGCGCCGGCCGGCTCCTCGCCCAGGAGGCCCGCCGCAAGGGCGTCCACGTCCTCCTCGCACCCACGGTCAACCTGCACCGCACGCCCCTCGGCGGCCGCCACTTCGAGGCGTACAGCGAGGACCCGTACCTCACCGGCGAGATCGGCACCGGCTACGTCCAGGGCGTCCAGGACGGTGGCGTCGGCACCACGGTCAAGCACTTCGTCGCCAACGACGCCGAGACCGACCGCTTCACCGTCGACAACAAGGTCGCCGCCCGCCCCCTCCGCGAGCTCTACCTCGCCCCCTTCGAGGCCATCGTCAAGAACGCCCACCCCTGGGGCATCATGACCGCCTACAACCAGGTCAACGGCGTGACGATGACCGAGCACCGCTACCTCGTCAACGAGGTCCTGCGCGGCGAGTGGGGCTTCGACGGCTACAACGTCTCCGACTGGATGGCCGCCCGCTCCACCACCGGCGACATCGAGGGCGGCCTCGACGTCGCCATGCCCGGCCCCTACACCGTCTACGGCGACGCCCTCGCCACCGCCGTCCGCGCCGGCGAGGTCGAGGAGGCCACCGTCGACGCGGCCGTACGCAACGTCCTGCGGCTCGCCGCCCGCGTCGGCGCCCTCGAAGGCGCCCCCGCGGTCGTCACCGAGCACCCGGCCGCCATCGACGGCGACGCCCTCGCCCGCGAGATCGCCCGCCGCGGCTTCGTCCTCGTCCGCAACGAGAACGCGGCCCTGCCGCTCCGCACCGGCACCGTCGCCCTCTCCGGCGCCGCCGCCCGCGACGCCCGCGTCCTCGGCGGCGGCTCCGCCCAGGTCTTCCCCGAGCACATCGTCTCCCCGCTCGCCGGCCTCACCGCCGCGCTGCCCGAAGGCGCGCTCACCTTCACCATCGGCGCCGACCCCAGCGAGGAACTCGCCCCCGCCGACCAGGGCTTCACCCTCGTCGCCCGCTGCCGCGACGCCGAGGACCGGATCCTCGGCGAGGGCACCCTGCCCAACGGCCAGGTCCAGTGGATCGGCGACCTGCCCGACGGCGTCGACTACGCGGAGCTCGCCTCCGTCGAGGTCGTCGGCACCTTCACCCCGCGCGAGTCCGGCGAACACGCCTTCGGCACCCGCGGCCTCGGCGCCTTCACCCTCGCCGTCGGCGGCGTCACCGTCTTCGACGGCGTCCAGGCCATGGGCGCCGAGAGCGACCCCTTCGAGGCCTTCTTCGGCTCCCCGGTCGAGCGCGCCAAGGTCTCCCTCACCGCCGGCGAGACCGTCGAGGTCTCCCTGCGCCAGACCCTGAACAAGGAGTTCTCGGGCCCGCTGCCGGCCGTCATGTTCTCCTTCGTCCACCTCGGTCCGCGCCGTGACCCCGACGAACTGATCACCGAGGCCGTCGAGGCCGCCCGCACCGCCGACACCGCCGTCGTGGTCGTCGCCACCACCGAGCGCGTCGAGTCCGAGGGCTTCGACCGCAAGGACCTCGCGCTCCCGGGCCGTCAGGACGAGCTCGTCCGGGCCGTCGCCGCCGTCAACCCGAACACCGTCGTCATCGTCAACGCCGGCTCCCCGGTCGAGATGCCGTGGCGCGAGGACGTGGCCGCGATCCTGCTCAGCTGGTTCCCCGGCCAGGAGGGCGGCGACGCCCTCGCCGACGTCCTCACCGGCGCCGAGGAGCCCGGCGGCCGCCTCCCCACCACCTGGCCCGCCGTCCTCGCCGACGTCCCCGTCACCGAGGTCACCCCCACCGACGGCGTACTCGACTACTCCGAGGGCGTCTTCATCGGCTACCGCGCCTGGGACAAGGCCGGCGCCGTCCCCGCGTACCCCTTCGGCCACGGCCTCGGCTACACCAGCTGGTCGTACGACTCCCTGACCGCCGGACCCGAGACCGTCACCGTCCGGCTCACCAACACCGGTGACCGCACCGGCCGCGAGGTCGTCCAGGTCTACCTGGCACCCGCGGCGACCGGGCCGGAGGGCGCGGGGAGCGCGACCGTCGAGCGTCCGGCGCGCTGGCTGGCCGCCTTCGCGAGCGTCGAGGCCGCGCCCGGCGAGACCGTCGAGACCGAGATCGCGCTGCCCCGCCGCGCCTTCGAGATCTGGGACGAGGAGAAGAACGACTGGACGTTCGTCTCCGGCGCCTACGAGGTCGTGGCCGCGCACTCCCTCACCGACACGCGCCTGAGCGCCGCCCTGGAGGTCTGATCCCCGACCTCCTGAACCCCTGAGACCGGAGCCCCGGGACGGAACCTGACAACCGTCCCGGGGCTCCTCACTCCTTCGTGATCCTCCGGTACGCCAGCTCCGCGAGCCGCGCCTGCCCGTCCCTGCTCGGATGGAACCAGTCCCAGGGGCTCAGCTGTCCGCCGGCGAAGCGGAAACCGAAGACCGCGCCGTCGTCGTACCGGCACCGCTCGTCCTCGGCGCAGACCTCCTCCAGGACCTTGTTGTACGCCACCACCCGCTCCCGCACCGTGGCCCGCCGCCGCTCCGCCGCCGGGCCCAGGTCCTCCGCGTCCGCCAGCATCGAGCCGCAGATCCCCAGCTTCCACACCTTCAGGCCCGCGGGGCTGAGCCGCCCCGTCGACCACAGGTGCTTCAGGTCCGGCACGCTCGACACGTACACCTGCGCCTTCGGCGCGTCGGCCCGCAGCCGGGCGAGGGCCGTCTCGAAGGAGAAACGGAAGTCGGCGACCGGGGTCATGAGCTCGGGCGTGGCCCGGCAGGCGTCGTTGGCGCCCATCATCACCGTCACCAACTCCGGCTTCTCGGCCGCGGCCCCGGCCATCTGCTCCGGCAGCTCGGCCATCCGCGCACCCGTCCGCGCCAGGTTCCAGCTCCGGGTGGCCACCTTCTCGGGGCCGAGCAGCCGCAGCGCCAGGCTGTTGACGGCGGTGTCCGTCCCCGTCGCCCAGGACACTTCGGGGCAGTCCGCCAGGACCGCACAGGCGTCGAAGGCGCGGGTGACGGAATCACCGACGGCGGCGACGGAACCGGGGGAGACGTCCCACAGCGGATTCGGGGGCGGAGTCGGATTCGGAGTCAGGGGCAGGGTCGGGGTCGGGATCGGAGTCGGAGTCAGGGGTAGGGTCGGGGTCTGGGTCGCATGCGGATCCGGCGTCGGTCTCGCCGCCGCCTTTCCACTCGGCTCCGCCGTCGCGTCCGGGCCTCCCGCCGTACAGCCGGAGAGCACCCCCGCGCACAGCAGTACCGCCGTGGCGGAGACGACAGCGGTACGGAATCTGCGTCGGCCGCGCATCCTCGGCCCCTCCTTCGGCGTCCTGGCGGGTGAAAGGTTCGTGTTCACCGGCCCCCGGACCGACCGTACGTCACACCGATGACGGTGCGGCACGGTAGCTTTTCCCCCGTCGAACCAGAGGCACCTTTGCCGACCGGCTCCGGTAAATTACATCACGTCACATGCTGTCCCCTTTTTGAGGGTTTGCGATGTTTTGCTCCTGATGCTGTTTACTGAGGCCGCTGGGAAAGGCGAACCTCGTCCCACACTGGAGGTCCCGGTGACGACACGTGGAGTCCTGTACGTACACTCCGCACCGCGCGCGCTGTGCCCGCACGTCGAATGGGCGGTCGCGGGTGTCCTCGGTGTGAGAGTCCAGCTCGACTGGATCCGCCAGCCGGCGTCCCCCGGCACCTGGAGAGCCGAGTTCTCCTGGAAGGGCCAGACGGGCACCGCCTCCAGACTCGCCTCCGCGCTGCGCGGCTGGCAGATGCTCCGCTTCGAGGTGACCGCGGAACCCTGCCCCACCGCCGAGGGCGAGCGCTACAGCGCCACCCCCGACCTGGGCATCTTCCACGCCGTCACCGGAATGCACGGCGACATCCTGATCCCCGAGGACCGGCTGCGGGCCGCTCTGGCGCGCTCCCTCCAGGGCGAGACGAACCTGGAGGCCGAGGTCGCGAAGCTCCTCGGGAAGCCCTGGGACGACGAACTGGAGCCCTTCCGGTACGCGGGCGAGGGCGCCCCGGTGCGCTGGCTCCACCAGGTCGTCTGAGCCTCCGCTCCCCGTACACGCCGACGGCCCCGCCCTGCTGGGCGAGGCCGTCGGCGTCATGCGCGGGGGTCAGGAGTGGTTGCTCCGGTTCCGGCGTCGGGCCGCGAAGGCCAGGACGCCACCGAGGACGACGGCGATCGTGGCGGCGATGGCGGCCGGTCCTGCGAGTGACCCGGTGTCGGGGAGCACGTCAGGGCCCGGGCCCGGGGCGCCGCTCTCCGTCGGAGCCGGGCCGCCGGTGGACGTGCTCGGCTCGGGCGTGGGCGTGGGCTCTGTGGGCGTGGGTGTCGGCGTGGGCTCCGTGGGCGTGGGGGTGGGCTCCGTGGGGGTGGGCGTGGGCGTCGGCGTCGGGGGCACGACGACCTCGGTCGTGGTGGTGCAGTCCGGGTCGCTGCCGCCGGCCGTGCAGTTGCCGCCGGGCAGGTCGCCCACCACGGTGTTGGTCATCTGCTGGTCGCCGGCGGCCGGCTCCTCGACCGTGACGGTGTAGGTCAGCCGGGCGCTCTCGCCGACCCCCAGGTCACCGGTCCAGCTGAGTCTCGGGGCGGTGTAGTCCGTGGTGCCGCTGGTGGCGGTGGCGTCGTCGTCGTAGGTCGCGTCGTCCAGCAGGTCGCTGAGGTCGTCGGTGACGGTCAGCCGACTCAGCCCGGTGTTACCGCTGTTGGTGACATCGATCCGGTACGTGACCTTGTCGCCGGGGGCGGCGCTGGTGCGGTCGGCGGTCTTCTTGATGACGTAGCCGGGCTTGGAGGACACCGTGTTGCGCACGGTGTTGCTGGTGCGCTTCTGCTCGCGGCCCGTCTGCTTGCCCTCGAAGGCGACCGTCGCGGTGTCGTCCAGCTTCGTGCCCGGGGCGGTGTCGGCCGCGACCTTCGCCTTGAACGAGACGGTACGGGACGCACCGGGTGCGAGGTCGGCGGAGGTGCAGGTGACGGTGGACCCCGTTGCGGCGCAGTCGGGGTTCGAGCCGTCGACGTACGAGGTGCCGGCGGGCAGCTCGTCGGTGAGGGTGACGCCGGTGGCCGTGTCCAGGTCGCTGGTGCCGCCGTCGGGCCGCTTGTTGGCGAGCGTGAAGGTGTAGGTGATGGTGTCGCCGGGGTCGACCAGGCCGGGAGGGCTGTCGCTGGTGTTGCCGGCCGGTTCGTTGGCCTTGGTGAGCTGCAGGTCGGGCTCGCGGGCCTCGAGGGCCAGCCAGACGGCCTGGGGTTCCAGGGCGTCGCCCGCGCCGTTGATCCGCAGCAGGACCTGGCTGCTGTCGGCGGGGATCTTGCCGGTCACGTCGAGGACGCGGGCGTCGTAGCCGTAGTTGTTGACCGGGGCCGGGGCGCGGGTGGTGATGTTGGCGCCGGTGCCGTCGGCGGCGACCTCGTCGATCCGACTGGTGAAGGCGTTGTCGGTGCCGATACCGGTCGGGCCGGGCATGAGCAGCTCGGTGAGGTCGCCCTCCTCGGAGCCGACCAGGGCCTGGTCACCGGCGATCGGTGCGTCGCCGTCCCCGACGGTGACGCCCATCGTGGCCGCCGCCGGGCCGCCGGCCGGCGTCCGGATCCCGGCCAGGGTGAGGGTGGCGAGGTTGTCGGGGTCGCGCAGCAGCTGGTAGCCGTCCCAGACCTGGAGGTAGCGCAGGGGCTCCGCGGGGTCCTCGTAGGCGACGACCAGTGACCAGCCGCCCCAGCAGCCGACGTTGTTGCCGCCGTCGTTCTGGGCGGAGGAGCGTCCGCTGCAGGCCTGGATGTCGGCGACGGTGTACGTCCCCGCTCCCGCCGCCTTGACCTCGGCCGTGACGTCCTTGACGGCGCCGGCGGCCATCAGCGGCTCGGGCGGCGTACCGCCGACCTTCTGGTCGAAGTAGTCGTAGGTGTCCGCGGTGACCTGCTGGTAGTCGCCGGACCCGGGGACCTTCCAGGACACCTTGTCGCCCTTGGCGAGGTCGCCGGAGGTGCCGTTGGTGCTCGTACCGGTCGGGTTGAACTGCCAGTAGAGCCGCGCGGACAGGACGGTGGCGCCCGCCGGGATCACCAGCTGCGCGGAGGACGCGTTGGGCCCCGGGGCGTTGGGGTCGGACTTCACGAACATGGTCCGGCCGTTGTTGGAGCCCTCGGTGTCGGAGCAGACGGTGCCGTCGCTCGAGTCGCAGGTCAGCACCGAGTTGGAGGCCATCGTCAGGTTGCCGTGCGTGAGCAGGGTGACCATCGGGTCCGGGCCGATCGGCCGCTCGGTCCCGGCCCCGCGTCGGACCGCCTGGCCGGCGCTCGCCCCCGACGGTGTTCCCAGTGTCAGCGCGGCCACCGCGACGGCGCCCAGCACGGGCAGCAGGATGCGGCCTGTTCGCCCACCCAGTTGGTGACGACGGATCATATGTGACGCCTCTCGGGGGCGGAGTTCCCGGTCGGCACCTGTCGCCGACCGTACGGGGCCGCCACCAGGAGTGGGCCGGGTGGCGGCACGGGCGTCAGCATCACACGGGCCTCCACCTCGTCAGAGGGGCGACACGCGCACCAGTTCGTACGTCTTGTCCGTAAATAAGACTGAGGCCCGTCCCCCTTCCAGGAAGGGGGACGGGCCTCAGTCGTCAGGCGTGGATCAGACCGTGCGGAACGCCAGGACCACGTTGTGGCCGCCGAAACCGAACGAGTTGTTGATCGCGGCGATCGTGCCCTGGGGGAGCTCGCGGGGCTCGCCGCGGACGATGTCCGCGTCGACCTCGGGGTCCAGGTCGTCGATGTTGATCGTCGGCGGGGCCAGACGGTTGTGGAGCGCCAGGACCGTCGCGACGGTCTCGATGCCGCCCGCACCGCCCAGGAGGTGGCCGGTCATCGACTTGGTCGCGGAGATCGCGACGTGGTCGAGATCGTCGCCCAGGACCTTCCGCAGCGCCTTGATCTCGGCGACGTCGCCCTGCGGCGTCGACGTGGCGTGCGCGTTGAGGTGGACGACCTCGGACGGCTTGAGGTCCGTCGAGTCGAGCAGGTTCTGCATCGCGGCGGCGATGCCCCGGCCGGTCGGCTCGGGCTGCGCGATGTGGTGGCTGTCGGCCGACAGGCCCTGGCCGATGACCTCGCAGTAGATGCGCGCGCCGCGCGCCTTCGCGTGCTCCTCGGACTCCAGGACCACGACGCCCGCGCCCTCGCCGAGCACGAAGCCGTCACGGCCCGTGTCGTACGGACGCGAGGCCTTCGTCGGCTCGTCGTTGCTCTTGGACATCGCCATCATGTTGGCGAAGGCGGCGATCGGCAGCGGGTGGATCGCGGCCTCGGTACCGCCGGCCACGACCACGTCGGCCCGGCCGGTACGGATCATCTCGACGGCGTAGCCGATCGCCTCGGCACCCGACGCGCAGGCGGAGACCGGGGTGTGGACGCCCGCCCGGGCGTTCACCTCCAGACCCACGTTCGCGGAGGGGCTGTTCGGCATGAGCATGGGCACGGTGTGCGGGGAGACGCGGCGGACGCCCTTCTCCTTCAGCACGTCGTACTGGTCGAGCAGCGTGGTGACACCGCCGATGCCGGAGGCGATGACGGAACCGAGCCGCTCGGGCGCGATCCGCTCGTCCTCACCCGCAGGGGCGGTGTAGCCCGCGTCGGCCCACGCCTCGCGGGCCGCGATCAGCGCGAACTGCGCCGAGCGGTCCAGCTTGCGGGCCAGCGGGCGGGGAAGAACCTCGCCGGGTTCGACGGCGATCGTCGCGGCGATCTGGACGGGCAGTTCGGCGAAGCGCTCGCCCTCCAGGGGCTTGACGCCGGAGCGTCCCGCGATCAGACCTTCCCAGGTCGATGCGGAGTCGCCACCCAGCGGTGTGGTTGCGCCGATACCGGTGACGACCACGGTGCGATTGGTCGAGCTCACAGGAATTCGTTCTCCATGTGTGTGATGGTCGGAATACGGCGCCACCGCCGGGTGGCGGACCGAGTCAGCAGGGGCCGAATCAGGCCTGGTGCTTCAGGATGTAGTCGGCAGCGTCGCCGACCGTCTTGAGGTTCTTGACGTCCTCGTCCGGGATCTTGACGTCGAAGCGCTCTTCGGCGGCGACGACGACCTCGACCATGGACAGGGAGTCGACGTCCAGGTCATCGGTGAAGGACTTGTCCAGCTGGACGTCCTCGGTCGGGATACCGGCGATCTCGTTGACGATCTCGGCGAGACCCTCGACGATCTGCTCCTGGGTGTGAGCCATGGTGGCGCTCCTTCTTGCGGTTACTTCGGTAAAGGGGCTTCCGGAGGATCCGGGTGCCTAGGGGAGGGTAACGACCGTCGCGGCGTAGACGAGACCCGCCCCGAAGCCGATGACGAGCGCGGTGTCGCCGCTCTTCGCCTTCCCGGTCGCCAGGAGCCGCTCCATCGCGAGCGGAATCGAGGCGGCCGAGGTGTTGCCGGTGGTTTCCACGTCACGGGCGACCGTGACGTGCGCCGGCAGCTTCAGAGTCTTCACCATCGAGTCGATGATCCGCATGTTCGCCTGGTGCGGGATGAAGACGTCCAGGTCGTCCGCCGTGATACCGGCGGCGTCCAGCGCCTGCTGGGCTACCTTCGCCATCTCGAAGACGGCCCAGCGGAAGACCGCCTGACCCTCCTGCGTGATGGCGGGGAACTTGATCTCGCCGGCCTCGTTCAGAGGCAGCTGCGAGACGTCGCCGCCGTGGAACTCGTTCCACGGCACGGTCTGCTTGATCGTCTCGGACTTGTCGCCCTCGGAACCCCAGACGGTGGGGCCGATGTGCGGCTCGTCCGAGGGGCCGACGATCACGGCACCGGCGCCGTCGCCGAACAGGAAGGCCGTCGCGCGGTCCTCCAGGTCCGTCAGGTCGCTGAGCCGCTCCACGCCGATGACGAGGACGTACTCGGCCGAACCCTCGACGATCATGCCCTTGGCGAGGGTCAGGCCGTAGCCGAAGCCCGCGCAGCCGGCGGAGATGTCGAACGCGGCCGGCTTGCCGGCGCCGACCTTGTCGGCGATCTCGGTGGCGACGGCCGGGGTCTGCTTGAAGTGCGAGACCGTGGAGACGATCACGGCGCCGATCTGCTCCGGGGTGATCCCGGCGTCGGCGATGGCCTTGCCCGAGGCCTCCACCGACATGGCGGTGACGGTCTCCTCCGGGGAGGCCCAGTGACGGGTGGAGATGCCGGAGCGCGATCGGATCCACTCGTCGGACGAGTCGATCTTCTCGAGGATCACCTCGTTCGGCACGACCCGGGTCGGACGGTAGCCGCCGACACCCAGGATCCGCGCGTACGGGGCGCCCTTACTGGGCTTGATCTTCGACATGCTTCTCGACACTCCTTCTCAGACGGCCGCGTGCTGGGCGATGAGCGTACGGGCCGCGTCGAGGTCGTCGGGAGTCTTGAGGGCAACCGTGGACACGCCGGGCATGGCGCGCTTGGCGATGCCGGTGAGGGTGCCGCCCGGGCACACCTCGATCAGCGCGGTCGCCCCGAGCCCCTGGAAGGTCTCCATGCACAGGTCCCAGCGGACCGGGTTCGCGACCTGGCCGACGAGACGCGCGAGGACCTCGGCGCCGGTGGCGACGGCCTGGCCGTCCTTGTTGGAGACGTACGTCACGGTCGGGTCCGCAGGGGACAGCTCGGCGGCCGCCTCCTCCAGCTTCGCCACCGCGGGCGCCATGTGGTGCGTGTGGAAGGCACCGGCGACCTTGAGCGCGACGACCCGGCGGACGCCCTCCGGCTTGTCCGCGTCCAGCGCGGCCAGCTGCTCCAGGGTGCCGGCGGCCACGATCTGGCCCGCGCCGTTCACGTTGGCCGCGGTCAGGCCGAGCTTCTCCAGGTGCGGGACGGTCACCTCGGGGTCGCCGCCGAGCAGCGCCGACATGCCGGTCGCGGTGATCGCGGCGGCCTCGGCCATCGCGAGACCACGGGTGCGGACGAGCCGCAGCGCGGCGGTGTCGTCGAGGACGCCCGCGAACGCGGCGGCGGTGAACTCGCCGACGCTGTGACCGGCGACGGCGCCGGGCGCGACGTCACCGAGGGCGGCGGCCGAGAGCAGGCCGGCCGCGACGAGCAGCGGCTGCGCCACGGCGGTGTCACGGATCTCGTCCGCGTCCGCCTTCGTGCCGTAGTGGGCGAGGTCGAGCCCGATGGCGTCGGACCAGGCCGCGATGCGGTCGGCGGCGCCGGGGAGTTCGAGCCAGGGGGTCAGGAAGCCGGGCGTCTGGGCGCCTTGGCCGGGAGCGACGAGTACGAGCACCCTCACACTCTCTCTTGCGGACGGCTCCCAGCGCCCGTGAGGACAAGGACGAAGAACCGTCGGGGGAATTGTTGGTCTTCGACAAAAGTCTAGGACTGCGGATCTCCGTCGGCCAAGCGTCCCAGAATGAGGGCGATCCGGAGCGTGAACGCGGAGCGGACGTCGGAGGGTGACCATCCGGTGACGTCGGTCACACGTCGAAGCCGGTAGCGCACGGTGTTGGGGTGCACGAAGAGCATCCGAGCGGCGCCTTCGAGGCTGCTCGCCTGCTCCAGGTAGACACTCAGCGTCTCCAGGAGCGCCGAGCCGGCCTCCTCCAGCGGTCTGTAGATCTCCTCCACCAGCTGCTCGCGCGCCGAAGGGTCGGAGGCGATGGCGCGCTCCGGGAGGAGATCGTCGGCGAGGACCGGGCGGGGTGCGTCCTGCCAGGCCGAGCAGGCCTTGAGGCCGGCCGCGGCGGCCTGCGCGGAGCGGGTCGCGGCCAGCAGGTCGGGGACGACGGGACCGGCCACGACCGGGCCCGGCGCATAAGGACCGATCAGCGACTTCGCCACCGCGAGGGGGTTGTCGTTGCCGCCGGCGATGACGACGAGACGGTTGCCGAGGACGCCGGTGAGGACCTGGAGCTTCGCGTGCCGGGCGGCCCGGCGGATCGCCTCCACGGTCAGCTCGCTGTCCCCGTCGGGGGCGGTGCCGAGGATCACGCAGACGTGCTCGGGCGAGTTCCAGCCGAGGGCGGCGGCGCGGGAGACGGCACCCTCGTCGGCCTCGCCGGAGAGCACCGCGTTCACCACGAGCGACTCCAGGCGCGCGTCCCACGCGCCCCGGGCCTCGGCGGCCTGCGCGTACACCTGGGCGGTGGCGAAGGCGATCTCCCGGGCGTAGACGAGCAGCGCCTCGCGGAGCAAGGACTCGTCGCCGGGGGCGGCGACCTCCTCGATCGCCGACTCCATGACCTCGATCGTGGTGCGGACCATCTCCACGGTCTGGCGCAGGGTGATCGCCCGGGTCAGCTCGCGGGGCGCGGTCCCGAAGACGTCCGTCGAGATCGCCTGCGGCGTCTCGGGGTGCCGGAACCACTCCGTGAACGCGGCGATGCCGGCCTGGGCGACCAGGCCGATCCACGACCGGTTCTCGGGCGGCATCGCCCGGTACCACGGCAGCGTCTCGTCCATGCGGGCGATGGCGCCGGCGGCGAGTCTCCCGGAGGACTGTTCGAGGCGCTTCAGGGTCGCGGCGTGCGGATGAGCGTTGTTCGTGGGTTCTGGCACGGGGACAAGACTGCCTTATCGGGGCGCCGACATGCGGGGTCGGGGCGGATTCGCCCCGTGGCCCGATCGACGGGACACCCCGTGGCCCGCACTACCGTGAGCACCGTGACACGCATCCAGCGGGCAGACCAGCGGTACCCCGGGGGCGACCCGGCGGCCGGGATCGAGACCCGGCACGCGCTCTCCTTCGGGTCGTACTACGACCCCGACAACCTCCGCTTCGGCGCGCTCCTCGCCGTCAACGAGGAGCGGCTCGCGCCGGGCGCCGGCTTCGACGAGCACCCGCACAGCCACACCGAGATCGTCACGTGGGTCGTCGAGGGCGAGCTCACCCACCACGACACGGCCGGTCACACCACCGTCGTCCGCCCCGGGGACCTCCAGCGGCTGAGCTCCGCCGGCGGCGTCCGGCACGTCGAGCGCAACGACGCCGACGTCCCGCTGGTCTTCGTGCAGATGTGGCTCGCGCCGGTCGAGCCGGGCGGGGAGCCCTCGTACGAGGTGGTCCGCGGGGGCGACGGCTCCTGGTCGTACGACCTGGCGGGGGCGGACGCGCGGCTGCACGTCCACCGCCCGGCGGCGGACGAGCGCATCGCCGTGCCGGACGCCGACTTCGCGTACGTCCATGTCGTACGCGGCACGGTGCGGCTCGACGGGTTCGACGGGCTCGGCGGCCCCGACGGTCTCGGCGGTCTCGACGGCGAGGAGCTCGGCGCCGGCGACGCGGCCCGGATCACCGACGCCGAGAGGGGCACGCTCGTCGCCACGACCGATGCGGAGGTCCTGATCTGGGCGATGCGGGACTGGCGCAAGGGCCTGGGCTGACCCTTCAGCCGAGCGCGCTCTTCGCCCTCCACTGCTCCCAGCTCAGGTTCCACGCCCCGTAGCCGTTGCCCTCCGCGACCGTGCCCTTGGTGTCGCGGCCGGTGATCTCGAAGGGGTCGCCGACGTTCACCGAGGCGTAGAAGGACGCGGCGTTCTCGTCGCTCATGCCGATGCAGCCGGAGCTCTTGTTGGCCTTGCCGAAGTACGCCGCGTTCCACGGGGCCGCGTGCGCGTACATGCCCGACCAGGTCAGCCGCATCGAGTAGTCGACCATCTTGTCGTAGGCGTCGCCGAGGCCCACCGTCTCCGAGTTCATGTTGATGGTGCCCTCCTTCGCCATCAGGACGGCCGTGCCCCGCCAGGACCGCTTGTCGCCGCCCGGCGTGCCGCCCGAGACCGGGATCGTGCGGACCGCGCGCCCGTCCCGCTCCACGGTCAGCTTCCGCCGGTCCAGGTCGACCTTGACGACCTGCGCGGCGCCGACGGTGAAGCCGGTGCGGTAGTCCCGTACGAACCAGCCGCCGCCCGAGTCGGTGCCGTTCAGGTCCGCTTCGAGGGTGACCCTCGTGCCCGGCTTCCAGTACTCCCTGGGCCGCCAGTCCGCCCGGTCCCGGCCCGAGTAGTCCTTGACCCAGCCCCAGGAACCCTCGGTGGCGTTCGAGGTGGTGACCTTCAACTGCCGCTCCACGTCCGCCTTCCGTGTCACCGGCAGGTCGAAGACGATCGACAGGGGGTGCCCGATGCCCACCGTCGTGTTCTTCCCGGGCGCCAGCGTCAGCTTGTTGACCTCGCCCGGCTCCGCCGTCTCGAAGGAGGACCGGGCCGTCGCCTCCCTGCCGTCGGCGGTACGGGAGACCACCTCCACCGTGTACGAGGCGCCCGGCACCGCCTTCCGGTCCGACGTCCAGCTCGTCCCGCCCGCCCCCGTACGGCCGGTGAGCACCCCGCCCTCCGCGTCGGTGACCTTCACCGTCGCGAGCGTGCCGCCCGAGGCCGTCACCGAGACCGGCCGGCCGGCCGCCGGGTCCACGACCGTCACCTTCGCCGGGGCCGCCGCCGATGCCGGGGCCTGCGTCGTCGAAGAGCCGGGGCCGCTCGCCGCCTGGGCGGAACACGCGGTGAGCGAGACGCCCAGGGCGACGGCCGCGAGGAAGGGACGGGCGGAACGGGATGTGCGTATCGGCAGCACGGAAGACCTCCGCGAGAGGAGAAGGGAAGGAAGAAGGGGGGATGTTCCGGACTGTAGGCCGCTCAAGCCGCTCACGGGCCGCCGGAAGCCCGTGTGACCAGGGCTGCGGCGGAACCGTCATCGTCCGGTCATAATCACCGCGCGCACCCGTCGAATTCGGCTGTGAGCCTGCTGTGCGCCCCACCACCGAGGGGCGGAACCAGGAGGCTCCCGCTGTGTCTGCGCTGCTCATGACGGCCGCACCCACCGACCGCCGCGCCCCCGTGGGCCCGGTCCGGCTCGGTCCCGTGACCCCCGAGGCGTACCGGGCGTTCCTCGCCTCCCGGTCCACCGGGGCGGACGGCCCCAGCTTCCTCCAACTCCCCTCCTGGGCCCAGGTGAAGGACGGCTGGAGCCACCAACTCATCGGCTGGGGGCCCGAATACGGCCCGCTGGCCGGAGTCGCCCTCGTCCTGCTCCGTCCCTTCCCCGGCACCCGCAAGTACTTCGCCTACCTCCCCGAGGGGCCCGTCGCCGACTGGTCCGACCCCGACCTGGACGGCTGGCTCTCCCCGCTCCTCGGCCATCTGCGCGCCTCCGGCGTCTTCGCCGTCCGCATCGGACCCGGCCCCGCGTACCGCCGCTGGACCGCCGCCACCGCCAAGGCCGCCACCGGGCCCGGCCGCCGCCTCGCCGACGTCCTCGCCGACGAGGTCGACCCGCTCGGCACCGCCGTCACCGAGCGCCTCAGGGCCCGCGGCTGGCGCAAGTGCGGCGGCGACTCCGAGGACGGCGCCGACGCCCAGCCCCGCCACGTCTTCCAGGTCCCGCTCGCCGGCCGCTCCACCGACGACCTGTGGGCCGGCCTCAACCAGGAGTGGCGGCGCAACGTCCGCAAGGCCGGCAAGTCCGGTGTCGAGGTCACCATCGGCTCCGCCGTCGACCTGCCCGAGTTCTACCGGCTGCTCCGCGTCACCGAGGAGCGCGACGGCTTCCGGCTCGGCCGCTCCCTCGCGTACTACGAGCGCCAGTACGCCGTCCTCAACGCCGAACAGCCCGGCCGCATGCGGCTCTACCTGGCCCGCCACGAGGGCGAGATACTCGCCGCCCACACCATGGTCACCGTCGGATCCCGCGTCTGGTACCAGACCGGCGCCTCCGCCGACCACCGCCGCGAGGTCCGCCCCTCCAACGCCCTCCAGTGGCGCATGATGCTCGACGCCCACGCCCTCGGCGCCGCCGTCTACGACCTCCGCGGGGTACCCTCCACCCTCGATCCGGGCGACCGCGCCCACGGGCTCCTGCGCTGGAAGCTCGGCACGGGCGGACAGATCGTCGAGACGTTGGGGGAGTGGGAGATTCCGATGCAGGGCACGACCAACCAGACGCTGTACCGCGCCTTCTCGGCGTATCTGGCCCGCCGATGACGGCCACCCTCGCCGAGCACGCCGTACCGAGGAAGGCCGCGCCGTCCGCGCTCCGCTCCGGCGCGCTCATGGCCGCCGGCTCGCTCGTCTCCCGCGCCACCGGCTTCGTCCGCGCCTCCGTCGTCGCCGCCGCGCTCGGCGCGGCCACCGTCGCCGACGGCTACGCGGTCGGCAACTCCGTCCCCACCATCGTCTACATGCTGCTGCTCGGCGGCGCCCTCAACGCCGTCTTCGTCCCCGAACTGGTCAAGGCCGCCAAGGAACACGAGGACGGCGGCGTCGCCTACACCGACCGCCTCCTCACCCTCTGCGCGCTCGCCCTCACCGTCCTCACCGCCGCCGCCGTGCTCGCCGCGCCGCTGATCGTCGACACGTACACCGACTACTCCGGCCCGCAGCGGGAGATGACGGTCGCCTTCGCCCAGGCCTGCCTGCCCCAGATCCTCTTCCTCGGCCTCTTCACCCTCCTCGGCCAAGTCCTCAACGCCCGGGGACGGTTCGGCGCCATGATGTGGACCCCGGTCCTCAACAACGTGGTCGTCGTCGCCGTCTTCGCCCTCTTCCTCGTCATCAGCGACGGCGGCGAGCTCACCTCCGGCGAGACCGCGCTCCTCGGCTGGGGCACCACCGCCGGCATCGCCCTCCAGGCACTCGCCCTCCTGCCCTCGCTGCGCGCCGCCGGCTTCCGCTGGCGCCCCCGCTTCGACTGGCGCGGCAGCGGCCTCGCCGCGCCGCTGCGCGCGGCCGGCTGGCTGGTGCTGCTCGTCCTCACCAACCAGGGCGCGTACTGGGTGACCACCTGGCTCGCCACCTCCGCGGGCACCACCACCGAAGGCGGCTCGGGCCTCGCCGCGTACAACAACGCCTACCTGCTGTGGACCGTCCCGCACGGCATCGTCACCGTCTCCCTCGTCACCGCGCTGCTGCCCCGGATGAGCGGCGCCGCCGCCGACGGCGACCTCGCGGGCGTCCGCCGGGACGTCGCCTACGCACAGCGGACCAGCGCGGCGGCGGTCGTCCCCGCGGCCTGCGCGCTCCTCGCGCTCGCCGTCCCGCTGATGACGGTGGTCTTCGGGTACGGGGCGACCGACGGCGACGACATCCGCGCGATGTCCTGGATCCTGATGGCCTTCGCGCCCGGCCTCGTCGCCCTCTCCGGCCAGTACGTGTGCACCCGCGCCTTCTACGCCCTGCGCGACACCCGCACCCCGTTCCTGCTCAACCTGGTGATCGCCGGCCTCAACGCCGGGCTCTCGGTGGCCGCGTACCAGTGGCTTCCGGCCCACTGGGCCGTCGCGGGCATGGCCGCCGGCTACTCGCTCGCCCTGTGGGTCGGCTGGGGCCTCACGGCGTACGTCCTCGGGCGGCGGCTGCGGGGCGCCTCCGACGGGAGCGGTGGCGGCGACGACGGTACGGGCTCCGGCCTCGGGCGGCTCCTCCTCGCCGCCGTACCGGCCGCCGGGTACGGCCTGTTCATCGCCGACCTGACCGGCCCGGCCGGCGCCGTCGCCGCCGGACTCGCCGGAGGCCTCGGCGTCTTCGCCGTCTTCGCCTTCCTCGCCCGCCCCCTCCGCCTCGTCGAGGTGCGGGCCCTCCTCGCGGCCGGCGCCACCCGCCTCCGAGCCCGCAGAGCCTGACCCCCACTCCACCGGCCCCCCTCTCCGGGAGGCCCGACCCACCTTGGGATACTCCACAGATGCCCCGCGTGCTCCTCATCGAAGACGACCCCTCCGTCCGCGAAGGCGTCGAGCTCGGACTCCGGCGCCGCGGGCACGAGGTGCGCACCGCGCCCACCGGGGAGGCCGGGCTCGCCGCCCTCGGGGAGTTCCGGCCTGACCTGCTCCTGCTCGACCTGATGCTCCCCGGCATGAACGGCGTCCAGGTCTGCCGCCAGGTCCGGGAGACCAGCCAGCTGCCGATCATCATGCTCACCGCCCGCGGCGACGACTTCGACGTCGTCATCGGCCTGGAGGCCGGCGCCGACGACTACATCGTCAAGCCCGCCCGTACCGAGGTCATCGAGGCGCGGATACGGGCCGTGCTGCGGCGCATCGAGGAGCCGGGCACGGGCCGGCCCGCCGTCGAGTTCCACGGCGAGCTCGCCATCGACCGGGCCGGGATCACCGTCGCCAAGGCGGGGGAGCGGATCGCCCTCGCGCCCTCCGAGCTGAAGCTGCTGCTGCACCTCACGGCCGCGCCCGAGCAGGTCTTCAGCCGGCAGCAACTCCTCGAACACGTCTGGGAGCACAGCTACCACGGCGACGCCCGCCTGGTCGACGCCTGCGTCCGCCGGCTGCGCCACAAGATCGAGGACACCCCCGGCGAACCCCGCTACATCCAGACCCTCCGCGGCTTCGGCTACCGCTTCGGACCGCTGTGAGGACGTGGGTGGGCGGGGACCCGTCCGCCGACCGCGAACCGCCGTACGAAGGGCGTGAACCGGCCGCCAGACGCGGGCTGATCCCCGTCCGTGTGCCGGCCCCCAGGCGCGGGCGAGGCCAGACGGGCCGGCGTGCGGCGGCCCGCCGCCGCGAGGCGACCACCGGGCCTGCACCCGCCCCCGGCAGTGAGACGGCCGCCGGGCCTGCACCCGCCACCACCCGCGAGGCGACCACCGGGCCTGCACTCGCCTCCGCCCGTGAGACGGCCTCCGGCCGCGAGGGCGTCACCGGACGTACGGGTGCCATCGGCCGTGCGGCGACTGCCTCGGGCCGTACAGGTACTGCCACCAGCCGCACGGAGACCGCCTCCGCCCGTACGGGAACCGCCACCGCCCGTGAGAAGAGCACCGCCCACGCGGCCGAGCCGTCCCCCGGCCGCCGGCGCCGGGCCCGTGGGCCGCGGCTGCGGCCCTTCGGGCTGCGTACGCGGCTCGTGCTCGCGTTCCTCCTCGTCGCAGCCGTCGGCTGCGGCACCACCGCCGCCCTCACCTACCGCGCCGCCCGCAGCGCCATCCTCGAACAGGCCCAGGACACCGCCGTCTCGGCCTTCCGCGAGCAGGTCGAGGGGCTCACCTCGGCCCTGCCCGTCGACCCCGAGACCCTGCGGATGCAGCTTCTCCAGATCGCCCGGCAGGGCAAGCCCCGCCCCTGGCGCGTCTACGCCGAGTACGGCTCCGTCCGCGTCTCCTCCACCGACCGTCCCACCTCCACCGTCATCACCCCCGAGCTACGGGCCCGCGCCACCTCCCAGGACACCCCGCACAGCAGCTTCCAGCGCGTCGTCAAGAACGGCACCCCGTACCTGACGATCGCCGTCCCCGCCCTCTTCCACGCCTTCTCGGCCGAGGACCCCGCCCAGCCCACCGGCCTCGTCCTCTACGCCGTCATGGACCTGAACGAGGAGGAGGCGAACGTCGAGGCGATGGTCGCCGCCGCCCGGGACGGAGCCCTCCCCGCCCTCGCCGTCGCCCTGATCCCCGCGCTCATCGCCGCCCGCGGCGTCCTCCGTCCCGTACGGGAGCTGCGCCTCGCGGCCCACAGCATGGGACGCGGCCGCCTCGACACCCGGATCCAGGCCAAGGGCAGCGACGAACTCTCCGACCTGGCCCGCACCTTCAACGAGTCCGCCGCCGCGCTCGAACGGTCCGTCGCCGAACTCCGCCACGCCGAGGCCCGCGCCCGCCGCTTCGCCTCCGACGTCTCGCACGAGCTGCGCACCCCGCTCGCCGGGATGCTCGCCGTCACCGAGGTCCTCGACGAGGACGCCGGAAGCCTCGACAGCGACACCGCCCGCGCCGTCCGGCTGATCAGCGCCGAGACCGTCAAACTGGCGGTGCTCGTGGAGGACCTGATGGAGATCTCCCGCTTCGACGCGCGCGCCGCCGAGCTCCACACGGACGAGGTCGACGCCGCCGACTGCGTCCGCAAGACCCTCCAGCACCGGCACTGGACCGACCCGGCGCAGGTCGTCCCGTACCTCACCGAGGGGATCAGGGCGCGGCTCGACCCGCGCCGCTTCGACGTCGTCGTCGCCAACCTCGTCGGCAACGCGCTGCGGCACGGCGCCGCGCCGGTGACGGTCCGGCTGTACGAGGAGGGGGACCTGCTGGTGACGGAGATCGCCGACCGGGGCCCGGGCATCCACCCGGACGTCCTGCCGCACGTCTTCGACCGCTTCTACAAGGCGGACCCGGCCCGGACGCGGTCGACGGGCAGCGGTCTCGGCCTGGCGATCACCCTGGAGAACGTACGGCTGCACGGAGGCACGGTGGAGGCGGCCAACCGGCCCGACGGAGGCGCCGTCTTCACCGTGAGGATGCCCCTGTGACCCGCCGGCGGGCGGCCGCCGCGGCCCTGGCCGCCCTTCTGCCGCTGGCCGCCTGCGGCATCCAGGGGACCGACGTCGTCGAGGCGGGCGGCGCCGCGACCGTCCTGGTCGCGCCCAACCCCGAGTCCCGGATGGTGCTGTACTTCGTCGGTCCGGACGGCCGCTCCGTGCCGGTGGCCCGTGAGGTCGGTCTCGGGGCCCCGGACGACACGTCCCGGTCCGTCGGCTCGGGCTCCCGGGTTCCGTACGACGAGTTCGGCCCCGGCTACGAGGTCGACGAGGACGTCCCGCACGACACGCGCGTCGCCGGCGTCAAGGTGCTCACCGCGCTCCTCGCCGGACCGAACGAGGCCGAGGCCGCCACGGGCCTGACCACCGCCCTGCCGCACGGCGCCGGCTCCCCGCACGTCCAGGAGGAGAAGACCGGCGGTACGGAGGGACGCCGACTGCTGCGGCTGCGGGCCCCGTTCCCCGTCGCCGGCCTGTCGGACGCGGCCGTCCGGCAGCTGGTCTGCACGACCTCCTACGCGGAGGACCGCTCGGGCCGGGCGGAGGTCGCCGTCACCGGCCCGGACGGCGCGCTGCCGACCGCCCGCTGCGAGCCCTGAAGCCCGTCGTCAGGAGGCGCGCAGCTCCGCGAGGACCGCGTCCGTGAACGGCGGCCAGGCCTCGACCGCCCACGGCCCGAAGGGCCGGTCGGTGAGGGCCACGCACGCGGCGCGCGCGTCCGGGTCGACCCACAGGAAGGTTCCGGACTGCCCGAAGTGCCCGAAGGTCCGCGGCGAGGACGTGGCGCCCGTCCAGTGCGGCGACTTGCCGTCGCGGATCTCGAAGCCGAGCCCCCAGTCGTTCGGCCGCTGGTGCCCGTATCCGGGCAGGATGCCGGTCAGACCGGGGTGCGTGACGGTCATGGCGTCCAGGACGGTGCGGGCGTCGAGCAGCCGCGGCGCCTGCACCTCGGCGGCGAACCGCACCAGGTCGTCGACGGTCGACACGCCGTCCTTGGCGGGCGAGCCCTCCAGGGTCGTCGACACCATGCCGAGCGGCTCCAGGACCGCCTGGTGGAGGTACTCGGCGAAGGGGATGTCGGTCGCCTTGGCGACGTGGTCGCCGAGCGCCTCGAAGCCGGTGTTGGAGTAGATCCGGCGGGTGCCGGGCGCCGCCATGACCCGGTTCTCGTCGAAGGCCAGCCCCGAGGTGTGGGCCAGCAGGTGGCGGACGGTCGCGCCCTCGGGCCCGGCCGGCTCGTCGAGGTCGATCGCCCCCTCCTCGTACGCGACGAGGACGGCGTACGCCGCGAGCGGCTTGGTGACGGAGGCGAGGGGGAAGCGCTGCCCGGTGGGGCCGTGCGCCCCGGCCAGGGTGCCGTCCGCACGGACGACGGCGGCGGCCGCGGTGGGGACGGGCCAGTTCTCGATCGACGCCAGGCTCGGCACGCTGCTGCTCTGCATGGGGCCGAGCCTACTTGCTTCGAGTGCACTCCAACGTTTTAGCGTGGGGGCATGAGCGTGATCGCGAGCACGGCCACAGGCACGAGCGGAACCCGGGCGCACTACACCATCAGCGAGGTCGCCGCCCTGACCGGCCTCTCGGCGCACACCCTGCGCTGGTACGAGCGGATCGGCCTGATGCCGCACGTCGACCGCTCGCACACCGGCCAGCGCCGTTTCTCCGAGCGTGACCTCGGCTGGCTGGCCTTCGTCGGCAAGCTGCGGCTCACCGGGATGCCGGTCGCCGACATGGTCCGGTACGCCGAGCTCGTACGCGAGGGCGATCACACCCGGGAGGAACGCCGGGCACTCCTGGAGACCACCCGGCGGGACGTCCTCACCCGGATCACCGAGCTCCAGGACACGCTCGCCGTGCTCGACATCAAGATCAGCCATTACGGGACCGTCTGCGGAGGTACACCGACATGACCAGGATCGACACCGTACGGCTCGGCGGCCGGGCCGTCGACGGCCGAGGGCCGGAGATCGGCGTCCAGGGCTTCGGGGCCATGGGCATCAGCGAGTTCTACGGCGACACCGACGAGGCCGCCGCCCGCGACACCCTCGACGCGGCCCTGGAGGCCGGCGTCACCCTCATCGACACCGCCGACATCTACGGGAGCGGCGCCAACGAGGAGTTCCTCGCGCCCTTCCTCGCCGCCCACCGCGAGGACGTCACCCTCGCCACCAAGTTCGCCATCGAGCGGCGTGCCGACGACCCGGCGTACCGCGCCGTCCGCAACGATCCCGCCTACGTCAAGCGGGCCGCGGAGGCGAGCCTGCGCCGCCTCGGCGTCGAGACCATCGACCTCTACTACATGCACCGCCGCGACCCGGAGATCCCGTTCGCCGAGTCCGTCGGCGCGATGGCCGAGCTCGTCCGGGAGGGCAAGGTCCGCTTCCTGGGGCTGAGCGAGGTGACCGGGCCCGAGCTGCGCGAGGCCCACGCGGTGCACCCGATCGCTGCCCTCCAGTCGGAGTGGTCGCTCTTCTCCCGCGACGTGGAGCGCAGCGCCGTCGGCGCCGCCGCCGAGCTCGGCGTGACGTTCGTCCCGTACTCGCCGCTCGGCCGGGGCTTCCTGACCGGGGCGTTCGCGGACGCCGGCAAGGACCTGTCGGGCGGCGACTTCCGCAAGCACCAGCCCCGGTTCACCGGCGAGAACGCGGAGCGGAACGCGGCCCTGCTCGACCCGGTCCGGAAGATCGCCGCCGCGCACGGCGCGACCCCCGCGCAGATCGCGCTCGCCTGGGTGCAGCAGCGGTCCGCCGTGCACGGTCTGACGGTCGTCCCGATCCCCGGCACCCGCAAGCGCTCCCGCCTGGAGGAGAACGCCGCCGCCACCCGGATCACCCTCACCGCGGCGGAACTGGCCGAACTGGAGCCGATCGCGGGCCTGGTGGCGGGCGACCGGTACCCGGACATGAGCGCCACCTCCCTGGCCCGCGAGGTCTGACACCGCGCTCACGCGAGCCCCAGGGCGAAGACCCCGAAGCCGGCCGCCAGGAGCCCCGCCAGTACGCGGCGGCCCGGCCCGGTCTTCGCCCACGGGGACTCGAAGCCCCGCGCGAACCGCCCCACGAGGACGAGCAGTCCGGCGAAGACCGGCATCCACGCCAGCCGGGCCAGGATCCAGCCGACCGAGTCCGGCGCGCCGACCAGACCGGGGATCTCCCCGAGGTACGAGCCGGGGATCGCCGCCGCGAGCATCGCCGTCTGGTGCCAGCACAGGATCGTCATCGCGGACAGGTTGACCACCACGACCGGGGCCCACAGCGCGGGCCGCCTCAGGAGCTTGCCGAGCCGGTCGCGGAGCAGGATCGCCGCGCCGCTCTGCGCGGCGGCGAGGGCGAGGACGAGCAGCGACGGCGGGTGCGAGTTGGTGCGGGCCTCGCCCGGGACGCCGACCATCGACGCCGGGTAGCCGAAGGCGAGCAGGAGGGCGGCGAAGAGCGCGGCCCCGCCGACGAGCAGGGTCCAGGCGTGGCGCCGGGTGACCCGGCCCTCGCCCCAGGAGACGCCGAGCTGGTAGGCGAAGAGCCAGCCGGGCAGGATGTTGAGGAGGCTCAGCCAGGACGGTACGGCGTCGGCGTACGGCCCGTACCGCAGGAAGTCGACGACGGCGACCGAGCCGAGCAGCGGCGCCGCGGCCCACACCCCGAGGCGGCGGGCGACCCGGACGCAGTACGGGGTGAGCGCGGTGACCACCGTGTAGACCCCGACGAACCAGAGCGGCTGGACGACCAGTGTGGACGCGGTCCGCAGGCTGTCCACGGGTACCCCGAGGCCGAAGTGGAGCAGCGGGAGCAGGGCCGCCCACACGGCGGTGACCCCGAGCACGGGGCGGCCGAGCCGGGCCAGCCGGCCCTTCAGCCACTCACCGGTCGAGCCCTTGCGGCGCCGGTAGGAGAGGACGGAGGCGTAGCCGCCGACGAGGAAGAAGATCCCCAGCATCTGGAGGACCCAGCTGACCGGGGCGAGCCCGGCGAAGGTGCCCAGCGGGCTCGCGTTGTGGATCGCGCCGTCCGAGGAGAGGGTGAAGCCGCCGAGCAGCCAGTGCCCGGTCGGCACGGCGAGCAGGGCGAGGGCGCGGAGCCCGTCGATCGCCCGGTCGCGATGCGCGGGAGTCCTGGCTTCGATCTTCCGGACCGTCGTCGTCAGTGTGCTCATCGGACGTCTCCCTCGGCGATCGTCGCGAAGGTACGGAGGGAGCTGGTGCCGGCCGCGAAGTAGCCGCCGTGGCCGGTGGCGTCCTCGGCCGGGACCCGACGCGCCCCGAACTCCGGGTCGGTGGGGTCGGCGCCGTGCCCGAGCCCCGCGAGCTCGACGTTCGGGATCCGGTCGATCCAGTCGGTGGGGTCCTTCGCCGCCCAGACGCGGGCGGAGGTGCCGAGTTCGGCGACGTTCCCGGCGCGCATCCCGGGGGAGCCGAAGACCACGAGGTCCTTCGCCTTCAGGCCGTGGGCGGCGAGGCCGCAGACGACGGAGCCGTAGCTGTGGCAGAACACGGACGGCTCGGCCGCCCCGGCGGGCCTGACGGCCGCCAGACCGTCCACGAACCGGGTCAGGCGGTCCGCCCCGGCCTCGGCGAGCCGGCCGGTGGCCGCGTCCAGACCGACGCCGACGGGGGTCGTGTACCCGGCCCAGGCGACGACCGCGGTACGGCCGCCGGTCGCCCGGTGCAGGGACCGCGCCATGTCGGCGAGCGACTGGACGTGGTCGAGGTCGGTGTCGGAGCCGGGCACGACCACGGCCACGTGCTCGGCCCGCGCCAGGTCCCCGTACACGAGGGCGACCTGCCCCCGGCCGCGCGGGTCGAGGGCCAGGACCCGCGCCCCGGCGAACCGGTCCTGCGCGGCACGGCCGTTGGCCTCGTACCGCAGGGCCGGGGGGACGCCGTCGAGGTTCCCGACGACGGTGGGGTGCGTGCGGGCCAGCTCCCCCTGTCGTACGGGACCGAGCCCCGCGAAGAAGCGCGCGACCTCGGCCGGGCTCGTCCGCTCGGGGTCCGGCAGCCCCGCGGCCCGCCACGCCTCCGTCCCGGCCGGCGCGCCGGTGACGGCCTCCTGGGCGTCCCCGGACGCCCAGCCGGCCGTCCCGGCGATCACGGCGGCCACCAGGGCCACGGTGGTCAGGGTCCTCGTCAAGCGGCGCATGTGGGTCGCCCTCCCTCTCCGGTTCTCGCTCGTTCGTCGGCGAGAGGAAGGTAGGAAGACGACGGGTGACGAGACGTCACACCGGGGAGCCAACCCCGGTCTGATACCCGGGTAGGGGGTGGACGAGCAGACAACCCCCCGGCGGGGGTGGGGTTTTCCCCCGCACCCGCGGGCCGGCTCAGGTCGTGCCGGGGGTCACCAGGCCCGACTCGTACGCGAAGACGACGGCCTGCGCCCGGTCGCGCAGGTCCAGCTTGGCGAGGACCCGCCCGATGTGGGTCTTCACCGTCTGCTCCGCGAGGACCAGGTGGTCCGCGATCTCCTGGTTGGACAGGCCCCGGGCGATCAGCTCCAGGACCTCCGTCTCGCGCGGGGTGAGGCCGTTGAGGCGCAGCGCCGTGGTGTCGCGGCGCGGGGCGGGCCGGGAGGCGGCGAAGTCGGCGATGAGCCGGCGGGTCACGGAGGGGGCGAGCAGTGCCTCGCCCGCCGCCACCACCCGTACCGCCGCGATGAGATCGGCCGGCGGCGCGTCCTTCAGGAGGAAGCCGGACGCACCGGCGCGCAGCGCCTCGTACACGTAGTCGTCGACGTCGAAGGTGGTCAGCATCAGCACCTTCGGCACGTGCGTGACGCCGGTCGGTGGGTGGAGGATCTCGCGGGCCGCGGCGAGCCCGTCCAGCTCCGGCATCCGGACGTCCATCAGCACGACGTCCGGGTGCGTCGACCGGGCCACGTCCACGCCCTGCCGGCCGTCCGGCGCCTCGCCCACCACGTCGATGTCGGTCTGGGCGGAGAGCAGCGCGGCGAATCCGGCCCGCACCATGGCCTGGTCGTCGACGATGATCACGCGGATGGTCACTCGGGGTCCTTGGGGGTCGGGGCCGTCGCCGGAGCCGGTCAGGGCGCCGGTTCCGGGTCCGGTTCGGGCGCCGGGTCCGCCGTCAGCGGGAGCCGTGCGGCCACCCGGAAGCCGCCGTCCGGCAGCGGCCCGGTGTCCAGCGAGCCGCCCGTCAACCGTACGCGCTCCCGCATCCCGACGAGGCCGTGCCCGGTGCCGGCCGCGCCCCGCTCCACCCCTGAACCCGCCTCCGCTCCCGGCCCGTTGACGACCAGTACGGTCAGCCAGCCGTCGTCCGATGCCCGGACCGACACGCGGGTCGACGCCCCCGGCGCGTGCCGGACGATGTTGGCGAGGGCCTCCTGCACGATGCGGTACGCGGACAGGTCCACCGCCTGCGGTACGTCCCCGAGGTCGGCGGCGAGCGACAACTCGGCCGGCACCCCGGCCCGTACCGTCGCCTCGACGAGCTGCTGGACCCGGTCGAGACCCGGCTGCGGGGCCCGCTCGCCCTCGCTGCCGTCGCTGCGCAGCACGGAGAGCAGCCGTCGCATCTCGGCCAGCGACTCGCGCGCGCTCGCCGCGATGGAGGTGAACTCCTCCCGGGCCGCGTCCGGGAGGTCCGGGATCCGGTACGGGGCCGAGTCGGCCTGCACGGTGATCACGGACATGTGGTGGGCGACGACGTCGTGCAGCTCGCGCGCGATCCTCGCCCGCTCCTCCAGGAGGGTGCGGCGGGAGCGTTCGGCCTCGCTGATGGTCTCCTGCTCGACGAGCCGCCGCTGCGCGTCGCCCCGGGAACGTACGGCCGAGGTGAGCAGCAGCAGGACGCCGCTCAGCACGAGCAGCAGCGTGTGGACGCTGGTGTCGCCGTCGGGCCGGAAGATCTCCAGGACGAACCCGGACACGCCCGTCGCCAGCCAGACGCCGAAGAGCGCCCGGCGGGACTCGCGCAGCCCGAGCGCGACCATCAGCGCGCAGTAGCCGACGACGACCGGCGGGGTCCAGGGCCACAGGTCCGCGTGGGCACCGTCCGAGGCGAGGAGGGGGAGCGCGCCGAGCACGTCGGCGGTGAAGATCACCCACCAGGCCTGGAGGGGCCGGGAGACGGCCAGCAGCAGCGGCGCGGTCTGGGCGGTGGCGAGGGCCCCGGCGAGGGCGGCGTTGACGCCGTAGTCGTGGGTGAGGACGTTGACCGTGCTGGGCAGGAGCGCGGAGACGAAGGCGACGGCGACGACGTACGGCAGCAGCCGCACCCACCGCGAGGAGGCCTCGGCGAGCAGGGGCGCGCCGGGGGTGGCCGGGGTGGTGAGCGCTCCCCCGAAGCCACGGAACGCCTCGCGTGACCGGGCGCTGATCCGGGCGAGCCGGCGGATGGGCGGCTCGTGCCGCTGTTCGGTAGCCATGACCCGCCCAGGGTAGGCAGCGGGCGCGGGACGTGACGTCATACCGGGGTGGGGACCCTGACCCGGTACCGGGGTATGACATCGCCTTTGAAGGCCTGGCCCCTCAGGCTCGGTCCTCAGGCCCGACCTTCAGGCCCGCCCCGCAGGCCCCACCCTCAGAGCTCCGCCAGGAGTTCCGCCTTCTTCGCCGAGAACTCCTCGTCCGTCACCAGCCCCGCCTGGTGCAGCTCGCCCAGGTGGCGAATCCTTTCCGCGACCGCTCCGGGGTCGCCGTGCGCCGCGTTCCGGACGCCTGCCGGGGCGGCGACGGGGAGCGGCGCGCGGGCCTTGCCGCGGATCGCCGCGAGGACCGCCGCCGCGAAGGGGAGGGAGTCGTACACCGGGCCGTAGCCGAGGCCGAAGACGACCGACGCCGGGTCCCGGTCGGGCTGGGCGGGCCGGGGCTCGCCGTCCCGGCGCACCATGCGCAGGTACCCGTCGAAGCCCTCCGGCGAGCGCCACTCGACCCCGCTGAGATCGCGTACCGAGAAGGTCTGGTCGCCGGCCCGCCACTTCTCGGAGGACGCGCCCGTCCAGGACCAGCGGAACGTGACCTCCGAGGTCCCGTCGAAGCTGGCCTTCCCGTCGTACGCCTTGAAGGACCGCGGCCCCGCGGGCGCGGCCACCAGGAAGTCGTCGGCGGGCCGTACGTCCCCGAGGCCCGCCGGGTCGGCGGGGTCCGCCGCGTCCCAGGGGAGGACCGCGCGCAGCTCGTCCCGGTAGTACTCGGCGAGCGTCTCCCGCTCGGCCGGCAGCACCAGGCGGTACGGGTCGCACCGTTCCTTGAGCTGCCCGGCGGCCGCTTCCATCAGCGGATCGGCGCCGGGCCTCGGCACGGCGTGCAGCACGACGGTGCCCCGCTCGCCGGGCGTGAGCGTCACGGACGCCAACGCCTGGTGCGGTACACGTCGTTCACGCAGTGCGCTGAGAAGCTTCGGCGTGCGGTTCCCCCGATCGAAGCGGATGACGAGGGCGTCGCTCTCGAACTCCCAGGTGGCATGATTTCCGGCCAGCACATCACCCATACGCCTCATCGTAAGCGGCGCGTGCCCCGTGCGTCGCCCCTGTGAAAGGTCGGGAAATTCCGTGATCTACGCGCGTCCGACCCTGTCAGGCCCCTTCCGCACCGGATATTCCGTGGCGGCAAACGCTGTCGGCACGTGCCGGGTTCGCGCCGACGGGGCTCGCGGCGCGGTGCGGTTCAGGGGGTCGGTAGGGGGGACGGGCCGCTGTCGTCGAGGGCCCGCCAGTGCGGGGCGAGCGCCGGGCCGAGGTGGTCGAGGTACTGCTCGGTGAGGGCGCGGATGGCCTCCAGGCTCTGGTCCGTGCCCCGGCCCCACATCTGGCCGGTCACCCGCATCACCCCGCTGAACGCGGCCACCGCGATCCGGGGGCGCGGGTCCGCGTCCACGTCGAGGCCCTCCCGCTCGGCGATCGTCCGGGCGATCGTCTCCTCCGTCTCGGCGGAGCGGCGTAGATGGGCGGCGAGCAGCGCGGGCGTCGACTCGATCATCCGGAAGGTCCGCAGGTACAGCTCGATCGGGACGACCTCGGTGACCGCCTCGCCCGCGTGGTCCCAGGCACTGAGGACGGCGTGGCGCAGCGCGTCGAAGGGGCCTTCGCCGGGCGGACGCTGCCCGAGGGCGGTCACGAAGAGCTCCTCCACCATGTGCTGGACGGCGAAGGCGACTTCTTCCTTGGAGGCGAAGTAGCGGAAGAAGGTGCGCTGGGAGACCTCGACGGCGTCCACGATCTCGTCGACGGTGGTCCGCTCGTACCCCTGGGTCGTGAAGAGCTCGAGGGCCACCCGGATCAGCGTGTCGCGCGTGCGCTGCTTCTTCCGCTCACGCAGGCCGGGGGCGGGCACGGTCACTTCGGATCCTCTTTTCGGGCGTTTCGTCCAGCTCAGCGTACCTGTGAGCTACGTGACAGTTACCGGCGTGTGAATCGCTTTGTCAATTGTCAGCGACTGTCATTAGCCTGTCGGCATGACTAGTCAGACCACCGTGGAAAAGGCCCCGCAGGGTCAGGGGGGCGTCCGGGAACCCGTTCCGGTCCCGGCGAAGGGACTGCGCGGCCACCCCTGGCTGACCCTGTTCGCCGTCGCCGTGGGCGTGATGATGGTCGCGCTCGACGGCACGATCGTCGCGATCGCCAACCCCGCCATCAAGACCGACCTCGGCGCCACGCTCGCCCAGGTCCAATGGATCACCAACGGCTACCTGCTCGCGCTCGCCGTCGCGCTGATCACCGCCGGCAAGCTCGGTGACCGTTTCGGCCACCGGCAGACCTTCCTCATCGGCATCGCGGGCTTCGCCGTCGCCTCCGGGGCGATCGGCCTGTCCGACTCGATCGGGGCCGTGATCGGCTTCCGCGTCCTCCAGGGCCTCTTCGGCGCCCTGCTGATGCCGGCCGCGCTCGGCCTGCTGCGCGCCACCTTCCCCGCCGAGAAGCTGAACATGGCCATCGGCATCTGGGGCATGGTCATCGGCGCCTCCACCGCGGGCGGCCCGATCGTCGGCGGCCTGCTCGTCGAGCACGTCAGCTGGCAGTCCGTCTTCTTCATCAACGTGCCGGTCGGCGTCCTCGCGCTCGTCCTCGGCCTGGTCATCCTCAAGGACCACCGCGCCGAGAACGCGCCGCGCTCCTTCGACGTCGTCGGCATCGTGCTGCTCTCCGGCGCCATGGCCTCCCTCGTCTGGAGCCTCATCAAGGCCGGCGAGTCCTGGGGCTGGTCCAGCGGCAAGACCTGGGGCTGTCTGATCGGTGCGCTGCTGCTCTTCGCGGTCTTCGCCTTCTGGGAGACCAAGGTCAAGGAGCCGCTCGTCCCGCTCGCCATGTTCCGCTCCGTGCCGCTCTCGGCCGGTGTCGTCCTGATGGTCCTGATGGCCTTCGCCTTCATGGGCGGCCTGTTCTTCGTGACCTTCTACCTCCAGGGCGTGAAGGGTCTCAGCCCGGTCGACAGCGGTCTGCACCTGCTGCCGCTGACCGCGATGATGATCGTCTCCTCGCCGCTGGCGGGCGCCCTGATCACCAAGTTCGGCCCGCGCGTGCCGCTCGTCGGCGGCATGGTCTGCACGGCCGTCGCGATGTTCGGCATGATCACGCTCACCGCCGACACCGGCACCTTCGCCATGTCCCTCTGGTTCGCCCTGCTCGGCCTGGGCCTCGCCCCGGTCATGGTCGGCGCCACCGAGGTCATCGTCGGCAACGCCCCGCTGGAGCTCTCCGGCGTGGCCGGCGGTCTGCAGCAGGCCGCCATGCAGGTCGGTGGCGCGCTCGGTACGGCGGTGCTCGGCGCCGTCATGTCCTCCAAGGTGGCGGACTCCTTCGCGGGCAACTGGCAGGAGGCCGGCATCCCGGCCCCGGTCAACCCGGCCCTGGAGCAGGCCGCCGAGTTCGGTATGGCCCCGCCGGAGCTGGCCCAGGCGCCGGGGATGACCCCCGACCTCTTCGACAAGATCTCCGGGGTCATCCACGACACCTTCCTGGACGGCATGGGCCTGGCCTTCACCGTCGCCGGCGGCGTCGCGGTCGCCGCCGCCCTCGTCGCCACGCTCACCAAGCGCGGTGAGAACGCGGAGGCGGGAGGCATGGGCGGCGGTCACATCTGACGCCCCGCGCCACTCACGACGGCCCCCACCGGACCTGGTCCGGTGGGGGCCGTCGCCCGTTCGGGTGAAGAGGCTTTGGCCCTCTTCTCAACGGGGGGTGACGTCGTCCAGAGTATTGATTACGGAGAGTGACGAAACAGGGGGCTTGGAGAGATGACAGAGACGTTCACGTATACGAAGCGGCTGCTGGCGGCCACGGCACTGGGGGCCCTCCTCCTCGCGGCCCTGCCGGCCCCGGTGACGGCCGCGGCGGTCGCCGAACAGAAGCTGGGCGCCTGCGGCCCGGGCCGGCTCTGCCTCTGGCCCAAGCCCGACTTCAAGGGCGGGGCCCGGAGCCACGAACTGGCCACGACCGACATCGAGAGCTGTGTCGCCCTGCCGCCCGGCACCTCGGCCCAGTCCCTGGCGAACCGCACGGGACGGCCGGTCACCACGTACCAGTCGGAGGAGTGCGGGGAGACGGGGGAGTTCGAGACCTACCCGGGGAGCGGGACCTGGGTGCCGCGGACGCCCTACGAGGTCAGAGCGTTCAAGATCTGGGAGCGGTAGGGACGACGGGATTCGTCGTCCCGGCGGGGGCGGGGATATCGGCCGCGGCGGGGGCGTCGGGTGATCCGGCGGCGGGGACATCAGGTGATCCGGCTACGGCGGGGGCGTCGGGTGATCCGGCCGGGACGAGGGCATCGGATGATCCGGCCGGGACGGGGGCGTCGGGTGATCCGGCCGGCGCGGTGAGCCGTGCCACCTCCGTGCGCAGCTCCCGGACCTCCCGGGTGAGCGTCTCCAGGAGCTCGGTCTGCCGGCGCTCCGCCGCGTCGTCCCGGTCGAAGCGGGCGATGAACCAGGCCGCGATGTTGGCGGTGACGACACCGAGCAGGGCGATGCCCGAGAGCATCAGACCGACCGCGAGGACCCGGCCGAGGCCCGTGGTCGGGGCGTGGTCGCCGTAGCCGACGGTGGTCATCGTGGTGAAGGACCACCAGACGGCGTCCCCGAGCGTCTTGATGTTGCCGTTCGGGGCGTCCCGCTCGACATGCAGCACGGCGAGCGAGCCGAACATCATCAGCCCGACCACCGCGCCCGCCACATAGGTGGTGAGCGTTATCTGCGGCGCCATCCTGGCCCGCCGGCCCACGAGGAGGAGCGTGGAGACGACCCGCAGCAGCCGCAGCGGCTGCACCATCGGCAGCAGGACCGCGAGCAGATCCAGGGGGTGCGAGCGGACGAAGGCCCAGCGGGCCGGGGCGAGGGCGAGCCGGACCACGTAGTCGAGGGCGAAGGCCGCCCACACCACCCACTCGACATGGGTGCACAGCCGGTGCACCCAGGGGGCGGCGTCGGGCGCCACGATCGGCACGGCATAGGCGATGCCGAACGCCACGGCCAGCACCAGCAGTGGCGTCTGGGTGCGCCTTTCCCAGCGATCCTTCATGCGGGGCATCGTAGAGAACGCCGAAGGGCGGCGAGACCATCGGTCCCACCGCCCCTCACCAGGTGCTACGTGCTACCGCTCGATGCCGGGGGTATCCCGCCGGTCAGGCGTCGCCGCCCGCGGCGCCCGGGTCGGCGGCCGCCACGTCGAGCAGCTGGTAGCGGTCGACGGCCTGCTTCAGGGCCGACCGGTCGACCTTGCCCTCGCGGGCGAGCTCGGTCAGCACGGAGAGCACGATCGACTGGGCGTCGATGTGGAAGTAGCGACGGGCCGCGCCCCGCGTGTCCGCGAAGCCGAAGCCGTCCGCGCCCAGCGAGGTGTACCGGCCCGGCACCCAGCGGGAGATCTGGTCCGGGACCGAGCGCATCCAGTCCGAGACCGCCACGAACGGACCCTCGGCGGCCTGGAGCTTGCGCGTCACGTACGGGACGCGCTGCTCCTCGTCCGGGTGGAGCAGGTTGTGCTCCTCGACGGCCACGGCCTCGCGGCGCAGCTCGGTCCACGAGGTCGCGGACCAGACGTCGGCCCGCACGTTCCACTCCTCGGCGAGGATCCGCTGTGCCTCGATCGCCCACGGCACGGCGACACCGGAGGCCATGATCTGCGCCGGGATCGCACCGGCCGCGGCCGGCTTGAAGCGGTGGATGCCGGCGATGATGCCCTCGACGTCCACGTCCTCCGGCTCGGCCGGGTGCTGGATCGGCTCGTTGTAGACGGTCAGGTAGTAGAAGACGTCCTCGGCGGCCGGGCCGTACATCCGGCGCAGGCCGTCCTTGACGATGTGCGCGATCTCGAAACCGTAGGCCGGGTCGTAGGCGATACAGGCCGGGTTGGTCGAGGCGAGCAGGTGCGAGTGGCCGTCCGCGTGCTGGAGGCCCTCGCCGGTCAGCGTCGTGCGGCCGGCGGTGGCACCGAGCACGAAGCCGCGCGCCAGCTGGTCGGCCATCTGCCAGAACTGGTCACCGGTCCGCTGGAAACCGAACATCGAGTAGAAGACGTACACCGGGATCAGCGGCTCGCCGTGCGTGGCGTACGCGGAACCGGCGGCGATCAGCGAGGCCGTGCAGCCGGCCTCGGAGATGCCGTCGTGCAGCATCTGGCCGGTCGGCGACTCCTTGTAGGCGAGGAGGAGCTCGCGGTCCACCGCCTCGTACTGCTGCCCCAGCGGGTTGTAGATCTTGGCGCTCGGGAAGAAGGCGTCCATGCCGAAGGTGCGGTACTCGTCGGGGGCGATCAGCACGAAGCGCTTGCCGATCTCCTTGTCCCGCATGAGGTCCTTCAGGATGCGGACGAAGGCCATCGTGGTGGCGATCGACTGCTGGCCGGAGCCCTTCTTGGCCGCCGCGTAGGTCTTGTCGTCGGGGAGGACCAGCGGCTTCGCCCGCACGACACGGGTCGGCACGTACCCGCCGAGCGCGCTGCGGCGGTCGTGCATGTACTGGATCTCCTCGGAGTTCCGGCCCGGGTGGTAGTACGGCGGCAGGCCGTCCTCCAACTGCCGGTCCGTCACCGGGATGTGCAGCCGGTCGCGGAAGCGCTTGAGGTCGTCGACCGTCAGCTTCTTCATCTGGTGGGTCGCGTTGCGGCCCTCGAAGTTCGGGCCCAGCGTCCAGCCCTTGACGGTCTGGGCGAGGATCACGGTCGGCTGGCCCGCGTGGGCCTTCGCCGCCGCGTAGGCCGCGTAGATCTTCTTGTGGTCGTGGCCGCCGCGTCCCAGGTGCAGGACCTGCTTGTCCGACATGGACTCGACCATCGCCCGCAGCCGGTGGTCGTCGCCGAAGAAGTGGTCGCGGATGTAGGCGCCGGTCTCCGTCGCGTACGTCTGGAACTGGCCGTCCGGGGTGGTGTTGAACTTGTTGACCAGGATGCCGTCGCGGTCCTGCGCGAGCAGCGGGTCCCAGGAGCGGTCCCAGATCAGCTTGATGACGTTCCAGCCGTTGCCCCGGAAGATCGACTCCAGTTCCTGGATGATCTTGCCGTTGCCGCGCACCGGGCCGTCGAGTCGCTGGAGGTTGCAGTTGACGACGAAGGTGAGGTTGTCCAGGCCCTCGCGGGCGGCGATGGACAGCTGGCCGACCGACTCGACCTCGTCCATCTCGCCGTCGCCGAGGAACGCCCAGACGTGCGACTTGGAGGTGTCGGCGATGCCGCGCGCCTCCATGTACCGGTTCATCCGGGCCTGGTAGATCGCACCGAGCGGGCCGAGGCCCATCGACACGGTCGGGAACTCCCAGAAGTCCGGCATCAGCCGGGGGTGCGGGTACGACGACAGGCCGTTCGGGTACTTCGACTTCTCCTGGCGGAAGCCGTCGAGCTGGGTGTCGTTCAGCCGGTCCAGGAGGTAGGCGCGGGCGTAGATGCCGGGGGAGGCGTGGCCCTGGAAGAAGATCTGGTCGCCGCCGTCACCCTCGTCCTTGCCGCGGAAGAAGTGGTTGAAGCCGACGTCGTAGAGCGAGGCCGAGGACGCGAAGGTGGCGATGTGACCGCCGACGCCGATGCCCGGGCGCTGGGCGCGCGAGACCATCACGGCCGCGTTCCACCGGGTGGCGTTGAGGACCTTGCGCTCGATCTCCTCGTTGCCGGGGAAGAAGGGCTCGTCCTTGGTGGCGATGGTGTTGACGTAGTCCGTGCTGCGCATCTCGGGCACGGCCACGCGCTTCTCGCGCGCCCGCTCGATGAGGCGGAGCATGAGGTAGCGGGCCCGCTCGCGGCCTCGCTCGTCAACGGCCGCGTCGAGGGAGTCGAGCCATTCCTGGGTCTCTTCCGGGTCGAAATCCGGGACCTGGCTGGGAAGGCCGCCAATGATGATCGGGTTGCGATCGGATCCGGGAGCCACGCTCTTCCTTCGCTGTTCGGTGGTGCCCACGAGGCCACGAAGTGGTCGGGATGTCCATCGTGTACCCCGTCGACGCCAGACGTCACATTTACCGAGGGGTAACCCCCAGGGGGTGTCCTCCGCATGTCGGCGTGCGGTCAAATCGCAACCTTACGCCCAATTCGCGCATGCGTTCCGGCCGGGCATTCGGCAGACTGAAACCGCAGAAGTCCGTAAATCAGGGCGAACCATGTGTGACTGATCACGGAGAGGGATCGAACCGTGCCGGAAGTTGGGGCGAGACGGCCCCAAACGTCACCGTTTCGGCGGTCTCCGCGGCCCAGTACTTGCGCGATGAGGCCCGGCACGTGTGGACTACGGCCAGCGCCGCGCGCATACGCGTGGCCCACAGCATTTTCCGAATGAGCAGGAGGCAAGCCGTGAGCGCGACCGCGGACCACGCGGAGGAGCGGACCAACCCGGCAGCGAGGCTGGGGTTCGAGCCTGGCCAGGTGGTCCAGGAGATCGGTTACGACGACGACGTCGACCAGGATCTCCGTGAAGGCATCGAGTCCATCATCGGAGCCGAACTCGTGGACGAGGAGTACGACGACGTCGCCGACGCCGTGGTCCTCTGGTTCCGTGACGAGGACGGCGACCTCACCGACGCCCTGGTGGACGCCATCGGTCTTCTGGAGGACGGCGGCGTGATCTGGCTGCTGACGCCGAAGACCGGCCGTGACGGCTACATCGAGCCGAGCGATATCAACGATGCCGCGCAGACAGCTGGTCTCTCCCAGACCAAGAGCATCAGCGTCGCCAAGGACTGGGCGGGCGCCCGCCTGGTGGCCCCCAAGCGCTGATCACCACGCTGCGAGAAGCCCCCGCCGGTACGCCGGCGGGGGCTTTCGTGTGCAGGCCGTAGGCTGGGCCTCACCGATTCGGCCCAAGATCTGGGCCGGGCTCCGGCGAAGGGATGCGCAGGCGATGGCGATCGAGGTCGGCACCGAGGCCCCGGGCTTCGCGCTGAAGGACAACCACGGCCGCACCGTGAAGCTCTCGGACTTCCGCGGCGAGAAGACCGTGGTGCTGCTCTTCTACCCCTTCGCCTTCACCGGCGTCTGCACCGGCGAGCTGCGCGAGCTGCGCGACAACCTCCCGAAGTTCGTCAACGACGACACCCAGCTCCTCGCCGTCTCCAACGACTCGATCCACACCCTGCGCGTCTTCGCCGACCAGGAGGACCTGGACTTCCCGCTGCTCTCCGACTTCTGGAAGCACGGCGAGGCCTCCCGGGCCTACGGCGTCTTCGACGAGGAGAAGGGCTGCGCGGTGCGCGGCACCTTCATCATCGACAAGGAGGGCGTGGTCCGCTGGACCGTCGTGAACGCCCTGCCCGACGCCCGTGACCTCGGCGAGTACGTCAAGGCGCTCGACGCCGTCTGAGCCGCCTCCCGGCCGACACCGTCGATTCGCGTGCCGAATCGACTGTTTCGACCGGGAACCCGTCACTAGGATCCACTCGTTGATCCGATGCCAACGCACGACTGGGGCGCTGCCCCTGAAAACGTATGGAGGGACTCGTGGGAGTCAGCCTCAGCAAGGGCGGCAACGTCTCGCTGACCAAGGAGGCCCCTGGCCTCACCGCCGTGACCGTCGGTCTGGGCTGGGACGTCCGCACCACCACCGGTACGGACTTCGACCTCGACGCCAGCGCCATCCTGGTGAGCGAAGAGGGCAAGGTCCGCAACGACCAGGACTTCGTCTTCTTCAACAACCTGAAGAGCGCCGACGGCTCGGTCGAGCACACCGGTGACAACACCACCGGCGAGGGCGAGGGCGACGACGAGCAGGTCAAGGTCAGCCTGGCCACCGTGCCGGCCGACGTGGCCAAGATCGTCTTCCCGGTCTCGATCTACGACGCCGAGAACCGCCAGCAGTCCTTCGGCCAGGTGCGCAACGCGTTCATCCGCGTCGTGAACCAGGCCGGCGGCGCCGAGATCGCCCGCTACGACCTCTCGGAGGACGCCTCGACCGAGACCGCCATGGTCTTCGGCGAGCTCTACCGCCACGGCGCGGAGTGGAAGTTCCGCGCGGTCGGCCAGGGGTATGCCTCGGGTCTGCGCGGTATCGCGCAGGACTTCGGCGTCAACGTCTGAGCCGAACCCGTTCGAACCGTCCGGCGCCGCACCTCACGTGCGGCGCCGGACGTGCCTCATCACCACCGGGGAGGAAGCAAGAACATGGGCGTCACACTCGCCAAGGGAGGCAATGTCTCCCTCTCCAAGGCCGCTCCCAACCTCGTCAAGGTCCTCGTGGGTCTCGGCTGGGACGCGCGGTCCACCACCGGGGCCCCTTTCGATCTCGACGCCAGCGCCCTGCTGTGCCAGTCCGGCCGCGTGCTGGGGGACGAGTACTTCGTCTTCTACAACCAGCTCCGCAGCCCCGAGGGCTCCGTCGAACACACCGGCGACAACCTCACCGGCGAGGGTGACGGGGACGACGAGTCCCTCATCGTGGACCTCACCCAGGTCCCGGCCCACTGCGACAAGATCGTCTTCCCGGTCTCGATCCACGAGGCGGACAACCGCGGCCAGACCTTCGGCCAGGTGAGCAACGCGTTCATCCGCGTCGTGAACCAGGCGGACGGCCAGGAGCTCGCTCGCTACGACCTCTCCGAGGACGCCTCCAGCGAGACCGCGATGATCTTCGGCGAGCTCTACCGCTACAACGGCGAATGGAAGTTCAGAGCGGTGGGCCAGGGGTACGCGTCCGGGCTCCGGGGCATCGCTCTAGACTTCGGGGTCAACGTTTCGTAAAGCCATGTAATTTCACGATGGGGTAGACAGTGGTTCTGAAAACCTTCGGCTGGTCGTTCGCGATCACTGCGCTCGGTCTGGTCGCAGCAGTGCTCTACGGGGGGTGGGAGGCATTCGGGATCGTTGCGATCCTCTGCGTCCTCGAGATCTCGCTGTCCTTCGACAACGCGGTGGTCAACGCCGGAATCCTGAAGAAGATGAATGCCTTCTGGCAGAAGATCTTCCTCACCATCGGTGTGCTCATCGCCGTCTTCGGTATGCGACTGGTCTTCCCCGTCGTGATCGTCGCGATCAGTGCCAAGATCGGCCCCATCGAGGCTGTCGATCTCGCCTTCAACGAACCCGAGCGCTACGAGCAGCTCGTGACCGACGCGCACCCGTCGATTGCGTCCTTCGGCGGCATGTTCCTGCTGATGATCTTCCTCGACTTCATTTTCGAGGACCGTGACATCAAGTGGCTCGGCTGGATCGAGCGCCCGCTGGCCAAGCTCGGCAAGGTCGACATGCTGTCGGTCTGCATCGCCCTCATCGTCCTGGCGATCAGCGCCATGACCTTCGCGACCCAGGCCCACCAGCACGGCGACACGCACATCGACGCGTCGTCGACCGTCCTGCTCTCGGGCGTCTTCGGTCTCATCACGTACCTCATCGTCGGCGGTCTCTCCAGCTTCTTCGAGAACAAGCTCGAGGAGGAGGAGGAGCGCGAGCACGAGGCCGAGGAAGAGGCCAAGCGCAGCGGCAAGAAGGTCTCCGTGGTCCAGCTGGCCGGCAAGGCCGCCTTCTTCATGTTCCTCTACCTGGAGGTCCTCGACGCCTCCTTCTCCTTCGACGGTGTCATCGGCGCCTTCGCCATCACCAACGACATCGTCCTGATGGCGCTCGGCCTCGGCGTCGGTGCCATGTACGTCCGTTCGCTGACGGTCTACCTGGTCCGTCAGGGCACCCTCGACGACTACGTCTACCTGGAGCACGGCGCCCACTACGCGATCGGCGCCCTGGCCGCGCTGCTCATGGTCACCATCCGCTACCAGATCCCCGAGGTCGTCACCGGCGGCATCGGTGTCGCCCTCATCGGCTGGTCCTTCTGGTCCTCCGTCCGCCGCAACAAGCGGCTCGCGGCGGCCGAGGGCGGCTCGGGAGACAAGACCGAGGTGTCCACCGGGGTGTGACGCCCCCGTAGACGAGGAACGCTTCACTGCGGGGCGGTCGGTGCACCCGGCCGCCCCGCAGGCATGTGCGCGGTGTGGAGTAGGCGAGCAGTGGGGGTGGGGGCGGCATGGCTTTCTGGGACAACCTGTTTCCGGGGAGGGCGGCGCAGTTCGACATGGGCGGCGCCGCGTCGAACACGATCGACCTGACGAAGAGGCGGCCGTCGGTCTCGCTCACCAAACAGGGCGCCGACACCGGCAACCTCCGGGTGAACCTCTCCTGGCGGATGCGGACCTCCGACCTCGAAGGGCGCTCCCGTCAGAGCGGCCGGCTGCTGCGCAACCCCTCGCAGCTCTTCAAGCCCGAGGTCGTCCAGGCGCACACCCAGGGCGTCGTCAACGTCGACCTGGACCTGGGGTGCCTGTACGAGCTCGCCGACGGCAGCAAGGGCGTGGTGCAGCCGCTCGGCGGCTTCTTCGGGGACCTGAACGCGGCGCCGTACGTGAAGCTGAGCGGTGACGACCGGTTCGGCGCCCCGTCCGGAGAGACGATCTTCGTCAATCTGGACCACAAGGACGAGATCAAGCGGCTGCTGTTCTTCGCGTACATCTACGACCAGACGCCGGCCTTCGACCGTACGCACGCCAAGATCACGCTCTATCCGAGCAACGGCCCCCGTATCGAGATCGAACTCGACGAACGTGCCCCGCAGGCCCGCTCCTGCGCGGTCTTCTCCGTCACGAACGTCAAGGGTGAGTTGACGGTCCGCCGCGAGGTGCGGTTCGTCTACGGCTTCCAGGCCGAGCTGGACCGGCTGTACGGCTGGGGACTCCAGTGGGGGCGCGGCTACAAGACCAAGGCGTAGCCGTGCCGCCCCGGGTCTCAGGACCTGACGAACTGGGGGCCCATGGGCGGCATCCGGAACTCCGGTGCCGCGTGCGGATCCGGCTGGTGCACGGGCTGCGGGTAGCCGTACGCGGGGGCCGGGGCGTTCGCCGGCTGTCCCCCCGGTCCCTGCGGGTACCCGTAGGCGGGGGCCCGGTCCGGCACGGGCGGCACCGTGGGCTGCGGCGGTACGGTCGCGTGGACCACGGTCGCGTCGAGGTCCGGGGTGCCGGCGGAGGGGAAGACAGGGGCCGTGGCGCCGGTCGTGGCGCCCTGGGCCTCCTGTGCGGCTCCCGGGGCGCCCTGGGCGTCCCGCAGGGCCTCCTGGGCGGCTTCCTGGGCGTCCTCGTCGACCGAGATGCCGAAGTCCGTGGCGAGGCCGATGAGGCCCGTCGGATAGCCCTGCCCCACCGCGCGGAACTTCCACCCGTCCCCGCGGCGGTACAGCTCGCCGCAGATAACCGCCGTCTCCTCGCCGGTCTCCGCCGTCACGTCGAACAGGGCCAGCGGCTCGCGGTCCGGCCCGGCGGTCGCGTCGTACACCAGGATCCGCAGGTCGGAGACGGAGCGGAAGGTGCCGCCGTCGGAGGAGGCCGCGACGACCACCCGGTCGACCGAGGCCTCCAGGCTGCCCAGATCGGCCTCCACGGTGTCCGTGAGGCCCTCGGCCACCCGCTTCTTCGGCAGCCGCCGCACGGCGCCCGAGGGGTGGCGCGGCTGGTTGTAGAAGACGAAGTCCTCGTCGGACCGCACGCGCCCGTCGGCGCCGAGCAGCAGGGCCGAGGCATCCACGTCGGGGACCCCGGGGCCCGGGGTCCAGTGGAGCACGGCCCGTACGGCCGCGGTGTCGAGAGGGACGTTGGAGCCCTTCAGCATCGCGTGCGTCATGACCGCAATCCTGCCCTCCCGGTCGACCCGCGGACAACGCGGGGGCGTCACCGATACCGGGACGAGATGACGGATGCTGACGAGTTACCTGAATTTCATGCAGGGGGGGAACTACGGACACCCGCACCTACGTACTATTACCGGCCACATGTCGTCAGGGCCCAGAGAGGCAGACGGGGGACTTACATGCGTCATTTCGGGCACATCCCGTCCGCAACGCGGACCGGGCTGTTCCACCGGGAGCCGGCCACCTTCACGGCCGACTCGCCCGCGCGCACGCTCGCGGTGGCCCTCGGGGCCACGCTCTACAGCCCGGCCACCCGGCCGCGGCTCGCCGACGACGTGCGCAAACAGGCCGCGCGCGGAGTGGTCTCCATGGTGCTCTGCCTGGAGGATTCCATCAGCGACGGCGACGTCGAGGCGGGCGAGGCGAACCTCGTCCGGCAGTTCGCCGACCTCGCCACCGGCGGCACCGACGTGCCCCTGCTCTTCATTCGCGTCCGCGATCCGCGCCAGATCACCGACCTCGTCGCCCGGCTGGGTGACACGGTCCGCCTGCTGTCCGGATTCGTACTGCCCAAATTCACCGAGACCCGCGGCCGCGCCTTCCTCGAAGCGCTCGCCCAGGCCGAGCGGACGAGCGGCAGGCGACTCTTCGCCATGCCCGTCCTCGAGTCCCCCGAGCTCCTCCACCTGGAGACCCGGGCCGAGACCCTCGCCGGAATCGCCTCCATCACCGACAAGTACCGCGACCGCGTCCTCGCCCTGCGCCTCGGTGTCACCGACTTCTGCTCCGCCTACGGCCTGCGCCGCTCGCCCGACATGACCGCCTACGACGTCAAGATCGTCGCCAACGTCATCGCCGACGTCGTCAACGTCCTCGGCCGCTCCGACGGCACCGGCTTCACCGTCACCGGGCCCGTCTGGGAGTACTTCCGACCGGGCGAACGCATGTTCAAGCCGCAGCTGCGCCGCAGCCCCTTCCTGGAGGGCCGCGCCGAGGACCTGCGCACCGCCCTCATCGAGCACGACCTCGACGGGCTGCTGCGCGAGATCGAGCTCGACCGCGCCAACGGACTACTCGGCAAGACCTGCATCCACCCCACCCACGTGGTGCCGGTGCACGCGCTCTCCGTCGTCAGCCACGAGGAGTGGAGCGACGCCCAGGACATCCTGCGGCCCGAACAGGGCGGCGGCGGAGTGCTGCGCTCCGCGTATACGAACAAGATGAACGAAGTGAAGCCGCATCGCGCGTGGGCCGAACGCATCCTCCTGCGCGCCGAGGTCTTCGGCGTCGCCAACGAGGACGTCGGCTTCGTGGATCTGCTCACCGCCGGACTTGCCGGCTGACGAAGGGACGTCGACGACGTGGTGTGGACCGGAACGTGGGTCGCGGAGCGACTGGGCGTCGAACTGATCGGCGGCGAGGAGCTACCGGCCCTGTTGGGCCTCGCACTGCGTCGTAACCCCAAACGGGCGCACCTGCTCGTCTCCAGCGTGCTCGGCAAGCACGTGCCGCAGCGGCCCTCCGTCGTGTACGGCTCCGGCCTCGACCTCGGCCGGCGCGTCCGCGAACTCCTCGGCGACGAGGAGGCGGCGCGCTCCGTCGTCCTCGGCTACGCGGAGACCGCCACCGCCCTGGGCCACGCCGTCGCCGACGGCCTCGGCCTCGCCCCGTACCTCCACTCCACGCGGCGCCCGGTGGCCGGCGTCGCCCGCGCGGGCGGCTTCGAGGAGTCCCACTCCCACGCGACCTCGCACCTCCTGCTGCCCGAGGACCCCAAGCTCCTCGCCGGCGGCGGGCCGCTGGTCCTCGTCGACGACGAGTTCTCCACCGGCAACACGGTCCTCAACACGATCCGGGCCCTGCACGCCCGCTACCCGCGCGAGCGGTACGTCGTCGTGGCCCTCGTCGACATGCGCTCCGCCGCCGACCTCGGCCGCCTGGACGCCTTCGCGGAGGAGATCGGCGCCCGCGTCGACCTGCTCTCCGCCGCGGCCGGGACGGTACGCCTCCCGGAAGGGGTCCTGGAGAGGGGCCAGGCACTGGTGGCGGAACACGAGCGGGCGTACGGCTCCACAGGGTCGGCCGGGCCCGCGCCCGCGCTAACGCCCACGCCCGCGCCCGCGCCGGGCGAGGTCGCCGTGCGGGTGGAGATCGGCTGGCCCGCGGGGGTGCCCGACGGCGGGCGGCACGGCTTCGCGCCCGAGCACCGGGAGCGGCTGGAGGCGGCCCTGTCCGCGATGGCGGACAGGATCGGAGAGGCGCTGCGCGCGCCGACGGCCGCCGCGCCGCCCCGCGTACTCGTCCTCGGCTTCGAGGAGCTGATGTACGCGCCGCTGCGCCTCGCCGCCGCGCTGGAGGACGCCGGGCACGACGTCCGCTACTCCACCACCACCCGCTCGCCCGTCCTCGCCGTCGACGACCCCGGCTACGCGATACGCACCCGGCTCGTCTTCCCCGCCCACGACGACCCGGCCGACGGCCCCGGCGAGCGCTACGCCTACAACGTGGCCGGCGCGGGCTTCGACGCCGTGGCCCTCGTCGTCGACTCCGCCGCCGACACCCCGGAACTGCACGCCCCGGACGGCCTGCTCGCCCAGCTCGCCGCGCACGTCCCGCGCGTCGTGCTCGCGGTCGTCCCCTCGTACACGCCGGATGTCCCCTCGTACACGCCCACGGTCTCCGAAGCTCCCGAAAGGAGCTCCATGCTGCCCGAGCCCCTCCGCGGCCCCTCCTTCTCCTCGTACGCCCCCGAAGAGGTCGGCTGGCTTCTCCAGGACCTCTCGGGCGTCGAGCTGGAGGCGCCCACCGAGGAACGCGAGGAAGCCATCCAGAGCGGCGGCGCGCACTACGCCGAGTCGCTCCCCGTCGAGTACCAGCCCAGCGCCCGCTACCAGGAGCTCTTCCACTCGGCCCTGGAGAGCTCCGCCGAACGAATAGCCCGCGCGGTCGGCACCGTCACCGAGACCGTGCTCGCCGAGCGCCCCGGCCGCAACCCCGTACTCGTCTCGCTGGCCCGGGCCGGCACCCCCGTCGGCGTCCTCATGCGCCGCTGGGCGCAGGCCCGCCACGGCCTCGACCTTCCGCACTACGCCGTCTCCATCGTGCGCGGCCGCGGCATCGACGCCAACGCGCTGCGCTGGCTCGCCGCCCACCACGACCCCGCCGACGTCGTGTTCGTCGACGGCTGGACCGGCAAGGGCGCGATCACCCGCGAACTCGCCGAGGCGATCAAGGAGTTCGAGGCGACGTCGGACGGCCCCACGGGCTTCGACCCGGAGATCGCGGTCCTCGCCGACCCCGGCTCCTGCGTCCGCACCTACGGCACCCGCGAGGACTTCCTCATCCCCTCCGCCTGCCTCAACTCCACGGTCTCCGGCCTGATATCCCGCACCGTGCTCCGCTCCGACCTCGTCGGACCGAACGACTTCCACGGCGCCAAGTTCTACCGCGAACTGGCCGGCGCCGACGTCTCCGGAGCCTTCCTCGACGCCGTCGCCGCTCGCTTCGACGAGGTCGCCGAGACGGTCGAGATGGACGTCAAGGAGCTTCTCGCCGCCGACCGCACCCCCACCTGGGAGGGCTGGGCGGCCGTCGAGCGGATCAGCGAGGAGTACGGCATCCACGACGTCAACCTGGTCAAGCCCGGCGTCGGCGAGACGACCCGGGTCCTGCTGCGCCGCGTCCCCTGGAAGATCCTCGCCAAGCGGGGAGCCGACGCCGACCTCGCGCACGTCCGGCTGCTCGCCGAGCAGCGCGGCGTGCCGGTCGAGGTGGTCGACGACCTCCCGTACAGCTGCGTCGGCCTGATCCACCCTCAGTACACGAGGGGTGCGACAGGCGCCGACGGCAAGGCGGTGGTGTCCCAGTGAGTACGACCCTGGTCGCGAGCGACCTCGACCGCACCCTGATCTACTCGAGCGCGGCCCTCGCCCTCGGGATGCCCGACGCGCAGGCGCCCCGGCTGCTGTGCGTCGAGGTCCACGAGTCGAAGCCGCTGTCCTACATGACCGAGGACGCGGCCGACCTCCTGGCGCTGCTGACCGACGAGGCGGTCTTCGTCCCCACCACGACGCGAACGCGCAAGCAGTACCAGCGCATCCAACTCCCGGGAACCACACCGAAGTACGCGATCTGCGCCAACGGCGGGCACATCCTCGTCGACGGTGTCTCCGACCGCGACTGGCAGGCGACGGTGGCGAGCCGGCTCGCCGACGAGTGCGCGCCGCTCTCCGAGATCCGCGCGTACCTCACCGCCACGACGGACCTGTCGTGGGTCCGCAAGCACCGGGTGGCCGAGGACCTCTTCGCCTACCTCGTCGTCGAGCGCGAGCGGCTGCCGGAGGAATGGCTGCGACGCTTCGGGGAGTGGGCGGGGGAGCGCGGCTGGACCGTCTCGCTGCAGGGCCGCAAGGTGTACGCGGTGCCGAAGCCGCTCACCAAGAGCGCGGCCGTCCGCGAGGTCGCGCGGCGCATCGGCGCCACGCTCACCCTGGCGGCGGGGGACTCTCTCCTCGACGCCGACCTGCTGATGGCCGCGGACCGGGCGTGGCGCCCGGGCCACGGCGAGCTGGCCGACAGCGACTGGACCGCCCCCCACCTCGACGTCCTCGCGGAACGCGGAGTCGCGGCGGGGGAGGAGATCCTCCGCCGCTTCCGGGCGGCGGCGGCCAGGTAGGGCCCGTCCGGCGGACCGGGGCCTGACAGGCCTGTCCGTACGGGAGCCCAGGCGCGCCCTCAGGGGGCCTCAGCCGCAGCAGCCCCCACCGCAACAACCGCCGCCGCCACCGCCGCCGCTCGCGCCCTGCGCGGGGGCGGCGGTGCTGCTGCCGCCGACGGCCACGGCCGAGAGCAGCTTCACGGTGTCGTCGTGCCCGGCGGGGCAGGAGGCCGGAGCGGAGGACTCGGCCATGGGACGGCTGAGCTCGAAGGTGTCGCCGCAGGTGCGGCAGCGGAATTCGTAACGAGGCATGAGGACAGGCTAACGGCGGGCGGGGGCCGGGGGGAGTGGCCCTCCACCGCGTCGCTCGGCAGCCGCGTTCGCCGCGGGCCTCAGTGACCGGCGGCGGCCGTGCCCCGGTCCTCCCTGATCTGCTCGACGACGCGCGCGGCGGACCCGCGGACGCCCTCCAGCTCGGTCAGGAAGTGCCAGTAGTCGGGGTGCCGGCCCTCCTCCAGCGTCGCGACCGCCCGGTCGAGCCGGGCCACGGCCTCGTCGAGGGGGCGGGCGTGGCGGGGGTCGGGGGTGTGGCGGCCCGCCATGGCGAGCCGCTGGGCGTCCCGTACCGCGAACCGGGCGCGGTCGATCTCCGTCTTGGGGTCCTTCGCGACGGCGTCCAGGCGACGCAGCCGGTCCCCGGCCGCCGACACGGCCTCGTCGGTCGAGTCGAGGAGCGCGCGGACGGTCGAGAGCAGGGAGGTCGCGTCGGGCCAGCGCTGCTCCTCGCGGGCCTTCGTGGCCTCGGCGAGCCGCTCCTCGGCCTGATGGAGGGTGCCGGCGGCCTGCTCGGGTACGTGCTGGAGGTCCTGCCAGCAGGCCAGCGAGAACCGCCGCCGCAGCTCGGACAGGACCGGCTCGACGCCCCCGGCGCGGGTGGTCAGCGCCTCGGTGCGGGTACGGAGGGAGACGAGCCGCCGGTCGATCTCGGTGGCGCGCTCCGGCAGCCGCTCGGCCTCGGCCCGTACGGCCTCGGCGTCCCGCAGGACGCGGTCGGCGCGCTGGAGGGTCTCGGGGACGCCGTGCCGCCCCGCGCCCTCGTTGAGGCGGGTCAGCTCGGGCCCGAGCCGGGCGAGCCGCAGCGCGAGGTCGTCGGCGCGCAGCCCTCCCACCCGTACGGCGTCGAGGGCGGTGCCGGCGCCGCGCAGCGCCTGGCGGGCGCGCTCGACGGCGGGGGCGAGCCGGGCGAGCTGCGTCTCGGCGCGGTCGAGGAGCGGCCCGAGGCCCTGCTCGAAGCGGTCGAGCTCGTCCTTGACCCGGTCGAGTTGCTCCTTGGCGCCGGTCAGTTCGGTGCGGGCGCGGGCGGCGGTGGCCGTGTCGAGTTCGTCGTGGTCGAGGTCGTGGGCGTCGACGGCGTTGATGTAGACGTGGCTGACCTCGTCGATCCGGCGCCCGAGGGCCTCGAACCCCTCCACCGCGCGTTGGGCGTCGGGGGAGCTGTCCACGGCGGTGATGGTCTCGATGGAGATCCGCAGCCCGCGCTGGGCGGTGTCGAGCTCGTAGAAGGCGGCGGCGGCGGCGTCCTTGGCGGCCTGGGCCTCGGCCCGCTGGCCCTCACCGCGTCCGCCGAACCAGCGGCGCGTACCGCCGCCGGCGAAGGCCTGTGGCAGCAGCGCCCCGACCAGCAGCGGCAACGCGAGGGCCAGCCGGAAGGTGGACGGAATCCTGGGCGTCGCGCTGCCCCTGAGGGGTGTCCTGCCGTCGCTCGCCGCCACGTACCTCTCCCCGTGCTGTGTCCGCCGTGCCAGGTTCATTCTCCCACCCGGTAAGGACGAACACACGGGCCGATCAGTTCGCCGTTCGGACGTCGATGTCGCCGTTGTCACTGCGGACGCTCACGGAGTGCTCGCTGCCGTCGCGCCGGGGCACGTCGAGGCGGACGTCGCCGCTGTCGCTGGCCCCGGTGGCGTCGTACTCGGCCGTGGGCAGCGTGACGTGGACGTCGCCGTTCTCGGTGGCCACGTCGACCCGCCGGGGTACGGCTCCGAGGGTGATCCGCACGTCGCCGTTGTCGGTCCTGGCGAGGACGCCGGGCGCGGTGGTGTCGCCCTCGACGGTCAGGTCGCCGTTATCGGTGCCGAGGTCGAGGGCCCCCGTGCTCCCGATCACCCGGACGTCCCCGTTGTCGGACCGCACGGTGAGCGGCGTGGCGAACCCCTCGGCGCGGACGTCCCCGTTGTCGTCCTCGACGGCGACGGCGACGCCGCGGGGCACCTGGATCCGGTGCACGGCGTCGCAGTTGGAGGCGACGGCGTCGCAGTCGACCCGCAGAGTGAGCCGCCCGTCGGCGAGCTTCCAGGTCGCGTCGGGCCCGGACCCGATGAACACCCACCCGTCGACCTGCCGCTCGACGACCACGTCGTCGACGTCCGCGGGCGTGATGACGAGCGCGGAGTCGTCGGAGTCCACGGTGAGCGTGCTCCCGTCGAACGCGAACGTCTTCCTCTCGACCGGAGCGTCCCCGACGTCGGCCGACCCGCAGCCACTGAGCGTGAGCAGGGCGACGAGCGCCCCGCCGGCAGCGAGAAACGGATGACGTGCGCCCATGGCGATCGAACCCCCAGAAGAAAACGAACGGTCCCCCGACGCTACGACCCGACCACCCCCCGTCACGATCCGGCGACCCACCGTCCGAAGGGTGGGGCTACCCCCCCGCCCCGCCACCCCGCCGGAGATATCGGTTTCGATCCGGCCCCGTCGGCCATGTAGGCTGTTGCCTCTTCCACGGGTGCGTAGCTCAGGGGTAGAGCGCTGCTCTTACAAAGCAGATGTCGGCGGTTCGAAACCGTCCGCGCCCACCAGTAGGTAGTAGCAGGTGAGAGCCTGTTCTTGACCCCTCGCCCCACCGTGGGCGGGGGGTCGCTTCATGCCTGGGGCTACCTCGAACCGCTAGCCCGCGATGATGAACCCGCGGGTGGGCCGGTGACGGTCGACGGCTGCCACGCGGGCTAGGACGGCGTCAGTGATGTCGTGTCGGTCGACGGGGTCAACCACCCGCCAGGCGCCCGCGGGGTTCTGCGGGTCCACCGGTTCGAGGACCCCCGGGATCCCGTACCGGCGCATCGAGTCGTGCAGTGACGAGACCTCGTGCGCGTCCATGGCTCTCCTTACGTCGACGGGCTGTCGAGCCTATTCGTCGCCGCCGCCGCTGGTCGCGCATCCGCCGGGGTTGATCGGACCTCACCCGCCGGGCTTCTGGGTGTGCGAGCACGATGCGGCCACCGTGATCAGGGACCTCTCCGGGCTCGTCCAGAGTTCGGCGTCGATGCTGTAGCCGGCCTGCTCGATGAGGGCCATGGTGCGGGTGAGGACGTCCGGGTCGTGGCGGGACGCATCGGGTCGCTCGGGGTAGTGGTGGACGGTGCGACCGAGGCGGCTGCACAGGGTCGCGTACAGGTGCGTGTGGAGGATCAGGGCGTGCCAGCCCTCGTCCACCTCGCGGGTGGGCGCGATGCGCACCGTCGGGAAGAGCGATGCCGCGTGCACGAACTTGAGGGCCTCGATCACGATCCGGGAGGCCATCGAGGTGTCCATGCCGGGGTTGTTGTCGAGGACCGTGTGCATCACGCCGTTGAACGCCGTGTCACTCAGCAGGGTTCGGGCGCTGGGCGAGCTACTGACACCGGGATGGGACGAGCAGGGCGGCGGGTTGCCGTCCGACGGCTGGTTCTTGCAGGCCACGGGGTCTCCTTCTGGTGGATTGCCGATGGTGCGTGGACCCGCCTCGTGTGGGGCGGGAGTCAGTGGGTGACGCTGACGACGAGGGCGGCGAGGATGCTGAGGACGATCAGGCAGAAGAGGGCCTGACGCTGCCACTCGCTCATCGGTCGCTGGGCGCCAGCGGAGGCATGTTGCGGTGGCCCACGAACAACCCGTGGACCTGCGTCTGATGGCGGTGGTCGTGGATCGCCTGGAGCATGTCGCGGGCGGTCAGGGCCAAGTGCCGGGGGTACGACCAGGAGCCGAGGGGCCCGTCGGCCGGCCCGTCCTCCTGGAGCTTGGCCCAGGTCTCCAGGACGGCATGTCCACGCGGGGAGCGGTCGCTCTCGGGGATCTCCGTGACGCCGTTGGCGAGGGTGGCGCAGTGGGTGAGGAGCCGGTTGGTGAGCTGCGCGAGTGCGATGTCTCCAGGGTGATGCCTCAGGGCGAGGGCTCCCGCGATGTCCGTTCCGACCGCGTCCTCGACGTGGCCCTCCACGGCATCCGCGACCTGAACGAGGAGGGCCCCGAGGTGCACCTCGACCGTCTGCTCGGGCGGCCTCTCGTGCTTGATCTGCTCCGGCATCGGCTGCTCCCGTCCATCAGTTGGAGGGGCATCTCCGCAGTTCGCCGCATGCCCCTTCGGCTGTGGGTCGATGATGTGTGAGCACGGCACCGAGCAGATAGGCCACCGAGTGGCCACGCATGGCCACGTCGCGGCCACGGCCCAGAGGCATCGTGATGACACCTCACACTGGCGGCATGAGACGCAACGACGCCCTTCGTGCCGCCCGCCTCCGGGTCGGGTGGAGAACGATGGAGGCTGCCGCAGCGGCGCTCACCCGACATGGACGGCAGCTCCTCGACGATGCCCACTTCAACGTCAGCTCGCGGACATGGCGCCGGTGGGAAGGGCCCGAGCCGGGCTGGCCGTTGGAGGAGACCGCCCTCGTACTCCACGACGCACTGGGGAAGTGGCCGGAGGACCTGGGCTTCACCGCCCCGCCGGGCTGGATCCGGCCCGAGCACCACGAAGAGACCCGTATGCAGACCGCCGGCTTCCTCGCCGTCACCGCGGCCGCGCTCGTCCCCGGACCCAACGCGACGCAGCACGTCGACCCCGGCCTCGTCGACTACTTCCAGTCCCAGCTCGAAGGGCACTACCGGGCGGACATGCTCCTCGGCCCGCACGACCTCATCGGCACCCTCGGGCCGCAGTACCAGCTCATCGACAAGCTCACCCGCTCCGCCACCGGAGAGACCCGCCGCGGTCTCCTCCGGGTCGGCGCCGCGTATGCCGCGCTCGTCGGCTGGCTCTACCAGGACGCCGGCGACCTGGGCGCGGCCACGTTCTGGCGGGGCATCACGCAGGAGATAGCGCTTCGGGCCCGCGACCCGCACCTCATTGGCTACGCCATGGTCAACTCGGCGCAGGTCCGCACCGACCTCGGCGACGGGGCCGGCGTCGTCGACCTGTGCGTGGCCGTGCTCGGCGACGACCAGATCGTGCCGAAGATCCGGGTCATGGCGATGCAGCAGCAGGCGCACGGCGCCAGCCTCCTGCGCGACCGCAACGCGGTGGACCGGCTCATCGACGAAGCCGGGCGGATTCTGCCGCGCGTCGACGACGACCTGCCCTGGGGTAACGCGTGCAGGAGGACGCCCGGCTACCTGGAGGTGCAGCGCGCCACCTGCTACGGCCGGCTCGGGCTCGGCGCCGAGGCGAGTGACCTGTGGTCGCAGGTACTCGACGTCGTTCCGGCCACCGCGCGGCGAGACCGCGGTGTGTACATGGCGCGGCATGCGACGGCGGCCGCGGCCGCACGGGAGCCGGAGCAGGCAGTGGAGATCGCCCGCGACGTCGCAGTGATCGAAGCCGAGACGGGGTCCGCGCGGATGCGGCGGGAGTTGGCAACTCTGGAGCGGGTCATGCGGCCGTGGCAGGATGCCCCGGTCGGGCGGGACCTCGCCGAGATCCTGGCGCCCGTGACCGAGGGGAGCTGACGTGTCGGACGAGAAGACGCCGCTGACGGAGGAGCAGATCGCGGCTGCTCTGGTCGAGGTTCCGGGCTGGCGTCGCGACGGTGACGAGATCACCCGCTCGTACGGGATCCGCTACCACGGCGGCGTCGCGATGATCGTGCACGTTGCTGATGTCGAGCGGCTCATCGGCCACCACGCCGACATCGACCTGCGGTGGGGGAAGGTGCGGTTTGGGATCACCACCCACGACGCTGGTTACCTCCTGACCGCCGCCGACTTCGACCTTGCCCAACGGATCGATGTCATTGCCGCGGCGCACCAGGCCGAGCCGATCGACGGCTGACCGGCGTTGGCCCGCAACTCTGCTGCGTAGGCTTCCTCCGGTTGTTTGCGGTCGGGGGGCTTCGTCGTGTGTGGGGTTGGGTTGACGTGAGCCTGGCGGGGCGGGTGTACTCCGGGGCATGGCTGAGGTGGGGGACGCGCCCGAATCCGTGGTGCAGAGCGGCGAGATGACGCCGCAGCGGTACATCGAGACCAGGCTCGCGCAGTACCAGGAGTGGTACGACGTCAAGGCGACCCGGATGAAGGCGATGCATCTGCGGATGCGGACCGTGTCCGTCGTCGGTGGGGCGCTCGTGCCGGTGTTCGTGAACGTGGATCTCGCGTTCGCGCGGGTCACGGCCACGGTGCTGAGCGTCGTGGTCGTCGCCGCCGTGTCGCTGGAGAGCGTGTACCGGTACCGGGAGCAGTGGAAGAACTACCGGTCGACCGAGCAGCTCCTCGGGCACGAGCGGGTCTACTTCGAGGCCAAGGTCGGGCCGTACCACAACCTGCCGAAGCGGGACGCCTTTTCGACGCTCGTCGCCCGGGTCGAGAAGGCCATCGCCAGTGAGAACTCGGCGACGTTGAACGTGATGACGCTCGGCGGGCAGGTCAACGCCGATGTGCAGCAGCACGGGATTCCGGCCGCTCGGCAGGAGCCGGAGGCTTCCCGGGAGGGCTGAGGCGGGCCGTCTTCGCGCTGTCCCGGAGTGAGCCGTGGGACCCCGGTCGCCGGGGCCCACGGTCCGTCAGGCGTGGTGCGGGGTCAGCACCACTTGTAGTCGACGCGCGTCGAGTTGTACGCGCAGTTGTCGACCCACGCGCCGCTCGACTTGCGCAGCGTCGCCGTGTCCTTGTCGTTGTTCCAGACGTACGCGGCGCGGTTCTGGTAGACGTTCGCGGCGGTGTTCGTGCCACGGCCCGTGCGGACCGTCACGATCTTGCCGCTGCCCAGGGTGAACGAGCCGAACGTGTACTTGTGGTTCGCGGCGTCCGTGACCGTCCAGCCCCGCAGGTTCACCGCGGCACCGGTCGTGTTGCGTATCTGCACGTACTCGGCGTTGAGGCTCGCGTTGGAGCGGAGGTCCGAGCCCGGGCTGTCGTAGTAGATCTTGTACAGGTGGACCGAGCCGGCGGCCTGGGCCTGCGTAGGCAGCAGCAGGACGCCGGAGGCGGCGGCCGCGGTCACGGCCGCGAGCGTGCGTGCACGAAGCATGAGTGTCCCTCAGTTTCTGCCGGGCACACGTCCGATGGGGCCCGGCGAGCACACAGAATACGCATGACGTTCACGTGTTCCGCACAAGTTCGGCCACAGGGAGGAGGGAGGGATGGGGGAGGGTGGGAGTGGGGGTTGGCGGAGGGTTGCGGTGTCGTACTGTCCCGGTCATGCGTCGAAGTCGTACTCCAGGACGTACGACGACGAGTCCAGCGTCATCTCGTTCAGCTCCACCGCGACCCCGGCCGCCGTGAACGCCGTGCGCCCGATGAGGACCACCGGCGTGCCGAACTGCAGGGCCAGCCGGTCCGACTCCGTCGCCGTCGGCATCCGGCACCGGATCTCCTCGCGGAACCGCGCCGGCCGGTGCCCCAGCTCGGTCAGCCGGGCGTAGGTGCCGCCCGGGCCCGTGTCCGGTTCGGTGATCGGCGTCCCGCGTACCAGCTCGGCGGAGAGGTACGAGACGGAGAGCAGCACCGGCTTGGCGTCCAGGACGAACCGGCGGCTGCGGACGCAGACCGGCGCGCCCGGCGGCAGGTTCAGCGCCCCGGCGATCCTCGCCTCGGCCGCCGTCTCCGCCACCTCGATCTGGTCGACCACCAGGGCCCGGTCCTCCACGTCCGCCGACCAGACCGAGCGGCCGTTGCCCCAGTGGTCCCCCGCCAGGCGCGGGATGCCCCGGCGGCGCAGCGGGCGGAAGACCCGGACGAAGACCCCGGCGCCCTTGCGGGCCTCGGCGAGACCTTCGTTGCGCAGGACGGAGAGGGCCTGGCGGGCCGTCATCCGGGCCACGTCGTACGTCGTCATGAGGTCGTTCTCGCCGGGGAGCCGGTCGCCCGGCGCGAAGGCGCCTGACTGGATCGCGGTTCTCAACTCGTCGGCGATGCGCTGGTACTTGGGCCGACGAGCGCTGTCCTGGTCAGTCACGGGTGGACACTCCCTTCATCTGCGGGACACCCTACGGCGCACCCCTGGGCCAGGGTGCACACGTGTGCGCCGTCCCGCCGGGTCGATCCATCCATCGGGGGACATCTCTAGAGATACGTTGACAGGGCGGGGTCTCCCCGCTTCTCTAGGTGGTCCCCAGGCTTCAGGATTCGGGACGGAGGGGATGCGTGCAGCCACTGCCCGAGGTCGGTGACCTCGTCCGCGACACCGCCACCGGGCGGGTCGGTTTCTACGTGGAGAGCGTCTCCGGGCGCTTTCTGATCCGCGCCGTCCACGGTGGCGCCGAATGGGAGGCCGAGCCCGTCGACGTACAGCTCGCCACCCCCTTGCGTGAGCTGCGCGCCCGCGCCGCCGAGATCAACGCGCGCAGCAGACGTGGTCTCGGAGCGTGACCCCCTAGGGGCGTCTTGCGGTGAGCGGCGGGCTCGGGGTGATTGTCAGTGGCGCGCGCCACACTGGAGGCATGTGCCGCAGCATCAAGACGCTCCGACCGCCCGCGCTGCCCGAGGAGGCGACCGAGGAGGACATCCGCGCCGCCGCCCTGCAGTACGTCCGCAAGGTCTCCGGATTCCGCGCGCCCGCCGCCCACAACCGCGAGGTCTTCGACCGTGCCGTGGACGAGGTGGCCGAGGCGACCGCGAGGCTCCTCGCCGACCTGGAGGTGCGCGGGGCGCACCCCGCCGTCAGGAGACCGGAGCGGGAGCCGCTGCCGGACGCCGTATGAGGTACGCGGCGAGGCCGCCCGCCAGGAAGAGCGCGAGGGTCGACACCCCCGCGCTGAACCAGGTCGCGCCCAGCCACTGTCCGCCCAGCCAGCCGAGCCCCACGCTGTAGGACGCCCAGGTCACGCCGGCGAGCGCCGACCACGGCAGGAAGTCCTTGATCCGCCGCTTGGCCGCGCCCGCGCCCAGGGAGACCACGGAGCGGCCCGCCGGGGCGAAGCGCGCGAGCACCACGAGCAGCCCGCCGCCCCGGGCCAGCGCGGTGCCGAGACGTTCCTGCGCCAGGGACAGGCGCCGCGAGCGGGCGATCGCCCTGTCCAGCCTGGCGCCACCGCGCCGGGCCAGGCGGTACGCCAGGAAGTCGCCGAGCACCGAGGCGCCGGCCGCGCAGAGGAGCAGGGGGAGGAGGGACGGTACGTCGGGGGAGGCCGCGGTCGCCGTCGCCGCCGCCGTCGCGGCGGTGATCACCAGGAAGCCGCTCGGCAGCACGGGCAGGAAGACGTCGAGCAGGATCGACGCCGCCACCACCGGGTAGATCCACGGGCCGGCGGTCAGCGACCGCAGCGAGCCGAGGCTGTCGAGCAGATTCACAGGGCCAGAGCCTACGCGGGGGTGGGGGAGCCACCGTTGGCCGGGTGCCGCACCACGGCGGAGGTGCCGGGGGCGGGTGCTGAGGGGCGTGCCGCGTGCCGAGTGCGGGAGGCGGTGTGAGGGGTGGTGTGGGGGGGAGGCGGGGTGAGGGGTGAGGCGGGGGTGAGGCGGGGGAGGCGGGGTGAGGGAGGGGTGAGGCGTTAGGTGCGGGGGTGTGCTCGGTCGGGAAAGGCCGGAAACCGTCCTGCGGTCTCCGGCCCGTTCCTCCGGGAGCCGGTTCCGGGGCGTGGCCCGGGTGGTCCGGCGGCGGTGCGGTTCCGTGCGGAGTGGGGGAGTGCGGTCAGCAGCCGTTGAGGACGGACTGCAGGGCGCTCTTCTCCGCCGAGTCGATGCTGAGGTTCCAGTGGTACTTCACGTGCACCCACGCCCGGGCGTACGTGCAGCGGTACGCCGTGCGCGAGGGCATCCACTCCGCCGGGTCCAGGTCGCCCTTGGCCTGGTTGACGTTGTCGGTCACGGCTATGAGCTGGGGCCGGGTCAGGTCGTTCGCGAAGGCCTGGCGCTGTGCGGTGGTCCACGCGTTCGCGCCCGAGCGCCAGGCCTCGGACAGGGCGACGACGTGGTCGATGTCGAGGTCGGAGGCGACGGTCCAGGTGGCCCCGTCGTACTCGGAGTACCAGCTGCCGCTGACGGAGGCACAGCTGGAGTCGGTGACGACGTTGACGCCGTCGCGCTTGAGGACGGTCTCGCGGGTGTTGCAGGCACCGGACTGGGTGATCCAGTGCGGGAACAGATCCCGGCTGTAGCCGGTGGAGGAACCTTCCGCCTTGACCGTGAGGGCGGCCAGGTAGGTACGGGCGGTGGCCGCGCTGACGGGGGTCGGCATGGCGGCCTGGGCGGCCGGTGCCGTGGCGAGGAGGCCGGTGACCGTGAGGGCGGCGGAGGTGGCGAGTACAGCGAGTCGACGCGCGTAGATCATGCCGACGGGCATGTGAACTCCCTTGAGGTGGGGGGACCTTGGCTGTTGCCGTCCCCGCGGGGGTGCCGGGCGCTGGCCCGGTCATCGTGGCGGCGCAAGGTTTCCGTGTGGGGTGCGCCAGGTAACAGGGTGGCGACATGGGCACGTCACATCAAGGGGTGTGACACGGCTGATGGAGCGCCAGATTCCGCCCGGCGCCCCTCCGTTGCGGGAGACCTCTACTGTGACCGTGTGCTTCTGGACGTGAACGTCACCTTTGGGGCGGTACTTGCCGTCCTGCTCGCCCTCGCCGCCGGCGTCGTCGCCCTCGCGCACCTCGGCCGGGCCCGCGACACCCTGTTCGCCGGCGCACGGGCCGCCGTCCAGCTGGTCGCCGTCTCGCTCGTGATCGGGTGGGTCGTCCGCTCCGTACCCCTGCTGCTCTGCTTCCTGCTCCTGATGTACGCCGTGGCGGTACGGACGGCAGGGCGGCGGGTCGTGCCGGCGCCTGGGCGCGGCTGGTGGTGGGCCGGTGTGCCGATCGCCGCCGCTGTGGGCCCGGTCGTCCTCGCGCTCGTCGTCACCGGACTCGTACCGGTGCGGGGGATCACGCTCGTACCCGTGACCGGCATCCTCGTCGGCGGCGCGCTCACGGCCACCGTCCTCGCGGGGCGGCGCGCGCTCGACGAGCTGGAGACGCGGCGGGGCGAGGTGGAGGCGGGGCTCGCGATCGGGCTCGTCGACCGGGAGGCGCGGCTCGAAGTGGCGCGGAAGGCCGCGGCCGACGCCCTGCTCCCCGGCATGGACCAGACCCGCACGGTGGGGCTCGTCACGCTGCCGGGGGCCTTCGTGGGGATGCTGCTCGGCGGCGCCTCACCGCTGCACGCGGGCGCCGTTCAGCTCTTCGTCCTCATCGCCCTGCTCGCGGTACAGGCGGTGGCCGCCGCGACCACCCTCGAACTGGTCGCGCGCGGACGGATCGCCCGGCCGCGGGTCGGCGCGGGGGAGGGGTACGTGGTGGGGCGGTGAGTCGCAGGCTTCGGTGCTGCCCGGGGATGAGTGGCCCCCCGGGCTGCCCGGGGCGCTACGGGAGATGAGTGCCCCCCGGGCTGCCCGGGGCGCTACGGAAGCGCGGTGAGGGTGATCGTGCCGTCGGCGGCGGCCTCGACCCGCAGTCGGGTGAGGTCGGCGACGTGGATGTCGGGTGCGAAGGCCGCCGCGCGCGGGCCCACGCCCACGATCCGCATGCCGGCCGCGCGGCCCGCCTGGATGCCGGCCTCGGAGTCCTCGAAGACCACGCACTCCGCCGGGGCGAAGCCCAGCTCCGCCGCGCCCTTGAGGAAGCCCTCGGGGTCCGGCTTGCTCGCGCCCACGGACTCGGCGGTGACCCGGGTCTCCGGCATCGGCAGGTCCGCCGCGCCCATCCGCGCCCGGGCGAGCGCCTCGTCGGCCGAGGTCACCAGGGCGTGCGGCAGGTCGGCGATGGTGGCCAGGAAGGCGGGGGCGCCGGGAACCGGTACGACGCCGTCGAGGTCGGCGGTCTCCTCGGCGAGCATCACCCGGTTGTCGGCGTGGTTCTCCTCCATCGGGCGCTCCGGGAGGAGGACGGCCATCGTCGCGTACCCCTGGCGGCCGTGGACGACCTTCAGGACGGCGGCCGCGTCGAGCCCCTGCCGCTCCGCCCAGCGTCGCCAGCAGCGCTCGACGACGGCGTCCGAGTTGACGAGGGTGCCGTCCATGTCGAGGAGGAGGGCGCGGGCGGTGAGCTGTGCCGGGGTGGTGGCAGGCATCGGGTCTCCAGGGAGGGGTGCGGAGAACGAAGCGGTCCCGCCCGCCGGTCAGGGAATACGGGCGGGGCCACTTTGTTTTTCCACGATACAAAACCGGGGGCCGTCTTGGCCAACCCGGTCCGCGGAGCGGGATCCCACGACGTTCCGAGGCGGCTCAGATCCGGGTGCTCCTCTCCAGCGCCTCGCGCGTGGCTGGGCCGTACACACCCTTCGGGTCGTCCTCGATGAACATCCAGGACTGGTAGCTCTTCACCGCGCGCCACACGTCCTGGTCGTACTCCCCGTCCACGTCGCCGTGGTACGCCCCCGCGAGGATCAGGCGCATCTGGAGCTCCGTCACCTCGGCCCCGCTGGAGCCGTAGCTCAGGGTGGCCGTGGTCTCCTCGGTCTCCTCCGGGGCCTGCGGGGAAGGGGTGGCCGTCGTCGGCGCGGCGGTCGTCGGAGCCGCCGTGGTGGCCGGCGGGGGCGCCGCCGCGCCGGTCGACGCGCTGGGCCGCGGGGTGGTCCGGGACGCGGTGGGCGTGGGCGTGGGGGACGGCGATGCGGAGGCGGTGGTCGGGCGCGTGGACGGCGAGGACGAGCTCGGCTCCGGCGTCTCGGAGGTGGGGGAGGGGGAAGGGGCCTCCGAGACGGCGACGTTCAGGGACGCGCTGGTGGTGATCTCTGGTCCGAGCGCCCGGTCGTCGGTCTCGTCCCCGCCGCCGAGGACGGCCGCCGCGAGGGCGGCGGTACCCGCCACGGCGACGGCCGCCATCGCCGCGACCACCATGCCGCGGCGGCGTCCCCGCGTCGGCTCCCGCTCGGCCGTCGGGTCGACGATGCGGCCGATGCCGTGCAGGAGCAGCGGCATGGTCTCGGAGGGGTCGCTGTCGGGGTGGGCGCCGGGGTACGAGTCCGGGTGCTGCTCCGCGCGGTACGGCTCCGTCGGGTACTCCTCCAGCCCGTACGCGCCCGGTCCGGCCTGCTCTGCTCCGTACGCGCCCGGTCCGGCCTGCTCCGCCCCGTACGCGCCCGGTCCGGTCCGCTCCGCCCCGTACGCCCCCGGCCCCGGATCCTCCGGTCGGATCGCGGCCAGCTGCGCCGTCGGCGGGTCCTCGGCCGCGCCCGCGGGGGCGTACCCCGACCGCCCGGCAGGCGGTCCGGCAGACGGCCCGGCAGGCGGCCCGGCAGAGGGCGCGGGAGAAGGAGCGGGCGCAGGCGCAGGCGCAGGCGTGGGCGCCGGAGCGCCCCCCTGCCCCGCCGTGCGCGGCGCCAGGTCCTCCCCCGTCTCCGCGTAGCCCGCGCGCTCCCCCGCGTCCAGCGTCACGTACGGCCTGATCCGCAGCGGGTCGAAGTCCTCGGCCGCCGCTATCTCCGCCTGGGCGCAGGCGCAGCCAGGTCTGTGTACACCGCATTCAGGACAGACGTGTCCGGTCATGATGGGTCCCCTCCCCGATACAACTGCGAGCGATTATGCAGCCCGCCCCTGTTCGGTGGGTGAACAGCCGCCCTCTTCCGCAGGCCATATCCGGACATTCGGACCAGGATGGAGACGCTGCCCGAGGAAGAGGCCCGAGGAGGCGCCCATGGCCCAGGAAACGAGCCCGCCCCAGCTCGGCGGCGATCCCGTGCCGGGGGAAGGGCAGAGTCCCCGCACAGTGATCGTCGCGATCGGCGCGCTGCTGCTCGGCATGCTGCTCGCCGCCCTCGACCAGACCATCGTCTCCACGGCCCTGCCGACCATCGTCAGCGAGCTCGGCGGCATGGAACACCTCTCCTGGGTGGTCACCGCCTACATGCTGGCGTCCACGGCGGCCACCCCGCTCTGGGGCAAGCTCGGCGACCAGTACGGCCGCAAGAAGCTGTTCCAGGCCGCCATCGTCATCTTCCTCATCGGCTCGGCCCTCTGCGGCATCGCCCAGAACATGCCGCAGCTCATCGGCTTCCGCGCGGTCCAGGGCCTCGGCGGCGGCGGGCTCATGGTCCTGTCGATGGCGATCGTCGGCGACCTCGTCTCCCCCCGGGAGCGCGGCAAGTACCAGGGCCTCTTCGGTGCCGTCTTCGGTGCCACCAGCGTCCTCGGCCCGCTGCTCGGCGGCCTGTTCACCGAGCACCTCTCCTGGCGCTGGGTCTTCTACATCAACCTGCCGATCGGGATCGTCGCCCTCTTCGTGATCGCCGCCGTGCTCCACATCCCGGTGCGTTCGACCCCGCACGCCATCGACTACCTCGGCACGTTCCTCATCGCCTCGGTCGCCACCTGTCTGGTCCTGGTGGCCTCGCTCGGCGGCACCACCTGGGCCTGGGGCTCGCCGCAGATCATCGGCCTGGCCGTCCTCGGAGCCGTACTCCTCGTCTGCTTCGTGTACGTGGAGCGGCGGGCCGCCGAACCGGTCCTGCCCCTCAAGCTGTTCCGGATCCGGACGTTCAGCCTCGTGTCCGTCATCAGCTTCGTCGTCGGCTTCGCGATGTTCGGCGCGATGACCTACCTCCCCACCTTCCTCCAGGTGGTGCAGGGCGTCACCCCGACCATGTCCGGCGTCCACATGCTGCCGATGGTCCTCGGCATGCTGATCACCTCGACCGTCTCCGGCCAGATCGTCTCCCGCACCGGCCGCTGGAAGGTCTTCCCGATCGCCGGCACCGCCCTCACGGCGCTCGGACTGCTCCTCCTCAACGAGCTGACGGAGACCACCTCCACCTGGGAGATGAGCGTCTACTTCTTCGTCTTCGGCGCCGGGCTCGGCCTCGTCATGCAGGTCCTCGTCCTGGTCGTGCAGAACGCGGTCTCCTACCAGGACCTGGGCGTCGCCACCTCCGGAGCCACCTTCTTCCGCTCCATCGGCGCGTCCTTCGGCGTCGCCGTCTTCGGCACCATCTTCACCAACCGGCTCACCCAGAAACTCGACGACGTCTTCGCGAGCGCGGCGAGCGCCGGGCAGACCGTCCCGCCCGGCATCGGCCCCGACCAGGTGGCCGCCGACCCGCGCACCATCGCCGAACTCCCGCCCGACCTGCGCCCCTCCGTCCTCCACGCGTACGCCACGTCCATCACCGACGTCTTCCTGTACGCGGCGCCGGTCGTCCTCGTCGCCTTCGTCGTCGCCTGGTTCCTCAAGGAGGACAAGCTGCGCGGCGCGGTCACGGCCCCCGACACGAGCCAGACCCTCGCCTCGAACCCCGTCGAACGCTCCTCCCACGACGAGTGCGCCCGCGCCCTGTCCGTCCTCGGCTCCCGCGAGGGCCGCAAGGCGGTGTACGAGAAGATCACCGCCCGCGCCGGTCTCGACCTGCTGCCCGCCGCGAGCTGGCTGCTGCTCCGGATCCGCCGCCACGGCACCGTCGAACCGGCCCGGCTCGCCGAGACCACCCCCGTACCGCTGCGGGTGATCACGGAGGCGTCCCGTCAGGTGGAGGAGCGGCGGCTGGCCACCCGGGAGGGGGTCCAGCTGATCCTCACGGAGGAGGGCGTCATGACGGCGACGAAGCTCGCCAAGGCGCGGGAGGAGTCGCTCGCCGAACTCCTCGGCGACTGGTGGGGGCCCGACCGCCCCACCGACCTCGTGAAACTGGTGGAGGAACTCACGGCCGAACTGAACGGCTCGGACAGGGAACGGCCCGACACGCCCGAGCCGCCCCGCGACCACCACGCCTAGAGGGTGTCTTGTCGATCGGGCCGGACGTCCTGGCGTTCTTCGAGGGCGCAACTCGAGGGCCGCAAACCCTGTATGACGGCTGTTCAGGACCCCTCAGTACGCTGTCCCCTTCAAGATCGCTTCATAGGGGGATGGGCAGGATGAGCAGCGAAGAGCCACGTCAGGGTTGGCCGACGGCTCCGGCGTACCCGCCGAGCGGACCGGCGTACGGCGGTGGTTACGGCACGCCGGCGCCGCCCGCTCCGGCGCGCGGGGCCTCGCATCGAGGGGCCTGGATCGGCGCGGGAGCCACTCTGGTGGCGGCGGTCATCGGCGTCGTCGGTACGTATCTGGTGAGCAGCGGCAAGAACGCGAACACCGTGCCGCCCACCGCACAGGGCCCGGCGCCCTCGTCCCAGGGCAGCGACGACGCGCCCAAGGACGCGTCGCCGGGCCAGGAGTCCGCGCCGGGCCGGGAGTCGACGCCGGACCAGGAGTCCACGCCGGGCCAGGATTCCTCCCAGTCCCCGGAATCGCAGGCGACCGAGAGCGCCACCGCCACCGCGCCCGCGAAGCCGGCCGACACCGTCGTGTGGCAGGGCGCCCTGGCGATCACGTACACGGAGGACAAGGATCTGGACTCCGCGCCTCCCGTGGAGTCCGAGATCGCCGAGGAGAACGACTTCTCCGTCTATCCGTTCGGCACCACCCACATGCTGCGGCCCGAGGGCGCGACCAAGGCGCTGGTGTGGAAGGAGTCGACGCGGACGCCCACCTACGAGGACTGCGCCGGTGTCGTCGACACCCTGGGGACCTCGACGGACATGAAGCTGAAGACGGGCCTGGTCGCCTGCGCCCGCACGAACGACGGCCGGCTCGCCCGGCTGACCGTCAAGGAACTGACCGGTCAGGGCTCCGACACGAGCGGCGTCTTCGACGTCGTCGTCTGGAGCCGCTGACCGTCCAGGCGCCGGCGCCGGCGCCGGCGCCGGCGCCGGGGACGGGGACGGGTCAGAGGTCCTTGCCGTACCAGACGTCCATGTACGGGCCCGTGCAGTACGCGGGGATCTCCCCGTACCCGTGCCGCGCGTACAGGGCGCGGGCCTCGACCAGGTCCAGGCGGGTGTTGAGGACCATCCGGCGGGCGCCGAGGCCGCGGGCCGCCTGCTCCACCTCGGCGAGCAGGGCCCCGGCCCCGCCCAGGCCGCGGAAGGCGTGACGCAGGAAGACCCGGGTCAGCTCGGCGCGTTCACCGTCGAGCATCAGGAACCCGCCGCAGCCGGCCGCCTTGCCCTCGTACCGCGCGACGAGGAACTGCCCGGTCGGCGGGGTCAGCAGCTCGACCCCGTCGTTCTCCAGGCCCTCGTCGATCTCCGCCTCGGTCGCCGGGCGCTTCCAGTAGCGGCTGGCGACGTCGTCGTAGTAGTCACGGCGGAGGGCGGAGGCGTCCGGGGTGTCGACGCGCTCGGGAGAGAAAGTCCAGGTCATGCGGGCCATTGTGCGGCGCGCACGACCTGGGACGCAGCTCAGTTCTTCGGGGACGCCTGCTGCACGACCTCGAACGACCAGAGGGTGGACCCGGAAGCCGCCGGCTTCGGCCGCTCGCCGGCCTCACCGCCACCGCCGTGCGCGGCCTTCATGGAACCGTTCATCCAGTTCTGGAAGTCCTCCTCGCTGCGCCACCGGGTGTAGACGAGGTACTGGTCGGTGCCCTCCAGCGGACGCAGCAGCTCGAACCACTCGAAACCGTCGGACCCCTCCACGGCCCCGGCCCGGGACGCGAACCGCTGCTCGAGCACCTCGCGCTGCTCGGCCGGAACGGTCAGGACGTTGATCTTCACCACACTGGGCACACGACACCTCTCACTACGTACCTGCGGGCCGGGCGCTGCGCCGGGCCCTGGCCATGTGCCTGCAGTCTGCTACACGGACCCGTCGGGACGGCGTCAGTACGGGGCCGTCCCACCCCACTCGCTACGCTGAACGTCTCGACTGCCCGTCGTGCGAGGCGCTAGGGGGTGTCTTGCCGATCAGGCCGGGCTCGCGGGGCCTGGTGCCGCGCCTCGCCGCGTTGTCGTCACTCGCCGACACTCCGTGTCGACTCCCTCCTCCGCCTTGCGATCCACGGCACCAGACCCCGCTCCCTGATCCGGCCTGATCGACAAGACACCCCCTAGTGGAAGGCGCGATATGACCCACAGCCCCACCGTCCTCCGAGCGGACGCGGTACGGACCCTGGCCCTGCGCTGGCTGCCCCATCTCGGGGGCGGCGACTTCGTCGTGTCGCCGGTCGGGCTGTGGTCGGCCCTCGGGGCCGTCGCCTCCGGGGCGCGGGGGCGGACCGGCGAGGAACTGGCGGGGCTGCTCGGGGTCGAGGGCGAGGCGGCGGCCGCGGGCGTGACCGACGTCGGCCGGTGGCTCGGGGGGACGGGCGGGGTCGCGATGGCGACCGGCGTGTGGAGCACGGTGCCCGTGCGGGACGGGTTTCGGCGTGGGCTGCCCGATGTCCGGTTCGGGGTGCTGCCCGGTGCCGCCTACCTCGCCCTGCCCGACACGGTCTTCGGGGCGACGGACGACGTGTCGTGGGAGGAGCCGCCGGACGCCCAGGAGGAGCTCGACGACTGGGTGAGGGGCGCCACCGGTGGGCGGATCCAGCGGCTGCCGCTCGATCTCGACGGGTCCGAGGACCTCGTCCTGCTCAACGCCCTTGCGCTGAAGGCCTCCTGGCGGACGGCCTTCCCCGGGCATCTCACCCGCGACGAGCCCTTCACCGACGGAAGCGGCGTCACCCGGCCCGTACCGACCATGCGGCAGCGGATTCCCGCCGGGTGGGTCTGGTACGTGGGCGGGGTCGTCGTGGTCGAGCTGCCGTGTGAGGGGGGCGCTCGGGTGCGGTTCGCGCTGGGGGCGGAGGGGGCCGGGGCCGGCGACGTGGTGCCCGCCGCCTGGGCCGGGGGCGATGAGCGGACGCCGCTCGTGGCCGACTCGGTCGATCTCGCGCTGCCGCGCTTCACGCTCCGGACCAGGAGCGACGTCCGTCCCGCTCTCGACGCCCTCGGCGTCCGGCTCGCCCTGCGCCCCGAGGCCGACTTCTCGGGGATCTCGGAGGCGGACCTGTACATCGACAAGGTCCTGCAGGAGGCCGTGGTCGAGGTCGCCGAGGAGGGTGTCGAGGCGGCGGCCGTCACCACGGTGACGATGACCCGGAGCGCGGCCGCGCCCCGCCCCACCGTGGTGGAGCGGATCGCCTTCGACCGCCCCTTCGGGGTCGTCGTCCTCGACGAGGCGGGCGAGGTGCCGTTGTTCGTGGGATGGCGGCAGGACACCCCCTAGGGAGATGTCCTGCTCAGGGCTGAGCCACTACGCGGGACCCCTGGGAGGCGTCCTGCTCAGGGCTGAGCCACCACGCGGGCGATCAGCAGGCCGTCGTGGCCCTTCGTGCCGACCGTCTGGAACGCGGTCGCGTCCAGGCGGGGTTCGCGTGCCACCAGCTCGAACATCTCGCGGGTGCCCGTGATCGCCGGGTCGTCCGGGTGCGCGGTGGTGATCTTCCCGCCGCGCACCACGTTGTCGACGATGATCACCGTGCCCGGGCGGGACAGCTTCAGCGCCCACTCCACGTACCGCGGGTTGTTGACCTTGTCCGCGTCGATGAAGACGAGGTCGAAGGGGCCCGCGCCCTCCTCCTCCAGCAGCGGCAGGCTGTCCAGGGCCGCGCCCGTCCGGACCTCGACGAGCTTGTCGAGGCCGGCGCGGGCGATGTTGGCGCGGGCGACGTCCGCGTGGGCGGGGTTGTACTCCAGGGTGATCAGCCGGCCGTCGGCGGGCAGGGCGCGCGCCAGCCAGATCGTGCTGTAGCCGCCGAGGGTGCCGATCTCCAGGATGTTCCGGGCGCCCTGCATCGCGGCCAGCAGGTGCAGCAGCTTGCCCTGGTTCGGGGCGACCGCGATCTCGGGCAGGCCGGCCGCCGTGGACGCGGCGAGCGCGCCGGTCAGCGCCTCGTCCGCCGGGGCGAGCAGCTCGGTGACGTAACGGTCGACTTCGTTCCACTGAGGGTTCGTCATGCGGGCGAACGTACACCGGGGGTGGCGTCCGAGCGGCGCCTCGACGCGCGTACGGCGAACAGCGTCGCCGCCGCCGCGAGCAGCGCGCCGCCGCCGACCGTCGCGAGCCACGCGGGGATGTCGCCGCCGATCGTCAACAGCCGGTCGGTGTAGACGACTTCGCGGTACGGGGTGTCGGCGACCGTGCGGAGGTGGTGGTCGTCGTCGATGCGGTCGGGGTGGGGGAACCTCTGCTCCAGGACCGTCAGGTGGATCGGCCGTGCCGTGCCCGTGAGTTCCGCGACCGCGCCTTCCGGCTGGTCGATCCGGCCCGCGAAGGTGACCTCCGGGCTGTCGCCGCCGATGGGGGAGCGCGGCTCCATCCGGTGGTCGGCGAGGATGGACAGCCCCAGGGTCTGGGCGTTCTTCGCGAGCCGCGACAGCCGCATGGGGTAGACGAGTTCGGGGGACGCGAAGGTGATGCGCAGCGGGGTGAGTTCGCCGGAGAGGGTGGTGTCCTTCTCCTCGGGCGCGAGGCGGACCGCGACGTACTCCCACTTCCGTTCCACGTACGGCCGGAGCGCGCCGGTGAGCCGTTCGGGCAGCTCGAAGCCGTTGGCGCGCAGCCAGTCGCCGAGGGCGTCGGGGTCGGTGGCGGTCAGCCTGGCCACGTCGAAGGGGCCGAGCCGCTCGCGGCCGACGACCCCGACGCCGGCGCCGCTGCCGGGCGGGGCGGCGCCGGCGCCGTCCCCGTATCCGTCGGAGAACGGCCAGTCGTCCCCGCGCGGCCAGAAGTGGAAGCGGTCGCGCTGCTCGGGCTCGGTGAGCCGGTCGAGTTCGTCGAAGAGCGCCGGGTCGCCGAGGGACACGTCGGCCCGGCCGGGCACCGGCATGATCCAGGCGGCCCGCCGGGCGTTCCCGTGGACGCGGAAGCGCATGACGACGGTCTCGGTGCTCCCGTCCCAGTGGACGGCCGACTCCTCGCGGTCGACGCCGATGCGTTCGGCCTTGTCCGGGATCATCGCGCCGCAGCCGCAGGCGTACGCCGGTGCGACGAGCTGGCCGAGCTGGAGCGCGAGCAGCGCGATGACGGTGGTCAGGATTCTGGCGTGCGGAACCCTGCTGGGCAGGATTCTGGCGTGCGGAACCCTGCTGGTCAGGCTTCTTCCGTGTGTCCCCCGCATGTGGGGTCGGACGCGGCCGGCGGCGATCCGGTTCCGGCCGCTCCGGGATCAGGCCGAGGTGCGGCCCGATCCGGTTCCGGCCGCTCCGGATCAGGCCGACGCGCGGACCCTGAGCTCCTTGACCCCGTTCAGCCAGGCCGCCCGCAGCCGGCGGGGTTCGCCCACCAGCGTGAGGTCGGGGAGCACGTCCGCCACCGCGTTGAAGATCAGGTCGATCTCCTTCACGGCCAGGGACTTGCCCAGGCAGAAGTGCGGTCCGCCGCCGCCGAAGCCGAGGTGCGGGTTGGGGTCGCGGGTGATGTCGAAGCGCTCGGGGTCGGTGAAGACCTCCGGGTCGTTGTTGGCGGAGGAGTAGAAGATGCCGACCCGGTCGCCCGCTCGGATCTTCTGGCCGCCGATCTCGGTGTCCTGGGTCGCGGTCCGCTGGAAGGAGACCACCGGGGTCGCCCAGCGCACGATCTCCTCGGCGGTGGTCGCCGGCCGCTCCCGCTTGAAGAGCTCCCACTGGTCGGGGTGGGTGAGGAAGGCGTGCATGCCGTGGCTGATGGCGTTGCGGGTGGTCTCGTTGCCGGCGACGGCGAGGAGCAGGACGAAGAGGCCGAACTCGTCGGAGGAGAGGTTGCCCTGGCCCTCGGCGGCGACGAGTTGGCTGACGATGTCGGCGGCCGGGCACTCCTTGCGGGCGGCGGCCATGGTCATCGCGTAGCCGATGAGTTCCATGGCGGCCTCGGCGCCGATCTCCTCGGTGATGGCGTACTCGGGATCGTCGTACGCGATCATCTTGTTCGACCAGTCGAAGATCCGGGAGCGGTCCTCCTGGGGGACGCCGATGAGTTCGGCGATCGCCTGGAGCGGCAGTTCGACGGCGACCTGGGTGACGAAGTCGAAGGTGCCGTCGGGGCCGGCGTTCTGCCGGGCCTCCTCGGCGATGGAGCGGGCGCGGTCGCGCAGGGCCGTCTCCAGGGTCCGGATCGCCCGGGGGGTGAAGCCGCGCTGGACGATCTGGCGGACCCGGGTGTGCTCGGGCGGGTCCATGTTGAGCATGATCAGCTTCTGGACGTCGATCTGCTCCTGGGCGATGCTCTCGTTGAAGCGGATCACGGCGGTGTTGAGGTTCGAGGAGAACAACTCGGGGTGCGTGGAGACGTACTTGACGTCCGCGTGGCGCGTGACGGCCCAGTACCCCTCGTCCCGGAAGCCCGTGATGCCGGGCGGCTGGGGGCACCACCACACGGGGGCGGTCTTCCGCAGCTCGGCGAACTCCGGCAGGGGTACGCGGGTACGGAGGAGGTCGGGGTCCGTGGCGTCGAAGCCTTCGGGGAGATGAGGGCAGGGCATCGGCAGCACGCTCCATTATCCGATGAATATCTGATGGCCCATCAGAAACTGCCGGGAAAGTTAGTAACGAGTCCGCCAAGTAGCAAGAGGCGGGGCGAGAACTGTTGCGTCCCGGACCCTTGCGTACCCGGGGTAGCAGTCATAAGACTGCACTCAGAACTAGAACGCGTACTAGTTCCCCCGGGACGCCGACCGGACGAGGTGCCGGGACACCCCGCACGGTCGAGGAGAGGACGAGCTCATGGCCGCGGAACCCGTCATCGTCGAAGCCGTACGCACCCCCATCGGCAAGCGCGGAGGCGCGCTCGCCAACCTTCACCCCGCCTACCTCCTGGGCGAGACCTACCGCGAACTCCTCGGTCGCACCGGCATCAACGCCGACTGCGTCGAGCAGATCGTCGGCGGTACGGTCACCCACGCCGGCGAGCAGTCCATGAACCCGGCGCGCACCGCCTGGCTCACCATGGGCCTGCCGTACGAGACGGCCGCCACCACCGTCGACTGTCAGTGCGGCTCCTCGCAGCAGGCCAGCCACATGGTCGCCAACATGATCGCGGCCGGTGTCATCGACATCGGGATCAGCTGCGGCGTCGAGGCCATGTCGCGCGTCCCGCTCGGCTCCGGCTCCAAGCACGGACCCGGCAAGCCCTTCCCTGACGAGTGGAACGTCGACCTGCCCAACCAGTTCGAGGCCGCCGAGCGCATCGCCCGCCGTCGCGGCCTCACCCGCGAGCGCGTCGACTCCCTCGGCCTGCTCTCCCAGGAACGGGCCGCGATCGCCTGGTCCGAGGAGCGGTTCAAGCGCGAGACCTTCGCCGTCCAGGTCCCCACCACGGAGGCCGAACAGGCCGCGGGGCAGGGCATGTGGCGGCTCGTCGACCGGGACGAGGGTCTGCGTGACACCACCATGGAGGGCCTCGGCCGGCTCAAGCCCGTCATGCCGACCGCCGTCCACACCGCCGGGAACTCCTCCCAGATCTCCGACGGCGCCTCCGCGATCATGTGGGCCTCCAAGCGCATGGCCCGCGCCCTCAAGCTCCGCCCGCGCGCCCGGATCGTCGCTCAGGCCCTCGTCGGAGCCGACCCGCACTACCACCTCGACGGGCCGGTCGACGCGACCCGCGCGGTGCTCGGCAAGGCCGGCATGTCGCTCAAGGACATCGACCTCGTCGAGATCAACGAGGCCTTCGCGTCAGTGGTGTTGAGCTGGGCGCAGGTCTTCGACCAGGACCTGGAGAAGGTCAACGTCAACGGCGGCGCCATCGCGCTCGGCCACCCCGTCGGTGCCACCGGAGCGCGGCTGATCGCCACCGCCCTGCACGAACTGGAGCGTACGGACAAGGAGTTCGCGCTCATCACCATGTGCGCGGGCGGAGCGCTGGCGACCGGCACCATCATCCAGCGCCTCTGACGCCTGCTACGGGGCGCCCGGCGCGGGAGCGCACCCCCTACGGGCGCCCGGCGCGGGAGTCCGCCGCCTACGGTGCGCCCGGCGCGGCGCCCGCCTCCTTCACGAGAGCCGAGAGGTACGCCTCCGCCGACAGGGACCCCCGCGCCAGTGCCGCCGCCTGTCCGGCCCACAGGTTCACGTACGCGGGCCGGTCCTGTGCGGCGGCGGCCCGTCGGATCGGCTGCATCAGGGCGTTCTGTACGGGATACGGGGGCACGTGCTCCTCGTGGGCCGCCATGTCCCGGACGAAGTCGTTCGGGACACCCCGGGCCGTGCGCCCAGAGAAGAGCCGGGTGAGCACGGTGGTGCGGGACTCGGGGGTGCCGAGAATCCGCCGGTGGACCTCGCTCGCCCCCGACTCGCGGGCGGCGAGGAAGCCGGTGCCGATCTGGACGGCGTCCGCTCCCAGGGCGAGCGCGGCGGCGATCCCGCGCCCGTCGGCGATCCCGCCCGCCGCGACCACGGGGACGGTCACCGCGTCCGCCACCTGCGGGACCAGGGAGAAGGTGCCGACCAGGGACTCCCGTACCGGCCGGAGGAAGGCGCCCCGGTGGCCGCCCGCGTCGCTGCCGGAGGCGACGACCGCGTCCGCCCCGGCCCGCTCCAGGGCCACGGCCTCGTCGACGGTCGTCGCCGTGCCCACGACGACGATCCCGCGCCGGCGGGCCTCCGTGACGAGCCGGCGCGGGGGCAGGCCCATGACCAGGCTGATCACCGGCGGGGCGGCCGCGAGGAGGGCGTCCAGCTGCTCGTCGAAGTCCGGCCACGCCCGTACGTCCTCGGCGCTCGGCGGTTCGACGCCCAGTTCCTCGTAGTACGGCCGCAGGCGCTCGACGTGCGCCGCCATCGGGTCCGCGACGGCGGCGAGCGCCTCGGCCTCGCCCTCCTGCGGGACCCAGAGGTTCACGGCGAACGGGCGATCGGTGGCCGCGCGGAGCCGGGTCACGAGCGCGGTGATCTCCTCGGGGCCGAGGATGTGCGCCCCGTACGAGCCGAGGCCGCCGCCCTCGGAGACCGCCGCCGCGAGGGCGACGGAGGACAGGCCGCCGCCGAAGGGTCCCTGGACGACGGGGAGCGCGGTTCCGACGAGCTCGCCGAACCGGCCGGGGCCGAGGATGCCCCGCTCGGCGGGGGTGGGTTCTGCGGACATGGGGCAGCCTCCGGCATCGTCGCGGCGGGAACGGGTCCGCCGACACCAGAGACACTAGACGACCGGTCTACTAAATTTCCAGGGCGGAAAACGCCGCAGGCCCCGCCCCTCCGTGAAGGAGGGCGGGGCCTTGCGGATGCGCTGTGCGGCTGGGTGTTTCTTAGTACCAGCCGTTGGCCTGCCAGAACGCCCAGGCGGCGTTCGGGGAGCCGTAGCGCTCGTTCATGTAGTTCAGGCCCCACTTGATCTGCGTGGCGGGGTTGGTCTTCCAGTCGGAACCGGCCGAGGACATCTTCGAGGCCGGGAGGGCCTGGACCAGGCCGTACGCGCCGCTGGACGAGTTGGTGGCGCTGGGGTTCCAGCCGGACTCGTGCGAGACGATCTTGCTGAAGGCGGCGTACTGCGAGGCGGGGACGATGTCGCGAGCGAGCTCCTGCGGGCTGGCGGCCGAAGCCGAGCCGGTCGTACCGAGCACCGCACCCGACGCACCCAGCAGCACGGCTGCGGTGGCGGCGATCTTCTTGTTGCGGGCAGTGGCACGAGTGGTGAGCGAGCGGAACAACGTATCTACCTAACGTCGGGAACAAGGGCCGCGCCGGGCGATTTCGGCAAGCCGGAACCAGGGCCCGGGAGACCCGGGTACTGGGGGGAACCGGCCGTCCGAGGCGCTGCGGTGAGCACCGGCTGCCTGGCGACGTCCACTACGAAACCAGGGTCGGAACGCCGACGCAACGACCCCCTGTACGAGGAAGGTTCGGACCCGGGCGGAAGGTCCCGGGGGGTGGGTGTGGGGCGTTTCCGCAGGTCATGCCCTGTAGTGGGGTGATTTGGGAGGGTGTGTCTGGCTACTATTTCCGCTCGTACGTGACGTAGGTCCTGTGGGGCGGCTCACCCGGAGCGGCCCTTTCCGCGCCTTCGAATGTGACCTGGGCCTCGAAGTTCGCCCGTCGTGTGGCACGGCGCAGCGCCTTCAGGAGCGTGGATCCGATGGTGAGGGTGAGGACGACGGTGAGGGCGGCGCGGCCGAGGTCCCAGCCGAGGGAGGTGGCGACGACGTAGGCGAGGAAACGGACGAGGTTCTCGTGGAGCGGGGCGCCCGGCTCGAAGGAGATCCCGCTGCTCAGGCCCTGGAGCAGGACCCAGCCCTGCAGGTTCATGACGGTTCCGTACGCGAACGCCGCCACGAACCCGTACGCGGAGAGCATCAGCAGCTCCCCCCGCCCGCGCAGCCGCCGAGGCCCAGGGAGCAGCCCCGCGCCCATCGTGAACCAGCCCATCGAGAGCATCTGGAACGGCATCCAGGGGCCCACCCCGCCCGTGAGCAGGGCGGACGCGAACATCGTGACCGCGCCGAGCACGAAGCCGAAGCCCGGTCCGAGGACCCGGCCGCTCAGCACCATCAGGAAGAACATCGGCTCAAGCCCGGCCGTCCCCGCCCCGAGCGGGCGGAGCGCGGCCCCCACGGCGGCGAGCACACCCAGCATCGCCACGGCCTTCGCGTCCATCCCGCAGTCGGCGATCGTCGCGATCACGACCGCGACGAGGAGCGGGAGGAGGGCCGCGAAGAGCCAGGGCGCGTCTCCGGCGTGGGAGGTGACGGCCGAGTCGGCATCCGCGAAGAGCGGCCAGCAGAAGGCGATGATCCCGATGAAGGACACCAGGACGAGCGCGGCGACGGAGCGCGGGCCGAGCCGGACGGGGCGGCCGCTCACATGCTTCACAGCGCCCCCTCCACCTGTTCCACCGTGAGCCACGGCTGCGGCGCGAGGATCTTGGCGACCTGTGGGGAGAAGGCGGGGGAGGAGACGACGACCTCGGCCGTCGGGCCGTCAGCGACCACCTCGCCGTCCGCGATGATCACCACCCGGTGCGCCAGTTCGGCCGCCAGCTCCACGTCGTGGGTGGCCAGCACGATCGCGTGCCCCTTCGCCGCGAGGGCGCGCAGGTGCGTGACGAGCCGGGCCTTGGCCGCGTAGTCCAGACCACGGGTCGGCTCGTCGAGGAGGAGGAGGGGCGGGCGGCCGGTCAGGACGACGGCCAGCGCGAGCGCGAGCCGCTGCCCCTCGGACAGGTCGCGGGGGTGGGTGTCGTCCGCGACCCCCGGCAGCAGCTCGGAGACCAGGGCCCGACAGGTCCCGGGCGCCGCGCCCGCGTCCGCGTCGGCCGCCGCGCACTCGGCGGCGACGGTGTCCGCGTACAGCAGGTCCCTCGGCTCCTGAGGGACCAGGCCGACCTGGCGGATCAGCTCGCCGGGGGCGGTGGTGTGAGGGGTGCGCCCGGCGACGTGGACCGTTCCGGAGGTCGGCGGGATCATGCCGACGAGGGTGGAGAGGAACGTGGACTTCCCGGCCCCGTTCCGCCCCATGAGCGCGACGGTCTCACCGGCCCGGACCTGGAGGTCCACCGTGCGGAGGGCCTCGACGCGACCGCGCCGCACGCCGAGGCCTTCGGTGAGGACAAGGGGGGTGGTGGGGTCGGTGGTCGCGGCGGTGGCCGGGCCGGTCGTGCGGGTGCGGCGCCGCAGGAACGGGAGGATTCCCCCACCCCGCCCCTTCCCGAAACCGGGGATGCTGCCCCCGTACCCCCGCGCCTCACACGCCGGCGGGGCTGAAATAGCTCCCCGCAGCGAAGGCGCTGTGCGGACTGAGATGTCGCTCGGCGGTGAAGCCGCGCTTCCGCCGGGGTCGGCGGGCAGGGCTTCGCCCGCCGTCGAGCGGGCTGAATGATCCAGCCCGTCCGGCGTTTGAGGACCGGGGTCCGGGGCGGAGCCCCGGTTCCGGGAAGGGGCGGGGTGGGGGAGACGCCCCGCAGGGTCCAGCCCCGCCAGCCGCTCCTTCAGCGCACCCGACCGCCGCCGCGCGTCCCGCACCGTCAGCGGCAGCGGGTCCCAGCCCGCCAGGCGGCCCAGCGCCACCACCGGCGGATGCACCGGCGAGACCGCCATGATCTCGGCCGGCGGGCCCATGACACCGTCCGGCAGGAGGATGACCTGATCCGCGTACTGGACGACCCGTTCGAGGCGGTGCTCGGCGAGGAGCACCGTCGTGCCCAGGTCGTGCACCAGCCGCTGCAGCACCGCGAGGACGTCCTCCGCCGCCGACGGGTCCAGCGCGGACGTCGGCTCGTCGAGCACGAGGACCTTGGGGTGGGGGGTCAGGACCGAGCCGATCGCGACGCGCTGGCGCTGCCCGCCGGAGAGCGTGGCGATCGGGCGGTCGCGGAGTTCGGCCAGGCCGAGGAGGTCGAGCGTCTCCTCCACCCGCCGCCGCATGACCGCCGGCGCGAGACCCAGGGACTCCATCCCGTACGCGAGCTCGTCCTCGACCGTGTCGGTGACGAAGTGCGCCGAGGGGTCCTGTCCGACCGTGCCGACCACGTCCGCGAGCTCGCGCGGCGGATGCGTGCGGGTGTCCCGGCCGTCGACGGTGACCCGGCCGGTCAGGGTGCCGCCCGTGAAGTGGGGGACGAGGCCGGAGACCGCGCCGAGGAGGGTCGACTTGCCGACGCCGGAGGGGCCGACGAGCAGCACGAGCTCGCCCTCGGGGACGGTGAGGTCCAGGCCCCGCAGGGTGGGCTCGCCGTCCTCCTCGTACCTCACCGAGACGTTCTCGAAGCGGATCACGTGCTCTCCTTGGGAACGGACTCAGGGCGTACGGACTCCGGGAGTACGGATTCTCGACGTGCGGACTCCCGACGTGCGGACTCTCGGCGTGCGGATTCCCGGCGTACGGACTCCTGACGTGCGGATTCCTGGCGTGCGGATTCCTGGCGTACGGATTCCTCGGGTACGGGCGCCACGAACGCCGGCACCAGACCCACCAGGATCGACATCGCCGGCCACAGCGGAAGCTCGGGCGCCTCCAGCGGGACGACCCCCGGATGCAGCGCCTCCGGCGCGTACGCGTTCGCCCAGATCATCAGGACCGCGACCGTCACTCCCGAGCCCGCGACCAGCCAGGCCCGCGCGCCCCAGTGGTCGGGCCGGTACCGGGTCCGTACGGTCCGCCGCCCGCCGAGCCGGAGCCCCGCCATCGCCGCGAGGAGCCCGGCGGCCAGCAGCGGGAGCCCGTATCCGGCGCCCTCCGCCGCGAGCAGCCCGTACGAACCGGCGCAGACGCCGAGCAGTCCGCCCAGCGTCAGGACGTTCGTCGTACGGCGTACGGAGGCGGGGACCTGGGCCGTCCGGCCGTAGCCCCGCGCGTCCATCGACGCCGCCACCGCGACCGACCGCTCAAGCGCCCCTTCGAGCACCGGCAGGCCGATCTGGAGCACCGCGCGCACCCCGCCCGTGGGGCGGCCCCGCAGGCGGCGGGCGGTCCGCAGCCGGACCACGTCCGCGACCATGTTCGGCGCGAAGGTCATCGCCACGACGACGGCGACCCCGGCCTCGTACAGCGCCCCCGGCAGCGATTTCAGCAGCCGCGCCGGGTTGGCCAGCGCGTTCGCCGCGCCCACGCAGATCAGCAGGGTCGCCAGCTTGGCGCCGTCGTAGAGCGCGAAGACCAGTTGCTCGGCGGTGACCCGGCCACCGATCCGTACCCCTTGCGCCCAGTCGGGCAGCGGCACCTCGGGCAGCGTGAACAGGACGTGCGTCCCCGGGATGGGGGAACCGAGCAGCAGCGAGAAGACCACCCGCAGGAAGACGACGAACAGACCGAGCTTCACGAACGCGCCGTACGAGCGCGCCCAGGGCGCGTCCGTACGACGGGCCGCCACGACGTACCCGGCGACGCCGACGAGCAGGCCGAGCAGCAGCGGGTTGGTGGTACGGGAGGCGGCGACGGCCAGGCCGAGCGCCCACAGCCACCAGGCTCCGGCGTGCAGGGCGTTCGACCGGTTCGCCACGGGGGCCGTGAACGCACCGCGGCTACGTGCGGGGCTCATCCGCGCCGGCGAGCCTTCCAGATCGCGGCACCGCCGAGCGCCAGGACGGCGGCTCCGCCGGCGAGCACGCCGAACGACGGGCTGCCGGCCCCTTCCCCGGAAGCGGAAGCCTCAGGGGTGCCGGGACCGGGCGCGGTGGTGGGGGCGACCGAAGCCCCCGTCTTCTCCCCGCCCTCCGCGACCTGCTCGCCGCAGCCCCGCGCCGGATAGCCCGCGATCCCGCACAGCATCGCCGCGCCGTCGTACCGCAGCGGCTTCGCCACCTCGGCCAGCGCCTCCGCGCCCGTCGCGTCCTCGCGGACCTGCGCGCAGCCGACCCGGACGGTCTTCGCCGGGAGCCGCTCGCCGGGCGGGGCGTCCTGCGGTCCGCCGAAGTCGACGACGACCGCGATCCGCTTGGTGCCGTCCTTCTTCTCCACGCCCGCGCAGATCCCCGGGAAGTCGGGGGCCACGGAGGGCAGGGAGGTGTCGCTCGTGCCCTGGCTGATCGCGAAGCGGAAGCCGATCGCGTCGCCGTCGGCGGGGCGGGCGGTCGCCGGCCCCTGGGTGGCGTACGCCCAGGGCTTCCCCTCGGCGCTCTCCCAGAACGACCAGTAGCGGTAGCCCGCGGCCTGCGCCGGGGCCGCCGCGACGGCGGTGAGCATCAGCAGCGCCCCGGCCATGGCGGCGAAGGCCCGCGCGGCGCCCCGGCCGACCACAGCCCTGAGCGCCGTCGTCCGTACCGCTGTCGTCTCGACTGCTGTCGTCCGTACTGCTGTCGTCCGTACCGCCGTCGTCTCGACCGCCGTCGTCCCGACCGTCGTCACTTCTTGCGGCCGCTCACGAGGAAGCCGATGCCGACGCCGACGACCATGCCGATGCCGATGATCCACCAGACGTCGAAGCCCCCCTCGTCCTCACTCGTGGAGGCGGTGGAGGTGTCCGGGGTCTTGGGCGCCGGGCCCAGGGCGTTGAGCTGCTCGACGAGGTCGGCGGTGCCGAACTCGCGCGGGTCGGTGTCCATCGCGCGGGCGGCCAGGATCAGCTGCGCGTAGGCGGCGGGGCCGCTCTCCTTCGCCCAGGAGGCGGAGTTCGTCTCCAGCCACTCCAGCGCCGGCTCGGCCTCCTTGGAGGCGCCGGCCGCGGCGAGCGCCACGACCGCGTCGGCGGTGTTGCCGATGTCCGGCTTCGCCGTCGTGTCGGTGGCGCCGGGCATCGGCGGGGCCATGAGGTGGCCGGTCGTCGCGAGGGCCTTCGCCAGGTAGGAGGCGCCGTTGAGGGCGGCCCGGTCGGCGGTCGGCTTGGCCGGGTCCTCGCAGGTCGGCGGCTGGGCGGGGCGGGCCTTGCTGGAGACGATGCTCTTGCCGAGCCCGGCGAGGGTGGCGGCGGCGGTGGCGTCCGCGTTGGCGAGCAGCGTGCCGTTCTTGTCCGGCTGGTACGCGAAGGCTCCGGCGCCGTCCTTGTCCGAGCAGGGCAGCGCGAAGGTGAGGAGCGCGTCGTAGGGGGTGCGGCCCTCGGCGGAGGTGAACTCGACGGGCTTGACGCCGGCCGCGGCGAGGGCGCCGATGATCACCGAGGTGGAGTTGGCGTCGCTGGGGCCGCCGCCGGGGGTGTAGCCCCAGCCGCCGTCCTTGTTCTGCGCGCTCCGCAGCCAGTCGGTGCCGGCGTCGACGGCCGTGGTGACCTTCTCGGGGTCGGCGTACTGGCGGCGGACGGCGGCGAGTGCCTGGACGGCGAGGGCGGTGGCGTTGGTGTCCCGCATCGTCTTCGCGTCACAGGGCTTCGTGGCGTCCGCGCGGTACGAGCTGAAGGAGCCGTCGGCGCACTGCTGGCCGAGGAGCCAGTCCACGGACTGGTCGGCGGGCTGGAAGCCGGTTCCGCGCTGGGCGAGGAAGGCGAGCGACTGGCGCCAGACGCCGTCGTAGGTCGGGTCCGACGTGCCGTACGGACCGACCGGGGCCGTGCCGGCCGAGGCGGAAGGGGAGGGCGTGGCGGCGGCCGGAAGAGCTGCTCCGGTGCCGAGTACGACTGCGGCGGCGGCGAGCGCGGCGGCGCCGCGGCGGACGGTGTTCATGGGGCCCTCTCCTGCGGCCGGGCACCGGCACGCCTCAGGGGCACCAGGCTCCGGCTCCGTATTCCTCGACGGTGCCGGCGGTCACGTCCCGGACGGGGCATTCCGACTCGCCGCTCCCGGGGGAGCGGCTCACGGTTGCGGGGTCAGTGCCGGACTCGCACCGGCTTCCCCCCGTACGGGCATGATGACGACCCGCCCACTCTACCGGCCCGTACGCGCGCCGCCCCGGGGGTGCGAGGCGCCTCACATCCGCGGGCCGGGGAGGCTCACACCCGCAGGTCCGGGCGCCTCACATCCGCAGGACGGGGGAGGCTCACATCCGCAGGGAGGGGGCGCCTCGCACCGGCAGGGCGGGGGAGGCTCGCACCCGTAGGGCAGCGGAGGCTCACACCGCGACGTACGTCACCGGGTCCGTACCCGTCACCGCCTCCGCGCGGCCGAGCTTCACCAGACGGCGGACGTGGGCCTCGGCCTCGCTGACGGCGATGTTGCGGGAGCCGTGGGGGATCTCCGCCCAGGGCCGGTTCCACTCCATCCGCTCGGCCAGCTGCCAGGGGGTGAGCGGGGTGGCGATCAGGGCGAGGAGTCCGGTGAGCCGTTCCTCGTGGTGGACGAGGAGCTCGTCGATGCGGCCCTTGGCGTCGGCGAAGGCGTACTGATGGGCGGGGAGGACCTCGGCGACGCCGAGTCGGCCGATGCGTTCGAGCGAGTCGAGGTAGTCGCCGAGGGGGTCGGTCTCGTGGAGCTCGCCCGGGTTCTCGTACAGCCCGATGTGCGGGGAGATCCCGGGAAGCAGGTGGTCACCGGAGAAGAGCCGGCCGTGGCCCGGCAGCCGGGAGGGGTGCTCCTCCTCCAGGTGGAGGCAGACGTGGCCGGGGGTGTGGCCGGGGGTCCAGATCGCGCGCAGCCGCCGGCCGGCCAGGTCGAGGAGCTCGCCGGGGACGATCTCGCGGTCGGGGAGGGCGGAGCCGAGACCGGGCAGGGTCCGCATCCGGCCGGAGGCGCGGGCGGCCCGCAGGGGGGCGACGTGCTCCTCGGGCGCGCCGACGGCGGTCAGCTTGTGGACCATGTAGTCGAGCCAGGTGCCGGGTTCGGCGTCACGGGTGCGGCGGACGACGGCGGTGTCGGCCGCGTGCATGGCGATCCAGGCCCCGGACTCGTCACGGACCCGGCCGGAGAGGCCGTGGTGGTCGGGGTGGTGATGGGTGATGACGACCCCGTGGACGTCCTTCACGGAGAGCCCCAACGCGTTCAGTCCGTCGGTGAGTTCGCTCCAGGAAGCCGGGTCGTCCCAGCCGGTGTCGACGAGGACCGGTCCGCGGTCGGTGTCGAGGACGTGGACCAGGGTGTGGCCGAGCGGATTGTCCGGGATGGGGACCCGTAGGGACCAGACGCCTCCGCCGTGCTCGGTCACCTGGGTCATGTGCCCTCATCTCTCCAAGACCGTACGGAGCTTGCTCGGCCATCTCTCATCCTAACGAGAACTGACGGTACGTCAGCTTCGGTCTGGGGGAAAGGACTTCCTTCCGTCTCCGACCTGCGATCGGACGGTCGACGCGGGCATCGCGGTGCGTGGCCGTACCCGCATGCGCAGGTCGCGGAGTTCGAGCGTCACGGCGGCGGCGAGGCGGCCCCGGTGGCCCGGCACGTGTTCCAGGTGCCATCGGGAGGCGATGGTCGCGAGGGCGAGGGTGGCCTCGACCATGCTGAAGGAGTCGCCGATGCATTTGCGGGCGCCCGCGGCGAAGGGCAGGAAGGCGTGGCGTGGCGGTCGGGGGTGCGGGGAGGCCCAGCGGTCGGGGGCGAAGGCTTCGGGATCGGGGTAGAGGTCGGGCCGGTGGTGGATGAGGTACGGGCTGTAGGCGACGCTGGTCCCGGCCTGCAGGAGGTGCCCGCCGAGGTGCGTGTCGGCGGTGACCGCGCGGGTGAAGAACCAGCCGGGCGGGCGCAGCCGGAGGGTCTCGGTGATGACGCGCTCGGTCAGTGGCAGGCGCGGCAGGTCGGCGTGGGTGGCCGGCGCGCCGCGCAGGGCGGTGTCGACCTCGGCGTGCACCCGCCGCTCGACTTCGGGGTGGCGGGCCAGCAGATCGAGTGCCGAGGACAGCGTGGCGGCGGTGCTCTCGATGCCGGCCAGGATGAAGGAGACGATCGTGTCGCTGATCTCGGCGCCGGTCATGCCGGGGCGGTCGTCCTCGGGGTCGTGGGCCGCCACCAGGGCCGAGAGCAGGTCGCCGTGGTCGGCGCCGTCGGCGCGGCGCTGGGCGATGATGCGCTCCACGGTGTCGTGGAGGCGGGCGCGGGCGGCGAGGTGGGCGCGATTGCCGGGGGTGGGCAGACGGTCCAGCGGCGGGATCAGGAACATCCGCTGGTAGAGGCTCTTGACCACGGTGGTGACGTCGCTGACGAGCCGGCCGTGCGCGGTCGAGGGCAGGGTGTCGGAGAACAGCGTGGCGGTGATGATCCTGGAGCTGGTCGTCATCATCTCGGCGGGTACGTCGAGGACTTGGCCGGGACTCCAGGAGTCGGTCGTCTCCTGGACGCAGGTGGTCATGGCCCGTGCGTAGTCCGGGAGCCGGGCCTGGTGGAAGGCGGGCTGGGACAGCCGCCGCAGTCGGCGATGGGCCTGATGCCGGCAGGAGACCACGCCGTCGCCGATCACTTCGCGCAGGCGGTCGTACAGCGGGCCGCCCTTGTCGAAGACGCGGTCGTCCAGCAGGACTTGCCGGGTCAGTTCCGGATCGCAGACCACGACGACGGCGAGGGGGCCGAGCCGGATGCGGACCAGCTCGCCGTGGGCGGGCAGCGAGTTCAGGAACGCCAGCGGGTCCCGCAGCAGCGGCACGACGTGCCCGATCAGGGGGAGCGCGCGGGGAGCGGTGGGGATCGAGGGGAAGTCCTTCATGACGCGGTACGGCTCCTCTTGACGGGTCCCACCGTCGGGCGACCCTCCTGCTTGGGGGTCCATCCTGGTGGCGTCGCCCGCGTCCGGCCCGGAAGCGGCAGGTCGGAGGCCGTCACCCGGATCGCCGCCAGGTTGACTCCTCGCGGCTCCGCCGGAGGCGCCGACGACGGCGATGCCGACCGGCCTACGGGGCGACGCCGACCGGCCTACGGGGCGACGCCGACCTGCGATCGCGCTGTCGTGGTGGGTCGTCGTCGGCCGTTGCCGAGCCCCCTCGCACGGCCCACGGACGGCCCGGACCGGCGGCGCCTGGCCGCGCGACGGCCGTTGTCGGTACCGCTGGTTAGAGTCCGCTTGCGCGCGGTCGGCTTCCGAGGTGTCCAGCTCTGCAGTGCGGCTGCATCCCTGACTCTGTCCGGGGGCGGCCCGGGGCAAGCCCGGGACCTAACCGACGTTCAGGCACCGCCGATGGCCAAGAGTGACCTGCCAGCGCCGGCCGCGCGCACACTGCCCGAGTCTGTCCTGGGGGCGAAGGTCCAGCGCTACGTCGAAGTGCTGGAAGCCCACGGGATCTCCCGCCTGATCGGGCACGTGAAGGGCACGTCAGGTCAGCTCCGAGGCACCAGCTCGATCGTCACCGGTGCGTTCTTGCCCATGCCGCTCCTTGTCGTTGTCCGTCCGAGAGCTGCACGGTATCGACTGCCTCCGTCGCAGCTCGCCCCGGCTGCCACCCCGTCTGCCGTCGTCCCGCACGCCGTGGTGGCAGGTCAGTCGCCAGGGGCCCAGGTGGAGCGTCCCGCTGTCCGGGGCATTGCCCGCGATAACTAGAACTGGTATCAGTTCTGAGGCATCGTCAGATAAGTTCATCTCCTCGGGAGGCCGCGGTCATGACCGAGCTTGTGGAGCACGGAAAGCTGTTCATCGGCGGGGCGTTGACCGATCCGCTCGGCGACGGGGTCATCGAGGTGATCTCGCCGCACACCGAGGAGGTCATCGGGCGCGTCCCGCACGCCTCGGAGGCCGATGTCGACCGGGCCGTCGCCGCCGCCCGCCGGGCCTTCGACGAGGGGCCCTGGCCCCGGATGTCGGTGGAGGAGCGGATCGCGGTCGTCACCCGTATCAAGGACGCGATCGCCGCCCGCTACGAGGAGATCGCCCGCTCCATCAGCTCGCAGAACGGCTCCCCGTACTCCTGGTCCGTCCTCGCCCAGGCGCTCGGCGCGATGATGGTCTGGGACGCGGCGATCACCGTCGCCCGGGACTACCCCTTCGAGGAGCGGCGCGGCGGCGTGCTCGGGCCGCTGCTCGTCCGGCGCGAGCCGGTGGGCGTGGTCGCGGCCGTCATCCCGTGGAACGTGCCGCAGTTCACCGCCGCCGCCAAGCTGGGGCCGGCGCTGCTCGCCGGCTGCACGGTGGTCCTCAAGCCCTCGCCGGAGTCGCCCCTCGACTCGTACATCCTCGCCGAGATCGCCACCGAGGCCGGGCTGCCCGAGGGCGTGCTCAGCATCCTGCCCGCCGACCGCGAGGTCAGCGAGTACCTCGTCGGTCACCCCGGCGTCGACAAGGTCTCCTTCACCGGTTCCGTCGGGGCCGGCAAGCGGGTCATGGAGGTCGCCTCCCGCAACCTCACCCGGGTCACCCTCGAACTCGGCGGCAAGTCGGCCGCGGTGATCCTGCCCGACGCGGACCTGGACGCCACCGTCGCCGGGGTCGTTCCCGCCGCCTGGATGAACAACGGCCAGGCGTGTGTGGCCCAGACCCGCATCCTCGCCCCGCGCTCCCGTTACGAGGAGATCGCCGAGGCCTTCGCGGCGGCGGCCGGCGCGCTCGTCGTCGGCGACCCGCTCGACCCCGCCACCCAGGTCGGTCCGCTCGTCGCCCGGCGCCAGCAGCAGCGCTCCCTCGACTACATCGGCATCGGCCAGGCCGAGGGCGCCAAGGTCCTCGCGGGCGGCGGGCGTCCGGCCGGCCTGGACCGCGGCTGGTACGTCGAGCCGACCCTCTTCGGCGGTGTCGACAACTCCATGCGGATCGCCCGCGAGGAGATCTTCGGCCCGGTCATCTGCCTCCTGCCGTACGGGGACGAGGCCGAGGCCCTCCGGATCGCCAACGACTCCGACTTCGGGCTCAGCGGCAGCGTCTGGACCGGCGACGTGGAGCACGGCATCGACTTCGCCCGGAGCGTGCGCACCGGCACCTTCAACGTCAACACCTTCAGCCTGGACATGCTCGGCCCCTTCGGCGGCTACAAGAACTCCGGCCTGGGCCGGGAGTTCGGGCCCGAGGGCTTCGGCGAGTACCTGGAGCACAAGATGATCCACCTCCCGGGTGGCTACGAGGGCCCGGCGGGGGAGTGATGGGGGACCGCTGGAACGTCGAGGTCGACCGGAGCGTCTGCATCGGCTCCGGTATGTGCGTCAACCACGCCCCGGCCTCCTTCCGTCTCGACACGGCCCGGCAGTCCCATCCGGCGGAACCGGAGCTGGACGCGGGAGAGGCGTTGCTCGCGGCGGCCGAGGGCTGCCCGGTGGAAGCCATCCTGATCACCCTCGCGGACGGCGGCGAACCGGTCTATCCGCCGGAGGAGTAGCCGCTCCGCCCCGTGGCACACTGCTTCCTCGATCACGGGGCGTCCAGCCCGGTGATCTGGGAGGGGACGACTGTGCACGGGAAGAGGGGGGCCGCCGTCGTGGCCTTGACCATGGCCAAGGCCGTCGGCGTCACGGGGTGCGGTGGGAACGCGAACGGTACGGGAGCGGCGGGCCCGACGTCCGTCGCCCCCCGGCCGACAGGGACGGGACCGCTCACCAAGGCCGTGGTGCAGGCGGACATCGACAGCTCGGTGGTGGACGCGGGCACGCCGCCCGCCGACCCGGACTGGGCCGCCATGGCGGACCGCGGCCGCGGCAAGGGCTGCGTGATCGCGTACATGGGCTACGGCGCGGAGGGCGCCCCCGCGGGCGTCCCGCAGTACGAGGCGCTGGTGCGCGAGTTGGAGGAGCGCGGCTGGGAGCAGTCCGGGCGGCGGAAGGAGCGCAGGGCCGAGGACGAGGCCCGTACGGTCATCGACGTCCAGACCGTCCTGGAGCAGCGCGGCTGGAGCGTGACGACGGAGTACCGCGCCGGAACCGGGCAGGGTGAGGTCAAGGCGATGGCCTTCGACGTCGCCTGCGCGAAGAAGGCCGGCCTCGACGAGAACCCGGTGGGCTGACCATGCGTACGAGAGACATGGCGGCGGTCGCGGGCGTGCTGGCGGCGGTGCTGTTCGGCGCCGGGTGCGGTGCGGAGGGGGCCGGGTCCGGGGGCTTCGGGCGTGAGGCGGCGCAGGAGGAGATCCGTGCGGCCGTGGCCGGGGCGGGACTGCCGAAGTCCGAGCTGCCCGAGCCGGGCGCCGTGACCCCGACGGCCACGCCCACTGCGGAGCGGGACCGGATCGCCCAGCGCGCCGTCGCCTGCACGGCCGCCTGGCAGTACGTCGGGCCCGTGGTGGAGGGGGCGCGGGGGAAGTACGACCGGACGGTCGCCGCCCTCGTCAAGGAGGGCTGGACAGCCGGGAACCGGCAGGTGGAGAAGCTTGACGACAAGGGGGGGACCTCGGTCGGCGTCACGCTCGAGAAGAGCGGCTGGACGCTGTTCGCCCGCCATCACGCCCCGAAGACGATGGCGATGGACATGGTCTCCTTCCAGGCGACGGAGGACGCGTGCATGAGTCGGTTCAGCGAGCGGGAGATGGACCTCCTCACCGGGGAGGAAGAGGGCACCGGGGGCTGACGCGCGCCCGGTTCGTGACGCACCGTCATTCCCGCGTGCAAAACTGTGCCCTTGAAAACGGGGGCGAAGGGCCTTCGTGCGTGTGGGGGGAATGCTGTGCGCAAGGTGGGGATGGTGGCCGTGGCCACCGGAGTGGTGCTGCTCGTCGGGGGCTGTGGCGGCGAGGGCGACGGCGCGGGCAAGGGTGGATCGGGCGTGTCGCTGACCGCCGCCCAGGTCGACAAGGAGATCGGGGCGGCCGCGGGTGCGGCCGGGTTCACCAAGGCCTCGTTCGACACGGTCAAGCCGAAGCTCAAGGAGTGCATGATCAACTGGGCGGCGGACGAGCCCGGCAGGGAGGCCGATCCCAAGAAGGCCTACGCGGACACCCTCGCGGGCCTGGTCAAGGCCGGTTGGGCCAAGGGGGAGACCTCGCGGAAGGGCACCGCGGACGTGCAGATCCTGACGAAGGGCGACTGGACGGTCAGGGCCGGGTCCGACCTGGGCGAAGGGATCAAGATGGTGGCGTTCGCCGGCGTCCTGGAGACCCCGAAGTGCACCGACCTCTACGTGACCGAGCTGGGGAAGTAGGAGTCCCGGCGGTCGAGGGCGGCGAGACGCCCCCTCGACCGTCACTCGCCTGTCACCCGCCCGCGCCCGCCCTCCCGGCGGGCGCGGGCGGTCCTCCTCGGCGGGGTTCCGGCTCCACGAGGTCGATCAGGCGGCAGACCGTCTCGATGTCGATCTTCACCTGGGCGATCGACGCGCGCCCGGACAGCCACGTGATCAGCGCCGAGTGCCAGGTGTGCTCGATCACCCGCACCGCCGAGAGCTGGCGCGGGGTCGGGTGCTCCGCCCCCATCGCGTCCAGGATGATCGCGGTCGTCAGCCGCGAGACGGTGTCGACCTCGGCGCTCACCCCGCGGTCCGCGAAGGTCAGCGCCCGGACCATCGCGTCGGCGAGCTGCGGTTCCCGCTGGAGCGCCCGGAAGGCCCGCATCAGGGTCTCCGCGACCCGCTCCGCCGGGTCGGCGCCCGAGGGCGGCCGCTTCCGCAGGGTGGTGTGCATGTGCTGGAGCTGGTCCTGCATCGTCGCGACCAGCAGGTGGACCTTCGACGGGAAGTAGCGGTACAGCGTGCCCAGGGCCACCCCGGCGGCCTCGGCGACCTCCCGCATCTGCACCGCGTCGAAGCCGCCGCGCGCCGCGAGCTGGGCGCTGGCTTCCAGGATGCGGCGGCGTCGCGCCTCCTGGCGCTCCGTGAGGGGCGCCGACGAGGGGCTGAGGTCCGCTCTGTTGTCTGCGGTCATGAGGTCCCGTTCCGTGCGGTGGGGAGCGGCGGTGGGGAGCGACAGTATGGCGTTCCGGCCGTCGTGGCGCGAATCACCTGTTCCGGCTCTCACCACGGAGCTACCTGCCGGTAGATTCTGTCCTCCTTGATCGATCCTTGATCGTTCAAGGAGCGATCAAGAAGCGACCGGGTGGATCGGTCGAGAAGATCGAGAACGATCAAGTCTGTAACTTGTTCTAGATTAGCGCGAGCGGTTACGCTCCGGCGAAACGCACGCTCGAAGGGGGTCGCGCATGACCGCGGAAGCCATAGAGGCAAGCCCGGCAAGCCCCCGACAGGGCGTCACCGCGGACGGTGGCCTCCCGTTGCGGATCGCCCTCCTCACGTACAAGGGGAACCCGTTCTGCGGCGGCCAGGGCGTCTACGTCCGCCACCTCTCCCGTGAGCTCGCCCGCCTCGGCCACACCGTCGAGGTCATCGGCTCGCAGCCGTACCCCACGCTCGACGAGGGCGTGCCGCTCACCGAGATCGCCAGCCTCGACCTCTACCGCTCGCCGGACCCCTTCCGGACCCCGAAGCGCGACGAGTACCGGGACTGGATCGACGGCCTCGAAGTCGCCACCATGTGGACCGGCGGCTTCCCCGAGCCGCTCACCTTCTCCCTGCGGGCCCGGCGCATGCTCGCCGCCCGCCGCGGCGACTTCGACGTCGTCCACGACAACCAGACCCTCGGCTACGGCCTCCTCGGCGGCCCCCGGGCCCTGGGCGCCCCGCTCGTCACCACGATCCACCACCCCATCACCGTCGACCGGCAGCTCGAACTCGACGCCGCCGCCGACTGGAAGCGCCGCGCCTCCGTCCGCCGCTGGTACGCCTTCACCCGCATGCAGAAGCGCGTCGCCCGCCGGATGCCGTCCGTGCTCACCGTCTCCGGCACCTCCCGCCAGGAGATCGTCGAGCACCTCGGCGTACGCGAGGACCGCATCCGGGTCGTCCACATCGGCGCCGACACCACGCTCTGGTCCCCGGACCCGGCCGTCGCCGAGATCCCCGGCCGGATCGTCACCACCTCCAGCGCCGACGTCCCCCTCAAGGGTCTGATCCACCTGATCGAGGCGCTCGCGAAGCTCCGCACCGAGCGCCCCGACGCCCACCTCGTCGTCGTCGGCAAGCGCGCCGAGGACGGCCCCGTCGCCCAGGCCATCGAGCGGTACGGGCTCGATGGCGCCGTCGAATTCGTCAAGGGCATCAGCGACGCCGAGCTCGTCGACCTCGTGCGCTCCGCCCAGGTCTCCTGCGTGCCCTCGCTGTACGAGGGCTTCTCACTGCCCGCCGCCGAGGCCATGGCCACCGGGACGCCGCTCGTCGCCACCACCGGCGGCGCGATCCCCGAGGTCGCGGGCGCCGACGGCGAGACCTGCCTCGCGGTGCCGCCGGGCGACGCGGGCGCGCTGGCGGCGGCGCTCGGGCGGGTCCTGGGCGACGCGGAGCTGCGGGCCCGCCTCGGTGCCGCGGGGCGCGTGCGGGTCCTGGAGCGCTTCACCTGGGCGCGCGCCGCGCAGGGGACGGCCGAGCTGTACCGCGAGGCGGTTGCCCGCCAACGCGCCGGGGCCCGCCGATGACGCCTCGCTGTCGTCGCGGGGTGCGGCCCGGTGGGTGGGTTGTGCCCACCCGTTCCGCCCTGCGGAACGACTGCCCACAACCCAGCGGCGGTGCCTGCCCACCATCACCCTCCCATCGCGAAAGCAGGATCTCGTGCTGACCGTCGACTTCACCCGCTTCCCGCTCGCCCCCGGCGACCGCGTGCTCGATCTGGGCTGCGGTGCGGGCCGGCACGCCTTCGAGTGCTACCGGCGCGGCGCCCAGGTCGTGGCCCTCGACCAGAACGGCGAGGAGATCCGCGAGGTCGCCAAGTGGTTCGCGGCGATGAAGGAGGCCGGGGAGGCCCCCGCCGGGGCGACCGCCACCGCGATGGAGGGCGACGCCCTCAACCTGCCGTTCCCCGACGAGTCCTTCGACGTCGTCATCATCTCCGAGGTCATGGAGCACATCCCGGACGACAAGGGCGTGCTCGCCGAGATGGTCCGCGTCCTCAAGCCGGGCGGCCGGATCGCGATCACCGTGCCCCGCTACGGCCCCGAGAAGATCTGCTGGGCGCTCTCCGACGCGTACCACGAGGTCGAGGGCGGCCACATCCGCATCTACAAGGCCGACGAGCTCCTGGGCAAGATCCGGCAGGCCGGCCTCAAGCCGTACGGCACCCACCACGCGCACGCCCTGCACGCGCCGTACTGGTGGCTGAAGTGCGCCTTCGGCGTCGACAACGACAAGGCGCTGCCGGTCCGCGCGTACCACAAGCTCCTCGTCTGGGACATCATGAAGAAGCCCGCTCTGACCCGGGTCACCGAGCAGCTGCTCAACCCGGTCGTCGGCAAGAGCTTCGTGGCGTACGCGACCAAGCCCCACCTCCCGAAGACCGAAGCGGAAGCCGGCGCCGAAGCCGAAGCCGAAGCCGAAGCCGAAGCCGAAGCCGAAGCCGGCGCCGACGCCGTGGACGCGGCCAAGTGACGAGCCCCGAGCGGATCGCCGAGCACCTCGTCCTGTCCGGGGTGCTCACCGCCGAGCAGGCCGCCGAGACCGTCACCGGGATACTTGCGGTCCAGCGCGAGGACGGGGCCATCCCGTGGTTCCGTGGCCACCACCTCGACCCGTGGGACCACACCGAGGCCGCCATGGCGCTCGACGCGGCCGGCGAGCACGCCGCCGCGGACCGCGCCTACGCGTGGCTCGCCCGCCACCAGAACGCGGACGGCTCCTGGTACGCGGCCTACCACGACGGCGACCCGACCGACGTCACCGACCGGAGCCGGGAGTCCAACTTCGTCGCGTACATCGCCGTCGGCGTCTGGCACCACTACCTGTCCACCGGCGACGACGCCTTCCTCGACCGCATGTGGCCCGCCGTCTACGCGGCCGTCGAGTTCGTCCTCGGGCTCCAGCAGCCCGGCGGCCAGATCGGCTGGAAGCGGGAGCCCTCCGGCGAGGCCGTGAACGACGCCCTCCTCACCGGCTCCTCCTCCATCCACCAGGCGCTGCGCTGCGCGCTCGCCATCGCCGAGGTGCGCGAAGAGCCGCAGCCCGACTGGGAGTTGGCGACCGGCGCGCTCGGTCACGCGATCCGCCGGCACCCCGAGCGCTTCCTCGACAAGTCCCGCTACTCGATGGACTGGTACTACCCGGTCCTCGGCGGCGCGGTCACCGGCCCCGAGGCGAAGGCCCGGATCGAGGCAGCCTGGGACGAGTTCGTCGTGCCCGGCCTCGGTGTGCGGTGCGTGGTTCCGAACCCGTGGGTCACGGGCGGCGAGTCCTGCGAACTCGCCCTCACCCTCTGGGCGATGGGCGAGTCGGACCGGGCCCTCACGATCCTCCAGGACATCGGCCACCTGCGCGCGGGGAACGGCATGTACTGGACGGGGTACGTCTTCGAGGGCGAGCGCGCGATGTGGCCGGAGGAGCAGACGGCCTGGACCGCGGGCTCCCTGCTGCTCGCGGTGGCGGCGCTCGGCGGCGAGGAGGCGACCGTCGCCGTCTTCGGCGGCGAACGCCTTCCCACGGGCCTCGAACCGGACTGCTGCGCGGGCTGAGACGCCCTCCCGGCCGGGGCCCCGCCGAGGGCCGGGCCGGGACCCGTACGGAGTCGCCCGGGTGGCGGACGTCCCGGGGCGGGGTGAGGCTGACGCCATCACCCCAGGGAGGTCCCGTCGTGCCCAGACCCATGCCCGCGCCCAGAGCCGTGCCCGTCTCCGGATCAGCGCCCCGCCCCGCCGCCCGGGGTGTCGCAGCCCTGCTGCTGTCCTGCGTGCTGCTCCTGACGACGGCCGCCTGCGGTGGCGGCGACGACACGCAGAGCGTGAGCGCCGCCGCGGTGACCCCGACGAGTACGGGCACCTTCGAGCAGCAGAAGCTGGCCAAGACCCGGTTCGTGGCCAACGCCGGGCTGGCCGCGGGCGCCGCGTACCAGTGGATCGTGAAGCCGTACCGCGCGGGCAAGTTCACGAAGGGCGCGGACGGGCGGACCTTCGCCCTCGTGAAGGCGGGCCTCGCGGGCGCGTTCACCTACAACCGGCTCAAGGCGGCGGTGAACAACGCCAAGGGCGACCCGCTGCTCTCCAAGGCGGTCGTGCCGCTCACCGCCGGGATCGAGTCGCTCAAGGACCTCGGGACGAAGCTCCGCAAGGGCGAGGTGGGCGCGGCGGACGTCGGCGCCTTCGAGTCCGTCATCAACAGCGTCAAGGACGCCGGGAAGAGCGCCGGCGCCGAGGTCGTCGACAAGGTCCCCAGCGCCGCGCAACTCGCCGGTTGACGGTTGAACCCAGGGCCTGTCCGACCTTGATCCGCCGGGCATCCCCTAGGGGTTGTCCGATGGGTCGTGTGAGCTGATCAAGGCCGTGGCATAGGCGCAGATGAGCTTCTCCGAAGGCGCCGTCGTCGGGCTCGCTGGGACTGAGAGCTCGTCGCCAATCCGCCCACCCTTGCCTGCGTCGGCCGGTTGAGGAATTTGGTTGCGGTGGATCAGGCGGATGCGGTCATACTCCGGCATGAGTAGAGACGCCGAGGTCATCGTGCTCGCCCGCTGGTCGGACGAGGTGATGGAACCGCTGACTCAGGACGACCCGGAACGCACGTGGCGAGGTCGCTTCGTCCCGATAGCGGGGCACTGGGGCTACGAGTTCGGGTGGGCCCTGGAGTTCGAGAAAATGCGTGCCCGCAAGGGCCTGCTCAGGCACCTGGAGTCGCTGCCGTGGCCGCATCCGCATACGGTGCAAGTTCTGCTTCGCGACCAGGACGACGACTGCTTCGGGCTATGGATGTTCCAGGAGGGCCGGCTGGTGGAAGTCACCATTCCGCGCACCGAGCGTTTCCACCAGCCGGCACCGCCCAATGAGGACTTCGAACCCGACCCGGGCATGCTGCTGCGCACCGACCAAAACACGGCTCTGCCCGAGCAGACCCCAGAAGCACGCCGCGACACCCGCTCACCCTGGTAGACCGAGTTCGACAGCTCATCTTGGGACGTCAGGGCTGTCGACGCGCGCCTACTCAGCGAACTGCGCCACCACTACCCAGGTGCAGATAAGCTCTGAACGAGGCGTTTCACTGCGGACGGAGCCATAGGCGGATCGCGGCCACGGTGACCGTCCCGTGGAAGACGTACGCCCGTCTGTCGAAGCGCGTGGCGACGGCTCGGAAGTTCTTGAGCCGGTTGATGGTCCGCTCGACCTCGTTGCGGCGGCGGTAGATCGTCTTGTCGAAGCCTGTGGGCCGGCCTCCTTGGCTGCCGCGGCGCCGGCGGTTGGCCCGCTGGTCTCTCGGCTCGGGGGATCGTGTGCTTGATCTGGCGTCTGCGCAGGTGACGCCGATTACGGCGTGATGAGTACGCCTTATATCCCCCGACATGGTCGGGCCGAGTGCGCGGTCGTCCACCAGCCTGCCGGGTCACACGGATCTCTTCCAGGACGGGAGTCATCTGCGGCGCGTCCCCCCCACTGGCCGGGCGTGATGACAAACCCGAGCGGGCGACACCCACCTTCCCCAGCAAGGTGGATCTTGCTCGTGAGCCCGCCTCGCGAGCGTCCCAGGGCCTCATCGGGACGGTGCCGCGCCGGGCTCCTGCGCCGACCCGGGATTTTCGGGGCACGGGTGGAGGCACCAGCCGCGTGCTGATGAGCGCGGCAGGTCGTGGAATCGATGCTGACCATGCTCCAGTGGATCCGGCCCTCGGCATCGGCGTCGGCCTGGACGGCCCGCAGGATCCTCTCCCACATGCCGTCCACCGACCACCTGCGATGACGATCGTGAACCGTCTTCCAGCTACCGAAGCAGGGAGGCAGGTCCCGCCAGGGGAGGCCGGTCCGCTGCCGGAACAGAATCCCGTTGATCACACGGCGGTGGGATTGCCAGCGTCCACCCCGCCCGCGATTCGTCGGCAAGTGCGGCTCCAGTCGAGCCCACTCTTCATCCGAAAGATCTCCCCGCCCCATGTCCCACGGAACGAGTGCTCAGCGGGAGCGTCACGCGACCCATCGGACACGACCTAGGCGTCGCAGCGGTCCGTCCAGTAGTGGGAGCGGATCGGGGCTCCGGCGTCGGGGCCGGTGTTGCCCTTGAAGCCCTGTGCCGCGCACGCGTAGAAGGACGTGTAGTCGGCGGCGAGGAAGAAGTCGACGTGCCGGTAGGTGCCCACACCGCCGGTGCCTCGGTTCCAGATCGACTTCACGTTCTTCGTCAGGGTCCAGCTGCATGTGATGGGCCCGGCGCTCCAGTTGTTGTCGCCACCCGACCACGCGCAGACGGAGCCGGTGCCGTTCAGACCGGTGTAGACGCAGACATCGCCCGAGTAGCACCCGGCCCAGGGATCGGCCGCGCGGGCCGTCCCCGCCCCGAGGCTCACCGTCATGGCGAGCGCGCTGAACGCAGCCGCGAGCCCGAGCCTGACCCGGCCACGGTTCCCGTTCCCGTTCCCGGTCGTCCCGGTCGTCCTGGTCGTCCCGAACATCTGGTTCACCTCGTCGTCTCCGTCCATGCCGACGAGCATGGTCCACCGGAGAGGGTGGGAGGACGCGGACGGCGAGAAGTAGGGGCCCCTGGGAATCCCCCGCCGCTACCGGGCTCGGCCTTGATCGTTCCCATGGCATGGACAGCACCAGACGTGTCGTCTACCTCGCCGCCGTCACCATCGTCGGCACCCTCGTCCGGCGCGGCACATGATCGACAAGACGACCCCTAGGCGTTGAGCTCCGCGAGTACGCGGAGTGTGGCGGGGTCCGGTGAGGTGACCAGCAGGTCCGTCACCGGGCCCCGCCGCCATGCCTCCAGGCGTTCGGCGATCCGCTCCCGGGGGCCGACCAGGGAGATCTCGTCCGCGAAGGCGTCCGGCACGGCGAGCACGGCCTCCTCCCGCCGTCCCGCCGCGAACAGCTCCTGGATGCGGCGGGCCTCCTTCTCGTACCCCATGCGCCCCATCAGGTCGGCGTGGAAGTTGCGGGCGGCGTGCCCCATGCCGCCGATGTAGAAGCCGAGCATCGCCTTGACGGGCAGCAGCCCCGCCGGCACGTCCTCGCAGACCTGCGCCCGGACCATGGGTGCGACGAGGAAGCCCTCGGGCAGCCGGTCCGGGAGGGCGTAGACGTCGGCCCAGCGCTCGGGGGACCAGTAGAGGGGCAGCCAGCCGTCGGCGATGGTGAGGGTCTGCGCGATGTTCTTGGGGCCTTCGGCGCCCAGGAGGATCGGGAGGTCGGCCCGGAGCGGGTGGGTGATCGGCTTGAGCGCCTTGCCGAGGCCGGTGCCGTCCTCGCCGGCGTACGGATGGGAGTGGTAGCGCCCGTCGAGCGTGACGGGGCCCTCCCGGCGCAGTGCCTGGCGGATCACGTCCACGTACTCGCGGGTCGCCGTCAGGGGGGAGCGGGGGAAGGGGCGCCCGTACCAGCCCTCGACGACCTGCGGCCCGGAGAGGCCGAGCCCGAGCATCATGCGCCCGCCGGAGAGGTGGTCGAGCGTGAGCGCGTGCATGGCGGTGGCCGTCGGGGTGCGGGCGGCCATCTGCGCGACGGCCGTCCCGAGCTTGATACGCGAGGTGTGCGCGGCGATCCAGGTCAGCGCGGTGAACGCGTCGGAGCCCCAGGCCTCGGCGGTCCACACGGAGTCGTAGCCGAGCCGTTCGGCCTCGCGGGCGAGGTCGAGGCGGTCGGGGGAGGGGCCACGGCCCCAGTAGCCGAGGGCGAGTCCGAGACGCATGACGCGACACCTTTCTGACGGTCCGTCAGCTCGCTTCCCGGGGGACTGTACGCCAACGGCCCCCCGCCCGGAAGTGATTCCGGACGAGGGGCCGTCGAAGGCGGGAGGCGGGTCAGCCGCGCTGGATGCCCGTCGTGTCCTGCAGGACGCCACGACGGCCGTCCTGGGTCTGCGCGACCAGGGCCGCACCGCGCTGCTCGACCGCCAGGTACCAGGTACCGGGGGCCAGTTCGGCGATCGGCGCCTGCGAACCGTCCTCCGCGTACAGCTGACGGGCGACCGGGACCGCGAACCAGAACGGCGCGAAGTCCCCGGACGGCTGCGCCTGCGCCTGGGGCTGCGGGGCCTGGGCGGCCTGCGGCTCCGGCTGCTGCGGGGCGTGCGGCTGCGGAGCGTGCTGCTGCGGGGCGTGCTGCTGAGGGGCGCCCTGCGCGCCGAACGGCTGGCCCGCACCCTGCGACGGGTCCTGCGGACCACCGTACGGCTGCTGCTGCGCACCCGGGTAGCCGTAGCCGCCGGGGACGCCCTGCTGCCCGGGCTGACCCGGCTGCATGCCGTACGGCTGCGGGGTCTGCGGACGCGGCGCGCCCACGAGCGGGGCCTTGAGGGCCGGGACCAGCGGACCGGCGACGGCCGCACCGGCGAGCACGAGCGAGGCGATCAGGCCGAGGATGAGGCCGGCGCCGGCGCTCTCCGACTCGAAGACCCACATGAGCAGGGTCCATGCGGAGGCGATGGCGAAGCCCGCACCGATCTGGCCGAGCTCCAGGCCGGCCACCTTGCGCTGCTGCGGAAGGGCGCGCGAGGTGACGACCAGCGCCGCACCGGCGATGCCGAGGAAGAACGAGCCCCAGCCGAGCGGCGACATCTCCCACGAGTTCGGGATGTCGATCTGGTCGCAGATCGCGTCGCTGGCGTCACAGCTGGAGATGCCGAGGAACGAGGCGATGAACAGCACCACCGCTGCACCGATCAGCACGCCATCGCCTCGGGTGAGGGAGCGGATATTCACGTAAGAGTCCTTCGTCGGGTCGTCGTCGCGTCGGGGTGGCGCTCAAGGTCGTGGCACGGGGGCGGCCCCATGTTACGGAGCGAATCTATCGCTCGCCGGTTCTACCCGTGGAGGTAGGTCTCGATGCCGTCCGCGATGCCCTGCGCGGCCTTCTGTCGCCAGGCGGCGGACGTCAGCAGGGCGGCGTCCTTCGGATCACGCATATTGCCGCATTCGACGAAGACCTTGGGGACGGTCGAGAGATTGAGCCCGCCGAGATCCTCCCGGACGTCCAACCCGGTACCGGAACCAAGGTAGTTGGCGGGAGCCGTGCCCGTCGCGCGCGCGAACCGGTCGGCGATGCTCTCCCCGAGTTCACGGGAGGGCCCGACGATCGGGGCCGTGTCGGCCGCGCCGGAGCTCACCCGGGCGGGCAGGATCACGTGGAAGCCGCGGTTGCCGACGGCCGAACCGTCCGCGTGGACGGAGACGACGGCGTCGGGGCGGGCCTCGTTGCCGATCCGGGCCCGCTCGTCGATGCAGGGGCCCCAGGGGCGGTCGGCGTCGTGGGTGAGGACCACCTTCGCGCCGCGCGCCGTGAGGAGGTCCCGCAGCCGGTGGGAGACGTCGAGGGTGAACGCGGCCTCCGTGTAGGCGGCCTGCGTGGAGGTGCCGTTCGTGGAGGTGCCGGTGGTGTCGCACTCCTTGCGGCCCGTGCCGATGTTCACCTTCTCGTTGATCTCCCGGGAGTGCCGGAAGTTCCCGGGGTTGTGTCCGGGGTCGACGACGACGGTCCGCCCGGCGAGCGAACGGACCCCCGACGGGGCCGAGGTGCCCGGGGAGGCCGAGGAGTCCGGGAGGGGGGAGCGGCTCGGCTGCTCGGTGGCGGCGGCGTCCCCCGTGGCGGAGGAGACGGAGGCGGCGGGCGGCCGGGACTGCGTCCCGCTCTTTCCGGACGCCTCGGAGGACTCGGAGGCCTGGGAGGCTCCGCAGCCGGCGAGTGCGGCGCAGCAGCCCGCGAGGGCCAGCGCGAGGGCGAGGGGGCGGGGGGCGGTCTTCCGGTGGTCGTACGGCACTCCGCGACTTTAGGCCCTGTACGGGGCGAAATCCCGTAGCGGGTAGGTCGCAGGTTGGTCACCGGCTTCGCGGAACCGTGGACGCGTGTGGGCGGACGGTGAAGGGTAGGTGCAAAGAGGCGACGGTGGGGTGTCACCGCGCATGGACCCACGAGGGGAACCGTGGTGGGGGAAGAACCGAACGACGCACGTCCCGAGCCGTCCGACCGGATCCCGGGGGACGGATCGTTAAACGGACCGCCGCAGCAGGGCGCGCCCGGCGCCCGGAGCGGCTCGGACGCAGGCAGCGGGGGAAGCGGAGACAGCGGGGGTACGGGAGGAAGCGGGGGTACGAGCGGGGGCTTCGGCGCCCCGGCGCCCTGGGAGGCCCCGACGCCCGGCGGCCCGGCTCAGGGCCCGGGCGCGGGCGCGTCGAGCGGCCCGGCGGCAGGAGCCCCCGGAGCCCCCGGAGCCCCCGGAGCCCCCGGAGCCCCGGCTCCCGGCTACGGCCCGCAGCCCGACGCCGGACAGGGATCCGGATACGGATCCGGGCAGGGACCCGGCTACGGATCCGGGCAGGGCACCGGACAGGCGCCCGGATACGGGCAGGCTGCCGGACAGGGACCCGGGCAGGGACCCGGATACGGTGCCGAGCAGGGCGCCGCACCCGGATACGGACCTCCCGGCCAAGGCGCCGGAGCCGGATACGGTCCCGCCCCCGCGCCCGGCACCGGACCCGCGACCGCGCCCGGCTGGGCGGGTGCAGGGACGCTGCCGCCCCCGCCCGCCGCACCGCCCGGGTACGGCCCGCCGCCCGGCTCCGCGCCGCGCGGCGACGCGAACCCGGCCCAGGCGGCCCTGGTCGGCCTGCTCAACCTCTCCTGCCTGGGCCTCGGTTACGTCGTCCTGCGCAACTGGATAGGCGCCGCGATCTGCTGGGTCGCCACCGTCGCCCTGCTGGTGCTCGCGCTCCCCGCCGACGTCGACGGCGTGCCCGCCGGCCTCCTCATCGGCTACGGCGCCTTCCTGCTCCTCGCCGCAGCCGACGGCGCCCGGCGCGGACTGCGCGCGACCCTCGGCATCAGCGCCTCCTTCCGCCGCCTCGCGCTCCCGCTCGCCGTCGTCCTGCTCGCCGTCCCGGCGGGCGGCTCGCTCGCGTACGGCGCGGCCCGCGACGAGGCGAAGGAACAGGCCCTGCTCGACCGGCTCACGGCGGCGGACACGCAGGTGAAGTCCGCCGACGGCCTCGCCTTCGCCAAGGCCGAGCCGATCTACCGCAAGGCGCTCGACGAGTACCAGGACCTCGGGACGAAGCACCCGGGGTCGCGGGCCGGGAAGCTGGTCCCCGAGCGGCTCGACGCGTACTACAAGACGGTCTCCGCCCCGTACGAGAACGAGACGTACTGCGAGGCGATCGCCCCGCTCAAGCACCTGCGGGGGCTGTCCGACTCCTTCGACAAGGACCTCCTGGGCGCGCGGCCCGCCAAGGCCGACGAGCCGCTGGCCCACTCCCTCTACGAGTGCGGGACGTCGGCGCTCGGCGTGGACACCGCCACCCCGTCCGCCGAGGAGAGCCTCAACGAGCTCCTCGGTACGTTCCCGAAGTCGTCCCACGCGACCCGCGTCGAGCCGGCGGTGCGGGCGGCGATCAAGACCCGGACGACCGCGCTCGACAGCGGCACCGAGCCCTGCGACACCGCCACCGAGCTGCGCACGCTCCGCACCTCCCTGAAGAACATGACGGACTCGTCCCTCGAAGGTGCCACGCGGGAGGCCGTCAAGGCGGCCCAGCGCGGCGACTTCGCCTGCGGGACCGGCCAGTTCAAGGAGAAGGACTTCGAGAACGCGATCAAGACCATGACCGCGTACGCCAAGGACTACCCGGACAGCCCGCAGGCCGCGCACGCCCGCTCCATCGCCATCGCCGCCGAGATCGCCGAGGAGGAGCCGGCGGCCGGCAAGAGCCTGCCGCCGTCGAAGGACCCCGGCGGCGCCCGGATGGTCCTGGTGGTGAGCAACGACGGCCCGGGCGAGGTCGAAGTCCTCTACACCGGCCCGACGACCGGCAAGGTCACCCTCAAGACCTGCACGACCTGCACCAAGTACCCGGGCCCGGTCCTCTCGAACGGCAAGAAGATCAAGGCCTGCACCGGGCCGGCCTCGAAGTACCCGAAGGCGACGCTGCTGCTGCCCGCCGGCGACTACCACTTCCTCCAGAAGCGGGGCGCGAGCGGGACGTCGATCAGCGACACCAAGACGAGCAAGGTGAAGATCGAACCGGGCTACAGCTACACCAACTGCCTCTACGTGACATCGGCGTTCTGACCCACTCCGGTATGCGGGTGAGGTGAACGCAGTCCATCCCGACGGTCGTCCCCCTTCGAGGGGGCGGCCGTCGGAGTGTCCGGGCGACTCCGTCAGCCCCGGCGGCGCAGGACCCGCAGCGAGTCGGTGACCGAGATCTCCTCGAAGTCGCCCGACTCCAGGGCGCGGAGGTAGATCCGGTACGGCGCCTGGCCGCCGTCCTCCGGGTTCGGGAAGACGTCGTGGATGACGAGCAGGCCCCCGGGGGCGACCTTGGGGGCCCAGCCTTCGTAGTCGTTCGTGGCGTGCTCGTCGGTGTGTCCGCCGTCGATGAACACGAGGCCGAGCTGCCCGCCCCACGCCTTCGCGACCAGCGGCGAACGGCCGACGACCGCCACGACGTGCTCCTCGAGGCCGGCCTTGTGCAGCGTCCTGCGGAAGGTGGGGAGGGTGTCCATCAGCCCCACCTCCGGGTCGACGACGGTCGGGTCGTGGTACTCCCAGCCCGGCTGCTGCTCCTCGCTGCCCCGGTGGTGGTCCACGGTCACCGCGACCGTCCCCGCCTGCCGGGCCACGTCGGCGAGCAGGATCGTGGACCGCCCGCAGTACGTCCCGACCTCCAGGAGCGGCAGCCCGAGCTTGGCGGCCTCCGTGGCCACCTCGTACAGCGCGAGGCCCTCCCCGACGGGCATGAAGCCCTTCGCGGCCTCGAAGGCGGCAAGGATCTCGGGCGCGGGCACGGACATGGTGGTCTCCTACTGGCGAGTACGCGGCTACGGCCGCCCATCGTGCCCTACGCGTCGCACTCGAACCACACCGTCTTCCCGTCGGCCGCCTCGTCGACCCCCCACCGGTCCGTCACCGCCTCCACGAGCGCGAGCCCCCGCCCGCTCTGCTCCAGCGGACCGGCGAGCTTCGCGATCACCGTCCCGGGCACGGCGTCCGTGACCTCGACCCGCAGCCCGTACGGCTCCCGCAGCATCAGCACGGAGCACCGCCGGCCCGGCACGTGCCGGACGACGTTGGCGACGAGCTCGGTGAGCGCGAGCGTGCCGGAGTCGGCGAGGTGGTCGAGTTCCCACCGGGTGAGGAAGATGCGGAGGATGCGGCGCATGTGACCGGCCGAGTGCTCACCGACGGTGAACCCCATCCGGTAGCTCGTCGCAAGTGCCGCAGGATAGAGGTCTGTTGCCTGATTCATGCCACCAGGGTGGGCTCGTTTCGTTACGCTCGGCTACGGACTGAACGCAACGCCTCACCGCGTGAGCTTGGGGGTGACCTCGTCGTGGTCAACATCCGCAGCCTGGATCCGAGCGCCTCGCCGCTGGACTACTACGGATACGAACTCCGCCACCTGAGAGAAGGCGCCGGGCTCAGCCAGTCGCAGCTCGGCGACATCCTCTTCTGTACCGGCTCGCTCGTCGGTCAGATCGAGACAGCGAGAAAGGTCCCGACCAGGGAGTTCTCGGAGCGGCTCGACGCGGCGCTGATGACGGGCGGGTTCTTCACGCGACTGGTGGGGCTCGTACTGAAGAGCCAACTGCCGTCGTGGTTCAGGCCGTACGCGGACATGGAGGCGAAGGCGACGTACCTCTGCTCCTTCCAGGTGCAGCTGGTGCACGGACTGCTCCAGACGGAGGGCTACGCCCGTGCCCTCATGGGAGCCCGGTTCGAGAGCGACCTCGATGCCTTGGTCGCCGCCCGCATCGAGCGCCAGCGGATCCTTGGCCGCGAGCATCCGCCGCTGTTCTGGGTCGTCATGAGCGAGGCGGCACTGCGTCAGGAGGTCGGCGGGTGGAGGGTGATGCGGGAGCAACTGGCCCACCTGTTGGCGGTGCAGGAGCGCGAGTGGGTGAAGATCCAGATCCTCCCGTTCGAGGCGGGAGCGCACGCGGGATCGCACGGTTCCTTCAACCTTCTCCGCTTCGAAAGCGACCCCGATCTCGTCTACACCGAGGACTTCGTCCAGGGGCATATGACCGTGGATTCGGCCGCGTTCAGGGAGGGGTCGCTCCGTTACGATCACCTGCGAGCGGCCGCTCTCTCGGTGGAGGACTCGTCCGCGCTGATCACCCGCGTCATGGAGGGACACTATGGAGACCAACCAGAACCTGGCGGGAGCGCGCTGGCGTAAGTCCTCGTACAGCGGTGACAACGGCGGCGACTGCATCGAGGTCGCCGACCTCACCGCCCACATCGCCGTCCGCGACTCCAAGAACCCCGAAGGCCCCGCCTTCCGCGCCACCCCCGCCGCCTTCGCGGCGTTCGTGAGCGCCGCCGCCGGGGGGCGGCTCCGCTGACATGAGCGGCGGCGGGGGGATGGTGGGTCCTGGTGGAGACGCAGAGCCGGAGTACGCCCACGAGACCCCGGCCGCCGAGCCCCCGCCCAAGAGCGGGCTGCGGCGGGTGTTCGGCCGGGACTGAGGGCCTGGGGCCCCTAGCGGGAGCGGCTCACGCTTCCTCGGCCACGGTGTCACCGGAGGACGGGACCGCCCTTCTCCTGCGGTACACCACCACCCCGCACACCGCGAGGAGAAGGACGGCCACGGCGGACACCCCGAGGGCCGTCTGCTCGGCGAAGAGCCGTCCCAGCACTTCGAGCGCGCCCAGCCCCGCGGTCGCGTAGATCAGCGCCCAGGCCGCTCCGCCCACGAAGAGGGCGGGGAGGTACCGCGGCAACGGCATGCGCATGCTGCCCGCGAGGAAGTTGGCGGCGGTCTGGAAGCCGATGGTCAGGAAGGAGACGGCCACCACCGGCGCGCCCCATCGCTGGATCGCCCGCTCGGCGCGCTGGAACTTCGCCGAGGAGATCCGCCCGGCGAACCTGCTGCGCCGAGCACCGGCGCCGGCGAGCCACCCGACGGCGAACGTCCCTCCGGCGCGGAGCAGGACGATGACGTACAGGGCTCCGGCCGTGAGCGCGATCTTATCCACGACGCCTCGTCCCGGGCGTCGGGTCCAGGTCCGCGTCGCCTGTCACCCGGCATGGGCGTCCCGTCTTACTGGGCGTACGACGCGTACGACGCGCACGAGCCCGGTCACCGTTTCTCACCGCACCCCACCTCTGCCCGTTCCGTCCTCCGGGTTCCCACCTGCGGCACCGGAACCCGAACCCGTACGCCTGGGTCCGCACGCCAGGCAAGGTCACCCTAACCTAACGCCTGCGCGGCGGATCCGGGCGTGCGGGCTACCCGAGGAACGACGCGGTCAGCGCCCTCGCATCAGTCCTGGTCCGGCGCCGGGCCGGGCGCCGCGCTCCGGGCCAGGGCCGCGGGGATCTGGGCGGCCTCGACCACCTCGTGGGGCTCCTGCGGGGACTCCGTCCGGGACAGGAGATCGGCCAGGGACGACATGGCGCGCACGCTGCCCCGGTGCAGGAGCTCGTGGTCCTGGCCGTTGAAGGTGATCGCGGCTTGCTGGAGCTGCTGCGCGACCTCTTCGACCTTCGCGTACAGGGGCGAGCCGGACGGCACGTTCACGACCTTTCCGCCGATGACGATCAGTCCGCTGTCGTCGTCCACGCCCTGGTGGGGGTGATCCGTGAAGGACTCGAGATCGAAGGGGAAGGGGGCTGCCTTCCGCAGATAGACACTGAGCCTGGCCTTCCGCCCCACGGGGTCGATGTCGAGAACCTTCACGTTCAGCCGGTAACCGGTCGGATCGAACGGGTCCTTGCGGAGGAATTCGTCGCCCTTACGCAGACTCTCGTTGCCGTTGGTCGCCGTGAGGAGGTAGGACCTGTTGTTGGAGAACTCGTGCACCAGCACGCATGGCTCGGGAATATCGGCATCCCAGAGCTCGCGGGCCCGGAACTCGAAGAAATACCGTCCGACGCGGGCGCAGAGGTGCCCGGGGAGGTCCCGTCGGTGGAGCGGCCGCAGTTCGACGATCGTGTCGGGCTCCGTCTCGGCCGACTGCCAGACGCGTTCGAGCCAGCCCCTGCCCCACATGTTGGCGGCGTTGAGCCCCGGGCCGATCCGCCAGATGCTCTGCCCGGTGCTGTTCTTCTCGGTGAAGACCGGGTGGGGCGCCATGAAGCACCGCCCGTGGGCGCTCCCACGGGTGCTCATGATGTCCCACCGGTCGCCGTAGTCGAAGCCGGCGCCCGAAGAGTGGTCGAGAGCGTATACGTGACCCATCTCCTGGCCCATGAGACTGGGAGACAGTGAGGACATTCCCCAGTCGTCCCTGCCGTCACCGGAGACGGCACCCAGGCCCACGCCGCCGAAGAGGTCCGTGGGGGGATGGGTGACGACCACGATGCGATCCGCGTAGGGCGCGAGGTTCACGCCCGCGGCGGCCGCGGCCTGACGACCCCAGGCGATGAGGGCGGGGCGACCCTGGGGGTTCGATCCGGACCCGGTGTAGTCCGATGTCTTCTGTGGGAGCGTGTACCAGCCCAGGACTTTGGAGGCGCTGACGTCGATGTTTCCGTGGGACATGTCCCGGAAGAAGTCGACCATGTTGTGCTTGTTCGAGCCGGTGCTGGTGAACATCTCCTGGAAGCGTGTCAGCGGCAGCGAAGGCGGCGTGGTGGCGTCCTTGAACTTGCAGAGCAGGATCGCCCAGGGCGACGAGGGGTTCACCGGGGGACGCAGGAACGAGATCTCCGTCCAGTCCGTGGCGAATCCGCCCGCGGGGATGGTCTTGAGCGGGGTGAAGGTGTTCTGGGGCGTGACGGCGCCGATGAGTCCGCTCCCTGCGGCGGCGTTGTAGTACATGAGGCGGTCGCCGCTCAGCGCGGCGATCTGGGACCAGCCCTTCGCGAAACCACCCGCGGGGATGGGGGTGACCTCTGTGATCACGTTGTTGGCCGTGATGGAACAGACGGAACCCCGCCCGGTCGAGGCGCTGTAGAAGAGAAGGCGGCTGCCACTCAGGGCGGCGATCTGCGTCCAGTCCTTCGCGAACCTGCCCGCAGGCATCACGGTGACGTCTTTGATCACATTGGATGCCGAGATGGTGCAGACGACTCCGCGACCGGTCGAGGCGCTGTAGAAGAGAATGCGGTCACCGCTGAGCGTGGTGATCTGCGTCCAGTCCGTCGCGAAACTTCCCGGAGGGATGACGGTGACGTCACCGATGGCATTGTTCTGATCGATGGTGCAGACGACTCCGCGACCGGCCGAGCGACCGTAGAAGAGAATGCGGTCCCCACTCAGGCCGACGATCTGTGTCCAGTCCGTCGCGAAGCCCGAAGGGATCACGGTGAGGTCCTTGGTGACGTTGTTGACGTCTATGGCACCGACGACTCCGCGCCCGGCGGAGGCGCTGTAGTACAAGATGCGGTCTGACATGATGCAGCCTCCTGTAGCTGACTGCGCGCGCCTCTCGGCGCGGTCAAACCCCTCTTTCCAGTATGGACACGGGCCGCCGACATCGCTACTCGTGGCGCCTTAACCGCCAGGCTTTCACGGGTAGTTGAAACAAAACTGAATACCGAGCGTCATCGGCCGCCGGGGCGCCTCGGCGCTACGCCCCCGCCAGGACCGCGCGGAGCTTCCGTATCCCCGCCTTCCACTCCTCGCCGTCCGACTCCTCCCACAGCTCCAGGAGCTCCGAGTCCGGGACGAGCACCCGGTCGAGCGCCTCGACGGCCATCGGGCGCAACTCCGCCGGGAGTTCGGGCAGGGGCTGCTTCGGGCCGTACGCGGTCGTGACCGGCTCCCCGCCCGGGCACTGCGCCGCGACCAGCGCCGCCGACGCGATCGCCTCCACCGCAAGGTCCAAGTCCAGGTAGTCGTCACCGGCCGTGGTCACCTCGCGGAAGGCCGCGCGCAGCACCTCCGCCCGCTTCTCGGCCGGGGCCTCGTCCACCCGGTAGGAGAAGTCGGCGGCGGTGTCGCTGTCGAACGGGCCGATGTCCCAGGTACCCATGGCGTGTCGTCTCCCTCTGTTCGTGATCTGTGGGCATCGTGACAGGCCCCACTGACAACGCCCCCGGGTGCGGGAGCGCCCCCGCCGCTTCGGTCCCGATTCTCTTACCCGAAAGGGTTTCTGACCTTCCGTCAGAATGGAACGTGTTCTAGTCTGCGGCGCATGGGCATCGCCATCACGCACGAACAGCGGGAACTCGCCCGGTCCGTCCGGGGCTGGCTCACCCGCGCCGTACCGCCCGAGGAGGTCCGTAAGTACCTGGACGTCCCGGGCGCCGCCGCCGGACGGCCCGCCTACTGGGACGCCGCCGTCGAGCAGGGGCTCCTCGGGCTCCACCTCCCCGAGGAGTACGACGGCGGGGGCGGCGACCTCGGGGACCTCGCCGTCGTCGTCGAGGAGGCGGCGCGGGCACTGCTCCCGGGGCCGTACCTGTCCTCCGTACTCGCCGCCGAGCTCCTGCACCGCGCCGACCAGGGGGAACTGGCCGCCGCGATCGCGCGCGGGGAGTGCCTCGCCGCCGTCGCCCTCGACGGTACGGGGAGCCTCACCGCCGTCCGGACCGCGAGCGGCTGGCTCCTCGACGGAGCCGCGCCCCCCGTCCTCGGCGGTGGCCAGGCCGACCTCGTCCTCCTCCGGGCCACCACCGCCGACGGCTCCGTCTGGCTCGCCGTGGACACCGAAGGGCTCGCCGTCAGGACCCACGAGAGCGCCGACCCGACCCGGCCGACCGGCGAGATCACCGCCCGTGCCGCCCACGTCCCGGGCGCCCGCGAACTCGCCCTCGACACCGCACTCGTACGGGACATCGCCGCCGTCCTCCTCGCCGCCGACGCCTGCGGCACCGCCGCCCGCGCCGTCGAGACCGCCGCCGAACACGCCCGCACCCGCGAGCAGTTCGGACGGCCGATCGGCCAGTTCCAGGGCGTCAAGCACCTCTGCGCCGACATGCTCGTCCGGCTCGAACAGGCCCGCGCCCTCACCTGGGACGCCGCCCGTGCCGGCCACGACACCGCCCGCTCCCTCACCGCCGCGCTCGCCGCCGCCACCGCCCTCGACGCCGCCTGGACCTGCGCCAAGGACTGCATCCAGATCCTCGGTGGCATCGGCTTCACCTGGGAGCACGACGCCCACCTGCTGCTCCGTCGCGCCCTCGTCGCCCGCCAGCTCCTCGGCACCGGCGACCGGCACCGCCTCGCCGCCCTGAGGCACGCCGCCGACGGCGTCCGGCGGGGCCTCCGGCTCGACCTGCCGCCCGAGGCCGCCCCGTACCGCACCGCCGCCCGCGAGGCCGTCGCCCCCGCCGCCGGGCTCGACCCGGCCGCCGCCCGGCGCGCCCTCGCCCCCACCGGCTACGCGGCCCCGTACCTCCCGGAGCCGTACGGACTGGGCGCCGGACCCGTCCAGCAGCTCGCCGTCCAGCGCGAGCTGGACGAGGCCGGGATCACCCTCCCCGGGCTCGGGATCGGCGCCTGGGTCGCGCCCTCCCTCCTCGCCCACGGCACCCCGGAGCAGCAGGAACGCCACCTCGGACCGACCCTGCGCGGCGACCTGATCTGGTGCCAGCTCTTCTCCGAACCCGGCGCCGGCTCCGACCTCGCCTCCCTCCGTACCCGCGCCGAGCGCCTGGAGGACGGCCGCTGGCGGATCAACGGGCAGAAGGTGTGGACGAGCGTCGCGCAGACCGCCCACCACGGCATCCTGCTCGCCCGCACCGACCCGGACGCCCCCAAGCACAAGGGACTGACCTACTTCCTCGTCGACATGCGGAACACCCCCGGCATCGACATCCGGCCGCTCAAGGAGATCACCGGGGACTCCCTCTTCAACGAGGTCTGGTTCGACGACGCGATCCTCCCCGCCGACGCGGTCGTCGGCGAGGTGAACGACGGCTGGCGGGTCGCCCGCAACACCCTCGGCAACGAACGCGTCCACATGGCCGACCAGGTCGCCTTCGACAGCGGCCTCGAAGCCCTCATCGACCGGGCCGCCCGGCACGACAGCTCCGTCCGCGTACGGATCGGGGACCTGCTCGCCGAGGCGCACGCGCTCGCCTGCATCGGACTCCGCACCACCCTGCTCCAGGTGTCCGGCCTCGAACCCGGCGCGGGTGCCAGCGTCCGCAAGCTCGTCCAGACCCTCCACCAGCAGAAGCTCGCCGAGCTCACCCTGGAACTCCTCGGCCCCGAGGGCGCGGTGCGCGAGGGCCCCGGCGAACGGGCCGTGCACGGAACGCTCATGTCCCGCTGCCTCACCATCGCGGGCGGCACCACCCAAGTACAGCTGAATGTCGTCGCCGAGCGCCTGCTCGGCCTGCCGAGAGACTGACCGAGAGACGGGGAGGGACCCGCGATGAGCACCAAGGCGTATGTCGTCGGCGTCGGGATGACGAAGTTCGAGAAGCCGGAGACCCGGGACTGGCAGTACTGGGACATGGCGAAGGAGGCCGGCACGGCCGCGCTGGCCGACGCGGGCATCCCGTACGGGAGCGTGGAGCAGGCCGCCGTCGGCTACTGCTTCCAGGCCTCCACCGCCGGACAGCGGGCCGTGTACGAGCTCGGGCTCACCGGCATCCCCGTCTACAACCTCAACAACAACTGCGCGACCGGCTCCACCGCCCTCATGACCGCCCGGCAGTTCGTCGAGGGCGGCATCGCCGACTGCGTCCTCGCCCTCGGCTTCGAGAAGATGGCGCGGGGCTCCCTCGGCGGCGGTGCGGGCGGCGCGGGAGACTTCAAGACCTCCCCGGTCGCCCGGCACTACGGGATCATGGCCGCCGCCCACGGCTTCGAGATGTCCCCGCCCACCGCGCAGATCTTCGGCAACGCGGCCCGGGAGCACATGGAGCGGTACGGGACGACCGAGGTCCAGCTCGCGGCCGTCGGCGCCAAGAACCACCAGCACTCGGCGAACAACCCGAACGCCCAGTTCCAGGACGTCTACACGGTCGACGAGATCCTCGCCGCCAAGACCGTCCACCGGCCCCTCACCAAGCTCCAGTGCTCGCCCACCTCCGACGGCGCGGCGGCGGCCCTCGTCGTCTCCGAGCGGTTCGTCGAGGAACACGGGCTGCGGGGGCGGGCGGTGGAGATCGCCGCCCAGGCGATGACCACCGACACCGAGGAGTCCTTCGCCTCCGGCTCCTGCATCGACGCCGTCGGCCGCCCCATGTCCCGGGCCGCGGCCCGCCAGGTGTACGAGCGCTCCGGGCTCGGCATCGAGGACGTCGACGTCATCGAGCTCCACGACTGCTTCTCCATCAACGAGCTGCTCACCTACGAGGCGCTCGGCATGTGCGAGGAGGGCGCCTCCGGCAAGCTCGTCGAGTCCGGCGCCACCACGTACGGCGGGCGCTGGGTCGTGAACCCCTCCGGCGGGCTCATCTCCAAGGGCCACCCGCTGGGCGCGACCGGCATCGCGCAGACGGCGGAGCTGGTGTGGCAGCTGCGGGGCGAAGCGGGCGCGCGGCAGGTCAACGGGGCGCGGGTCGGGCTCGCGCACAACATCGGGCTCGGCGGGGCGGCGGTGGTGACGCTGCTGCGGAGGTCGTAGGACGGAATGCCCATGTACGGGGCTGAGGCGGTCTGCGACCATGACGCTCATGCCGCAGACCGACTCCGCCACGGGCACCTCACGCACCCCGTCCCTCCGCACGCCCCGCTCGTGGCAGGTCGTCCTGACCGCCTCCGCCGCCCAGTTCCTCGTCGTCCTCGACGTCTCCGTCGTGAACGTCGCCCTGCCGTCCATGCGCACCGACCTCGGGCTCTCGGCGATCGGCCTGCAGTGGGTGCTCAACGCCTACGCCGTCGCCTTCGCCGGCTTCATGCTGCTCGGCGGACGGGCCGCCGACCTCTACGGGCGCAAGGCGATGTTCCTGCTCGGACTCGGGCTCTTCACCGCCGCCTCGGTCGTCGGCGGCATCGCGCCGGAGGGCCCGTACCTGATCGGCGCCCGGGCCGTGCAGGGCCTCGGCGCCGCCTTCCTCTCGCCCGCCACGCTCACCCTGGTCGCCGGCGCCGTCCCGGCGGGAGCGGCCAGGACCCGGGCCATCGGCACCTGGACGGCGGTCGGCGCGGCCGGCGGCGCGGCGGGCGGCTTCGTCGGCGGTCTCCTCGTCGACCTGCTCTCCTGGCGCTGGGTCCTGCTCATCAACGTCCCCGTCGGCATCCTCGTCCTCGCCGCCGCGCTGCTCTGGCTCCGCGAGGGCCCCACCGGCACCGGCCGCCGCCTCGACCTGCCGGGCGCCGTCCTCGTCACGGCCGGGCTCGCCACCCTCGCGTACGGCATCGCCCGGACCGAGGAGACGGCCTGGACCGACCCGGCGACCCTCCTCACGCTCCTCGGCGGCCTCGCCCTCCTCGCCGTCTTCGTCGCGGTGGAGGCCCGCACGGCGGCCCCGCTGATGCCGCTCAAGCTCTTCCGCAACCGGGCGGTGTCGGCGGCCAACGTGGCGATCCTGCTGTGCGGTTCGACCTCCTTCGGCATGTGGTTCTTCATGACGACGTACGCGCAGAACGTCCTCGGCTACACCCCGCTCCAGGCCGGCCTCGCCCTCGTGCCCAGCTCCCTCAGCGTGATCCTCGGCTCCAAGCTGGCCCCGCGCCTCATGCCGGTCCTCGGCGCCCGGAACGTCGCCGTGACCGGCGCGCTCATCGGGGCGGCGGGCTTCGCCTGGCAGTCGACACTGACCGTCGACGGCACCTTCCTGGGGACGATCCTGGGCCCGGGCATCCTCATGATGGCGGGCCTCGGCCTCGCCACCACGCCGCTGGCCACCCTCGCGACGTCCAGCGCGGAACCGGGCGACGCGGGCCTCGTCTCCGGCCTCGTCAACACCTCCCGCACGATGGGCGGCGCCCTGGGCCTCGCGGTCCTCTCCACGATCGCCGCGGCGGCCGCCCCCACGGGCCCGTACATCTCCGTGGCCGGCACCCCGGACCCGTACCACCTCGTCCCCGGCTACGCGATGGCCTTCCGCGTCGCGGCCGGAGTCCTCACGGCGGCGGCGGCCCTGATGCTCCTCTGGCTCCCGAAGACCGCGACGCGCTCCGCGAAGGTCTAGGGGGTGTCTTGCCGCCTCCCGCTCACGGGCCGTCAGTGGGTTCGGCCCCGAGGGCCGCGGCGGCGAGGGCCGGGTCGATGACCGTCTCCCCTCGCAGGGCCTGCCGGATCGCCTCGGCCAGCTCCTCCACGGGCCCGTCCTTCACCAGGAACCCCACGGCCCCCGCCTCCATCGCCCGCCGGAGGTACCCCGGGCGGCCGAAGGTCGTGAGGATCAGGACCCGGCAGTCCGGCGCCTCGTCCCGGAGGTCGGCGGCGGCGTCGATCCCGCTGCGCCCGGGCAGCTCGATGTCGAGGAGGGCCACGTCGGGCCGGGAGAGCAGCGCGGCATCCACGATCTCGTCACCCCGCCCGACCTGGGCGACGACCTCGATGTCCGCCTCCATCCCGAGCAACAGGGCCAGCGCCCCGCGCGCCATGCCCTGGTCCTCGGCGAGAAGAACGCGTACGGCCTTCGCCGGGCGGTGATCCTGCGGCATCTCGGTCACAAAGGACAGCGTAGGGCGGACGGCCTGTCGGGGCCTGTCCAGCGGGCCCCGAACACAAGGGGGCCACGGCATCCACGTCGTCATCCACCCCCAGGTCGCCATCCGCCGTGTACTTCCTGGTCGCGGTGTCATGAACTCGCCGCACACGATGCGTTGTGGCTGGTACCGGCCCGGACATCTCTCATTCCGGCATAGCGTCGAACAAGCCGGACACCCCCACGTCACGTCGTGGCGTGGGGTCCTTTCTTCCCTCCAGGTCACGCAACGGCGCGCGACAGGAGCCAGAGGACATGCAAGCCGCATGGCTGAAGCCCAGCGAAAGGACTGCGAACGATGACTACGACTCGCAACATGGACTCAAAGACCACGAGCCACCCCGCGTTCGAACTCCGCGCCGGAGGGCTGCACTTGATCATCCAGCGCATACCCGGATGGCTCGTCGCCCTGGTCACCACAGCCGGCGGGGCAGCGGGGACATGGTGGGCACAACGCTAGGACCCCAAGTCCTCGCCCCCGGGGCAGCCGTACAGGACCACTCCGGGGCGTGAACCCGCCTGCCGGCGTGCGTATGCATCGCTGCAGGGGGACACTAAAACCGTGCTCCGCCTCTAGGAGGCAGTCATGGGTGGTGAGCCTGCGGCAGAATCACGAGGAAGTAGGCTGCGGACCCACATCGGCTGGTGGGTAGGCATCTGCTCGGCAGCCATCGGCATCTTGGCCTTCTTCTTGACGCGATGCGAGAGCGGGGCCCCGAGTCTCGGCGAGTGGCGAGCCAAGGCGGATGCGATCTGCGAGCAGGAGTTTCCGGGCGTTCTTCAGAAAATGCGCGCTTCGGACGAAGCTTTCCTTGAGCTCATACGGAAGACGAACCCCGTGCAGGCTGATCGAAACACCGCGTCGGACGCATCGCAGGAAGTCTCCGTGTCCATGCGGCACTTGGTGGGGAGCTGGCGCGCACTGGAGCAGCCGGACGAACAGCGAAGCGAGATCGATGAACTTCACGCGTCCGGTGCCGCTTTCAGTGACGCGTACGCGAGCTTTTCGTCGGCAATTTATTCCGACGAATATATGGACGAGGTGTACGGAGAGCAGGAACAGGCCGCACTCACCGCTCTCACTCATCAGATAGAGGTCCTGGACCTGAAGGAATGCAAGGTTCAGGTCGGTGGTCCGGAAGACGAGGGCGAGATAATCGTCCCGTGACTGAGCCTTTTCCATCTTCACTTTGAGCTGGTCAGATGCAGGGTGAGGACGGCTTGGACGAGGCTGGTGATTCGGGTGGTCGAGCACCGTAGTTTGCGGAGGAGCCGCCAGGACTTGAGGGTGGCGACGGCCTTCTCGACGAGGGCCCGGATCTTCGCGTGGGACCGGTCCACCGCCTTCTGGCCTGCGGAGAGGGTCTCCCACCGTCCCCAGCACGGGATGCGGACCGTGCCGCCGGCACCTCGGTATCCCTTGTCGGCCCAGCACGGGATACCGGCCTCGGTGAGGGCGTCGACGATGCCGTGTTCGCGGGCCGCGCGGACGTCGTGGACGGCGCCGGGCAGGGCCGGTGATCCCACAGCAGCCGGCCGAAGGGATCGGCGATGACCTGCACGTTCATGCCGTGCCTCTTGTGCTTGCCGGAGTAGAACGGCCGGTCCGCGGCGATGCGGTCGATGGGCAGGAGGGTGCCATCCAGGATCAGGTACGCCTTCGCCGACGCGGTCCGCACCGCGTCGGTCGGGCCGGGGGCGAGAGCGGCCAGGAGCTCGACCGCTTCGGTGACGTAGCGGTAGGCCGTCGTGGTGCCGACGCCGAACCCGGCGGCGGGCTTGGCATAGGTGTGTCCCATCCGCAGATGGGCCAGGGCGAGGAGAGCCTGGCGGCCGGCGGTCAGACGCCGCCACCGGGAGCCGATCGTGCGGCGGTGACGCCGCAGCTGCTGTGTGAGGAAGCGGAGGGCGGAACTGGACACGTCGACGCCCGACGGGTCGACAAGCACACGAAGCTCCTGGTGGCTACGGGCGATCTTGGTCGAGAACCCGTCTACCAGGAGCTTCATCATTCCGCAGATCCGTCCAACACGCGGCCAGCACCGTCAGGTTGGAAAAGGCTCAGTACCCCTCACAGGTGGCCCTCAGCCCGTGAGGAAGGCTCCCTCGCGACAAGGGCGGCAGACGAAGACGTAGCCCAGCTGACCGCCGAGGTTCATCGCGGTCTCCCAGGTCATCCCCTCCTCCAGGTGTGCCACGAACTCCATGGTGCCGGTGCAGGAGGGACACACGGGCAGGCGGTCGTCCTCAAGGTAGGAGGGGCTGCCTCCGAGTGACCCAAGCACTTCGCGCTGCTTCCCGAATCGTTCTTCGGGTTCCCACTTCCATCCCGAGCGGGCAAGGTCGTAGGCGTCAGGCTCGATCCCTTCCTCGTCACAGGCATCTTCGGGGTCGATCGTCACGACGTGGGTGCGGATGGCCGAGGTGGCGGGCAGCAGCGTCAGTCCCGCCTCGGGTACGGCTACCGGCCGCAGTTCCTCCCGGGGAAACAGATAGACCCTGTTCGCGCTGGAACTCGCGTCCCAGAACTCACACGCCCCGGGGTCGTTCTGGCACAGGAACACCGACAGGACACCGTCCTCGACGGGGAGATGGGCGAAGAACTGAAGCGGTCCCCCGCAGCCGCACAGAGGCCAGGCGAATCCGGCAGGAGCCAGCGGCACGCCCCCGGTACGTGGGACGTCGGAATCGGCCGGTGCGGAGCCGTCGTAGATCATCAGCGTTGTCTGCATGGCGAGAGGCTACTGGCCGCCTGTGACAGGCCCGGGGGCTTGTCCTGGTCCTCGTCTGCGGGGTCGGCCTCGTCCGGGTCTCGCAGGGGCCGCGGGCCCTGGGCGGGCCCGCTTGCGGCGATGTTGAACAGGTCACGGCCGAGGATCTCCTTATCTGGACACCTTCGAGTGACGTGTGAACCGGCGCCGTGGTGGTGGGGGTACAGGTCTCGTCGGGCCATCCGAGTGCAGGCTCGTGGAGGCCGGTGTCGGCGTACACGCGAACGTGCTCAGCCGGGTACGGGGAAACGTGCCCAGCGGCCGCGAGACGCGGAGGCCGGATTCCGGATCCGGCCACCTGGGCTCACGGGATGATGAGGACCTTGCCCCGGGTCCGGTCGGCTTGGCTGAGACGGTGGACGTCGGCGAGGTCGGCCAGGGGGCGCGATGAGCTGATGTCGACGCTGACCGTGCCCGTGTCGACGAGGTCCACAAGCGCCCTCAGATCCGCGACATCGTTTCGGGCGACCATGTGCATCGCGCTCACCCCGGCGTCGAGAGGCGGCTCGATCGGGGTCGCGATCGACACGATCCGCCCACCCTGCCGCACCAGGGGCACCAGGGCCGCGGCGTCCTGGGGGCTCAACGGGACCAAGTTGAACAGGATGTCCACCGGGCCGTCGAGCGCGGTGCTCACCGGTCGAGCGGTGTAGTCGATGACGAGGTTCGCCCCCTGCCGCAGGACCGCCTCGGTACTCCGGGGACCGGCCGTGGCGATCACCTCGGCCCCCGCGTACTTGGCAAGCTGCGTAACGAAGCCTCCGACGCCGCCACCCGCACCGTTGACCAGCACCCGCCGGCCCGCGGCCACCTTCCCGTGCTCGAAAACCGCCTGCCACGCCGTCAGGCCGGCGACAGGAAGCGCTGCGGCGTGAGCGAGCGGGATGGACTCCGGTGCGGCGGTCAATACGGCGGCGGGCGCCCGGACGTATTCGGCAGCCGCACCGCCGCCGTCGAGCCGTCCGATGACACGGTCGCCCACGGCGAACCCCTCCGCCCCCGCGCCGATCTCGGCTACGGTGCCGGCGACGTCCCAGCCGAGCGCGTAGGGCAAGTCCACGGGGAGGAACGCCTGCAGCAGCCCGGCACGCAACGCGGTCTCGGTGGGATTGAACGAGTTGGCGGCGACGCGAATGAGCACTTCACCGAAGTCGGGGCGTGGGCGCGGAACATCGTCGTAGCGGATCACGGAGGCATCGCCGAACTCGTGGATGCGGGCGGTCTTCATCATCGTCATACCGCGAATCTAAGACCGCTGATGAGCACGATCCATGCGTCAGAGTCCCCTCATTCATACGCGATCGTCTCGCACTCTACGCTCGGGACATGGACGTACTGAGCGATGTGGTCGCAGTGATGCGGACCGGTCGACCCCGGTCGGCGTATGTGCGATGGCATGCCCCGTGGGGACAGGAGTTCTCCTCCGTACCGGGGTCGGCGGGCTTCCAGGTGGTCCTACAGGGCTCCTGCTGGCTCCTGCCCACAGATGCGGAACCCGTCCGGCTGGACACGGGGGACGTGGTGTTCCTGCCGCACGGCAAAGGGCACACCCTGGCCGACAGCCCCCAGACCCCGGTGGCGGCCCCTGCCTGCGGCCCCGGTGACGCGGAGCAGTACGACGCCTACGCATCGGACAGCGTCGACAGGAGCGGAGACGGCGGCCCGGTCACCGTGTTGCTGTGCGGCGCCTACCAGCTCGATCCGTCCCGCGCTCACCCGCTGTTGCTGTCCCTCCCCGATCTGATCCACCTGCCTGCGCACCCGGGCCGTCGTGCCGAGTTGGGCTCAGCGGTGAAGCTGCTTGCCGCCGAACTGGAGACCCCGCGCCTGGGCACGGATGCGGCCGTCCCCGCACTCCTGGACACACTGTTGCTCTACATCCTGCGCATCTGGTTCGACGAACGGTCACTCCGAGGGGACCACACCACCGGATGGGCCGCCGCTCTGAACGACCCGCCGGTCACCGCCGCCCTCCACGCCATCCACCGCGACCTGGCAGCCCCGTGGACAGTGGCGAAGCTCGCCGCGGAAGCCGGGCTCTCCAGAGCACCCTTCGCCAAGCGCTTCGCTCGGCTGGTCGGCCAGCCACCCCTGGCCTACCTGACCTGGTGGCGGATGACCACGGCAGCACGACTGCTACGGACATCGGACGCACCGCTGAGATCGGTCGCCGCCCAAGTGGGCTACACGTCCGAGTTCGCCTTCGCCCACACGTTCAAGCGCGCGCACGGCACTCCGCCCGGAACCTACCGCCGGAAGGGCTGACCCGGAGCGGCCACACCTGAGCACGTTCAGTCGTACGCGGCTGGGTACGTTCCCTTGTACGCCGACAGCCGGTGTGCGGGTGGGCAAGGAATCACTGCCACGGTGGTAGGTCCCTTCGGTCTCGCGTCGCCGGAGGTGGGCGCCTATATCGGTGGCTCCCGGCCGCGCGACGAGCTCGAACGCGCGATGCCCGAGGTGTCCGGGCGGCGCCCCGGACTCTTCGTGGTCGATCTCGACGGAGCGATGATCGGCATGGTCACGCTCGACCGGCGCGACGCGGAACGTCCGGGGCACGTCCGTCCCGAGGCCGGAGAGACCGGGCTCGGCTCCATGTTCCTGCCGGAGGCATGGGGGAGCGGGTACGCCGCCGAGGCGTGCGCGGCGGCACTCGGCCGGCTCGCCGACGCGCTTCCCGGCGAGCCGGTGGTGCTCTCCACCCGGACCACCAACCACCGCGCGATGCGCCTCGCGGAGAAGCCGGGGTTCATCGAGGTGGAGCGGTTCGAGGAGTACGGGGCCGAGCAGTGGTTCGGCGTGTGGTCCTCGGCTCGATCCGTCACCTCCTGACGCTTCGTCAGATGGTGGGTGCGAGGAGGGTTCCCAACTCCCTGCGGCTCGGCTATACATGGGGTCCACCGACCTAGAACGCGTTCTAGAACGGCCGCGTTCCGGGACGGTCCCGCACGGCCTCGGTGCGACCGACGGTGCGGACGGTCGCACCGAGGTCTTTCCCGCCACCTCGCCCACGAGGAGCAGCAGCCCGATGCCGATCGACCCCGCCAAGGCCGTCGCCGCCGAACCCCGCAGCGCCGAGATCTCCTGGGACCACAAGGACGTCCAGCTCTACCACCTGGGCGTGGGCGCGGGCGTGCCCGCGACCGACCCCGACGAGCTCCGCTACACGCTGGAGTCCAGGCTCCACGTCCTCCCCAGCTTCGCCACCGTCGCGGGCGCCGGGATGGGTGTCGTCGGCGGGCTCTCCGCCCCCGGCATCGACATCGACCTCGCCGCCGTCCTGCACGGCGGCCAGTCGGTCACGCTCCACCGCCCCGTCCCCGTCAGCGGCCGGGCCGTCTCCACCTCCCGCGTCGCCGCCGTCTACGACAAGGGCAAGGCCGCCGTCCTCGTCCTGCGCTCCGAGGCCTCCGACGCCGACGGCCCGCTCTGGACCAACGACGCCCAGATCTTCGTACGCGGTGAGGGCGGCTGGGGCGGCGACCGCGGGCCCTCCGAGCGCCTCGCGCTTCCGGACCGGCAGCCCGACGCCACCGTCGAGCGCCCGATCCGCGAGGAGCAGGCCCTGCTCTACCGGCTCTCCGGCGACTGGAACCCGCTGCACGCCGACCCCGAGTTCGCCAAGCTCGCCGGCTTCGACCGGCCGATCCTGCACGGGCTCTGCTCGTACGGCATGACCCTCAAGGCCGTCGTCGACACCCTGCTCGACGGGGACGTCACCCGGGTCCGCTCGTACCGCACGCGCTTCGCGGGGATCGTCTTCCCCGGCGAGACCCTGCGCATCCGGATGTGGGCCGGCGAGGGCGGCGTCCAGGCGACGGTCACCGCCGTGGAGCGCGACGACGCCCCCGTACTCGCCGACACCGTCGTCGAACACTCCTGAGACCTCCGACCCAGATCCGTACTCCTGAGGGGAGCCGCACCATGCGCGCAGCCGTACTGCACGAGATCGGCCAGGACAAACTCGAAGTCCTCGACGACGTCGAGGCGGTGGGCTTCGGCCCCGGCAAGGTACGGATCCGCGTCCGGGCCACCGGCCTCTGCCACTCCGACGTCTCCGCGATGAGCGGCGTCCTCCCGCAGCCCGCCCCCTTCATCCCGGGGCACGAGGGCGCGGGCGAGATCCTCGACGTCGGCGACGGCGTCACCCACCTGACCCCGGGGCAGCGCGTCCTGCTCTGCTGGCTGCCCGCCTGCGGCAGCTGTCCCGCCTGCAAGCGCGGCCAGACGCAGCTCTGCCTGGCCGGCTTCATGAACGCCGGCACGCCCAACTTCAAGCGCCCCGGCGGGGATGTCTTCGGCTTCGCCGGCACCGGCACCTTCACCGAGGAGGTCGTCGTCGACGCGGGCTGCGCCGTCCCGATCCCCGACGACGTGCCCTACGACATCGCCGCCCTCATCGGCTGCGGCGTCACCACCGGCCTCGGCGCGGCCATCAACACCGCGAAGGTGGAGGCCGGTTCCTCGGTCGCCGTCATCGGCTGCGGCGGCGTCGGCATCTCCGCGATCCAGGGCGCCAAGCTCCAGGGCGCCGCCCAGATCATCGCCGTCGACCCGGTCGCGTCCCGGCGCGAGGCCGCGCTGCGCTTCGGCGCCACGGAGGCGATCGCCCCGGACGCGCTCGCCGACGCCAAGCAGCGGATCACCGCGGGCGAGGGCTTCGACTACGTCTTCGAGGTCGTCGGCAAGTCCGCCACCGCCCGCACCGCCTACGAGACGACCCGGCGCGGCGGCACCCTCTGCATCGTCGGCGCGGGCGCCCTCGACGACTTCCTGCAGCTCAACATGTTCGAGCTGTTCTTCGACGAGAAGCGGATCCTGCCCTCCATGTACGGCGGCGGGGACGTGCTCACGTCGTACGAGCGGACCATCGCGCTCTGGCGGGCCGGCCGCGTCGACCTGGAGTCGCTCATCACCCACCGGGTGCCGCTGGCCGGGATCAACGAGGCACTGGAGCAGATGCGTACGGGCGCTGCACTCCGCACCTGCATCGAGATCTGAGATCCGACACCTGAGAGGACTTCTGCGAGATGTCACTCCCTCTTGAGGGTTTGAGCGCGATCGTCACCGGCGCCGGGCGGGGTCTCGGCCGCGCCGAGGCGCTCGAACTGGCCCGGCTCGGCGCGGCCGTCGTCGTCAACGACTACGGGCAGGCCGGCCGCGACGGCTCCGGAGAGGCCTCCGCGGCACCCGCCGAGGAGGTCGCGGCGGAGATCCGCGCGGCGGGCGGCCGGGCGGTCGCGCACCTCGGCGACGTCTCCGACTTCGAGACGGCCCGGGGCCTGATCGACCTGGCGGTGGCCGAGTTCGGGAAGCTGGACATCCTGGTCAACAACGCGGGCATCCTGCGCGACCGGATGGTCTTCTCGATGAGCGAGGACGAGTGGGACTCCGTCGTACGGGTCCACCTCAAGGGCCACTTCAACACCACCCACTTCGCGGCGGTGCACTGGCGGGGCCGGTCGAAGGCGGGGGAGGCCGGCGTCTACGGCCGGATCGTCAACACCTCCTCCGAGGCCTTCCTCGCCGGCTCGGCCGGCCAGCCCAACTACGCGGCGGCCAAGGGCGGCATCGTGGGCCTGACGACCTCGTCGGCGCTCGCGCTGGCCCGGTACGGGGTGACGGCCAACGCCATCTGCCCGCGGGCCAGGACCCGGATGACGGAGGACGTCTTCGCCGGCTTCGCCGAGCCGACGGCCGAGGGCGACCTCGACCCGCTGTCCCCGGAGCACGTGGCGCCGCTCGTCGGCTACCTCGCGTCCCCCGCGGCGGCCGGGGTCAACGGCCAACTGCTCGTCGTCCACGGCGGGATGGTGGCGGTCGTGGACCGGCCCAGGGTGTCGGCCAAGTTCGACACGGCCAAGGAGGCGTTCACGTACGAGGAACTGGACTCCCTGCTGACTCCGCACTACGCGTCCCGCCCGGCGGGCGAGACGTTCGCGGCGGCGGAGGTGCTGTCCCTGAAGAAGGGCTGACACGGGGACAGGGGGCAGGGGGAAGGTGGGGAACGACGATGGGCCCCGGGGAGACCCGGGGCCCATCGTCGTACTCGCTGAACCGCTTGCTGGACTGCTCGGTTACTGCGCGTCGGGTTCGCGGCGGTGGCGCCCGCGCGGTGAGGACGTGGAGTCCTCCGCCGGCGAGGCCTGACCACGATGCCTTCCGGAGCTGTGGGGCTCCTTACCCTCCGTGCTTGCTTCCGACATGCTGGAACTCACCCCGTAGAAATCGGTCGTGCGGTCGTGCTGTCTTGCTGTCGTACCTGTCTTGCTGTGCGGCCCGGAGTCTAGCCAGCGGGTTTACGGTCGGTCAGAGGCGCCTGCTGCAAAGGCACCGGACGGCACACCCGGGGCTCGTCGACGATCACGATCGGCACCGCCACCGGCTCCGGCTCGGGCGGGGTCTCCAGGTCCGCGAGCCCGCACGGCGCCCCGGCCGTCGCGTACGGCAGCCGCAGCACGCCCTCGGCCGTCCACAGCCCCGCACCGGCCAGCCAGCCCACGGGGGCGGCCGACTGGGCCATCCGGCGGGACGAGGGCTCCCAGGTCCCCACCCAGCTTCCGCCCGCCGCGTCGATCCGCAGCGCCACCGAGCAGCTCTCCGGCATCAGGACCTGCCCCGGCTGCACCGCGAACGGCGTCACCGCCGCGTCGTCGAGCCGCAGGCACTCCGGGAACCGCACCGGCAGCAGGCTCCCGAGCACGCCCCAGCCGAGCCGGTCGTGCCCCGGCGACGGCGCGTCGGAGCGGATGAGGAGCAGCCCGCTGTCCGGGTCGGCGAGGAGCAGCCGGTCGTCGCTCTCCTCGGTGATCTGGAGCAGCGGCGTCACCTCGCCGCCCCGCTCCAGGTCGACGGCGACGGCCTTCACCGGCCCGTCGCCGAGCCGCCGGTCGAGCGCGAGCATCCGGCCCGTACGGTCGAGCCACACCCCGCCCGTGCAGCGGCCCTGCACCTCCGCGACCTGTTCGGGGCCGAAGGCGCCGCCCGCCACCAGCCACAGCGTCGTCGTGTCGGGGCCGACGCACATCGCGTACGCGCAGATGCCGTCCGGCGAGGGCGGCAGCAGGACGAGCCGCTCGGAGCCGGGTGCCTCGACGGCGCCGAGCTGGAGCTCGCCGGTGGCGGGGCCGGTGGGGTAGAGCAGCGAGAACGTGTTCCGCCGCCCGTCCACGCGGCGGGCGACGAGGACCCGGCCGTCGGCGAGGGGCAGCACCCGGGTGTGCGGCTCCTCCGGCTGGCCGAGGGGGAGCGGTACGGCGTACGGCTCCGGGCCGTCGAGCGTCCACCGCTCCACGTACAGGGCGTCTCCGGCGCCCGCGAGCCTGGCCGCGTACGCGCCGTTGGCCGTGATGGCGAAGCCGGGGGACCCGGCCGATCCGGCGGTCCCCGGGGGCCCCGGGGGCCCGGTGGGTCCGGCCGGGACCTGGTCGCGGTCGTCGTCCTCGGCCGCGGTCTCGATGGCACACGCTGTCATCGACTCGTCACCTCCGGCCACGAAGCTAGTTTTCGCACTTCCAGCCGAACAACACGAGCACGGGCACTTCACACATAAGGGTGGTCGTCCGGCGGTTCGGCTGAGGGGGAGGGGGCGGCTGTGCTGGAGTGACCCGTGATGAGTAAGGTAAGGCGAACCTAAGCGGAGCCCATGGCTCCGGTCGGTCGCGCCCTCCCTCCCCGTACCAGGAGCCTTCTCATGTCCTTCCGCCGCCGCGGCACCGCCGCCGTCGTCGCCCTCGCCGCCGCGCTCTCGCTCGCGGCCTGCGGAGGAGGGGACTCCGGGTCCGACGCCTCCGCGAAGGAGGACGCGACCAAGAAGAAGGACGTCGCCACCGGCGGCAAGGACTTCGGCGACGCCGCCGCCAAGACCGCGGCCATGGGCACCGACGCGAAGCCCGGCCAGTTCCCGCGCACGCTCACCCACGCCCTCGGCACGACCGAGCTCAAGGCCGCCCCCAAGCGGGTCGTCGTCCTCGACGTCGGCGAGCTCGACAACGTCGTCTCCCTCGGCATCCAGCCCGTCGGCTACGCCCCCTCCGAGGGTGACGACGGCATCCCCGGCTACCTGAAGAAGGACGCCGGCACCCCGAAGTCCGTCGGCACCATCAACAACCTCAACCTGGAGGCCATCGCCAACCTCCAGCCCGACCTCATCCTCGGCAGCCAGCTCCGCGCCGCCGACAAGTACGACGAGCTGTCGAAGATCGCACCGACCGTCTTCTCCATCCGCCCGGGCTTCACCTGGAAGGAGAACTACCTCCTCAACGCCGCCGCGCTCGACCGGACGGCCGAGGCGAAGACGAAGCTCGCCGCGTACGAGACCAAGGCGAAGCAGCTCGGCGCCGACATCGGCGCGGACAAGCCGACCGTCTCCATGGTCCGCTACCTCCCCGGCAAGATCCGCCTCTACGCGAAGGCCTCCTTCATCGGCACGATCCTGGAGGACGCCGGCCTGCCCCGGCCGAAGAACCAGCAGATCGACGAGCTCGCGGCCGAGATCAGCCCGGAGAAGATCGACGAGGCCGACGCCGACTGGATCTTCACCGGCGTCTACGGCGACGCCAAGGCCACCAAGAAGGACACGGCCCAGGCCAACCCGCTCTGGAAGAACCTCACGGCCGTCAAGGCCGGCCAGGCCAAGGACGTCCCGGACGAGACCTGGTACCTCGGCCTCGGCGTGACCGCGGCGAACAGCGTCCTCGACGACCTGCGCGAGGACCTCGTGAAGAAGTAGCCGGTAGCCCCCGGGGACCGCGTACGGGCGGACGGGCCGGTACGCCTACGCCGTCGACCGTGTGCCGACCGGACCCGCCGGTACGCGGTCGGCCGTGTGCCGACCGGACCCGCCGGTACGCCCGGACTGTGGGGCACGGGAGCCAGGTAGCCTTCTCTCGTGCCCCGTCTGTCTGAAGTCATCGCCGCGCTCGACGCCCTCTGGCCGCCCCAGCGGGCCGAGCAGTGGGACGCCGTCGGCACCGTCTGCGGCGACCCCGACGCCGAGGTCACCCGCGTCCTGTTCGCCGTCGACCCCGTCCAGGAGATCGCCGACGAGGCGATCGCCCTCGGCGCCGACCTGCTCGTCACCCACCACCCGCTCTATCTGCGCGGTACGACGACGGTCTCGGCCGGCCACTTCAAGGGCCGCGTCGTGCACGGCCTCATCAAGCACGACATCGCCCTCCACGTCGCGCACACCAACGCCGACACCGCCGACCCCGGCGTCTCCGACGCCCTCGCCGGCGCGCTCGACCTCAGGATCACCGGCCCGCTCGTGCCCGAGAACAACCTCGGCCGGATCTGCGAGCTCGACCACCCCGAGACCCTCGCCGAGTTCGCAGCCCGCGCCGCGAAGCGGCTGCCCGCCACCGCGCAGGGCATCCGGATCGCCGGCGACCCCGGCATGACCGTGCGCCGCGTCGCCGTCAGCGGCGGCTCCGGCGACAGCCTCTTCGACGCCGTACGGGCCGCGGGCGTGGACGCCTTCCTCACCGCCGACCTGCGCCACCACCCGGTCTCCGAGGCCACCCAACAGTCCCCGCTGGGACTGGTCGACGCCGCCCACTGGGCCACCGAATGGCCCTGGTGCGAGCAGGCCGCCGCCCAGCTCGACGAGATTTCCGACCGCCACGGCTGGGACCTCCGCGTCCACGTCTCGAAGACGGTCACCGACCCCTGGTCCGCCCACCACACCTCCCCTGGAGCCCCCAACTGAACGCCGCGCCCGCCGACCAGATCCGCCTCCTCGACGTCCAGTCCCTGGACGTCCGACTCCAGCAGCTCGCCCACAAGCGCAAGTCGCTGCCCGAGCACGCCGAGATCGAGTCGCTGAACAAGGACCTCACCCAGCTGCGCGACCTGCTCGTCGCCGCGCAGACCGAGGAGAGCGACTGCGGCCGCGAGCAGACCAAGGCCGAGCAGGACGTCGACCTGGTCCGCCAGCGCGCCACGCGCGACCAGCAGCGGCTCGACTCCGGGGCCGCCTCCCCGCGTGACCTGGAGAACCTCCAGCGCGAGCTCGTCTCCCTCGCCAAGCGCCAGGGCGACCTGGAGGAGATCGTCCTCGAGGTCATGGAGCGCCGCGAGTCCGTCCAGGCCCACGTCGCCGAGCTGACCGAGCGGGTCTCCGCCGTCCAGGCCAAGACCGACGACGCCACCACCCGGCGCGACGCCGCCCAGAGCGAGCTGGACGCCGAGGCCGCCTCCGTCACCAAGGAGCGCGAGCTCGTCGCGGGCTCCGTCCCGGCGGACCTCCTCAAGCTGTACGAGAAGCTGCGCGAGCAGCAGGGCGGTGTCGGCGCGGCGCGGCTGTACCAGCGCAAGTGCGAGGGCTGCCACATCGAGCTCAACATCACCGAGCTGAACGATGTCCGGGCCGCCGCCCGCGACGCCGTCGTCCGGTGCGAGAACTGCCGCCGGATCCTGGTCCGCACCGCGGAGTCCGGTCTGTAATGACCACGTCTTCGCGTGAGGTGATCGTCGAGGCCGACGGAGGCTCCCGGGGCAACCCGGGGCCCGCCGGTTACGGGGCCGTGGTCCTGGACCCGGTGACGGGCGAGACGCTCGCGGAGGCGGCCGAGTACATCGGCGTGGCGACGAACAACGTCGCCGAGTACAAGGGCCTGGTGGCGGGGCTCAAGGCGGCCCGGGCGCTCTTCCCGGACGTCACCGTCCACGTCCGCATGGACTCCAAGCTGGTCGTCGAGCAGATGTCCGGCCGCTGGAAGATCAAGCACCCGGACATGAAGCCGCTGGCGGCCGAGGCGGGGCGGGTCTTCCCGGCGGGCCGGGTCCGCTACGAGTGGATCCCGCGCGAACTGAACAAGCACGCGGACCGGCTCGCGAACGAGGCGATGGACGCGGGCAAGCAGGGCCGTCAGTGGGAGCCGTCGGCCTCCACGGCCGGCCTGGACGCCTCGGCCGCCCGCAACGCCGCCGCCCCGCCCCCGTCGGGCCCCCCTGGTGACGCGACCGCGGGCGCGGCCCGTGCCCGCGCGGCCCTGGCGACGCGGCCGGGCGGGACGCAGCCGCCCACCGGAGGCGCGACCTCCGGGCCCGCCGAGACCGGGGCTTCCGGTTCTTCCGCCGGACAGCCCGACGACGGCTTGTTCGCCCACGACGAGGCCCTCGCGGCCCAGGCCCGCGCCTCCCTCGCCTCGGCCGCGCACGCGCCGGCCGCCGCGCACGCGGAGGCGACCGGCGACTTCGAGGCCGAGGCGGCCGCCGTACTCCACACGGAGCCGGCCGCACCCGCGCAGGGCGGGACCCCGGAGGCCCAGCCGTCGACGGCGTCCTCCGCCGCGCCCCGGCAGGGATGGGCCGGGCCCGACATGGGCGCCCCGGCGACGTTCGTGCTGCTGCGCCACGGGGAGACCGCACTCACCCCCGAGAAGCGGTTCTCGGGGAGCGGCGGCACCGACCCCGAGCTGTCGGCGGCCGGGCTGCGCCAGGCCGAGGCCGTCGCCGAGGCGCTCGCCGCGCGCGGCACGATCCAGGAGATCGTCAGCTCGCCCCTCACCCGCTGCCGCCAGACCGCCGCCGCCGTCGCCGCCCGCCTCGGGCTCGACGTGCGGGTCGAGCGGGGGCTGCGCGAGACCGACTTCGGGGCCTGGGAAGGGCTGACCTTCGGCGAGGTCCGCGAGCGGTACCCGGACGACCTCGACGCCTGGCTGGCCTCCCCGAAGGCCGCGCCGACCGGCGGCGGCGAGAGCTTCGCGGCCGTCGCCCGACGCGTCGCGGCGGCCCGGGACCGGCTGACCGCCGCCCACGCCGGCCGTACCGTCCTCCTCGTCACCCACGTCACCCCGATCAAGACCCTGGTCCGGCTCGCGCTCGGCGCCCCGCCGGAGTCGCTGTTCCGGATGGAACTGTCGGCGGCCTCGATCTCGGCGGTGGCGTACTACGCGGACGGCAACGCGTCCGTACGGCTCCTCAACGACACCTCGCACCTGCGCTGAAAAGGGCTGGACGCCCCGCCCGGGGCGTACCAGCATCAGCGTCCATGACGTGGTTCTTCACCGAGGACGCCGCCGCCTTCCGTGCCGCCGCCGCCGACCTGCTGGCCGCCGAGGCGGCCCGTAACACCGCCGTGCTGACGCTCATGGACCGGGCGGACCGGCTCGGCTGGTGGGCCGAGCCGGACGGCAGGGTCACCGGAGTGGTCGCGGTCTCCCCGCCCCGCGAGCCGGCCTTCGGGGCGGTGACGGTGGAGGCGGCCCGCGCCCTCGTCCTCCCGGAGGGCGAGGCGCCGACGGCCGTACGGGGCGAGACGGCGGCCGTCGAGGCGTTCGCGGAGGCCACCGGCCGCCCCTGGACGGTCACCGTCCGCATGAGGCTCTTCCGGCTCGGTGAGCTCACCCCGCCGCAACCGGCCCCGGCCGGCCGCGCCCGCGTCGCCGTCGAGGCGGACATCCCCTTCGCCGCCGTCTGGGCGCGGGAGTTCGCCCGGGACATCGGGGAGAACGTCACGGGCAGGGACTTCACCGGACACGTCACGGAACGGGTCACCGACGGCCGCCTCGTCCTCTGGGAGACGCCCGATGGCCGGCCCGTGTCGATGGCGTCCGTCTCGCGCACGATCGAGGACCAGGCCCGGGTCCACCTCGTCTACACCCCGCCCGCCGAGCGCGGACGCGGCTACGCGGCCGGCGCCACCGAGGCGGCCAGCCGCGCCGCCCTCGACTCCGGCGCCACCCGGGTCCTCCTCTTCACGGACCTCGCCAACCCCACCAGCAACGCCCTCTACCAGCGGCTCGGCTACCGCCCGGTGACGGATCACCTGACGGTGGAGTTCCGGGGCGAACCCGCACCCGTCAGCGGCTGACGGGCGCGGGCACGGGCCCGCGCAGCGCCGCCGCCCCGCGGGCGAGGGACTCGACCCGGGCCCAGTCGCGGGCCGCGAGGGCGTCGGGCGGCAGCATCCACGTACCGCCGACGCAGCCGACGTTCGGGAGGGACAGGTAGGCGGGGGCGGAGGCGAGGGAGATGCCGCCCGTCGGGCAGAAGCGGGCCTGCGGGAGCGGGCCCGCGAGGGACTTCAGGTACGGGACGCCGCCCGCAGCCTCGGCGGGGAAGAACTTCATGTCCTCCACCCCGCGTTCGAGCAGCGCGACGACCTCCGAGGCCGTCGAGACGCCCGGCAGGAAGGGCACGCCCGACCCCAGCAGCGCGTCGAGGAGCCGCTCGGTCCACCCCGGGCTGACCAGGAACCGGGCCCCGGCGCCGACCGCGTCCGCGACCCCGGCCGCCGAGACGACGGTCCCCGCGCCGACGACGGCCCCCGGCACCTCGGCGGCGATCGCCCGCACGGCGTCGAGCGCGGCGGGGGTACGGAGGGTGACCTCGATCAGCGGCAGCCCGCCGGCCACCAGGGCGCGGGCCAGGGGTACGGCGTCGGCGGCGTCCTCGATCACGACCACGGGGACGACAGGGGATTCCGGGGCAAGGCCGAACACGCTCGTCATGGGCCTCATCGTGCCCACGACGAACGTGACGCGCAACGACCGTTGCGCAGGATGCAATGACTCTAGGCGGGCCCTAGTGGATCTCGTCCACCAGCACGTCCAGCGCCCCCGCCTTGCCACCGTCCTCGACCACGTACTTCAGATCCCGCAGCACCTCGGCCAGCTCCTCCGGCGAACCCGGCTCCGCGCCCGCCTCCAGGAGGCTCCGCACGATCCGGCCCTTCGTCGCCTTGTTGAAGTGGCTGACCACCTTCCGGGTCGGCGCGTGCAGCACCCGCACCGTCGCCGTCCGCGCCGCCACCTCGCCCTTCGGCTTCCACGCCGAGGCGTACGCCGACGAGCGCAGGTCCAGGACGAGCCCGTCCCCGGCCGCCTCCGGCAGCACCGACGCCATCGCGCCCCGCCAGTGCGCGCCCAGCGCGCCGAGCCCCGGCAGCTTCACCCCCATCGAGCAGCGGTACGACGGAATCCGGTCGGTCACCCGGACCGCGCCCCACAGCCCCGAGAACACCAGCAGGGACCGCCCCGCACGCTTCCGCGCCGTCGCGTCCAGGGTCGCCAGACCCAGCGCGTCGTACAGGACGCCCGTGTAGACCTCGCCGGCCGGGCGCGCGCCCGCCGTCCGCAGCTCCACGTTCTTCGCGACCTCGCCGCGCAGCCCCTCACTCAGGCCGAGGACCTCCCGCGCCTTCTCCTCGTCGGCCGCGCACAGCTCGACCAGCTCGTCCAGGACCGCCGCCCGCGCCTCCGCGAGCCCCGGCAGGGACAGCGACTCCGGCTTGAGCGGCGCCCCGCGCCCCGAGGAGGCCTTGCCTTCGGAGGGCGGCAACAGCACGAGCACGGTGGTTCTCCTTCGTACGGACGGGTGGGGGTGCGGCCCCGGCCGTCCAGCCTACGAGGTGCCGCACCCCGTCCCTCCCCATACGCTCGGTCCATGCCACGCCGCCACATCCACGTGACCGGCGCAGCCGAGGCTCCGCTCCGGGCCGCCCTGCGCGCACTCCGTACCGAGCTCGCGATCCCCGACGCCTTCCCGCCCGCCGTCCTCGCCGAGGCCGAGGCCGCCGCGAAGGCCCCCCGGATCCCCGCGTACGACGCCACCGACCTGCCGTTCCTCACGATCGACCCGCCCACCTCCACCGACCTCGACCAGGCCATGCACCTGGCCCGGCGGGCCGACGGCGGCTACCGCGTCCACTACGCCATCGCCGACGTCGCCGCCTTCGTCGCGCCCGGCTCCGCGCTCGACGCCGAGGCCCACCGGCGGGTCCTCACCCTCTACTTCCCCGACGGCAAGGTCCCCCTCCACCCCGCCGTCCTCTCCGAGGGAGCCGCCAGCCTCCTCCCCGGCGAACCCCGCCCCGCCCTGCTGTGGCGGATCGACCTCGACGCCGAGGGGCGCAGGGTCGCCACCGACGTCCGCCGCGCCCTCGTCCGCAGCCGCGCCAAGCTCGACTACGAGGGCGTACAGCGGCAGATCGACTCCGGTACGGCCGAGGAACCGCTCGCGCTCCTCCGCGAGATCGGGCGGCTCCGCGAGGCCCTCGAAGCCGAGCGCGGCGGGATCTCCCTCAACGTCCCCGAGCAGGAGATCGTCGAGACCGGCCGCACGTACTCCCTCGCCTACCGGGCGCCGCTGCCCGCCGACGGCTGGAACGCCCAGATCTCCCTGCTCACCGGGATGGCCGCCGCCGACCTCATGACCGCCGCCGGCATGGGCATCCTCCGCACCCTGCCCACGGCCCCGGACGGCGCGGTCGCCCGGCTGCGCCGCTCCGCGCGGGCCCTCGGCGTCGACTGGCCGCACCACGTCTCGTACGCGGACGTCGTGCGCTCCGCCGACCCGACGAACCCGCGCCACTCCGCGTTCCTCCAGGAGTGCACCACCCTCCTGCGGGGCGCCGGGTACACCGTCTTCACCGACGGTCACATCCCCACGCCGGCCGTGCACGCGGCCGTCGCCGACGAGTACACGCACTGCACCGCGCCGCTGCGCCGGCTCGTCGACCGGTACGCGGGCGAGCTGTGCGTGGCCGCGGTGGCGGGGAACGAGCCGCCCGAATGGGTACGGGCCGCGCTGCCCGCGCTCCCCGACGAGATGGCGACGGGCTCGCGCCGGGCCAACACCGTCGAACGCGAGAGCGTCGACATCGTCGAGGCGGCCCTCATGAAGGAGCGGGTCGGCGAGGTCTTCGACGCGTACGTGATCGACGTGAAGGAGCGCGAACCGGCCGTCGGCACCGTCCACCTGGAGGACCCGGCGGTCGTCGCCCGGATCGCGGGCGGCGACGCCGGGCTGCCGCTGGGGGAGTGGCTGCGGGTCAGGCTGGCGGAGGCGGACCCGGGATCGGCGAAGGTGCTGTTCGCACCCGTGTGAGGGCCGCCCCGAGCTCCCGTACGAGCGCCCGCGGGTCGTCCGCGTGCACCCGGAGGGTCCGTACGGGCCGGGGCGCGCCGAGCAGCCGGGGCGCGTCGACCGGCTCCGTCAGCTCGATGGTGACGGAGGTCTGCGAGCCGACGTCGAGGTTCAGCTCGCCCTCGGTCTTCTCGTGGGTGAAGAGCGACTCGTGCCGGACGGCGGCGATGAGGCCGAGCGGTACGGGGACGTCGACGTGCGCGGCCTGGCGCAGCCGCAGGACGTCACCGGTCAGGACGTGCGGGCGGGTCACGGAGGCCGCGTGCAGGCCGAGGACGAAGAGGACGGTGTAGACGTCCAGGACGAGGACGACCGCGTGGACGGCGGGCCAGTCGGCGAGCAGGTACGACATGCCGACCGTCTCGACGAGGCAGACGAACGCGAAGCCGTACATCAGGGCGGCCTGGTCGCGGGCGTGCGGGAAGACCCCGTCCGCGCCGGCCACTCCGTGCGGCCGCCGCGCGACCCACCGCGCGAGGCTCGTCATGAGCCGCAGCTCGTGCCCGACGAGCCGGAGCACCGGCTCGGGTACGAGCTCCGCCACGGCCTCCCGGGCGGAGAGCCCGCGCCGCCGCAGCCGGAGGTAGAGGAGCCCCTCGCCCGCCATGAGCGCCACGACCAGCACCTCGGCGACGGCGAGGACGGCCCCGGGTATCCGCACCCCGCCGACCAGACAGACGGCGAGGACGAGCTCGGCGGGCAGCGCGGTGTACGCGACGAGCCGCAGGCCCCGGAGAAGCCCGGCTTCGACACCCCGGGCTCGCGGCGCCTCGCCCCCGCCCTCGTACGCCTCGCCCACGCGTCGGACACCGGAGCCGGTCATCGGTCACCCTCCTGTCGATCCCTGACGAGCCGTACCGCGAGGCGGACGGCGGCGGACTGGGCCGGGGCGAGGTCGCCGAAGAAGACGTCCGCCAGGCCGCCCGCCCCCTCGGCCGGCAGTTCCACGCCCATCTCGTCCGGCAGGCAGGCGGCGAGCACCCGGGCGGCCTCCGCCACCCGCGGGTCGTCCGGCTCCGCCCCGGCGAGGGCGTCGAGGCGCGCGTACACCTCGTGCGCGTACTCCGCCGTCCCGTGCAGCAGGCCGATCAGCCGGGCCCGCTCCTCCTCCGGGACGATCGTGTCGAGCAGGGCCAGGATCTCGCGGTCCTTCGCCGCCATGGGCGAGCCGGACACCGGGCCGAGCCCCGCCAGGAGCTCGCCGAGCTCCGCCGACACCGGCCCCTCGGCGGGCAGCAGCCCGTCCCGCGCCCGGTCGAGCAGCGCGGCGAGCCGCTCCCGCCGCTCCCGGATCACCGCCTCCTGCCGCGCGAGGTCCTCCTCCAGCTCCCGGAGCACCTCCACGAGCCCCCGCCCCTCGTCGTCCGCGAGCACCCCGCGTACCTCGTCAAGCCCCAGCCCCAGCTCGGTCAGCCGCCGGATCCGCGCGAGCAGCACGGCGTCCCGGACCCCGTACTCCCGGTATCCGTTGGCCCGCCGCGCGGGCTCGGGCAGCAGCCCCGACTGGTGGTAGTGCCGCACGGCCCGAGGGGTGACCCCGACGAGCGCGGCGATCTCGCCGATACGCATGGCCCCAGTAGAAACCCTGACGTCGCGACAAGGTCAAGCGTGCTCCGGTGCGGCGGGTAGCATGGTCGGCACGGCAGACGAGCCGGGCGGGCGGCCGCGTGAGGATCCTCGGATCCTCCCGAGGAACGTCCGGGCTCCACAGAGCAGGGTGGTGGCTAACGGCCACCCGGGGTGACCCGCGGGACAGTGCCACAGAAAACAGACCGCCGGGGACCTCGGTCCTCGGTAAGGGTGAAACGGTGGTGTAAGAGACCACCAGCGCCTGAGGTGACTCAGGCGGCTAGGTAAACCCCACTCGGAGCAAGGTCAAGAGGGGACACCCCGGTGTCCCTGCGCGGATGTTCGAGGGCTGCTCGCCCGAGTCCGCGGGTAGACCGCAGGAGGCCGGTGGCAACGCCGGTCCTAGATGGATGGCCGTCGCCCCGACGACCGCGAGGTCCCGGGGCACAGAACCCGGCGTACAGCCCGACTCGTCTGTCGGTCAACGTGGGAAGGGCCCCTGATCAGGCTGTCGCCTGGTCGGGGGCCCTTCTCGTGCCCGGAGTCACTGGTTCCAGAGGAGCCGCAGTCCCGCGTTGACCACGAAGATCCCCGCGAACGCCACCGCCCAGCCCGTTCTCCCCGAGGCGGCCAGCGCGGCCGCGCCGCTGCCGAACCACAGCACCTCGAGGACCACCCGGCCGGCGCCGTGCACCGGATAGGACGCCTTCGGCGACCCGAACAGCGCCCACACGGCTATGAGCGCGACGGGTGCGCCGATGCCGAGGAGCAGCTTCAGCGGCCACTTGTCGGACGCGGTGAACCCCCACAGGGAGGCCGCGGCGTACACCGAGAGCTCCAGCAGGAACATCACCAGCATGTTGAAGGACTTGAGGGACGCGAGCATGACGGACTCCTGGGGCGTGGGCAGGTCGTGCGGTCGGACCCGGTACGCCACGCTATCCAGCCGGCCGGTCGCGCAGCGCGGAATTCTCCGCCGGAAGCGTGCCGGAACCGCCTTGCGGGACACGCGAGTTGCGTGTCCCCGGGGCCTCAGGCGAGGATCTCGATCCTCCACTGCGGGTCGCGGTCGTCCGTCCGGACGAAGACGGGCTTGGGGAGCAGTGAGCGGTCCTCGAAGAGGTCGCGGCCGAGGGCGAGACCGTTCTGGTCGATGACGTAGAACCCGTCGTGGAGGTCGGCGAGCGAGGTGATCGTGGTGACGTCGTCCCCGTCGACCCGCTGGAGGCGCCAGACGGAGGCGGGGGAGTCGTCGGGCAGGACGGCGGCCGGGGCCCGGTCGGTGCCCTCCGACACGAGGGTGTCCTCCGTTCCCTTCACGGTGAACCGGAACCCCTCGCCCGCCGGACCGACCGCCCACTCCGCGGCCTGCTCCTGCTGGACGAGGAGGCCGACCGGCCGTCCGTCCAGGACTCCGACCGGGGTCCCCTTCGCGTACAGCCTGACGACCTTGACCATGTCCGACATCGAGCCTCCTGCACTGAGTGCGGTGGTTGCGGTGATTGCCCCGATCCTGCCGGTACGGAGTCGCCGCGGGCCAGGGAACACGCAGGTGCGTCCGGGCGACACTCGGCCCGCGCCCGGCCGTGGTCCCCGGGGGAGCGGGTGCCGCGGTGTACGGCTAGGGCATGACGATCCCCGTGAGCCAGCTCTCCGACCCCGCCGTGCGTGCCTTCGTCACGGCCCTCAACGCCAACGACGAGGTGGCCTTCGCCGCCGCCCTCACGTCCGGCGCGGGCATGTCCGACGACGGTTCGGAGCGCGACCTGGGCCAGTGGACCGACAGGGAGGTCTTCTCCTCGCACGGGCACATGGACGTCGAGTCCGAGAGCGACGACGGCCGCGACCTCGTCGTGCGCTACCGCAACGACACCTGGGGCGAGATGCTGACGCGGTGGCACTTCACCGTCGACGGCGGGAAGATCGCCCGCTTCGAGACCGGCCAGGCGTGAGCGCCCTGGGGGTGTCCGGACGGGCCCTGGCGCCCTGGGGATCCCTGGACGGGCCCTGGCGCTCCGGGGATGCCCGGACGCCCTGCTGAGTGTCCGCCCTAGCCCCGGCCGATGTACGGCATCGCCGTCGCCATGACCGTCGCGAACTGGACGTTCGCCTCCAGCGGCAGGGCCGCCATGTGCACCACCGTCGCGGCCACGTCCGCCGCGTCCATCACCGGCTCCGCCGCCAGCAGGCCGTTGGCCTGGAGGATGCCGGTCTGCATGCGGGCCGTCATCTCGGTCGCCGCGTTGCCGATGTCGAGCTGACCGCAGGCGATCCGGTACGGGCGCCCGTCGAGGGACAGTGACTTCGTCAGGCCCGTCATGGCGTGCTTCGTCGCCGTGTACGCGATCGAGTGCGGGCGCGGCACGTGCGCGGAGATCGAGCCGTTGTTGATGATCCGGCCGCCCTGCGGGGCCTGCTCCTTCATGGTCCGGAAGGCCGCCTGGGCGCAGAGGAAGGCGCCCGTCAGGTTGACGTCGACGACCGCGCGCCAGGTCTCCGGGTCCAGGTCCTCGACGGGGACGCCGCCGCCCGCGAACGTACCGGCGTTGTTGAAGAGCAGGTCGACGCGGCCGTAGCGGTCGCGTACCGCCGCGAAGAGGGCCGCGACCTCCTCCGCCGAGGTCACGTCGGTCGGGACCGTCAGGAAGTCGCCGGCCGGGAGGGCCGCGGCCGTCTCCTCCAGGGCGTCGGCCCTGCGGCCCGCCAGGGCCACCGACCAGCCGGCCTCCGCGAGGGCCAGCGCCACGCTCCGGCCGATGCCCGACCCCGCTCCCGTCACCACTGCGATGCTCATGGCCGCGCAGCGTACGCGAGACGCGTGCCCCGTGAACGCATCCGTCCGACACGTGGATGTTCTCCGTGTCGTGCGGTGACTTCCCGCGGCGCGAGGAGGTGGGGACCGCCGTGACGGCCGGCCGAAGCCGGGCGGGAGTCCCCCGGCTTCGGCCGGGGGAGCGGACGTCACGTCACGGCGGCGGGGCGCACCGGCCCGGGGCCTCACCCCCGCGTGACCGCCGGCGCCGGGGCCTCCTGCGGGTAGCGGACGCCGACGCGCTCCCGTACGGCGTCGAGCGTCCGCATCACCGCGAGCGAGCCGTCCAGCGGTACGAGCGGGGACTCCGTCGCGCCCGACCGCAGGCAGCGCATCACCTCGGTGGCCTCGTGCCGGAAGGAGTGCGGGTCGTCGCCCGCCAGGAACTCCTCCGGCTCCCGGCCGTCCCTGTGCAGCGTGAAGCGCTCGGGGAAGAAGAAGCCGCGCGGCACGTCGATCCGGCCGAGCGTGCCCGTCACGGACGCCGTCAGCGGGGTGTCCGCGACGAGCGAGCAGGACAGCAGCGCCGAGGCGCCCGAGTCCCAGCCGAGCAGCATGCCCGTGTTCAGATCGACGCCCTCGGGCGAGATCAGCGCGTGCGCCTGGACCGTGTCCGGCTCGCCGAGCAGCAGCTGCGCGAACGACACCGGGTACACGCCCAGGTCGAGCAGCGCCCCGCCGCCCACGGCCGGGTCGCGCAGCCGGTGGTCGGCGGCGAAGGGGCCCTGGAGCCCGAAGTCCGCCTGTACGGTCCGGACTTCGCCGACGGCCCCGTCCCTCACCAGCTCCACGAGCCGCCGGATCAGCGGATTGCAGTACATCCACATGGCTTCCATCAGGAAGAGGCCACGGTCCCGGGCGAGGCCGACCAGCTCCTCTGCCTCCCGGGCGTTCAGTGTGAGAGCCTTCTCGCAGAGCACCGCCTTTCCCGCCTCCAGGGCGAGGCCGGCCGCCTCCCGGTGCGCGTGGTGCGGAGTCGCCACGTAGACGACGTCGACGGAGTCGTCGGCGAAGAGCCCGGCCCACTCCCCGTACGCCCGGGGGATCCCGAACCGGTCCGCGAAGGCCTTCGCGGACGCTTCCGTACGGGACGCCACGGCGACGACCTCGGCGCCGTCGAGCGTCAGCAGGTCCGTCGTGAACCGCTCCGCGATGCCGCCCGTCGCCAGGATTCCCCAGCGAACCGTTTCTCTCATGTTCCCCACTCGTCCCCACCCGTCCCACAGAGGTCTCGACCATGCCGATCGAGCTGAGAGCATAGGCAAGGATTCAACGAAATGGAGCAGTCGATGCCGGATAGCGGCCAGAAAACAACACGAGGGCACATATCCGATAGCGCTCCGGCCGCTCCGGTCACCCCGGTCGCTCCGATACCCCCAGCCACTGCGCTCCCCCCGGTCGCCGCCGCCCGGCGCGTGGGGCTGCTCGTCACCCTCGTCCTGGGCGGGCTCAGCGCGCTGCCCCCGCTGTCCATGGACATGTACCTGCCGGCCCTGCCGGAGGTCACCGGAGCGCTGCACGCGCCCGCCGCCACCGTCCAGCTCACCCTCACCGCCTGCCTCGCCGGCATGGCCCTCGGTCAGCTCGTCGTCGGCCCCATGAGCGACAAGTGGGGGCGCCGCCGCCCGCTGCTCGTCGGCATGGTCGTGTACGTCCTCGCCACCGCCGTCTGCGCCCTCGCGCCCACCGCCGAGCTGCTCATCGGCTTCCGGCTGCTCCAGGGCCTCGCGGGTGCCGCCGGCATCGTCATCGCCCGGGCCGTCGTCCGCGACCTCTACGACGGCGTCGAGATGGCCCGCTTCTTCTCCACCCTGATGCTGATCTCCGGCGTCGCCCCCGTCATCGCGCCCGTCATCGGCGGCCAGATCCTGCGGGTCACCGACTGGCGGGGCGTCTTCCACGTCCTCACCGTCATCGGCCTGCTGCTCACCCTCGTCGTCTGGCGCTTCCTCGGCGAGACGCTGCCGCCCGAGCGGCGCCACGAGGGCGGTGTCGGCGACGCCCTGCGCACCATGCGCGGCCTCCTCGCCGACCGGGTCTTCACCGGCTACATGCTGGCCGGCGGGCTCGCCTTCGCGGCCCTCTTCGCATACATCGCGGCCTCGCCGTTCGTCGTCCAGGAGCTTTACGGGGCCTCGCCGCAGACCTTCAGCCTGCTCTTCGGCCTCAACTCGGTCGGTCTCGTCATCGTCGGCCAGATCAACGGCAAGCTCCTCGTCGGCCGCGTCAGCCTCGACAAGGTCCTCGGCTGGGGCATCGGGATCATCCTGCTCTCCTCCCTCGCGCTGCTCCTCATGACCAGCGGGGTCTTCGGCGAGGTCGGGCTCGCCCCGGTCGCCGCCGGGCTCTTCGTCCTCATGTCCGCGATGGGCCTGGCCCTGCCGAACACCAACGCCCAGGCCCTGATGCGCACCCGGCACGCGGCCGGCTCCGCCTCCGCGCTCCTCGGCACCTCGTCGTTCCTCGTCGGCGCCGTCGCCTCCCCGCTGGTCGGCATCGCGGGCGAGCACACGGCCGTACCGATGGCGGTCGTCCAGCTCACCTGCGCCGCCCTGTCCCTCGCCTGCTTCCTGGGCCTGTGCCGCCCGTGGCGGACCGGCAAGGAGGCCACGGACGTCTGACGGGGCCGAGTGGGCCGGCGCCGGGACAGGGTCGGGTCAGTGCCGGGTCAGTACCCCGGGTTCTTGCCCGCCGCGACGATCCTGACCCGCTCGACCTGGACGTTCGAGACGTGCTCCAGGCCGGCGGTCTCGGTGTCGTTCACGTCGATGTGCGAGACGACCGTGCCGATGCGCATGACCACGTCGGCGGTGGCGTCGTCCGCGGACGCGTCGGTCTCGTCGGCCACGGTGGCCAGGGTCACCGGCTTCGACGGTTCTCCGTACTCGGCGGAGGACTTCCGTGCCTCGGCGGCCAGACCCTTCATGGCGGCGCGCGCCTGCTCCTCCGTCCCGAACGAGTAGAGCCTGAACTCCACGCGCGTCCCGTCCGAGCTCCCCGCGGTCTCCATGTCCTTCCCCCCGACGGCGACGAGACCGGTGCACGCCACCCCCGTCTCCTTGGCGCAGTGCTCGACGGCCTCGGCCCCCTGGGCCATGAAGGGATCGCCGCCGACGAACCAATCGCCCACGCCGGACTCGACCGGTAGCGCGTTCATCAGACCGGTCGGGTCCAGCCAGACGACCTTCGGCTCCTCCGCGCCCGGCTGCTCCTCCGCCCCCGGCTGCGCCTCCCCGGGAACGGCAGGTCCCTTGTCGCTCCCCGCGGCCGGGAGGCTCTCCTCGCATCCCGTCAGCGCCAGCACCAGCGCCGCTGCCACGGCAGTCCCCCGTACGACAGCCTTCACATGCACTCCCCGGTCGATCGAATGTCAGCCAAAACTTGGCATGGACACTCAACATCATCGGCATCGCATCGACCAACTCCGGTACCCCGCCGGGACGGTCGTGACCAGCACCTCCGCGCGGCCGGTGGCCGGGGCCCGGCCACTTAGAATGTCGCGGTGAACGCCCCCGCCACCCCTCCCTCCGCCGAGTCCCTGCGCGCCGCCCTCGCCGGGCTTCTCGACGGGCTGCCGCCCAGTCGGGCGGCCAAGGCCGTCGAGCGGCTGATCGCCAACTACCGGGGCACCACCCCGACGGACGCCCCCGTGCTCCGCGACCGCTCCGACGTCGCCGCGTACGCCGCGTACCGGATGCCGGCGACCTTCGAGGCGGTACGGGGCGCACTCGACGCCCTGCGGGACGCCGCGCCCGAGTGGGTGCCGGGCACGCACACCGACGTCGGCGGCGGCACGGGCGCGGCGAGCTGGGCCGTCGCCGAGGCCTGGGCGGAGGAGCCGCCCAGGACCACCGTCCTCGACTGGGCCGAGCCCGCCCTCGCGCTCGGCCGCGAGCTGGCGGACGGCGCCTTCGACGCGGAGTGGCGGCGCGAGCGCATCGGTACCGCGCTGAAGCTCGCGGACGCGGACCTCGTCACCGTCTCGTACGTCCTCAAGGAGCTCACCGAGGCCGACCGTACGGCGCTCGTGACCGAGACGGCCCGCGCGGCGCGGGCGGTCGTGATCGTCGAGCCCGGCACCCCCGACGGCTACGAGCGGATCATCGCCGCCCGCACCCTGCTGATCGACGCCGGCTTCACCGTCGCCGCGCCCTGCCCGCACAGCGGGGCCTGCCCGATCGTGCCGGGCACGGACTGGTGCCACTTCTCGGCGCGGGTGAGCCGTTCCTCGCTGCACCGCCAGGTGAAGGGCGGCTCCCTGCCGTACGAGGACGAGAAGTACAGCTACGTGGCGGCCACCAGGTTCCCGGTGACCCCGACGGTCGCCCGCGTCACCCGCAGGCCGCAGATCCGCAAGGGCCTGGTCCAGCTCGACCTGTGCGGCCCCGACGGCCTCGCCCGCGAGACGGTCACCAAGCGCCACGGGCCCCTGTACAAGCAGGCCCGCGACGCCGAGTGGGGCGACTCCTGGCCGCCGGAGCAGGACGGCTAGGGGCGCAGCTCCTGGGTGCAGCACTTCACGCTGCCGCCGCCCTTGAGGAGCTCGCCCAGATCCATCCCGACCGGTTCGAAGCCCCGGCGCCGCAGCGGCTCGAAGAGGCCCACCGCCGCCTGCGGCAGCAGCACGTGCAGGCCGTCGCTCACCGCGTTGAGGCCGAGCGCCGCCGCGTCCGTGTCCGTGGCGATCAGGGCGTCCGGGAACAGCCGGGCGAGCACCGCGCGGCTGCCGGGGGAGAAGGCGTCCGGGTAGTACATGACCTCGTCGCGGGCGTCGTCCAGGACGCACAGCGCCGTGTCCAGGTGGTAGTAGCGCGGGTCCACGAGCTCCAGGCCGATCACCGGCCGGCCGAAGAACTCCTGCGCCTCGCCGTGGGAGAGCGGGCTGGAGCGGAAGCCGCGTCCGGCGAGGATCCAGGAGGCGGTGACGGCGAAGTCGCCCTCGCCCTCGTTCACGTGCTCCGGAAGCCGGACGGCGTCCTCAGGCCAACCGTTCCTGCGGAACCAGGACAGGTGCGCGGCGGCCTCGTCGGTCCGCTCCGGGTGGGCGAACCTCGCGCCGAGGACCCGGCCGTCGACGACGGTGGCGCCGTTCGCGGCGAAGACCATGTCCGGCAGCGCAGGGTCGGGCGCCAGGAGCTCCACGGTGTGGCCGAGCGAGCGGTAGCGGTCGCGCAGGTCCTCCCACTGGGCGAGGGCGAGCGGCAGGTCGACCGGTTTCGTGGGGTCCATCCAGGGGTTGATGGAGTACGTCACCGTGAAGTGCGCGGGTGGGCACATCAGATAACGGCGGGGCGAGGGCGTGCGCGGAGTGGGGCGCAATGAGGGCTCCTCACGAACGGGCTGACGGAAGAACCGAAGATCGGTGGACCCATGGTCCGCCCTCGGTGGGCTTCCGCGCTGTGGACCGTTCGGGTGGTTCGGGGTCGTACGCCTTGGCGAGACGCAGCGTCTCGCGTGCTGCTAGATTGGGGCCATGTCCGACGCCAAGGCCCCCGACGCCTCCCGCCGCAGCGAGCGCTCCCGCCGCGCCATCTTCGACGCCGCCCTCGCCCTCGTCTCCGAGAACGGCTACGCGAAGACCACCATCGAGGGCATCGCCGCCCGCGCCGGGGTCGGCAAGCAGACCATCTACCGCTGGTGGCCCTCCAAGGCCGCCGTCCTCCTCGACGCCTTCCTGGACCTCGCGGCCCGGGCCAACGAGGCCCTGGGGGGCGACGCCGAGAGTGAGATCCCCGACACCGGCGACCTCGCCGCCGACCTCAAGTACGTCCTCCGCGCCACCGTCGACGAAATGAACGACCCCACCTTCGACGGCCCCAGCCGCGCCCTCGCCGCCGAGGGCATCGTCGACGCCGAACTGGGCGCCCGCTTCACCGAAGCGCTGCTCGAACCCCAGCTCCAGTACTACGCCCGCCGCATCGAGGCCGCCCAGGCGGCCGGTGACATCGACCCGGACGCCGACCCCCGCATCGCCCTCGAACTCCTCGTCGGACCGCTCCACCACCGCTGGATCCACCGCACGCTGCCCCTCACCCACGCCTACGCCGACGCCCTCGTCGACCAGGTCCTCCGCGGCCTCGCCCCCAGGGCCTGAACCCGCCCGCGCACCCCGGTTCCGCACTCCGGTCACCCGAGGCGCAGGATGGTGGGACCATGGGCAGAGCCGAACGGGCGAGCATGAGCTGTGAGGGGATAGATGGGCGACGGCATCGGCCGCTACCGCGGCACGGAGAGCAAACTCGCACAGTGGCTGCGCAGGCGCCCCAAACGCACCGCGGCCGAGGTCGAGGACGACCGCGAGAAGCTGCTCCTGGCCGCCGCCGCCGCCGGGCTGCCCCTGGCCCCCGCCGCGTACCCCGTCGGCTACAGCTGCTCCTGTGAGCGCATCGGCTGTCCCACTCCCGCCCGGCACCCCGTCTCCTTCGCCTGGCAGACCCAGTCGACCACCGACCGTGCCCAGATCGAGCGCTGGGCGCGGAACCAGCCCGAGGCGAACTTCATCACCGCCACCGGCATGGTCCACGACGTCCTCGACGTACCGCTGGCCGCCGGCCGCGCCGCCCTGGAGCGGCTCCTCGCGGAGGGCGTCGAGGTCGGTCCCGTCGCCGAGTCCGCCGAGGTCGACACCGTCGGCGGGCGCATGCTCTTCTTCACCGCCACCCGCGGCACCCCCGAGGACGAGGACGAGTGGTGGCCGTGTGAGCTCGACTGCCACCCGGAGACGATGGACGAGCACCCGGGGCTGCGCTGGCACTGCCGCGGCAGCTACGTCCTCGTACCGCCGGCCCGGCTGCCCGGAGACGAGTCCGCCCCGCCGGTCGTCGCCTGGGTCCGCGGACCCGAACACCCGCTGCCGGACCCGCTGAACCTCCTGGAGACCCTCACGGAAGCCTGCGCGCGCCACGCGGCCGCGCGGGAGGCCGAGGGGGACGGGGAGCACACCGCCCACGAGATCGCCTGGCCGCTGACCCGCTGAGAACCGTCCGGGCCCCGTCGATCCGCTGGGACCGTCCGGGCCCGCCGAGAACCGTCCGGGCCCCGTCGATCCGCTGGGACCGTCCGGGCCCGCCGAGATCCGTCACGACCGCCGGCCCCGCTGAGGCCCGTCACGGTCCGCCGAGGGCCGGCAGGACGGCCGGGCGCGACCAGGCGCGTCCGGCTACGACCCCGCCGCGCCCACCACGCCCTGGAGCCGGGACACGACCGTGACCGCGTCCCGGTCCGTGCCCTTCGGCTTCACCTGGACCACCTGGTTCGACACCCACTCCTTGGTGACGGTGTTCTTCACCTCGCCCGTCAGCAGCGCCTTGACGTCCGCGGGGACCTTCGGCCGGTAGCCCTTGGCCGCCGTCTGCCGCTCGAAGTGCCGGGTCGCGAAGAAGACGAGCGCGCCGCCGTCCTTCGTCCGCAGCGCGAGCGGGGCGAAGTCCCCCTGGTCCGTGACGCGGTCGATGTACTGGGTGGCGAGCCCCGGCCGCTTGGCCGTCCGCTGCCGCCCCTCGCGCCACCCCGAGGTGTGCGCCCCCGCCGCGTACGGCCCCGGCTTCCCGTCCTTCAGGTACGCCACGTACTCCGCACCCAGGTCCTCGGGCGCCACGGCAAGCGTGTCGGTGTCCGCGGCGACCGGCACCGCGTACCCGTCCTCCTCCGCGAACGCGGGCACGGCGGACGGGTCGAGGACGAGCAGATGGGCGACCTCCCACAGCTGCCGCGGCCCGTTGCGTACGAAGACGAGGACCCAGCGCTGGTCGGCGTCGGCCCTGCCGACGTCCCGGTTCGCGTCGGTGTCCGCGACGAACCAGCGCGGCCAGCCCGCCTTGCGGGGCACGACGAAGCGCGCGTCGGTCAGTTCGAGGGGGCGATGGGCCGGATTGCCGCCCGGGGCGGTGACCGCCCGCGAGCGCAGGCCCGCCTGGTTGATCTCCCCGAGCGGACCGGTGACCCGGCCCGCGTCGAGGGCCGGGTCGTGGGCCTTGTCGGCCCGGTTGTAAGCGGCGGTGAAGTCGGCGAGAGCCTGCGCGGCCTCGGTCGTCGTCACCGCGGGTACCAGCGCCAGCTCGCCGTGGACCGTCACGCAGCCGCTCGCCGTCAGCGCCAGGACGGTCGCCGCCGCCGTCGCCGCGAGCACCCTCGCCGGTCGTGCCGACCCTGCGGACGACCGCTCAAGCGGTCGTCTCGGCGCTCGCCTCAGCCTCAGCCTTCTCATCGGTCGCCTTCTGCTTCTCCACCCGCACGGACGGACCCGACCCTATCGGGGCCAGGAACAGCGCGAGCGTCGGGACCAGATACAGCGCCCACACCGTGACCTGAAGGACCGTCGGGTCCGGCTGGAAGTTGAAGACGCCCTTGAGGAGCGTGCCGTACCAGCTGTCCGGCGGGATCGTCGCCGAGACGTCGAAGGCCTTGTTCGCGAGACCGCCGAGGAAGCGCGCCTCCTGGAGGTCGTGCACGCCGTACGCGAGGACGCCCGCCGCCACCACGACCAGCATTCCGCCGGTCCAGGTGAAGAACTTCGCCAGGTTGATCTTCAGCGCGCCCCGGTAGAACAGCCAGCCCAGCAGGACGGCCGTGAGGAGCCCGAGGACCACCCCGGTCAGCGGCGCGTACGAGCCGTCCGAGGACGCCCGCACCGACGCCCACACGAAGAGCGCCGTCTCCAGGCCCTCGCGCCCCACCGCCAGGAAGGCGGTCGCGACCAGCGCGCCCGTCCCCATCCGGAGTGCCGCGTCCAGCTTGCCGTGCAGCTCGGACCTCAGGTGCCGGGCCGTACGCCGCATCCAGAAGACCATCCAGGTCACCAGGACCACGGCGACGATCGACAGCGTCCCGCCGAGCAGCTCCTGAGCCTCGAAGGTCAGCTCCTGGGAGCCGAATTCGAGACCCGCGCCGAAGGCCAGCGCCACTCCCACGGCCACGCCGATGCCGATCCAGATCGGCTTCAGCGCGTCCCTGCGCCCGGTCTTCACCAGGTACGCGATGAGGATGCAGACGACCAGACTGGCCTCCAGGCCCTCGCGCAGGCCGATCAGATAGTTACCGAACACGTCGGTTCCCTCCCTGGGATACGTGAGGAGTCACCAGCGGACTCACGTGAGGAGTCACGCGAACAGTGCCCGGCCCCACCAGTCGTCCTTGTCCCGGACGCCCGGCGGGACGGCGAACAGCGCCGAACCCACGTGCTGGATGTACTCGTTGAGGGCGTCGGCGCGGCCGAGCGAGGTCTGGACGGGGATGAAGCCGGTACGGACGTCCTTCTGGTACGCCAGGAAGAACAGGCCCGCCTCAAGCCGGCCGAGTCCGTCCGTGCCGTCCGTGAACGAGTAGCCGCGGCGCAGGATCGTCGCCCCGCCGTTGGTGTCCGGGTGGGCGAGCCGGACGTGCGAGTCCGGCTTCATCGCCTTCAGGAACGGCGCGTCGTGCTCCTTGGCCTTGCCGACGGGCGCTCCCTCGCGCTTGTCGCGGCCGAAGATGTCCTCCTGCTCGCCGAGCGGGGTGCGGTCCCAGGTCTCGACGTTCATCCGGATGCGGCGGGCGACGAGGTACGAACCGCCGTCCATCCACGCCGCCGGGCCCTCGGCGTCCTTGCCGGAGACCCACACGTGCTTCGCCAGCCGCTCGGTCTCGGTGCCCCCGATGTTCCGGGTGCCGTCCTTGAAGCCGAAGAGGTTGCGCGGGGTCTGGGCGTCCGGGGTCGTCGAGGACGTCTTGCCGAAGCCCAGCTGCGACCAGCGCACCGCGACCTTGCCGAAGCCGATCCGTGCGAGGTTCCGGATGGCGTGCACGGCGACCTGCGGGTCGTCCGCGCACGCCTGGACGCAGAGGTCGCCGCCGCTGCGCGCCGGATCCAGGTTGTCGCCCGGGAACTTGGGCAGCTCCACCAAGGCCCCGGGCCGCTTGTCCTTCAGCCCGAAACGCCCGTCGAAGAGCGTGGGGCCGAAGCCGATCGTGAGGGTCAGACGGGAGGGCTTGAGGCCGAGGGCCTCGCCCGTGTCGTCCGGGGGCGCCTCCGGCAGTCCGCCGTACGCGCCGTCGCCGACCTCGGCGCCCGCCGTCATCCGCTCGGCGGCCCGCGTCCAGTCCTTGAGGAGCTGGATCAGCTCCGCGCGGTCCTTCGTCCTCACGTCGAAGGCGGCGAAGTGCAGCCGGTCCTGGACGGCGGTGGCGATGCCGGCCTGGTGCGCGCCGTGGAAGGGCACGGCCGAGCCGCTTTCGGCGACGGGCACCGCGGTGTCCCCGTCGCGGGCGAGCAGGGCGCCGCCGCCGGCCGCGGCGGCACCGAGCGCGAGCCCGGCACCGCCCCAGCCGATGACGGTACGGCGGGAGGGCGCGGCCTCCGCCGACTGCTGTTCCTGGGTCTCCTCGGACATGTCCGTCCCCTCCCCGGTCGTTCGACGGCTACTTGACGACCGCGGCGGCGAGCTTGGAGAGCGGCTCGGCCAGCGCGTTGACGCCGTCCGAGAGCTCCTTGCGCTCGGCCTTGCCGACCTTCTCGTACGAGGTGAAGACGTAGCTGCTCTTGTCCGTGCGGTACGTGTCGAGCAGCGTGTTCAGCGCGGCGAACTGCTTGTCGAGTTCGGCGACGAGCTTCGGGTCGTTCTTCGTGGCGACCGGCTTGAGCAGCTCGAAGGACTTCTGCGCGCCCTCGACGTTCGCCTTGAAGTCGACGAGGTCGGTGTGGGAGTAGCGCTCCTCCTCGCCGGTGACCTTGCCGGAGGCGACCTCGTCCAGGAGTTCCTTGGCGCCGTTGGCCATCGAGGTCGGGGTGATCTCGGCCTTGCCGACCCGCTTCACCCAGTCCGCGAGGTCCTTGTCCAGGGTGTCCGCGAGCTGCTTCTCGGCGGCGCCGAGCTTCTTGTCCTTCCAGAGCGCCTTCTCCAGGCGGTGCCAGCCGGTCCAGTCCTTCGCCGGGTCCTGGCCCTCCTCGAGGCCGTCCTCGCGGACGTCGACCTTGGGGTCGATGTCGCCGAAGGACTCGGCGACCGGCTCGGTGCGCTCCCAGCCGATGCGGGACTCGGCGTACGCCTTCTTGGCGGCCTCGATGTCACCGGCGCGGACGGCGTCGGTGAAGACCTTCACCTTGGGGAGGGTCGCGTCGGCCTGCGCCTGCACGTACTGGCGGTAGGCGGCGACGGCGGTGTCCATCTCCGGGGAGCGCTTCGTGGCCGCGGCGCCCGCGCCGGTGAGCTCGACCTGCTGCCGGATGCCGGTGCCGGTCATGCCGGGCTTGCAGACGATCGCGTAGGCGCCGGCCTTGATCTCGGCGGTGATCGTGGCCTTGGTGCCGGGGCCGATGTTCTCGCGCTCGGTGACGATCCGGTCGTCCGGGTAGAGGACGTAGACCTCGGTGACCTTGGAGCCGCGGTTCTCGACGGCCAGCGTCACGTGGCCGGCCGGGAACTGCGTCTTCGACACCTCGCAGGAGTCGTCCTTGGCGACGACGGTGATCGCACCGTCCTCCGCCTTGGCGTCGCTCTTCTCGGTGCAGCCCGTGACGGCGGTCAGAGCGGCCGCGGTCGCGGCGGCGGTGACGACGGAGAGGCGGACGGCTCGCATGGGGACTCCAGGAACGCGGGGACGGTGGTGAGGCGGACCTAACTTAACCGAGGCTTACCTCGGTCATACCCGCCCGTCCGGTGATTCAGCTCTCAGCTCCGGAGGGCCGGACACAGCTGGGTCACAGGGCGCTCATGGAGTCCCCAACGCCCGGTCAAGGACGGGTCAAGCGGGGTGAATTGTCCGTTTCGTGATCACGTGGCGGTACGGATCGACGCGACCGTCCCGGCCCGGACCGGAGGGGTCGGGATCGTCGCGGTCGGGATCGTCGCGGTCCGGACCGGGACGACGAGGGGCACCCCCGTCCGCGGGTGCGGGAACACCTCCACCGGCTGCCGGTAGACCCGGCTCAGCACCTCCGCGTCGAGCACCTCGGAGGGCGGGCCGTCCGCCGCGATCCGCCCGCCGTGCAGCACCGCGACCCGGTCCGCGTGGGCGGCGGCGAGCCCCAGGTCGTGCAGGACGACCACGACCGCGTCACCGTCCGCCGCACGCTCCCGGCAGACCCGGAGCACCAGTTCCTGGTGGCGCAGGTCGAGCGCGGCGGTCGGCTCGTCGAGCAGCAGGAGCCCGGTCCGCTGGGCCAGGACGCGGGCCAGCGCGACCCGGGCCCGCTCGCCGCCCGACAGCGCGGAGAACGGACGCCCGGCGAAGGCCTCGACCTCGGTGGCCGCCAACGCCCGGGCGACGGCCGCCTCGTCCTCGTCCTCCCGCGCGGTCCCGGCCCAGGGTGCCCGGCCCATCCGTACGACCTCGGCGACGGGGAACGGGAAGGACAGCGCGGCGGCCTGCGGCAGCACGGCCCGGCGCAGGGCGAGTTCACCGGCCGGCCAGTCGCCGGCGGGCCGCCCCCCGATCCGCACCTCCCCGGCGCTCGGGGCGAGATCGGCGGCGAGCGCGGCGAGGAGCGTGGACTTCCCGGCCCCGTTGGGCCCGACCAGAGCCAGGACCTCCCCGGCCCGCACCCCGATCCCGACGCCGTCGAGCACCGCACGGCCGCCGAGCGTGACGCGCAGGCCCCGCGCCTCGGCGACGAGTTCGCCGCGGGCGACGGGGGAGGGGAGCGTCCGCGCGCGCCGGCGCGGGAGCAGTCCTCGGAAGCGTACGGATGTCATGCCCAACCACCTTGCCGACGACGGGTCCTGCGCAGCAGCCAGAAGAAGAACGGGCTGCCCAGGAGGGCGGTGAGGACGCCCAGGGGGAGTTCGGCCGGGGCCGCGACCGTACGGGCCGCCAGGTCGCCGGCCGCGAGGACGACCGCGCCGCCCAGCGCGCTGCCCGGCACCAGGAAGCGGTGGCCCGGGCCGTTCGCCATCCGCAGCAGGTGCGGGACGAGGAGGCCGACGAAGGTGATGATCCCCGCGACCGCGACCGCCGCGGCGGTGAGCAGTGCCACGACCAGGATCAGGGCGATCCGCAGCCGCTCCACGTCCACGCCCAGGTGCCGGGCGGGCCGTTCGCCGAGCGCGAGCAGGTCGAGCCGGCGGGAGTGGAAGGGGGCGACGGCCAGCCCGAGGAGGGCGCAGGGCAGGACGGCGAGGACCTTGGGCCAGGTGGCCTGGGCGAGCGAACCGAGCTGCCAGAAGGTGATCTGGGTGATCTGCGCGTTGTCGGCGAAGAAGATGAAGAGGCCGATCAGCGCGCCCGCGAAGGCGTTCACCGCGATGCCGGTGAGGATCAGGGTCACCACCTCCGTACGGCCGCCCGAGCGGGACATCGCGTACACGAGGAGGACGGTCGCCAGACCGGCGACGAAGGCGCAGACGGTCACCGTCCAGTTGCCGAGGAAGGTGAGCCCCAGCGCGATCGCGCCGACCGCGCCGACGGCCGCGCCCGCCGAGATGCCGATGACGCCGGGCTCGGCGAGCGGGTTGCCGAACACGCCCTGCATGAGGGCGCCCGCGCAGCCGAGCGAGGCGCCGACGAGGACGGCGAGGACGACCCGGGGGAGCCGGATGTTCCACAGGACGCTCTCCGCCGTGCGGTCGAGCGCGTGCCCGCCGAGCCCGATCCGGTGCTGTACGGAGGCGAGGACGTCGCCGAGCGGGATCTCGTACGCCCCGATCCCGGTGGAGAGGAGGGAGAGGAGGAGCAGGGCGGCGAGGAGGGAGACCGTGAGGACGGTGGCCCGGCCGCGCAGGGGGCGGGAAGCGGCCGGGTCGGCGGGCAGGGCCGGCTTCTCCGGTGCCGGTGCCGGTGCCGGGTCCGGGTCCGGGTCCTGCTCCGTGCGGGGCGGGGTCTCGGGGAGTGCCGTCACTTCGTCTCCCCGTACAACTGGCCGACCAGGGACGTCAGGACCTGGTCGGTGCGCGGGCCGTAGGTGAGGAGCACGCCGTCGTCGACGGTGACGACCCGCCGGTCGGCTCCGGCCGGGGTCTGGGCGACGCCCGGGATCTTCACCAGGCCGTCGATCCCGTCGACCGAGGCGAGTCCCTTGCTCATCACGAGGATCGCGTCGGGCGCGGCCTGCGCCAGGGCCTCGCTGGTGAGGGGGGTGAAGTCCTTCGTCAGACCGGACTCCTTGCCCGCGTCGACCGCGCCGGCCGCTTCGAGGAGGGAGCTCGCGCCGGACTCGGCGCCGCCGAGCAGGTAGACGGCGGCCGAGCCGCGGACGTAGAGGAAGGCCACCCGGGGCTTCTCCTCGCGGGCCGGGATCCCCTTCCGTACGGTGTCGATCCGCCCCTGGGTGCGCTCCTTGAGCGCGGTGCCGGAGTCCGGTACGCCGAGTGCGGCGGCGACCGCGTCGATGCGGGTGCCGACGTCCGCGAGCTCCTTGGCGGGCTTCACGACGACGAGCGGGATGCCCGCGTCCCGGATCTGGGCGACGGCCTCGGCCGGTCCGGTGGTGGACTCGGCGAGGACGAGGGTGGGCCGCAGCGAGAGCACGCTCTCGGCGGAGACGTCATGGGCGCGGGTCACCACCGGGAGCTCGGCGGCCTGTTCGAAGGTGGCGGTGATGTCACGGGCGACGACCTTCCCGCCGAGACCGAGGGTGAAGACGATCTCGTTGAGGGAGCCGCTGAGCGGGACGATCCGCTCGGCGGAGGCGACGGTGACCGTGCGCCCGTCCGCCGAGGGGACGGTGACGGGCAGTCGGGGCGCGGCCGGGGCGGCGAGCGGCTCGACCCGGTCGGGGGCGGTGGCCGTTCCGGCGGGGGCGGCGGCCGGGGTCGTACCGCTTCCGTCACCGCAGCCGGTCGCCGCGAGGGCGAGGGCGAGCACTGCTGTCAGCGCTCCCGCGAGGCGAGTTCTGCGCACCGGACACCGTCCTGTCGTCGTTCGTTCTGTCGCGTACGGGCCGGAGGGGTTCCAGCCGGGGCTCGATGCAGCTTAGGTTAGCCTTGCCTTACTAGCTAGCCCTCGGAGGGGTTCCATGCCGCTGTCCAGACCCGCCCGCGCGCTCGCCGTGAGCCTCTTCGCGGCCCTGCTCGCCGCCCTGATCCCCGCCTCGGCCGCCCACGCGGAGAGCCGTACGGTGCAGGGCGGGCGGCTCGACTGGGGCATCAAGTCCTCCTTCCAGAGCTACGTCACCGGGCCCATCGCGCAGGGCGGTTGGGGCCTCACCGGCGGCGCCGCAACGGTCGGCGGCAGCCAGTTCCGCTTCCACTCCGCACAGGGCTCGTACGACCCGGAGACCGGCGCGTTCGAAGCGGCCTTCACCGGCGGCGTCCACTTCACCGGCCACCGCAAGGCGGACGGCACGAACGAACTGGACCTCACCATCAGCCGCCCCCGGGTCGTCGTCCAGGGCGGCCGCGGCACCCTCTACGCCGACATGGCGAGCAAGGCCAAGGGCAGCGGACGCGTCGGCGTCAGCTCCCAGGTGCCGTTGGCCACCCTGAACCTCGGCGGCATCGACATGCGCGGCGGCGGCAGCCCCGTCGCCCTCGCCGGGGTGCCCGCCACGCTCACCGCCCAGGGCGCCACCGCCTTCGCCGGCTACTACCCGGCCGGCACACAGCTCGACCCGGTCAGCCTCAGCGTCGACGTCCAGGCCCGGAAGCAGCCCGCGCCGACCACCCCGCCGACCACCCCGCCGGCCACCGAGTCGACGGCGAAGCCCCCCACGGGTCAGTCGCCCACGGCGAGTTCCCCCAACGCGCCCGCGAGCACCGGCACGATCAGGACCGCGGCTGTCGACTGGGGCGTCCGCCGCACCTTCCGCGAGTACGTCACCGGGGCCATCGCCCAGGGAGAGTGGACCCTCGCCGACGGCGCCCAGGACGGCGGCGCGCTCTTCCGCTTCCCCGCGGGCAAGGGCACGTACGACGCGAAGAGGCGGACGCTCGACGCGGCCTTCGCCGGCAGTGTCCGCTTCACCGGCGTCCACCTCGACCTCACGCTCGGCAGGTTCACCGCGAAGGTGACCGGCGGCATGGGCACCCTCAGTGCCGACGTCACCAGCGCCGGGACCACCACGAAGGCCGTCCCCCTCGTCACCTTCAGCGCAGGGGACTTCGCCCCGAAGAACGGCCTCGCCGCCGTCACCGAGGCGCCCGCCACCCTCACCGAGGGCGGCGCCAAGGCCTTCGGAGGGATGTACAGGGCGGGCACCGCGATGGACCCCGTGTCGCTCGCCGTCACCGTCGACGCCACCGCGAAACTGCCCGCGCTCCCGGACCTCGGCAGCGATGCGAAGCCCGCGCCCTCCGCCGACGCGACGACCACCGCCCCCTCGGCGTCGGCTGCCCCCGCCCCCGCCCCCGCCCCCGCCCCCGCCGCGGCCTCCGCGGCCTCCACCGGCACGTACGTCGCGATCGGCGCGGGCGTGCTCCTCGCCGGCGCGCTCGCGGTCCTCGTGGCGGTACGCCGCCGCCGTACCGCCACGTCCACGGACTGAGCCCCCGCCGGATAACGCGGCCACACCCCTCTCACGCCCCGCCCCGCGCACCCCCCTGCGCCGCCCCCCCCCGCACCACCGAGGAGAACCCCCGACATGGCCACCCCCCTGCGCCGACCCGTCACCCTGGCGGCCGCCGTCGCCACCGCCGCCGCACTCGGCACGGGCGCCGTCGCCCTCGCCCTGCCCGCCGCCGCGGCCGACGCCGCCGCGCCTTCGACGGCGCTGAGCGACGGCACCCTGGACTGGGGCATCAAGCAGTCCTTCCGCTCGTACCTGGCCCAGCCCTTCGCCCAGGGGAAGACCACGCTCGAAGGCGGCGCGAAGCAGGCCCCGGGCAACGGCGTCTTCACCTTCGTCGAGGGCACCGGCACCTACGACACGGGCACCCACGCCACCGCCAACTCCTTCAAGGGCGGGGTCCACTTCGAGGCCCACGCGGGCGTCCTCGACATCCGGATCTCGGACGTGAAACTGACGACGAAGGGCACGGCCGCGCCCACCGGTGAGATCACCGCCGACGTCGTCACCAAGGAGAAGAACGGCACCTTCACCACCCGCGACGACGTCTCCTTCGCCGCGCTCGACATGACCGGCGTCCGGCCGTCCCAGGGCGCGGGCGGCGCCATGGTCTTCAAGGACATACCGGCGAAGCTGACGCAGGACGGCGCGGCGGCGTTCGCGGGCTTCTACAAGGAGGGCGACGCGCTCGACGCGGCCACGCTCACCGTGAAGGCGGGCTCCCAGCCCCCGACCACCCAGCCCCCGACGACCCGGCCCCCGACCACCCCGCCGCCCACCACCCCGCCCGTCACGCCGACCTCCCCGGCGCCGACGACCACCACCCCGACGTCCCCCGCGCCCACCACCACGTCCCCGACGTCCCCTGCCCCGACGCGGACCACCACCGCACCCACGACGACCGCGCCCCCGACGACCGCACCCACGACGCAGCCGCCGGCCGACCCCTCCGGTGTCGTGAACGGCAGGCTCACCTGGGGCGTGAAGCAGAGCTGGCAGCGGTACGTCGGTGACCTGTGCGGCGGCTCCGTGACCGCCTCCGGCGGCGCCGTGAAGCGGGGCACCGCCTACGACTTCGGCTTCGTCAAGGCCGACCTCGACGCCGACGCCCGCAAGGCCGAGGCCGCCTTCTCCGGCAAGCTGGCCTTCGTCTGTGCCGCGCACGGCATCGACATGACCGTCGGCGACGTGAAGGTGAAGGCGACGGGCTCCACCGGCACCCTCACCGTCGACGTGACCACCGCGACCGGCACCAGGAACGACGTGGCCTTCGCCGACCTGGACCTCTCCCGGGCCGACTGGACGGTGAAGGACGGTCTCGTCACCCTCGCGGACGTTCCGGCCAGGCTGACGGCGGCCGGCTCGGCCGCGTTCGCCGCCCCGGGCGGCCAGGGCGGCTACCCGGCGGGCACCGCCATGGACCCGGTGACCGTGACCCTCGCGGCCGACGGGGACGCCTCGCTGCCCCCGGCCTCCGGCGGCTCCGCCACGACCGGCGGCTCCGGCTCCGCCACGACCGGCGGCGGCTCCGGTACGGCCGGCGGCTCGTCCACCACGGGCGGTGGCGGGACCGTCGGCGGCGGCACGGCCGGCACCGTCGGCGGCGCGGGCACGACCGGCGGCTCCGGCGCCCTCGCCGCCACCGGCTCGGGCACCCCGACCGGCCTCCTCCTCACCGCCTCCGGTCTGATCGCCGGCGCGGGCGCGGCCGTCGTCATCGCCGTACGCCGCCGCGCCACGGAGTCCTGACCCCCCGAAACCGCCACCCCCCGACAGGCAGGGCCGCACCCGATCCCCGGGTGCGGCCCTGCCGCACCGGGCGGAGTGGTTCAATTCCGCCATGAACACGACCGCCACTGACATCGACGTCCTCCGGGTCTTCTGTGCGGGCGACGGCCGCCACGGCAACGCCCTCGGAGTCGTACGGGACCCCCGCGACCACCCCGACGAGGCCTCCCGGCAGGCGCTCGCCAAGGAGCTCGGCTTCAGCGAGACGGTGTTCGTGGACGACCCGGAGCGCGGACACGTCGACATCTACACCCCCGGCGTGCGGCTGCCGTTCGCCGGACACCCGCTCATCGGCGCCGCCTGGCTGCTCGACCTGGAGGTCGTCCGACCGCAGGCCGGTGAGGTCTGGGTGCGCGGGGACGGGGAGTTCACCTGGATCGAGGCGCGCGCCGAGTGGGCGCCGCCCCGGACCCTGCGCCGGTACGGATCCGCAGCCGAGGTCGAGGCCCTGGAGGTGCCCGAGCCGGGCGAGTGGATCTACGCCTGGGCCTGGGAGGAGGAGGCCGCCGGCCGTATCAGGGCGCGGGGCTTCCCGGGGCGCGGTGACGGCATCGACGAGGACGAGGCGACCGGCGCGGCGGCGCTGCTCCTGACGGCGGAGCTGGGACGGGCCCTGAACATCACACAGGGCCGGGGTTCGCAGCTGCTCACTGCCCCCGGCCCTGACGGAATCGTGGAGTTGGGCGGACGTGTCCGCCTGGAGGGAACGCTCACGCGCTGAACGCGTGGGCGTCCCGCCCGCTCACGCGCTGAGCGGGAACTCGCTCCCCAGCTGGTGGAAGACCGCGCTGTTGAAGTCGAAGGCGCGCTTGCACTCGTCGACGATCCGCTGCTTCTCCAGGTCGTCGGCGTTCACCCCGTCGAGCAGCTCCCGGTAGTCCCGCTTGAACGCGGCCGGGTTGCCGATCTCCTCGAAGACGTAGAACCGCACGCCGTCGCCCTTGCGCGCGAAGCCCCAGGTCCGCTCCGCCTTGTCGCGGATGATCTGTCCGCCCGACAGGTCGCCCAGGTAGCGCGTGTAGTGGTGGGCCACGTAACCGGCGGGCCACTCACGGGCGCACTCCGCGACCCGCTCGGCGTACGCGACGGTGGCGGGCAGCGGGGAGACCCCGGCGCGCCAGTCGGGGCCCCGCAGATGGGCGAGGTCCTGCTCCAGGGCGGCCGTGCGGAACAGCTCGGTCTGTATGAAGGGCCCGGCGACCGGGTCCTCGCGCAGCGCCTCCGCACCCTCCTCGAGGGCGCGGTAGACGAACCAGAGCTGCTCCGTGTAGCGGGCGTAGGCGTCGACGGCCAGGCGTCCGCCCAGGAGGTCGCCCATGAAGGACGACGTCTCCGCCTCCGTGTGCTGCTCGTGCGAAGCCGTACGGATGAGCGTGGAGAAGGGCGTGTCCAAGGCGTGCCTCCGGGGCCGATGGGACGGGAACCAGTGCTGATCTTGCCAAGTTAGGCTTGCCTAAGTCAACTGGTTCCCGACGACCTGTCGGTAAAAACGTACCCCGTGGAGCGGTCAGGGCAACGTAAGGATTTCGGCCCCGTTCTCGGTCACGACGAGCGTGTGCTCGAACTGGGCCGTCCGCTTGCGGTCCTTGGTCACCACGGTCCAGCCGTCGTCCCACATGTCGTAGTCGTGGGTGCCCAGCGTGAGCATCGGCTCGATCGTGAAGGTCATGCCGGTCTTGATCTCGGTGGTGTGGTGGGGGGAGTCGTAGTGCGGGACGATCAGACCGGAGTGGAACGACGAGTTGATGCCGTGCCCGGTGAAGTCCCGGACGACGCCGTAGCCGAAGCGCTTGGCGTACGACTCGATGACCCGCCCGATGATGTTGATCTGACGGCCCGGCCGCACGGCCTTGATGGCCCGGTTCAGCGACTCCCGGGTCCGCTCGACGAGCAGCCGCGACTCCTCGTCGACGTCGCCGCAGAGGTAGGTGGCGTTGTTGTCGCCGTGGACGCCGTTGATGTACGCCGTGACGTCCAGGTTCACGATGTCGCCGTCGCGCAGCACCGTGGAGTCCGGGATGCCGTGGCAGATGACCTCGTTGACCGAGGCGCAGAGCGACTTCGGGAAGCCGCGGTAGCCGAGGGTCGACGGATAGGCGCCGTGGTCGCACATGTAATCGTGGGCGACCCGGTCGAGCTCGTCGGTGGTCACCCCCGGGGCGATGTGCTTGGCGGCCTCCTCCATCGCCCGCGCGGCGATGCGGCCGGCGATCCGCATCCGCTCGATGGTGTCGGAATCCTGCACCTCGGACCCGCTGTACGGGGTCGGTGCGGGCTTCCCGACGTACTCGGGACGGCGGATGGAGCCCGGAACGGAGCGGTGGGGGGAGAGCTCCCCCGGAACGAGAAGCGACTGGCCAGACATGTCAGCGAGTCTAACGACCACGTCTGGGGCAGCATGGTCTCGGAGGAAGGAGCCGACGACGATGGCCCTGTTCAAGAAGAAGACCGTGGGCAAGCCCGGCGAGTGGTACTACTGCCTGGAGCACAAGAAGGTCGAGGAGGGCCCGGAGTGCCCGGCGAAGAACCGCTTCGGCCCGTACGCCAGCCGTGAGGAGGCCTCCCACGCCATGGAGACCGCCCGGGAGCGGAACCTGGAATGGGAGACCGATCCGCGCTGGCACGAGAGCGGCCGGACGGACGAGACCCCCGACGCGTGACCCCGGGGGGTGGCCGGGCCCGCTCAGGCGGTCCCGGCCGCTTCCCGGTCCTCCGCTCGTACGGCTTCCTGCTGGGCCTTTCGGCGCAGTGAGTCCTCGTCCGTGTCCGAGTCGTACGTGAGCAGCTTCGGCAGCGCGAGGCAGAGCAGCCCCACCGAGGCGACACAGGCGACACCGCCCGACCAGATCGCCGCCCGGGTGCCGGTCCAGCCGGCCATCACGCCCGCCCGGACCTGGCCCAGCTGCGGGCCGACGCTGTAGGACAGCACCTCGATGCCGGCGAGCCGCCCGCGCAGCTCCTCCGGGATCGTCTGGTTCCAGATCGTGGCCCGGCCGAGGCCGCTCAGCATGTCGCCGGCGCCCGCGAAGGCCAGACAGAGCAGCACGAGCCAGACGTTCCCGAACCAGCCGGCCGCCGCGATGGCCAGACCCCAGCCGGCCGCGCCCCCGACCACGAGCAGCCCGTGGCGCCGCACCCTGGACGTCCAGCCGCTGGTCAGACCGAGCACCAGCGAGCCGACCGAGCCCGCCGCGTACATCAGGCCGAGGGACCACTCCGCGTCCAGCTCGTCCGCGAGGAACGGGAAGATCGCGTTCGGGAAGGCGAAGAACATCGCCGCGAGGTCGATCGCGTACGTGCCCAGCAGCACCGGCCGCGACCAGGCGTACCGCGCGCCCTCCGCGATGCCCCGCAGCGAGGGCTTCTCCGCGTCGTGCGCGGGCGGCGCGGGGGAGAGACGGCGGCACATCAGCACGGAGGCGGCGAAGCCGACGATCGTCACCGCGTACGCCGGGGCGTGACCGGAGTACGCGACGACGAGCCCCGCGATCGACGGGCCCGCGATGGAGCCGATCTGCCAGCGCAGCGAGTTGAGGGCGGCCGCCGCCGTCTGGTGCTCGTGCGGCACGATCCGGGCGAGCAGCGAGTCGAGCGCGGGACGCTGGAGCCCCGCGAGCGCCGAGACCCCGGCCGCCACCACGTACAGCGGCCACAGCATCGGCTCCGGCAGCAGCGCGTTCAGCAGCAGGAGCAGGGCGAGCAGCCCGAGCCCCGCCTCCGTCGCCACGATCACCTTCCGCCGGTCGACGGCGTCGGCGAGCGCGCCGCCGTAGAGCCCGAAGACGACCAGCGGCACCAGCTCGACCGCGCCCATCGCCCCGACCGCGAGCGGCGAATCCGTCAGGTCCTTGATCTGGAGCGGCAGCGCGATCATCGCCATGGCACTGGCGAAGTAGGTCACGAGCCCCTGACTCCACAGGAGCCGGAAGTCACGGGACGCGCGCCACGGCGCCAGATCGGGCAGGAGGGCGGAGAACTTCGAGAAGGCGGAGGACACGAGGGGCCATGTTCCGGCCGGCCGGCGCCGGGGGCAACCGAATTTGCAGGTCAGCGGCGGCCGTCCCCGACCGACGGGCCGGTGGCGGTCACCAGCGCGGCGGTGGCGGGGCCGTCAGACGGTCGGCGAGGTCCGAGAGGCGGTCGCGGAAGCGGCGGCTGCCCCGGGGCGACGGGAGGCTGTTCTCCCCGGCCGCCGCGCTCACCAGGTGCTGCACCGTGTCCAGGTCCACCTCCGCCCCCTCCGCCACCGTGAGCGTCTCGTGGGCGAGCCCCCGCACCTCCGCGTCGCCGCCGTCGAGCGAGAGCACCGTCGCCCCGGCCCGCCGCGCGTCGTGCACCCGCTGCAGCAGCCCCGCGTCCGGCCGCTCCGGCGCCACCATCAGCAGCGTCGCCCCGCGCCCCGCGACCTCCAGACGCCCGAGACCGACCGCCAGATGCGCCGGATCACCCGGCCGCACCCGGTGACGTACGAGCGTCGGCGCCAGCTCCGGAAGCCCCGACCAGGCCGACTCGTCGACGAGGTGCGCCGCCAGGTGCCAGGGCTCGTACTCCTCCGTGCCGACCAGCAGCAACCCGCCCCGGTGGGGGACGACCGAGGACCGGAGCGCCCCCGCGAACCGGCGCGCCTCCCGCGGCCACTCGGTCCCGGCGAGCACTTCCCGAAGCAACGCGACCCGTACGGCATCCACGGGTCCACATCCTGCCTCAGCCGCGCCGCGCACGTGGCCGGTTGTGGCAGGGGCCACCCGTACGGGACGGGGTCCCGCGGCCCGACCGGTCGGTAATGTCGGGCCCATGACTTCCTCCACCGACTCCACCGACTCCACCGGCTCCCCCGCCACCGCCGCCACCCCCAAGGCGGCCCCCAAGGACCCGTGGGACCTCCCCGACGTCTCCGGGCTCGTCGTCGGCGTCCTCGGCGGCACCGGCGAGCAGGGCCGCGGCCTCGCCTACCGGCTCGCCAAGGCCGGCCAGAAGGTGATCCTCGGCTCCCGCGCCGCCGACCGCGCGCAGGCCGTCGCCGAGGAGCTGGGCCACGGCGTCGAGGGCGCCGACAACGCCGAGTGCGCCCGCCGCAGCGACATCGTGATCGTCGCCGTGCCGTGGGACGGCCACGCCAAGACCCTGGAGTCCCTGCGCGAGGAGCTCGTCGGCAAGCTCGTCGTGGACTGCGTCAACCCGCTCGGCTTCGACAAGAAGGGCGCCTACGCCCTCAAGCCCGAGGAGGGCTCCGCCGCCGAGCAGGCCGCCGCGCTCCTCCCGGACTCCCGGGTCGCGGCCGCCTTCCACCACCTCTCCGCCGTCCTCCTCCAGGACGCCTCCCTGGAGGAGATCGACACGGACGTGATGGTCCTCGGCGAGGAGCGCGCCGACGTCGAGCTCGTCCAGGCCCTCGCCGGCCGCATCCCCGGCATGCGCGGCGTCTTCGCCGGCCGCCTGCGCAACGCCCACCAGGTCGAGTCGCTCGTCGCGAACCTGATCTCGGTCAACCGCCGCTACAAGGCGCACGCCGGGCTCCGGGTCACCGACATCTGAGCCGGTCCCTGCCCGGCGGCGGGCATGGGGGACACTGGACGGGCACCAGCAGCGCCGTACCCGGACAGGAGCCGTCCCCCATGCCCCGCCTCGCCCTCTACGCCCTCGTGGTCTGCGCCCTGGCCGTCACCGCGGCCGTCGTCTCCTTCGTCCAGGGCAGCTTCCTCGGCGTGATCTGGGTCCTCCTCGCGGGCCTCTCGTCCAACATGGCCTGGTACTACATCCGCCGTGCGAAGGTCGAGAAGGCGGCTGCCGCGCAGGGTTAGGTCCTGTCCGACCGGTTCGGCATCAGACCTCGCACGGCTCCGGGATCTCCTCCCAGAACCGGAACAGGTGCGCGCCGCAGTACCTGTCCGCGGGCGACACCCCGAGGGCGTCCGTCAGCATGTAGGTCACGTCGAAGAACCAGACGTTGACCGCCGGTACGAACAGCAGCGCGATCACGATGAAGAAGCCGTACGGCGCGTACGGCGCGATCTGCCGCTTCACCTTGTACGAGAGCCAGGGCTCCACGACTCCGTACCCGTCGAGCCCCGGCACCGGCAGGAAGTTCAGGAGCGCGGCGGTCACCTGGAGGAACGCCAGGAAGGCCAGCGCGTACCGGAAGGCCGCGGGCACGCCGTCGAGCGCGTCGAGCCAGAACGGGGCCGTGCAGACCACGGCGAACGCGACGTTCGCCAGCGGGCCCGCCGCCGAGATCAGGCTGTGCTTCCAGCGCCCCTTGATCCGGCCCTGATCGATGAAGACCGCACCGCCCGGCAGACCGATCCCGCCCATGATCACGAACAGTACCGGCAGGATGATGCTCAGCCACGCGTGCGTGTACGCGAGCGGGTTCAGGGTCAGATAACCCTTCGCCCCGACCGTGATGTCCCCGCCGTGCAGCGCCGTACGGGCGTGCGCGTACTCGTGGAGGCAGAGCGACACCACCCACGCCGAGGTCACGAAGAGGAACACCGCCAGGCCGGGCGAGGCGGCGAAGTCCGACCACACCGCCCAGCCGGTGACGGCCATGACGGCGAGGATCGCCAGGAAGACGGGGCTGATCCGTCGTTCGTGGCTCCGGTTGGTGGCCGTGGTCATCGCGGGAACTCCCAAGGGGCGGAGGGCTGGTGTGCGGGAAACGTACCGGGTGCGGGTACGAGTTCCGACACCCGAGGTCCGGAGGCGGGCGGCGGCTCGCGGAGAATGGGGGCTGTGCGTTACTTCGTGCTCGGCCCGACCCTCGCCCGCGCGCCCGACGGCACCGACGTGACCGTCGGCGGTCCGCGGGTGCGCGCGCTGCTGACCGTCCTCGCCCTGCGGGCAGGCCGGACCGTGCCCGTACCGGTCCTCGTCGACGAGGTCTGGCACGGCGACGAGCCGCCCGCCGACGCGGTCGCCGCGCTCCAGGCCCTCGTCGGACGGCTCCGCAGGGCCCTCGGCCGTACCGCGGTGATCTCGGCGGACGGCGGCTACCGGCTCGACGCCCGGCCCGAGGACGTCGACGCCCAGCGTTTCGAGCGGCTCGCCGTCGAAGGCGTGGCCGCGCTCGGCGCCGACGACGCCGTACGGGCCGCCGCCCTCCTCGACGAGGCCCTCGCGCTCTGGCGCGGACCCGCCTTCGCCGACCTGCCGGACCGGGAGGCGGAGGCCGCCCGCTGGGACGCCCGCCGCCTCGACGCCCGCCGCGCCCGGCTCGGCGCCGCCCTGGCCCTCGGCGAGGCCGCCCAGGCCCTCCCCGAACTGACCGCCCTCAGCGCCGCCCACCCGCTCGACGAGCCTCTCCAGGCCCTCCGGATCCGGGCCCTGCGGGACACCGGCCGCGCGGCCGAGGCGCTCGCCGCGTACGAGTCGGTCCGCCGCGCCTTCGCCAACCGGCTCGGCACGGACCCCTCCCCGGCCCTGCGCGCCCTCCACGCGGAGCTCCTGGCCCCGCCGGCAGCCGCGAGGACGGAGGCGTACACGAAGGCGGAGGCACCCGCGAAGGCAGAGGCACCCGCGAAGGCGGAGGCACCCGCGAGCGCCGAGCCGCCGAAGCCGCCCGTGCGCGGGAACCTCCGGGCCCGGCTCACCAGCTTCGTCGGGCGGGACGAGGACATCGCCACCCTCCAGGAGGACCTGCGGACGGCCCGGCTCGTCACCCTGCTCGGGCCCGGCGGCGCCGGGAAGACCCGCCTCTCGCAGGAGGCGGCCGAGCGCGGGGCCGAGGCCTGGCCCGACGGGGTGTGGGTGGCCGAACTCGCCGCCGTCACCGACCCGGAGGCCGTCCCCGAGGCCGTGCTCGCGGCCGTCGGCGCCCGGGAGACCGTGCTGCGCGGCGCGGGAGCCGAGGAGCTGCGCGGCGGCGGCGACCTGCTCGACCGGCTGGTCGAGCACTGCGCCGGGCGGCGGATGCTGCTGCTCCTCGACAACTGCGAGCACCTCGTCGCGGCCGCCGCCGAACTGGCCGAGGCCCTCCTCGGGCGCTGCCCCGGACTGCGGGTCCTGGCGACGAGCCGGGAGCCGTTGGGGGTGCCGGGGGAGGTGGTGCGTCCGTTGGGGCCGTTGCCGGTGGGGATGGCGTTGCGGTTGTTGGGTGAGCGGGGTGCGGCGGCGCGGCCGGGTTTTCGGGTGGCGGATGATGCGGGGGCGGCGGAGGAGGTGTGTCGTCGGCTGGACGGGTTGCCGTTGGCGATCGAGTTGGCGGCGGCGCGGTTGCGGATGTTGTCGGTGCGGCAGATCGCGGACCGGTTGGATGATCGTTTCCGGTTGTTGACGTCGGGGGCGCGGACGGTGTTGCCGCGGCAGCAGACGTTGCGGGCGGTGGTGGACTGGTCGTGGGAGTTGCTCGACGGGTCGGAGCGGGCGGTGTTGCGGCGGCTGGCGGTGTTCACGGGCGGGTGTGATCTGTCGGCGGCGGAGGCGGTGTGCGCGGACGGTTCCGTGCGCGACGTGCTGGATGTGCTGGGTGCTCTTGTCGACAAGTCGCTCGTGGTCGCGGGGCCGGGGTCCGAGGGTGAGGGGATGCGGTTCCGTCTGCTTGAGACGGTGGCGGAGTACGCGGGGGAGCGGCTGGACGAGGCGGGGGAGCGGGTGGCGGCCGAGCGGCGTCACCTCGCGTACTACCGCGAACTGGCCCGCCGTACCGACCCCGAACTCCGCGGCCCCGGACAGGTCGCCGCCATCGCCCGCTTCGGGACCGAGTACGGCAATCTCCGCACCGCCCTGCGCCGGGCCGTCGCCGCCCGCGACGAGGACGAGGCGCTCGTCCTCGTCCACTCCCTGCTCTGGTACTGGCAGATGCGCGACCTGCGCACCGACGCCCTGCACTGGGCCGGCGCCGCCGCCGACCTCGGACCCGACCCGTTCACCCCGCCCGCCGCCCCCGTGGCCCCCCTGCACGAGCCGTGCACGGCCGCGCCGCCGCCGCTCTCCGAGGAGCAGCGCTGGGAGGCCCGGCGCGGGGTGCGGCTCGTCGAACTCCTCAACATGGACCACGAGACCGGGCGCTGGACCAGCCCCGAGGGGGTGCACCGGCTCCGTGAGATGACCGCCGTGTACGAGCCGGGGCTGCCGCAGACCTGCCGGCTGCCCGGCTCCTTCGCCGTCTTCGCGGTCCTCCTCATCGGCGAGGCCGGCCGGCTCCGCGAACTCCTCGACACGACCGTCGAGGCCTGCCGCCGCCACGGCTACGACTGGGAGCTCGCCAACGCCCTCCAGATGCGGGCCAACATGTTCGCCAACCGGGCCGACTGGGCCTCCGAGGCGACCGGCGACGCCGACGAGAGCCTGGAGATCTTCGTCCGCCTCGGCGACGCGTGGGGCGCCGCGGAGGCGCTCTCCTCCCGGGCCGAGGCCCGCGAGCGGCAGCTCGAATTCGAGGGCGCGGCCGAGGACTTCGCCGCCGCCATCGACTACGCGGAACGGATCGGCGCACAGTCGCAGACGGCCCTGCTGCGGGCCCGGTACGCCGGGACGCTCGTCGAGACCGGTCGGCTCGACGAGGGCGAGGCGATCCTGCGCGAGATCGTGGAAGGGGAGCACGGCCGGGGCCACGAACCCCTGCTCGGCGCCCGTATCTTCCTCGCCCTGGCGCTCGGCCGCAGCGGTCGCACCGCCGAGGCCCGCGAGCACCTGCACGCGCTGCGGGGGGAGTTCGGCTCCGAGACCCTCTCCATCTTCGAGGGCTTCACGCTCGGCAGTCTGGCCTGGCTGGATGACGTGGACGGGGAGTACCGCTCCGCCTTCGACCTCGCCGCGGAGGCGTACGAGCGCTCCCTCGGCACCCTGTCGATGATGATCGCCCCGCAGATGCCGGCCGTCCACGTGGTCGTCGCGGCCTGGGCGCTCGCCGGTATCGGCGGTCCCGCCGCACGGTTCGCGGCGACGCTGCTCGGGACCCGGGACGGCCTCCTCCCGGACGGGCACCTGCCGCCGCCGCTGGAGCGCGAGAACCTGGCCACGGCCACCGAACTGACCCGATCCGTCCTCGGCGAGGCCGCGTTCGCCGCGGCATACGCCGAAGGCGGCGGTCTCTCTCTCGAAGAGACCGCCGCCCTGCTCGGCCGCGCCGCCGACGCGATCAGTGAGCGCGCCGAGTCCTGACCCCCGTACCAGGGGCGCCGCTCAGACCTTCTTGCGGAACTTGGTGACCGCGAGCGGCGCCGTGACGACCGTGATCACCAGTGCCCAGCCGAGGGTCATCCACACCGAGTGGGCGACCGGACCGCCGTTGATCAGGTTCCGGGCGGCGTCGGCGAGGTTCGACAGCGGGTTGTAGTCGGTGAAGGTCTCCAGCCAGCCCGGCATCGACGTCGTCGGGGCGAAGATCGAGGAACCGAACTGGAGCGGCATCAGGACGAGCATCGCCATGCCCTGGACGGCCTGGGCCGTCTTGAGGGTGAGCCCGAGCAGGATGAAGATCCACATCAGCGAGGCTCCGAAGACCATCGACAGACCGATGGCGGCGAAGAGGTGGAGGACCGAGGTGTGGATCTCCAGGCCGAGCAGGAAGCCCATGCCGAGCAGGATCGCGGTGGCGATCAGCATCCGGCCGACCTCGACGACGATCTTCGCGATCAGGACGGAGGACCGGGCGATCGGCATCGTCCGGAACCTGTCCATGACCCCCTTCTTGAAGTCGTCGTTGATGCCCACGCCGACGGCCATGGCGATGTTCATGCCCATCATCGCCATCAGGCCGGGCGTCACGTAGTTGACGTAGACGTCGTTGTTGCCCTTGCCGGAGATCGCGCCGCCGAAGACGTACACGAACAGCAGGATGAAGATGATCGGCATCAGGACGGCGTCGAACATCGACTCCGGGTCCTGCTTGATCTGCAGGGCGTTGCGGCGGGCCAGGGCGCCGATGTGGCGGAGGTTGGCCCGCAGCCCGATCCGGCCCTCGGCGGACGGCGCGGGGCGCGCCGGAGCCGTCCTCGGAGCGTCGCCGGGGGACTTGGTGACAGTGGTCGTGGTGGTCGTGGTCGTGCTCACGCGGCGACCTCCTCGCTGATCGCGTCGGACACGTCGGTCTTCTGGCCGGTGATCGCGAGGAACACCTCGTCCAGGCTGGGCAGATGGGTCCCGATGTGGGCGATGCCGAAGCCGCGCGCCCCGAGCAGCGCCACGACGGCGGTCAGCTGCTGGTCGGTGAGGATCGGCACGTACAGCGCGCCCTCGTCGGGCACGACGGTCGAGCCGGCGACGCCGTCGAGACCGGTCTCGCGGAGCGCGGCGGCCATCGCGGACAGCTGGCCCGGGTCGACCGGGCGGACCTTCAGGGTCCGGCCGCCGACCTTCGCCTTGAGCTCGTCGACCCCGCCCTTGGCGATGACCTTGCCCTTGTCGACGACGGTCAGCTCGCTCGCGAGCTGCTCCGCCTCCTCCATGTACTGGGTGGTGAGGAGGACGGTGACGCCCTCGGAGACCATCCGATGGACCTCGTCCCACACCTCGTTGCGGGTGCGCGGGTCGAGTCCGGTCGTCGGCTCGTCCAGGTAGAGGACGGAGGGCTGCCCGATCATCGAGGCGGCGAGGTCGAGCCGGCGGCGCATACCGCCGGAGTAGGTCATCGCGGGCCGCTTGGCGGCGTCGGTCAGGGAGAAGCGCTCCAGCATCTCGTCGGACCGGCGGCGGGCGTCCTGCCGGGACAGGTCGAGCAGCCGCCCGATCATGTAGAGGTTCTCCCAGCCGGAGAGCTTCTCGTCGACCGAGGCGTACTGGCCGGTGAGGCCTATGGTGCGGCGCAGCTGGCGGGGGTGCTTCACCACGTCGTACCCGGCGACGGTGGCGGTCCCGGCGTCCGGGACGAGGAGGGTGGACAGGCAGCGGACGAGGGTGGTCTTGCCGGCGCCGTTCGGCCCGAGGACCCCGAGGACGGTGCCCTCCCGGACGTCCAGGTCGACCCCGTCGAGGGCCTTCGTCGCGCCGAAGTGCTTCACGAGGCCCCGGACCTCGACGGCGTTGGTGTGTGATCGCGTCATGGGAGCACTACATCAGCCGCCACCGACAATCCCCCGACAGACGACCGACAGCCCGCCGACGGGGGGTGTCGGCGGGCTGTCGGAGGTGCCGCAGTGGCGTGGGAGCCCTTGCGGGCCTGGTGTCGATCAGGCCCGGTCAGGGGCGGACACCTTCTAGTGGAAGGTGTGCTCCTCGGCGGGGAACGCCCCGCCGGAGACGTCCTCCGCGAAGGCGCGCGCGGCGTCGCCGAGCGTGCTGCGGAGGTCGGCGTACTGCTTGGTGAAGCGCGGGACCTTGCCGCCGGTCAGGCCGGCCATGTCGGTCCAGACGAGGACCTGGGCGTCGGTGCCGGCGCCCGCGCCGATGCCGATGGTCGGGATGTGCAGCGAGCGGGTGACCTCGGCGGCCAGCTCGGCCGGTACGAGTTCGAGCACGACCGCGAAGGCGCCCGCGTCCTGCGCCGCCTTGGCGTCGCTGAGCAGCCGGTGGGCGGCCTCGTCGCTACGGCCCTGCACCCGGTAGCCCATGGTGTTGACGGACTGCGGGGTGAGGCCGAGGTGGGACATGACGGGGATGCCGGCCTGGACGAGCAGCTCGGTCTGCGGCAGGGAACGCTCGCCGCCCTCCAGCTTGACCGCGTTGACGCCCGCGTCCTTGATCAGCCGGGTCGCGTTGCGCAGGGCCTGGACGGGCCCTTCCTGGTACGAGCCGAAGGGGAGGTCGCCGACGACGAGGGCGCGCTTGGTGCCCCGTACGACCGCGGCGGAGAGGATCGTCATCTCGTCCATCGTGACCGGCACGGTGGTCTCGTAGCCGAGGTGACAGTTGCCCATCGAGTCGCCGACGAGGATCACCGGGATGCCGGCCTCGTCGAAGACGGAGGCGGTCATCGCGTCGTAGGCGGTGAGCATGGGCCACTTCTCGCCGCGGACCTTGGCGGCGGCGATGTCGTGGACGGTGATGCGGCGCGTGCCCTGGCCGCCGTACAGCGCCTTGCTGCTGTCGGCGGGTGACTTCTGGGCAGCCTGAAGCGTCATGGGAAACGGCTCCTTCGTCATCTCGAGGCGCCCTGACGGCGTCCCCGGACCACATCCATGGTGGCACTTCGCCGGGCGGGCGGGGAAGTGGGCCGGAGTGGCGCTGTTCACACCGGCGCAACGTAAAGCCTCCGCAAGGTTTTTCGATACGAGACGGTCTCGTATCGAAATGGGTCTAGGGTGATCGGCATGTCCTCGCAGCCGTCCCCCGCTCCCGCTCCTTCGGGCACTCCGGGCGCTCCGCCCCGTGTCCCCGAGGCCGTCCACCGCCGCCGCTGGGCCGTCCTCGGCGTTCTCATGCTCAGCCTGCTGATCGTCGTCCTCGACAACTCGATCCTGAACGTGGCGGTCAAGACGATCGCCGCCCCCGCGCCCACCGGCATCGGCGCCACCCAGAGCGAGCTGGAGTGGTCGATCAACTCCTACACGCTCGTCTTCGCCGGACTCCTCTTCACCTCCGGCCTGCTCGGCGACCGCCTCGGCCGCAAGAAGGTGCTGCTCTTCGGCATCACCGTCTTCGGCATCGGCTCCGCCCTCGCCGCCTTCTCCGGCTCCCCGGGTGAGCTGATCGCCTACCGGGCCGTCATGGGCCTCGGCGCCGCCTTCGTCATGCCCGCGACCCTCGCCGTCCTCATGAACGTCTTCGAGCGGGACGAGCAGCCCAAGGCCATCGGCATCTGGGCCGGCAGCGTCGGCCTCGCCATCGCGATCGGACCGATCACCGGCGGCATCCTGCTCGAACACTTCTGGTGGGGATCGATCTTCCTCGTCAACGTGCCCGTCGTCCTCCTCGCCCTCGCCCTCATGGTCTGGCTGGTCCCCGACTCCCGGGACCCGAAGCCGGGCCGGATCGACCTCCCCGGCGTGCTGCTCTCCGTCCTCGGGCTCGTCCTCCTCGTGTACGGGATCATCCGCGGCGGCGAGCTGGCGAGCTTCACCGACGTCACCGTCCTCGCCCCGGTCCTCGGCGGCCTCGCGGTCCTCGTCGTCTTCGTCCTGCACGAGCGGCGCAGCGACCACCCGGCCATCGACATGGCGTACTTCCGGAAGCCCGCGTTCGCCGCGGCCGTCGCCGCGATCGCGCTGGTCTTCTTCGCGCTCATGGGCGTGACCTTCTTCTCCGCCTTCTACCTGCAGAGCGTCCGCGGCTACAGCGCGCTGCAGTCCGGGCTGCTCATCCTGCCGCTCGCCGTCGCGCAGATGGTGTTCGCGCCCCGGGCGCGGCTGGTCGTCGAGCGCTTCGGCGCGAAGGCCGTCTGCACCGTCGGCATGCTGCTCGTCGCCGCGGGCCTCGCCGCCTTCGCCCTCTTCGACGCCTCGACGCCGGTGTGGGTGATGGAGGTCGTCTTCTTCCTCCAGGGCGCGGGCATGGCGCACATCATGCCGCCGGTGACGGTCGCCGTGATGCAGGCCCTGCCGCGGGAGAAGGCGGGCTCCGGCTCGGCGATCAACAACACGTTCCGGCAGGTCGGCGGCGCGATGGGTGTGGCCGTCCTCGGCTCGGTGCTCTCCTCCACGTACCGCGGGGAGATCGAGCGGCACCTCGGCGGGGTGCCGGCGGCGCTGCGCGACACGGCGGGCGAGTCCATCGAGGCGACGCTCGCGGTCGCGGAGAAGCTCGGCCCGGCCGGCCGGAGCCTGGTGGCCCCGGCGTACGACGCCTTCCTCGACGCCATGCACGTCACGGCGATCGCCTCCGCCGTGATCGCCCTGGTCGGCGCGGCCGTCGTGGCCGCGTTCCTGCCGGGCCGTACGCAGCGGGGCGCGGCGCCCGCGCCGACCGACGGCCCGGCGGCCGACGGGCCTGCCGTGGCGGACGGGCCTGCCGTGGCGGACGGCTCCGACGGGGCGGACGCCTCCGGGGCCGTGCGCGATGCCGGGACCGTGGACGGAGCCGAGACCGTGGACGGCGCCGGTACGGTCCGGGGCGCCGTTCCGGCCCCCGCGGCCCCGGACGGTGACGTCCGGCGGGCCGCCGTGCCCGTGCCCGGGGCCGAGGCGGGAGAATCGGCCCGTCGATAGGCCGACGGCCGGTCACCGGAGGAGAGGCGGAGCGCACGTGTCGCTGCAGGACGGCGGGAGCCCGGAACCCCACGACGGCGAGGCCCCGGAACCCCACGACGGCGGGGTACCGGAACCTCACGGCGGCGAAGCCCCGGAGCCCCGCGGCGGCGAGGCCGAGCCCCACGGCGGCGGGTCGCGCCCCGTGGGCTGCGGAGGCCCCGCGCCGGAGGACGGGGACGCGCCCGGCGGGGCGGTGCCCGGTGCCGCCCGGCGTGGGCGGCCGCGGAGCGAGGCCGTCGAGCAGGCGATCTTCGACGCGGCCATCAGGCTCCTGGAGGGCGGTACGCCGCTCGCCGAGGTGTCCATCGAGAAGCTCGCCCGTACCGCCGGCGTCGGCAAGGCGACCATCTACCGGCGCTGGCCCGGCAAGGAGGAGCTCTTCGTCGACCTGCTCCGCTCCGTGGAGCTCCCGGACCCGGTGCTGCCCGGCACCTCGGCCCGGGACGACCTCGTCACGCTCCTGGAGTCGATCCGCCGGCGCGGGCTCGCCAAACGCTCCTCCGCCCTCCTCCACAACGTGTTCTCGCAGATGCAGCTCTATCCGAAGCTGTGGGACACGTACCACCACACCGTGATCGAACCGCGCCGCCGCCTCGGCCTGGACGCGGTGCGGCGCGGCATGGAGCGGGGGGAGATCCGCGACGACCTCGACGTCGAGCTGGTCAACGACCTGTTCACGGGCCCCCTGCTCCTCCGTACCGTCATCCGCCCCGGCGGCGCCCTGGAGCCCGGCCTCGCCGAGCGGATCGTCGACACCGTCCTGGAGGGCCTGCGCCCGCGCGGCTGATCCGCCGCGAAGCCGACCCGACCCGTACGAATGTGCGCGTTCTGTCACAGGGTCGCCGCCCTCGCCACCTGCAGGAACCCGCCACGCATCAGTGTCGTCCCTGGGGGAGTACGACGGCCCCGGGATCGCCTAGTGTCGACACCGGGTCACGCAAGACGGCAAGGCAGCAGTGAGGACAGTGCGATGGCGCGGGTGGACATGACGGAGACCGAGCACGGCGACGCGGGACACGAGCGTCAGGGTTCCGGATCCCGGTTCAGGGACGCGCTCGACGGCCTCCGGCGCGACCGCGGCATCTGGCGCCGGGGCGTCCTGATCGCCGCCACCGCGGTGGCGCTCACGCTCCTGATGGTGTTCCACGCCGAGATCCCCAACACGGTCGGCAACCTGGGCAGCCTGACCGAGACCTTCCTGCCCTGGCTGGGCCTCTTCATCCCCCTCCTGCTGGTCCTCGCGCTGGTCCGGCGCTCCGCCACCGCCCTGATCGCCCTGCTGCTGCCCTCCGTGGTCTGGCTCAACCTCTTCGGCGGCCTCGTCGCCGACAAGTCCGTCGCCGGCGGCGATCTGACCGTCGCCACCCACAACGTGAACGCCGACAACCCGGACCCCGAGGGCACCGCCCGCGAGCTCGCCGCGTCCGGCGCCGACGTGCTGGCCCTGGAGGAGCTCAAGGGCGAGATGGTCCCGACGTACGAGCGGGGCCTCGCGGAGGCCTACCCGTACCACTCCGTCGAGGGCACGGTCGGCCTCTGGAGCAAGCTGCCCCTGCGCGCCGCGCAGCCCGTCGACATCCGGATGGGCTGGACCCGCGCGATGCGCGCCACCGTCGTGACCCCGAAGGGCGACGTCGCCGTGTACGTCGCCCACCTGCCGTCCGTCCGGGTCAAGCTGAACGCGGGCTTCACCGCCAACCAGCGCGACGACAGCGCCAACGCCCTGGGCGAGGCCATCGCCCACGACCCGCACGAGCGGATCGTCCTCCTCGGCGACCTCAACGGCACCATGAACGACCGCGCGCTCAACGCCGTCACCTCGCAGCTGCGCTCCACCCAGGGCGCGGCGGGAGACGGCTTCGGCTTCAGCTGGCCGTCCTCGTTCCCGATGGCCCGGATCGACCAGATCATGGTGAAGGGCGTCGAGCCCATGTCGTCCTGGGCGCTGCCGGCGACGATGAGCGACCACCTGCCGATCGCCGCCCGCGTGAAGCTCTGACGTCCGGGACTCCGGGGCTCCGACGTCCGGGACTCCGGGGCTCCGACGTCCGGGACTCCGGGCTCTTGGCCTCCGGCCCCCGGGACTCCGGGGTGAAACCTCCCCTTCATCCCCCGGAGACCGCCGGGAAGAATGCACCTGAGAGTCTTTGTTCCGACGAAGAACTATCTTCGGGACATTCCGGAAAGGCTCTCCCCATGCCCCTGGCGCTGCTCGCACTCGCCGTCTCCGCCTTCGGCATAGGCACGACCGAGTTCGTGATGATGGGCCTCCTGCCCAACGTCGCCGACGATCTCGGCACCTCCGTCCCCACCGCCGGATACCTCGTCTCCGCGTACGCGATCGGCGTGGTCGTCGGAGCGCCCCTGCTCACCGCCCTCGGCTCGCGGATCCCGCGCAGGCGGATGCTGCTCCTGCTCATGGCGCTGTTCGTCGTCGGCAACCTCGCCTCCGCGCTCGCCCCCGGCTTCGGCTGGCTGGTCGCGGGCCGGGTCCTCGCCGGGCTCCCGCACGGGGCCTTCTTCGGCGTCGGCGCCGTCGTCGCCGCCCGGCTCGTGCCCGAGGACCGGCAGGCGCGGGCGGTGGCCACGATGTTCCTGGGCCTCACCGTCGCCAACATCCTCGGCGTACCGGCCGCGACCCTGCTCGGCCAGCACCTCGGCTGGCGGGCGACCTTCCTCGTCGTCACCGTCATCGGCCTCCTGGCCATGGCCGCGCTCGCCCGCCTCGTCCCGTACGTCCCCGTGGACGACCGGCAGGGCCTGGGCCGCGAGGTGCGCGCCCTCGGCCGCCCGCAGGTGCTGCTCGGCCTGCTCACCGCGGTCTTCGGCTTCGCGGGCGTCTTCGCCGTCTACTCCTACCTCGCGTCGATGACCACCGAGGTGATGGGCTTCGGCGAGTCCACCGTCACCGTCGTCCTCGCCCTCTTCGGCCTCGGCATGACGGGCGGGGCGCTCGCCGCGGGCCCGCTGACCGACCGGGCGCTCCGCCCGACGCTGTACGGCTCGCTCGCGGCCCTCGTCCTCGCCCTGGTCGCCTTCCGCTTCACCGTCCACGTGCCCTGGCTGGCCCTCGTCACGGTCGTCGTGCTCGGCGCGGTCGGCTTCATGACGACCACCCCGCTCCAGATGCTGGTCATGCGGAAGGCCAAGGACGCCCCGACGCTCGCCTCCGCCTCCAACCACTCCGCCTTCAACCTCGCCAACGCGGGCGGCGCGTGGGCGGGCGGGGCCGCCGTCGCCGCCGGCTGGGGCTGGACCTCGCCGGCCCTCGTCGGCGCGGGTCTCACGGCGGTCGGCCTGGCGATCGCGGCGGTCGCGGGCCTGCTCGACCGCGCGGAGACGAGGGAGGAGGCCTCCCGCGTCGTGGCGGGAAGCCCCCTCGACACCGACAGGGTGGTCAGCGGGACGGCGTCGTCTCCCGCCAGCGGTTCGTGATCGGCAGACGCCGGTCCTTGCCGAAGCCCTTCGCCGAGATCTTGGTGCCCGGCGGGTACTGGCGCCGCTTGTACTCCGCCGCGTCCACCATCCGCAGCGTCCGCGCGACGACCTCCTCGTCGAACCCGGCCGCCACGATCTCGTCCAGGCCCCGGTCCGCGTCCACGTACAGGGCGAGGATCCCGTCCAGGACGTCGTAGTCCGGCAGCGAGTCCGTGTCCACCTGGCCCGGGCGCAGCTCGGCGCTGGGCGGCTTGGTGATCGAGCTCTCCGGGATCGGCGGGGTCATGCCGCGCTCCTCGGCCGCCCGGTTCCGCCAGCGCGCGAGCCGGAAGACGGTCGACTTGTAGACGTCCTTGATGGGCCCGAACGCGCCGACGGAGTCGCCGTACAGCGTCGAGTAGCCCACCGCCAGCTCGGACTTGTTGCCCGGTGCGAGGACGAGGTGACCCTCCTGGTTGGAGATCGCCATCAGCGTCGTACCGCGCAGCCGGGACTGCAGGTTCTCCTCGGCGAGGCCGGTGAGACCGAGCGCGGCCATGTACGCGTCGAACATCGGCTCGATCGACACCGTGCGGTAGTCGAGGCCGGTGCGGCGGGCCAGTTCGGCGGCGTCGCCGCGCGAGTGGTCGGAGGAGTACTTCGAGGGCATCGACACCCCGTACACGTTCCCCGCGCCGACCGCGTCGCAGGCGATCGCCGCGACGAGCGCCGAGTCGATGCCGCCGGAGAGACCGATGAGCACCGAGCGGAACCCGTTCTTCGCGATGTACGCGCGCAGCCCCACGACCAGGGCCGAGTAGACCTCCTCGTCGTCGTCGAGCCGGTGCGCGTAGCCGCCCGCGAGCTCCGGCTCGTACGAGGGAAGCGGCTTCTCGGAGAGCACCACCCGGTCGATCCGCAGCCCGTCGTCGACGCTGCCCTCGGGGGCCCCGGGGTCGGCGGCCGGCAGCTCCAGATCGACGATCACGCTGCCCTCGACGAACTGCGGAGCACGTGCGATCACCTCGCCCGTCGCGTCCACGACGATCGAGTCGCCGTCGAAGACCAGCTCGTCCTGGCCGCCGGTGGACGCCATGTACGCGGTGACGCAGCCGGCCTCCCGGGCCCGCCTGCGGACCAGTTCGAGCCGGGTGTCGTCCTTGTTCCGCTCGTACGGGGAGGCGTTGACCGACAGGAGGAGCCCGGCCCGCGCGCTGCGTGCCGCCGGGACGCGGCCGCCTTCCTGCCAGAGGTCCTCGCAGATCGCCAGGGCCACGTCGACGCCGTGCACGCGGAGCACCGGCAGGGTGTCGCCCTGGACGAAGTAGCGGTACTCGTCGAAGACGCCGTAGTTGGGAAGGTGGTGCTTGGCGAAGCGCAGCACCACCTCGCCGCGGTGCAGCACCGCGGCGGCGTTCTCCGGCGAGCCCGCGGGCCGCCCGAGCTTCGGCTCGGCCCGCTCGGAGCGGTCGAGGTAGCCGACGACGACCGGCAGCTCGCCGAAGCCCTCGTCCGCGAGGCGCCGGGCGAGCCCGCGCAGGGCGTCCCGTGAGGCCTCGACGAAGGAGGGCCGCAGGGCCAGGTCCTCGACGGGGTAGCCGGTCAGCGCCATCTCGGGGAACGCGACGAGATGCGCGCCCTGTCCGGCGGCGTGCCGGGTCCAGTGGACGATCGCCTCGGCGTTCCCGGCGATGTCTCCGACGGTCGAGTCGATCTGATTCAGGGCGAGGCGTAGTTGAGGCACCCGGCCAGTGTAATCGTCACACCGACGCGATGTCCCGGAAAACGCTCCAGGACGGGCCGGGGAGAACCCCGGACGCCCCGCCACCGTGGCCGGGTCGCGCTCGACATGCGACACGGCCCCGCCCCGCTGATCATGGGCCCATGACGACCACTGACGACCCGGCAGAGTCGGCACGGCCCGCCGCCGATGACATGACGACGGTCCAGGACGACGGCACCAAGCGGCAGTTCATCTCCTGGCTGACGCTCGCCTTCATGACCACCGCGTCCGTCGCGAGCCTGCGGCCCTCGCCGTCGATGGCCATCTACGGCCTCGCCGCGATCTTCCTCTACCTGCTCCCGGCCATCGTCTTCCTGCTCCCCACCGCCCTCGTCGGCGCCGAGCTCGCGTCCGGCTGGTCGGGCGGCATCTACCGGTGGGTCAGCGAGGCGCTCGGCAAGCCGCTGGGCTTCCTCGCGGTCTGGTGCCAGTTCGCCATGACCATCGCGTACTACCCGAGCCTGCTCGCGTACGTCGCCTCGACCTTCGCGTACGTCATCGACCCCTCCCTCGCCGAGAACGGCGTCTACGTCGCGATCGTCATCGTCGTCGTCTACTGGAGCGGGGTCTGGATCTCCTCGCGCGGGACGAAGGCGATCGCCGGTCTCTCCTCCTTCGGCCTGATCATCGGCACCCTCATCCCCGGCGTGCTGCTCGTCCTCCTCGGCATGATCTTCCTCGGCCAGGGCAACCCCTCCGCGCAGCCCATGACCGCCGACCACTGGCTCCCGCCGTGGACCGGCCTCGCGAGCCTGGTCCTGATCGTCAACAACTTCCTGTCCTACGCGGGCATGGAGATGAACGGCGTCCACGTCTCCTCGCTGCGCGAGCCCAAGCGCGAGTACCCGAAGTCGATGTTCCTGGCGACCGGCCTCGTCCTGCTGATCTTCATCCTTCCGGCCCTCGCCATCGCCTGGGTCATCCCCTCGGCGCAGCTCAGCCTCACCGCCGGTCTGATGCAGGCCTTCCAGGCCTTCTTCGACCACTTCTCCATCGGCTGGATGACCAAGGTCGTCGGCGTCATGCTGGTCTGCGCCGCCCTCGGCGGCATGCTCACCTGGCTCGCCGGACCCGCGAAGGGCCTCGTCCTGCTCTCCCGACAGGAGGGCTACCTGCCGCCCGCGCTGCAGAAGTTCAACAGGAACGGCGTCCCGCAGAACATCATGATCGCGCAGGGCGTCGTCACCACCCTGATCGGCATCCTCTACGCCTTCAGCGACGACGTCTCCAGCGCGTACTGGATGTTCTCCGTCATCACCGTGCAGATCTACCTGATCGCGTACCTGCTGATGTTCGTCTCCGTCGTCAAGCTCCGCAGGAGCCGGCCGGACGTCGAACGCGGCTTCCGCGTCCCCGCCGTCGAATGGGTCGCCGGCGTCGGCTTCGTCGCCTCGGTCGCCGCGCTCGTCATCGGCTTCGTCCCGCCCGACCAGTTCGGCGACCAGTCGCTCTGGCGCTACCTGCTCATCGTCGGCGGCGGCCTGCTGCTCCTCGGCGTCGTCATCCCGGCCGCGCTGCTCAAGTACCGCAAGCCGAGCTGGGTCCACCCCGACCACAGGGAACCTTCCGGTTCGTCCTGAACGTTCGAACCACCATGCCCGGAAAGGTGCCCGAAAGGGCGACGAGAGCGGCCGCGGCCCTGCTGGGCCTCGGCGCGCTCGCGTACACCGCCTGGCTCCTCGAAGTCCTCGTCCGGACCGGGCTCGATCCGGTCCGGACGTACGTCTCCGAACTCGCCGCCGCCGACCAGCCCCTCGGCGGCCTCTTCCGCGCCACCGACCTCGCCGCCGGCCTCCTCGTCCTCGCGGGCGCGCTGACCGGACTCGCCGCGACCCGGAGCCACGGGCCCTGGGCGCGCGGCGGCTGGATCGCCCTCGCCGTCTTCGGCGCCGCCACCGTCGCCGACTCGCGGCTCCCGCTCAGCTGCGCCCCCACCGCCGACCCCGCGTGCGCGGCCCGCGAGACCGCCGGACTCGTGCCCGCCACCCATACGGCCCACGCCGTCAGTTCGACCCTCGCCATGACCGGCGCCCTCGCCGCCATGGTGGCCCTGACGGTGGCCGCCCGCCGGTACGGCCACTGGCGCCCCCTCGCCCGTACGGGCCCCGCCCTCGTCGTCCTGGAGCTCGCCGCCACCACCTGGACCCTCGCCGCCATGGCCGCCTTCGAGGCCGGCAGGGGCACGTGGGCGCTCGGCGCCGGCCAGCGGCTCCAGGTCCTCCTGGTGGCCGTCTGGCTCGCGGTACTCGCCGGGTCCCTCGTCCGGGGGCGGTCGCGATGACCTTCGTACGGATCGGGGGAGTCGCCCACCACGTGGTCGTCGAGGGCTCGGGGCCCGTCTGCGTCCTGAGCGCCGGTCTCGGCCTGAGCTGGTTCGACTGGGACCCGGTCGTGCCGCTGCTCGCCCCGTACCGCACGGTCGTCCGCTTCGACCGCCCCGGCCACGGCCTGTCCGCCCCCGCCACGGCCCCGCCGACGGCGGCGGGCGAGGCGGACCGGATCGCGTCGCTCCTCGACGCGGTCGGCGGCCACCGGGCCCCCGTCACCGTCGTCGGCCACTCCATCGCCGGATTCCACGCGGAGGCCTTCGCGCGGCTCCACCCGGCCCGTACCGCCGCACTGGTCCTCGTCGACTCCTCGGTGGAGGAGCACCCCCGCCCCTCCCGGACCGCCGTCGCCGCCTCACGGTTCCTCGGCGGGACGCTCGCCGCCGCCGGGGTCCCGGCCGCGCTCGGCCCGACCCTCCGCCGGGCGGCCGTACGGAGCGACCCGGCGCCCTCCGCGCTGATCCGCCGCGTCTACCGCACCTCACGCGTCCTGCGCGGCACCCTCCTGGAGAACGCCCGCTACGGCGCCGTCGCCGCCGAACTCCTCGCCCTCCGTGACCGGTACCCGCTCCCGCCAGGACTGCCCGTCACCGTCCTCGCCGCCCCCGACGGCTCCGCCCGCTGGGAACGGCGCCAACGCGCGCTGGCCCGGCGGCTCGGCGCCCACTACGAGGCGGCCGTGCCGTCGGGCCATCTGGTCATGCTGGACCGCCCGGACGCGGTGGCCCGGGCGGTGCTGCGGTCCGGTCAGGTGGCGGCGTAGACGCTCGCGCAGAACGCCTTGATCTGCTCGTCCGACAGATGCTGGGCCAGATCGGCCTCGCTGATCATGCCGACGAGCCGCTTGCCCTCGATGACGGGGAGACGACGGATCTGGTGGCTCTGCATCTCCTCCAGGACCGCGCCCACGTCCGCGCCGGCCTCGACCCAGCGCGGCGTGCCCTTCGCCATCTCGCCGCAGGTGATCTTCGCCGGATCATGGCCCATGGCCACACAGCCGACCACGATGTCGCGGTCCGTGATGATGCCGCAGAGCCGTTCGTTCTCGTCGGCGATGGGCAGCGCGCCCACGTTCAGATTGCGCATCAGCTGCGCGGCGCGGTCGAGCGTCTCGTGTGCCGGGATCCACTGGGCCCCGGGGTGCATGATGTCCTTCGCCGTGGTCATGGGCTACGTACCTTTCGTCGAACGTCGTCGCACGAACGTCCCCGAGCCCATTCATTCTCGGCGCACGGCACGGCCCCCGCGACCGCAGCGGGTCACGGGGGCCGGACGGCCTTGCGGGATCAGGAGCGCGCCGCCTCGGGCACCGCGCTCCTCCGGTCCCGCGCCGGCTCAGGCACCGCCGCGCTGCTTCAGCATGTCGGCCATCAGCAGGATCTCGGACCGCTGGGCGTCGACCATGCCCTGCGCGAGATCACGCTCGACGCCCGGGGCGCACTTCCGCACACACCCCTCGGCCATGTGGACCCCGCCCTTGTGGTGCTCGGTCATGAGCTTCAGGTACAGGACCTCGGCCTCCCGGCCACTGGCCGCGCGCAGGGCGTCCAGCTGCGCGTTGGTCGCCATGCCGGGCATCAGCGCGCCGTCGAGCGGCCCGCTGTCGCCCGTACCGCCCATGCCCATCCAGGTCATCGGCTCGACACCCGACTCGAACTTGGGCAGCCCCCACATGTCCAGCCAGCCGAGCATCATGCCCCGCTGGTTGGCCTGGGTGTTGGCGATGTCGTACGCGAGCCGGCGGACGGCCTCGTCCCGGGTGCGGTCCCGGACGATGAACGACATCTCGACGGCCTGCTGGTGATGGACGGACATGTCCCGGGCGAAGCCGGCGTCCGCGGAGTCGGATACCGGCGTACGCGGCGCCTCGTCGCGCTCCGCGGAGGCGACCGTCACGGCACCCCCGGCGAAGAGCAGCGCGAGAGCGACGGCGGTGACGGCGGCCCACCGGGTCCGGTTCGGCCCGCGCCGGACGACCGGCGCGAACTCGTCCTCGTCCCCTCCCACCGGGCTCACTTGTCGAGCCCGCCGGTGCAGGCGGCGCCCGGCTCAGGGGTCTGCGGGCCCTGGACGTACTTCGTGAAGAAGGCGTCGATCCGCGGGTCGGAGGCGTTGTCCACGGTCACCTGCTTGCCCCAGGCGGACAGCATGATCGCCCCGGTCTGGTCCTCCACGGGGCTCATCAGCGAGTACGGCGTCTTGCCGACCTTCTCGGACAGCTTCTTCACGTCGGCCTCGGCGGCCTTCTTGCTGTACGTCACCCAGACGGCGCCGTGCTCCAGCGAGTGCACGGCGTTCACGTCGTTGATGGCGTTGGCGTAGACGACGCCGTCGCAGTTCATCCAGACCGGGTGGTGGTCACCGCCGACCGGCGGCTTCATGTCGTACTTCACGGCGGTCTCGACGTGGTTGCGGCCGAGCTTCTTCGCGTCCCAGGACTGCTCGGCCTTGATGGGGGCCTTGGCGGCGGCGTTCTTCGCGTCCTGCTCGTCGGACTTCTTCATCAGCACGAAGGTGCCGAAGCCGACGAGACCCAGGACGACGACCCCGGAGATGCCGATGGTGATCAGACGGTTGCGGCGCTCACGGGCCTGCTCGGCGCGGCGCATCTCCTCTATTCGGGCGCGGCGGTCGGCGGTGGCGGAGCGGTTGGCGGCCATGGTGATGTCGTCCTTCTTCAGGGATGGGGGTGGAGTTCGGAGCGGGACACGCGAGGGCGGGAGGGCCCGCCGCCGCTATGTCCGGAGAACTTGAAGGACGTGCAGGTCGGGCGCGCGCGGCCGGACACCCGAGCGGTACGCGGGACCGTCGCCGGAGGGCGGGTCGAGGCGCGGGAGCCGGCCCTCCGCCTGCAGCGGCGGATCGAGCGGGGGCGCGCTGAGCACCGCGGGGGAGAGGGAGGGGACGAGGGAGCAGCCGCCACGGTCGTACGGACAGATGTACTCGCCCACGACGGCCGTAGCCCGCACGGTGTGCGGCTCCGGACCGGCCTCGTGATGGGCGTCGGGCCCGGGCCCGGCACCCAGACAGACGAAGAGCGCGGCGAGGAGCGTCGCCACGGCACTCACCAGTGCCATGGGACGCGCGTGTCGGAACAGGCGTACGAGCCGCGTGGCCCCCATGGGCGCAGATCGTAGTGGGCGCGGGCCGTCCGTGGGCCGAACGGGGTACCACTTGGTACCGCCGGACAGGCCCTAGCCGTCCCCCCGCCCTCCGAATCGCCCTCCTCGCGTTACCTGCGTCACACCCGAGCAGGCACTATGGGTGTGCAACGTGCGCGAAACCATGTGGTGGGATGCTCAGGTGCCCCCCGATGCATCGGAGGCGGTGGGAGCAGGCGGCCTGACCAGCGAGGATGGGTGTGGAAATGGACAAGCAGCAGGAATTTGTGCTCCGTACGCTTGAGGAGCGCGACATCCGCTTCGTGCGCCTGTGGTTCACCGACGTACTGGGCTTCCTCAAGTCGGTGGCCGTGGCGCCCGCCGAGCTTGAGCAGGCCTTCGACGAGGGCATCGGCTTCGACGGCTCGGCGATCGAGGGTTTCGCCCGCGTATACGAATCGGACATGATCGCCAAGCCGGACCCGGGAACCTTCCAGATCCTGCCGTGGCGCGCCGAGGCCCCGGGCACGGCCCGGATGTTCTGCGACATCCTGATGCCGGACGGCTCGCCGTCCTTCGCGGACCCGCGCTACGTCCTCAAGCGGGCGCTGGCCAAGACCTCCGATCTCGGCTTCACCTTCTACACCCACCCCGAGATCGAGTTCTTCCTCCTCAAGGACAAGCCGCTCGACGGCACGCGGCCCACCCCGGCCGACAACTCGGGCTACTTCGACCACACCCCGCAGAACGTCGGCATGGACTTCCGCCGCCAGGCGATCACGATGCTCGAATCGATGGGCATCTCGGTGGAGTTCTCCCACCACGAGGGCGCGCCGGGCCAGCAGGAGATCGACCTCCGCTACGCGGACGCCCTCTCCACGGCGGACAACATCATGACCTTCCGCCTGGTCATGAAGCAGGTCGCGCTCGAACAGGGCGTCCAGGCCACCTTCATGCCGAAGCCGTTCTCCGACTACCCCGGCTCGGGCATGCACACCCATCTGTCCCTGTTCGAGGGCGACCGGAACGCCTTCTACGAGTCGGGCGCCGAGTACCAGCTCTCCAAGGTGGGCCGCTCCTTCATCGCGGGCCTCCTGAAGCACGCGGGCGAGATCTCCGCCGTCACCAACCAGTGGGTCAACTCCTACAAGCGCATCTGGGGCGGCTCCTCCCGCACGGCCGGCTCGGGCGGCGAGGCCCCCTCGTACATCTGCTGGGGCCACAACAACCGCTCGGCCCTCATCCGCGTCCCCATGTACAAGCCGGGCAAGACGGGCTCGTCCCGCGTCGAGGTCCGCTCCATCGACTCGGGCGCCAACCCCTACCTGACGTACGCGGTCCTCCTCGCGGCCGGCCTCAAGGGCATCGAGGAAGGCTACGAACTCCCGGCGGGCGCCGACGACGACGTCTGGGCCCTCTCCGACGCGGAACGCCGCGCGATGGGCATCGAGCCGCTCCCGCAGAACCTGGGCGAGGCGATCGCCCTGATGGAGAAGAGCGAACTGGTCGCGGAGACCCTCGGCGAGCACGTCTTCGACTTCTTCCTCCGCAACAAGAAGCAGGAGTGGGAGGAGTACCGGAGCGAGGTCACCGCCTTCGAGCTCCGCAAGAACCTCCCGGTGCTGTAACCCCAGCTCGGAGCGGTCAAGGCCCGGAAACCACGATCAGGGCCGACGGCACTCAGCCGCCGGCCCTGAGTCGTCTCACCCGCGATCTGTCGGACACGCCCTGGGCCGTCTGCGGGCCGTCCGACGTCGAACCGGGGCCCGCGTACATGTCGTCCACGCGGTGGCAGGGGTGACTTCCGAGGCGGCCTGCCTCCGGTCCGGTGTTGCGCGCTGACATGACGCGGTCCGGTCGACCAGAGTCGGGGCATGGTGCAGAACCTTGTCGCCGTCTTCAGCCTCCTGACCGGCCTGGTGGGATTGACCCTGAGCTACGCGGCTCACCGGCAGAAGGTCCGGGAGGGGAGACAGGAGTCCGCTCTCCGCGCGGAGGAACTGCGGAGGTTCCAGCGCGATCGGGAGCAGGAGCGGCTGCTGCACGAGCGGGAACAGAGCGCCCAGCGACAACGAGAGCGGCATCAGGCCTCCCTGATCAGCGCGCATATCGCGCTCCTGCCGTCATCTCTGCACGACAGCTGGGTCGTCCCGAAGGCCGTGATTCGGAACGGGTCCAACCAGCCGGTCCGGGACGTGCGTGTGTCCTTCCGCGGTGAGGTGATCGGCGCATGGACCCTTCTCGGCACCGGCGAGGGCACCGCCCCTCTGCCACCCACGCAGATCCGGGACGAGCACTCCGACCGGCTGCGCGATCTCGCCGTAGAGTTCACGGACGTCACCGGGATCCGTTGGCGCCGCGAAGGCTACGGTGTCCTGCGACGCGCCCGGCAGGGCGTCGGCGACCCGGAGACCTCGGGCGAATGGGAGGCCGGGGAGCCCCCCGACGTCGAAAGGGCCGAGCAGCCCCTGGGCCCGCCCTCGGGACCGCTCGTGGGTGGGCCCGTGGGCGAGAGCGTCGGTGGGAGCCCGGGGGCGGACGCGCCCTGGCCGCAGTCCCCCGGAGGCTCGGCCTCCGCCGGGACGACGGGACGGCGACGCACCGGATTCCTCTGGCCGGCGGCCGTGTCGGTATCCGTGCTCCTCATCGCAGGAGGCGTCTGGTGGCTCCTCCGTCTCTAGAGGGCGTGCGACGCGTGGGTCGAGGAACGACCCGTCGGAAATGTGTTGCCCGGGGGGCAAAGGGCCACTCACACTGCCTCCGTGAAGATCCCCTCCGTCGCCACCGAGCGGCTCCTGTTGCATCCGTTGAGCGTGGGCGAGGCCGAGCGCATCGCCGCCGGGGAGGCCGAGCCGGGGGACCGGTGGGGCGAGGGGTACCCCGAGCGTGGGGACGTCATCGCGGTGACCGGGTTCCTGCGGGGGTGGGCGGAGCGGGGCGATCCCGGCGTGTTCGGTGCCTACCAGATACGGCTCCTGGACAGTGGCGCCGCCGTCGGCGGGATCGGGTTCCACGGGCCGCCGGACGAGCTGGGCGTCGCGACGGTCGGGTACGGGCTCGTGCCCGTGGCACGCGGGAAGGGGTACGCCTCCGAGGCCCTGCGCGCCCTCGTCGAGCTGGCCCGGCAGGCCGGCGCCGAGGGCCTGAAGGGGGACGCCAACCTCGACAACCCGGCCTCCCACCGCGTGATGGAGGCCGCGGGGATGCGGCGCGTCGCGGAGGACGAGCAGCTCGTCCACTTCTTCCTCGGGTTCTGAACTTCCTGGGGTTCTGACCGCTACCGTCTGACGGTATGTCGGGAGAATCCCCTCGTGTCTGGTACGCCGCCTACGGGACCAACACCCGTGCCGAGCGCCTCGGGTACTACCTCGCCGGCGGCCGGCCGCCCGGGGCCGCGCGGGAGTTCCCCGGGTGCCGGGACCCGCGTGCGCCCGAGCGGTCGGTGGCGCTCGTGCTGCCCGGGCGGGTGTACTTCGCGACCGAGTCGCCCGTGTGGGGCGGCGGCCGGGCCTTCTACGACCCGGCCGCGGACGGCACCGCCTGGGGCGTCGCGCATCTGCTGACCGTCGGGCAGTTCTCCGACATCGCCGCGCAGGAGATGTACCGCGAGCCGGGCGATGACCTCGATCCGGCCGAGGCGCTCGCCACCGGGCGCTGCTCGTTCGGGCCGGGGCGGTACGAGACCCTCGTCTGCCCCGGTGTCCTCGACGACGGCGACATCGACGGTCTGCCGGTGCTCACGTTCACCGCGCCGTGGCCGATGCCGGAGGAGGGCGGTGCCGGTGGGCTGCGGCCGCCGTCCGCCGCGTACCTCCGGCAGGTGGCCGCCGGGCTGTACGGGGCCGGGGCCTGGCGGCCCGCCGAGGTCGCCGCCTATCTCGCCGGCTGCCCCGGCGCGGCCGGGCACTGGACGCCGGAGGCCGTGGCCGCCCTCAGCGTTCCGACAGCTCCGACGGGGCCTCCTGGACCACCCAGCCGTTGCCGTCCGGATCCTCGAAGGTCATGAACGAGTTCCAGGTGTCGCCCTTCCCGTCCTCCCAGCCCGTCGCGCCGACGTGCATCACGGGCGAGACGTCGACCCCCCGGTCGACCAGCTCCGTCCTGGCCGCCTCGATGTCCGTGACGCAGACCTGGAGGCCGTGCAGGGTGCCGGGGGCCATCTCCTTCGTGCCAGGCATCGGCGGCATGCCGCTCAGCAGGGCGACCGAACAGCGTGAGCCGGGCGGGGTCGCCTGGATGATCCGCACGCCCGGCGCCACCTCGCTGTCCAGGTCGATCGTGAAGCCGCACTTCTCGCCGTAGAACTTCTTGGCCCGGTCCATGTCGGTGACGGGGACGGGGACGACTTCCAGTGTCCAGTTCACACGTACTCCTCAGGGTCCTCGGGAACGCCGGTGGGTCCGGCCGGACGGCTCGCCCGTGGCGAAGCCGAAGACCGTACGGGGCGCGACCGCGAACACCAGGGCCGTACCACCGTCGCCTACGAACACCCCGTCCCGCACCTCGAACCGCCATTCCGGGCCGAACTCATCGGTGCGCGGGCGTCCAGTGCAGTCGGCCGTCCAGCCCGATCGCCGCGACCCCGTCCGTGCCCGCGTCCGGCGCTCCGGAGAAGAGGAAGCTCTCCAGGGTCCACACCGGTCGCGTCCCGCCCCGCCCCAGTGGGGCCGTCGCCAGGACGCCGGTACGGGAGCGGACCGCGAGCAGGCCCTCGCCGCCGGCCGAGGCACTGTCCGCGGACCTGCCCGCGGACCTGCCCGTGGACCTGTCCGCAGACCTGCCCGTGGACGCGCCCGTGGACCCGCCCGCCGAACCGCCGCCGGACCCGCCGGCCGGTCCGCTCACCGGGCCGAAGCCCGCCACACCGCCGGCCAGCTCCCGCATCGGCGAGACCAGACCCGAGCCCGAGAAGTCGACGTTCCGCAGGTCGCCCGAGGCCGGCTTGCGGAACCAGAGCCGTACGCCCTCGCCGCCCGGCGCCGGGCTCGCGCTCAGCGCCAGCGTCGTCGGCGGCAGCCCCGTCCGCTCCGGACCCGTCAGCGGGCCGCCGGGACGCTGCGCCGCCCACGCCAGAACGGTGTCCGGGGTGCTCGCGAAGACGTACCCGCGGCCCGTCGCGTCCGTCGCCGCCACCGGGTCGCCGTACACGTCCGCGCCGCCCAGCGTCCGCCACGGCCCCCAGTCGCCGTCCGCCCGCTGCTCGCGCGCCGCGAGCCGGTGCGCGCTGTCCCGCAGGACCAGCGTCGCGCGCCCGTCGAGGCCGACGGTCACGGCGGGCGCGCTGATGTCGGAGGTGCCCCCGGCGTCGTCCCGCTCGGGCGTGCCGAGCGAGCGCCACGGACCGAAGGAGCCGTCCGTCGCCGACTGCTCGGTGCTCACCACCTCGCGCCGGTAGGCCGAGGGGCCGCCGTCGAGCGTCGTCCGGGTGCCGAAGACCGCGATCCGGCCGTCCGGGAGGAGGGCGGAGGTGACGCCGCTGTCCAGGCCGCCGCCGGGCAGCAGCACCGGCCCCCGCCAGGCCGTCGAGCCCGGCGCCTGCCGCCAGGTCGCGAGGCGCCCGTCGAGGACGGAGAAGGCGTGCAGCCCGCCGTCGCGGTCGCGCTGTACCCAGGAGGTGGAGGTGCCCCGGGCGTACCGGACGGTCTGCGTCCAGCCCCGGCCGGCGGGCCGTGCGGCCACCTTCAGGTCGCCGCAGCCCGCGGCGGTCCCGCAGTCGTTGACCCCGTCCAGCCACGCGTACGTCTTGAGGGTCTTCAGCTTCGCGTCCGCCGTCTCGGGGTCGAGCGTGTGCGGCAGGACGCTGGTCGGGTACCCGAGGTAGTTCTGCACGCCGACGTGCGGGTGTCCGGGGACGGCCGCGTACCGGGCGAGCGCGGCCTGGGTGAACCGCGCCCCGTACAGGTGGTCCTGATGGTCCCGGACGTGTCCCGTGTCCGGGTACGTGCCGGGGGTCGGGTCCTGCATCCGTACGAAGGTCGGCCGGAAGCGCTCCAGGAGCCCGGCGACCGTCGCGACGACCTGGTCCTTGGTGTACGTGAAGTCCGCCGCGACCGGGGTGCCGGCGGCGCGCTGGGAGGCGAGCGCGGAGATCCGGCCGTGCCACAGGCCGTTCAGGCTCTCGGGGCGGTCGCCGGTGGTCGACCCGGCCTCGCGTATCTGCAGCCACACCAGCTTCACCTGGGGCTTCGCCCGCAAGGTGTCCATCTCGGCGGTCGCGCCGCCCGCCGTGGGGATCGCGACCCGGTCCCAGGGGCTGGTGCGGCTGCCGGTGGCCATCTCGGCGTACGCGGCGCGGATGCCGTTCTGCCGGGCCTCGGCGTACCCCGCCTTGTCGGGCTCGGCGCCCGCGGCGTCGCGCGGGCGGGCGTTGACGCCGTCCGACTCGCCGGAGGTGAGGTAGACGGAGGTCAGGGGGTCGCCGGAGCGTATGGACTGGGAGATGTCCGGGTTCATGAAGAACAGGTCGTCGTCCGGGTGCGCCACGATCTGCACCACGGACGCCCCGGGGGCGTCGGCGCTCGGCGGCTCGACCGCGGGCGCCTTCGACGGCGTCCCCGAGGGCGCCGGCTTCCGCACCGGAGTCGCCGCCGGGGCCTGTGGCGCCGTCGTCACCGACAGCAGCCCGGCGAAGGTGCCGCCGACCAGGACGGCCGTCACCGCCGTCGAGACGACCCTGCGGCGGGAGGGGGCGGCGGGGCGGCGGGGAAGACGGACGGGCATCGGTGAGGGCGCGCTTTCACGGAGGGACGACGGACGGAGGTCAGGAGAAGGACGGACGGGCCGTGCGGGCGGACGGACGGGCGTGCGAGGGCACGGACAACAAGACGGACTTTCAAGAAATACGGTTTATCGGCCCCGAAAAGGGATCAATGTGCGAGACATCACGTGTGATCCGCTTCGATCCGAAGGCCTGAACACCCGCGCCCCGCACTCCGGATAGGCTCGATCTCCCTGGTCCGGCTCTGGGAGGCCCGGGGTGGACCAGCCTGGAGGGAGCGGTCGGATGACGGTGCCGGGACGCAGGAGCAGTACGTTCTCACGACTGCTGCGGCACGGGTTCACCGATCCCTCGGGAGCCGAGCGGCTGCTCGACGTGCCCGAGCTCGCCACCCTCCGCGACGACGCCGTCCTCCTCGACGCCCTCGGCGCCACCGCCGACCCGGACCTCGCCCTCCGCGGCCTGGTCCGCCTGGTCGAGGCCCAGCCGGAGACCGAGCGGCAGACCCTCACCGCCACCCTCCTCTCCGCCAAGCCCTTCCGGGACCGGCTCCTCGGGGTGCTCGGCGCCTCCGAGGCGCTCGCCGACCACCTGGCCCGGCACCATCGCGACTGGGAGACCCTCGTCACGTACGAGGCGGCGGACCTGCACCCCGGGGTCGCCGAGTTCGAGCGGGGGCTCGCCGAGGCCACCGACGCCGTCTCGCTGCGGGTCGCCTACCGCCGCTGCCTGCTCGCCATAGCGGCCCGTGACGTGTGCGGCACCACCGACGTGGCCCAGACCGCCGCCGAGCTCGCCGACCTGGCGACGGCGACCCTGCGCGCCGCCCTCGCCATCGCCCGTACCTCCGAGCCCGCCGACGCCGCCCAGTGCCGGCTCGCCGTGATCGCGATGGGCAAGTGCGGCGGCCACGAGCTCAACTACGTCTCCGACGTGGACGTGATCTTCGTCGGCGAACCCGTCGAGGGCGCCGACGAGGGGAAGGCGCTCCAGGCGGCGACCCGGCTCGCCTCGCACCTCATGCGGATCTGCTCCGAGACCAACATCGAGGGCACGATCTGGCCGGTCGACGCCAACCTCCGCCCCGAGGGCCGCAACGGCCCCCTCGTCCGCACCCTCTCCTCCCACCTCGCCTACTACCAGCGCTGGGCGAAGACCTGGGAGTTCCAGGCCCTCCTGAAGGCGCGCGCGGTCGCGGGCGACCCGGAACTCGGCGCGCAGTACATCGACGCCGTCTCGCCGCTCGTCTGGCAGGCCGCGGAGCGCGAGAACTTCGTCCCCGACGTGCAGAAGATGCGCCGCCGGGTCGTCGACAACATCCCCGCCGCCCAGGTCGAGCGCGAGCTCAAGCTCGGCCCCGGCGGACTGCGGGACGTCGAGTTCGCCGTCCAGCTCCTCCAGCTCGTGCACGGGCGCAGCGACGCCGGCCTGCACAGCGGTACGACGCTGGACGCGCTCGCCGCCCTCGCCGCCGGCGGCTACGTCGGCCGGGCCGACGCGGCCCAGCTCGACGACGCGTACCGCTTCCTGCGCGCCATGGAGCACCGCATCCAGCTGTACCGGCTGCGCCGCACCCACCTCGTCCCCGAGGACGAGGCCGACCTGCGCCGCCTCGGCCGTTCCCTCGGCCTGCGCACCGACCCGGTCACCGCGCTCAACAAGGAGTGGAAGCGGCACGCCGCCGTCGTCCGCCGGCTGCACGAGAAGCTCTTCTACCGGCCGCTGCTCGACGCGGTCGCCCAGCTCGCGCCCGGTGAGATCCGGCTCAGCCCGAAGGCGGCCGGCCAGCGCCTCGAAGCCCTCGGCTACCAGGACCCCGTCGCCGCCCTGCGCCACCTGGAGGCGCTCTCCGCCGGGGTGAGCCGCAAGGCCGCGATCCAGCGGACGCTGCTCCCGGTGCTGCTCGGCTGGTTCGCCGACTCGGCCGACCCGGACGCCGGCCTCCTCGGCTTCCGCAAGGTCTCGGACGCGCTCGGCAAGACCCCCTGGTACCTCCGCCTCCTCCGCGACGAGGGCGCCGCCGCCGAGAACCTCGCCCGGGTGCTCTCCGCCGGACGCCTCGCCCCCGACCTGCTGCTCCGCGCCCCCGAGGCGGTCGCGATCCTCGGCGACCCGGAGGGGCTGAAGCCGCGCGGCCGGGACCACCTGGAGCAGGAGGTCCTGGCGGCGGTGGGCCGCGCGGACGACGCCGAGCAGGCCGTCGCGGCGGCCCGCGGGGTGCGCCGCAGGGAGCTGTTCCGTACCGCCGCGGCCGATCTCATCGGCTCGTACGGCACCGAGGACAACCCCCGCGAGCCCGACCCCGGCGCGCTGGTCGACCGGGTGGGGGAGGCCGTCACCGACCTCAACGCGGCGACGATCGCCGGCGCCCTGCGGGCCGTCGTGCGCGCCGGGTGGGGCGACACGCTCCCGACCCGCTTCGCGGTCATCGGCGTGGGCCGCTTCGGCGGACACGAGCTGGGGTACGGCTCCGACGCCGACGTGCTGTTCGTCCACGAGCCGCGCGAGGGCGTCGACGACCAGGAGGCGTCGAGGGCCGCGAACCAGGTCGTCGCCGAGATGCGTCGACTCCTCCAGCTGCCGACGGCCGACCCGCCGCTGCTGATCGACGCGGACCTCAGGCCGGAGGGCAAGAGCGGCCCCCTGGTCCGCACCCTGAAGTCGTACGAGGCCTACTACCGCCGCTGGTCGCTCGTCTGGGAGAGCCAGGCCCTGCTCCGCGCCGAGCCCATGGCGGGCGATCGGGAGCTGGCGGACCGGTTCATCGAACTCGTCGACCCGCTGCGCTATCCCGCCGAGGGTCTGGGCGAGGACGCGGTCCGCGAGATCCGCCGGCTCAAGGCCCGCATGGAGTCGGAACGGCTGCCGCGCGGCGCCGACCCGACGCTCCACGCCAAGCTGGGGCGCGGCGGCCTGAGCGACGTCGAGTGGACGATCCAGCTCCTCCAGATGCGGCACGGCTGGGTGGAACCGGGGCTGCGGACGACCCGTACCCGCGAGGCGCTCGCCGCCGCGCACGCGGCGGACCTCATCCCGGCGGACGAGGCGCAGATCCTGGACGAGGCCTGGGTGCTCGCCACCCGCGTCCGCAACGCGGTGATGCTGGTCCGTGGCCGGGCCGGTGACACCTTCCCCTCGGATCCGCGCGAGCTCGCGGCGGTGGGACGGTACCTGGGGTACGGCCCCGGTCACGCCGGGGAGCTGGTCGACGACTACCGCCGCATCACCCGCCGGGCCAGGGCCGTCGTCGAGGAGCTGTTCTACGGGGCGTAGGCCTCGCCCCGGCGGGCGAGGCCGGGCGGGCCCCGCCCCCGACCGGCTGGTCTACCTGGTGGAGCCGACCGGGCGCTCGGCGTCCGCCTTGTCCGCGTCCTCAGGCGAGGGGCGCGGACCGCCCCGGGCCACGGTCACGGCCGGGTCCACCAGCTTGGGCAGCCGGTGCGGCCGGGAGCCGTACCAGAAGTACGAGACGAGGAAGCCGAAGGCCAGGCAGATCATGCCGCCGACCGCGTCCAGCCAGAAGTGGTTGGCGGTCGCGACGATCACGACGAGGGTGACCGTCGGGTAGAGCAGGCCCAGGATCTTCGCCCAGGGCGCCTTGGCCAGCAGGAAGATCGTCACGCCGCACCAGAGGGACCAGCCGATGTGCATCGACGGCATCGCCGCGTACTGGTTCGACACGTGCTTGAGGTTGCCCGAGGCCATCGAGCCCCAGGTCTCGTGGACGAGGACCGTGTCGATGAAGTTCTGGCTGGTCATGAGCCGCGGCGGCGCGAGCGGGTACAGGTAGTAACCGACCAGGGCCACCGCGGTGGTGGCGAACAGGACCGTACGGAACGCCGCGTAACGGCCCGGGTGCCATCGGTACAGCCACACGAGCACACCGATGGTCACGATGAAGTGCAGCGTGGCGTAGTAGTAGTTCATCGAGACGATCAACCAGGTCACCGAGTTCACGGCGTGGTTGACGGCGTGCTCGAAGGCGAGGCCGAGGGACTGCTCGGTCTGCCAGATCCAGTCCGCGTTCTTGAACGCCTGGGCCTTCTGCTCCGGCACCGCGTTGCGGATGAGCGAGTACGTCCAGTAGCTCACCGCGATGAGCAGGATCTCGAACCAGATCGTGGGCCGCCGCGGCGCGCGCGCACGGAGGCGCGACCACCTGCCGTCGGCCACGATGGGTGACGACGGGGTCGTCCGGTCGTCCAAACTCTTCACGGTCGTTTCACCCATAGGCAGAGAGTTTGCCAGATCCCGTCCCCCCGACCGATCATCCCTCGGTCGGGTACCGCGCGCACCCGCTCCCCCTCAAGAAGGAGGCGTCTCCCTCGGGAGGGGGACGGGAGCCGACGCGGTGGAACCGCGAACGACCAGCTCAGGCATGAAGACGAACTCGGAATGCGGGGCCGGGGTGCCCCCGACCTCTTCGAGCAGCGCACGGACCGCGGCCTGCCCCATCGCCTGCACGGGCTGGCGGATGGTGGTCAGCGGCGGATCCGTGAACGCTATGAGCGGAGAGTCGTCGAAGCCGACGACGGAGACGTCACGGGGCACGTCGAGCCCCTGCTGACGGGCCGCGCGGATCGCGCCGAGCGCCATCATGTCGCTCGCGCACACGACGGCCGTGCAGCCGCGGGAGATCAGCGCCCCGGCAGCCGCCTGACCGCCCTCCAGGGTGTAGAGGGAGTGCTGGATCAGGGCCTCGGACTCCTCGGGGCCGAGGCCGAGCCGCTCCTCCATGCCCTTCTGGAAGCCCTCGATCTTGCGGAGCACCGGGACGAAGCGCTTGGGGCCGACGGCGAGCCCGATCCGGGTGTGGCCGAGCGCCGTGAGGTGCGTCACCGCGAGCCGCATCGCCGCCCGGTCGTCGGGCGACACGAAGGGCGCCTGGACCTTGGGGGAGAAGCCGTTGAGGAGGACGTACGGGACGCCCTTGCCGCGCAGCTGGTCGTAGCGCGTCATGTCGGCGGTGGTGTCGGCGTGCAGTCCGGAGACGAAGATGATGCCGGCCACCCCCCGCTCCACCAGCATGTCGGTGAGCTCGTCCTCGGTGGACCCGCCGGGGGTCTGGGTGGCGAGGACCGGCGTGTACCCCTGCCGGGTCAGGGCCTGCCCGATGACCTGCGCGAGCGCGGGGAAGATCGGGTTGTCCAGTTCGGGGGTGATGAGGCCGACGAGTCCCGCGCTGCGTTGACGCAGTCGTACGGGGCGCTCGTAGCCGAGCACGTCGAGTGCGGCAAGCACGGATTCACGGGTGGCGGTGGCCACACCGGGCTTGCCGTTGAGCACGCGGCTGACTGTGGCTTCACTGACCCCCGCCTGGGCTGCGATGTCGGCAAGCCGCGCGGTCATGAGGATGGACTGTACCGGTCACAGCGCGTATTGCCCACCGAACGCACTTCGGAGCCCCTCCAGGTGGTTCCGCAAGGGCGCCGCAAGGTGCCGCGCAAGATTTTGAGGCACGTCGCAAGGTCTTGCAGGGCTTGCGAGGGGGTTTACGTGGGACTCCCGAGTCCCTCTGGGGCCGTTCTGTCCCGAAGAGGCCTGCTCCGGCCCCTGTCAACCGACCCTTCGGCAACCTTCGGGACACGCGGATGTAACGATCCCCCGGTCTTGCAGAAATTTCACGCAAGCTCTTTCGGCTCGTTTTCATCCCTGTTACGTTCCTGCCAACCCGGAGCGCCGCGAGGGAGCGGTCGCAATGAGGAAGGTTCCAGCCCCTCGTCTCCCCGGGATCACTGAAGGAGTTCACATGCGGCGTGGCATAGCGACCACCGCGCTGGTCGCGGCCCTGGGCGTGACCCTGGCGGCGTGCGGTAGCGACAGCGGTTCCAACGGTGGTGGCTCGAAGGGCTCCGGCGAGCTCTCCGGCACCGTGACCTGGTGGGACACCTCCACGGTCGGCTCCGAGGACAAGGTCTTCAAGAAGGTCGCCGAGGACTTCAAGAAGAAGCACCCCAAGGTCACGGTCAAGTACGTGAACGTGCCCTTCGGTGAGGCGCAGAACAAGTTCAAGAACGCGGCGCAGTCCGGCTCCGGCGCCCCCGACGTCATCCGCTCCGAGGTCGCCTGGACCCCCGAGTTCGCGGACCTCGGCTACCTCGCCCCCCTCGACGGCACCCCGGCCCTCAAGGACGCGGACGACTTCCTGAAGCAGGCCTCGGCCTCCACCCAGTACAAGGGCAAGACCTACGGCGTCCCGCAGGTCATCGACTCCATGGGCATCTTCTACAACAAGAAGATCTTCAAGGAGGCCGGCGTCGAGGTCCCCAAGACCATCGACGAGCTCAAGAGCGTCTCCGCCAAGATCAAGCAGAAGACCGGCAAGACCGGCCTGTACCTGCGCGGCGACGACGCGTACTGGTTCCTCTCCTTCCTGTACGGCGAGGGCGGCAACCTCGTCGACGCCGAGAACAAGACGGTCACCGTCGACAACGAGGCCGGCGTGAAGGGCTTCAAGGTCGTCAAGGACCTCGTCGACTCCGGCGCGGCCAAGACCGACGCGACCGACGGCTGGAACAACATGCAGACCGCCTTCAAGGAAGGCAAGGTCGCCATGATGATCAACGGCCCGTGGGCCGTCGCCGACACCTACGCCGGCAAGGAGTTCGCGGACAAGGCCAACCTGGGCATCGCCCCGGTCCCGGCCGGTTCCGCCGGCCAGGGCGCCCCGCAGGGCGGTCACAACCTCGCCGTCTACGCGGGCTCCAAGAACCTCGACGCCTCCTACGCCTTCGCCGAGTACATGACCTCGGCCGAGACCCAGGCGACCGTCGCGAAGGAGCTCAGCCTCCTCCCGACCCGTGAGTCCGTCTACATCAAGCCGGACGTCGCGACCAACGAGATGATCACGTTCTTCAAGCCGGTCGTCGACAAGGCCGTCGAGCGCCCCTGGATTCCGGAGACCGGCAGCCTCTTCGCGCCGCTCGTCACCGAGTACACCAAGGTCCTCACCGGTCAGACCACCCCGGAAAAGGGTGCCAAGACGACGGGTGACGCCTACCGCAAGCTCCTGAAGGACTGGAAGTAGCAGGAAAACGCAGGAAGACGCAGGAAGAAGAAGGAAGGCAGGCCGGCTGATGGCTGTGGACACCCCCAGCCAGTCGGTGGCGAAGGCCGCGGGCGACAGTGTCGCCCGCGGCCGGAGCCGCGGAACTGGTAAGTCCCGGCGCGCTGCGAAGCGCTCACTCTCCACCCACTGGTACGCCTGGGCGATGGTCGCCCCGGTGACCGTCGTGATCGCCGTGATCATCGGCTACCCGCTGATCCGCGGCATCTACCTGTCGCTGACCGACGCCAACGAGCGGAACGTCGCGCGGTCCATCGGCGTCAACGAGATCCCGGCCACCTACGAGTTCGTCGGCCTGGACAACTACGCCGACGCCCTCACCGGCGGCCAGTTCCTCTCCACCCTGGGCTGGACCCTGGTGTGGACGGTGTCCTGCGTCGCGCTGACCTTCGCCCTCGGTCTCGGCCTCGCCAACATCCTCAACCGCAAGATCGCCGGCCGCTCCTTCTACCGGCTGCTGCTGATCCTGCCCTGGGCCGTGCCCGGCTTCGTCTCCGTCTTCGCCTGGCGCTTCCTCTACAACCAGGACAACGGCCTGCTCAACAAGGTCCTCGCCGGCGGCGGCATAGACGCCGTGCCGTGGCTCAACGACCCGATGTGGGCCAAGGTCTCCGTCATCGCGACCAACGTCTGGCTCGGCGTCCCGTTCATGATGGTCGCCCTCCTCGGCGGGCTCCAGTCCATCCCCGGCGAGATGTACGAGGCCGCCGAGATGGACGGCGCCAACGCCTGGCAGCGCTTCCGGCACATCACCATGCCCGGGCTCCGCTCGGTCTCGACGACGGTGATCCTGCTCTCCACCATCTGGACCTTCAACATGTTCCCGGTGATCTTCCTGCTCACCCGGGGCGGGCCCGGCGAGGCCACCCAGATCCTCGTCACCCAGGCCTACAAGTTCTCCTTCGAGGTCAGTCCGCGCGACTTCGCCCAGTCGTCCACCTGGGGCGTCCTCATCCTGGTCCTCCTGATGCTCTTCGCCGCGGTCTACCGGCGAGTCCTCCGCAAGCAGGGAGAAGTCTGGTGACCACCACGACCCCCAACCCCCAGGCCGTGACCAACCCCCCGCTGCGCGGCCGCCGCTCGCCGCTCGCCTCGGTCGCCCTGCACGTCACGCTGATCGTGGCCGCCGTGATCGCCGTCTTCCCGGTGCTGTGGGTACTCCTGACCTCCCTCAAGCCCGCCAAGTACGCGATCACCACGGACTTCTTCAAGGAGACGACGCTCGAGAACTACACGAACCTGCTGCGGGACACCCCGTTCCTCACCTGGTTCGGCAACTCGCTGCTCGTCGCCGCCCTCACCACCGTCGTCGGCGTCTTCATCGCCGCCACCACGGGCTACGCCGTCAGCCGCTTCCGCTTCCCCGGCAAGCGCGGACTGATGTGGACCCTGCTCATCACGCAGATGTTCCCGGTCGCCGTCCTCATCGTGCCGATCTACAACATCATGTCGTCGATGGGCCTCCTCAACGAGCCGGCCGGCCTGGTCATCACCTACCTGACCATCGCCGTCCCGTTCTGCGCCTGGATGATGAAGGGCTTCTTCGACACCATCCCGCGCGAGATCGACGAGTCCGGCCACGTCGACGGCCTCACCCCGTTCGGCACCTTCTGGCGGCTCATCCTGCCGCTCGCCAAGCCGGGCATCGCGGTCACCGCCTTCTACTCCTTCATCACCGCCTGGGGCGAGGTCGCCTACGCCTCCGCCTTCATGGTCGGCGACGAGAACCTCACGCTCGCCGGCGGACTCCAGAAGTTCGTCAACCAGTACGGCGCCCAGTGGGGCCCGATGGCCGCGGCCTCCGTGCTCATCGCCGTCCCCGCCGCCCTGGTGTTCCTCCTCGCCCAGCGACACCTGGTCACCGGCATGTCCGCCGGTGCCGTCAAGGGCTAGGTGTGTCCCGCGGCCTGTCCGGCCCCGACCCGCCGGACACGCCCGGCCCGATCACCGTCTCCGTACACCCCTCCTTACCTCACAGGGAAGACATGACCCAGCATCTCGCCACCCCGGCCGACGTCCCCACCACCGGCACGCACACGGGCTGGTGGAGAGACGCCGTGATCTACCAGGTCTACCCGCGCAGCTTCGCCGACGGCAACGGCGACGGCATGGGTGACCTGGAGGGTGTCCGCAGCCGGCTGCCGTACCTCAAGGAACTCGGTGTCGACGCCGTCTGGCTCTCCCCGTTCTACGCCTCGCCGCAGGCCGACGCCGGATACGACGTCGCCGACTACCGGGCCATCGACCCGATGTTCGGCTCCCTCCTCGACGCCGACGCCCTGATCCGGGAGGCCCACGAACTGGGGCTCCGGATCATCGTCGACCTCGTCCCCAACCACTCCTCCGACCAGCACGAGTGGTTCCAGCGGGCGCTGCGCGAGGGCCCCGGGTCGCCGCTGCGCGAGCGCTACCACTTCCGCCCCGGCAAGGGCGAGAACGGTGAACTGCCGCCCAACGACTGGGAGTCCATCTTCGGCGGCCCCGCGTGGACCCGTACCGAGGACGCCGACGGAACCCCCGGCGAGTGGTACCTCCACCTCTTCGCCCCGGAGCAGCCCGACTTCAACTGGGAACACCCGGCCGTACGCGACGAGTTCCGCTCCATCCTGCGCTTCTGGCTCGACATGGGCGTCGACGGCTTCCGTGTCGACGTCGCCCACGGCCTCGTCAAGGCCGAGGGCCTGCCCGACATCGGCGCCCACGACCAGCTGAAGCTGCTCGGCAACGACGTCATGCCCTTCTTCGACCAGGACGGCGTCCACGAGATCTACCGCTCCTGGCGGCAGGTGCTCTCCGAGTACGACGGCGAGCGCGTCCTCGTCGCCGAGGCGTGGACCCCGACCGTCGACCGCACCGCGAACTACGTGCGCCCCGACGAGATGCACCAGGCCTTCAACTTCCAGTACCTGGGCACCCACTGGGACGCCACCGAGCTGCGCCGCGTCATCGACGAATCGCTCGCCGCGATGCGCCCGGTCGGCGCCCCCGCCACCTGGGTGCTCTCCAACCACGACGTCACCCGGCACTCCACCCGCTTCGCCAACCCGGCGGGCCTCGGCACGCAGCTGCGCGAGGCCGGCGACCGCGAGCTCGGCCTGCGCCGGGCCCGGGCCGCGACCCTCCTGATGCTGGCCCTGCCCGGCTCGGCCTACGTCTACCAGGGCGAGGAGCTCGGCCTGCCGGACGTCACCGACCTGCCCGACGAGGTCCGTCAGGACCCGTCCTTCTGGCGGGCCAGCGGCCAGGACGGCTTCCGCGACGGCTGCCGGGTGCCGATCCCGTGGGCCGCCGAGGGCTCCTCGTACGGCTTCGGCGACGGCGGCTCCTGGCTGCCGCAGCCCGCCGAGTGGGGTGCGCTGAGCGTCGAGGCGCAGACCGGCGACCCCGGTTCCACCCTGGAGCTGTACCGCAGCGCGCTCGCCGTGCGCCGCGAGCGTCCCGAACTCGGTGCGGGCGAAGAGATCGCGTGGCTGGAGGCGCCCGAGGGCGTCCTCGCCTTCCGGCGCGACGGTTTCGTCTGCACCGCCAACACCACCGGCCGGGCCATCTCCGTCCCGCTGCCCGGCCGGTTCCTCCTCTCCAGCGGGGAGGTCCGGATCGTCGACGACGAGATCGAACTCCCCGCGGACACCACCGTCTGGTGGGCGGTGTGACGATCCCCCTGCCGCGGAGCGCCGGGAACGGCGCTCCGCGGCTCGCGGACATCGCGGCCCAGTCAGGCGTCAGCGAGGCCACCGTCAGTCGCGTCCTCAACGGCAAGGCGGGGGTGGCCGGCGCGACCCGGCACAAGGTGCTCGCCGCGCTCGACGTGCTCGGCTACGAGCGTCCCGTACGGCTCAAACGCCGCAGCGCGGGCCTCGTCGGGCTCGTCGTGCCCGAGCTGACCAACCCGATCTTCCCGGCCTTCGCGCAGGTCGTCGAACAGGTCCTCGCCGGCTACGGCTACACCCCGGTGCTCTGTACGCAGATGCCCGGCGGCGCCACCGAGGACGAGCTCGTCGATCAGCTCGTGGAGCGCGGGGTGGCCGGCATCGTCTTCCTCTCCGGGCTGCACGCGGACGCCTCCGCCGACCCGGCGCGCTACGCCCGGCTGACCGCCCGGGGCGTGCCGTACGTCCTCATCAACGGCTACAACGAGAACATCGACGCCAACTTCGTCTCCCCGGACGACCGGGCCGCGGCCCGCATGGCCGTACGGCACCTGGTCGAGCTGGGTCACGAACGGATCGGGCTCGCCATCGGCCCCACCCGGTACGTCCCGTCGCGCCGCAAGGCCGAGGGGTTCACCGCCGAGCTGTACGAGCTCCTCGGCATCGAGCGGGCCGAGGCCGAACGGTTCATCAGGCCCACGCTCTTCGGCGTCGAGGGCGGGCACGCGGCGGCCGACATCCTGCTGCGCGAGGGGTGCACGGGCATCGTCTGCGCCTCCGACCTGATGGCCCTCGGCGTGATCCGGGCGGTCCGCGCCAAGGGCCTCGACGTGCCGGGGGACGTCTCCGTCGTCGGCTTCGACGACTCGCCGCTCATCGCCTTCACCAGCCCGCCGCTGTCCACCGTGCGCCAGCCGGTACAGGCGATGGCGACGGCGGCTGTCGGCGCGCTCCTGGAGGAGATCGAGGGGAACCCCGTGCAGCGCACGGAGTTCGTCTTCCAGCCGGAGCTGGTGGTCCGGGGCTCCACGGCGCAGCCGCCCAACAGGGTCCCGCAAGCCCTTTCGTAACAACTTGCATTGAGGGGTCGGGAGGGACGTCCGGAGGGTTGACCGGGCGTCGGGGCACTCGTACGGTCACGGCTGAAAACAGTTGCTGATAATTTCGGCAACTTCTTGCGACAGTGAAGTCAGCAGGAGGAATCATGGCCAGAAAGACCGTGGCAGCTGCACTCGCCCTCGTGGCGGGAGCCGCTGTGGCCGTCACGGGCAACGCCCCGGCGCAGGCCGGTCCGCCCGGCGAGAAGGACGTCACCGCGGTGATGTTCGAGTGGAACTTCGCCTCGGTGGCCCGCGAGTGCACCGACCGCCTCGGCCCTGCCGGATACGGATACGTCCAGGTCTCCCCGCCCCAGGAACACCTCCAGGGCGGCCAGTGGTGGACCTCGTACCAGCCGGTCAGCTACAAGATCGCCGGACGTCTCGGCGACCGCACCGCCTTCAAGAGCATGATCGACACCTGCCACGCGGCCGGGGTCAAGGTCGTGGCCGACTCCGTCATCAACCACATGGCGAACGGCTCCGGCACGGGAACGGGCGGGACCCCGTTCTCCAAGTACGACTACCCGGGCCTGTACTCCGGCTCCGACATGGACGACTGCCGCTCCTCGATCTCCAACTACCAGGACCGCGGCAACGTCCAGAACTGCGAACTGGTCCAGCTCCCCGACCTCGACACGGGCGAGGAGTACGTCCGCGGCAAGATAGCGGGCTACCTGAACGACCTGCTCTCGCTCGGCGTCGACGGACTCCGCATCGACGCCGCCAAGCACATGCCGGCCGCCGACCTGACCAACATCAAGTCCCGGCTCTCCAACCCCAACGCCTTCTGGAAGCTGGAAGCCATCCACGGCGCCGGCGAGGCCGTCTCCCCGAGCGAGTACCTCGGCAACGGCGACGTCCAGGAGTTCCGCTACGCCCGCGACCTCAAGCGCATCGTCCAGGGCGAGAAGCTCTCCTACCTGAAGAACTTCGGCGAGGCCTGGGGCTACATGCCCTCCGGCCAGTCCGGCGTCTTCGTCGACAACCACGACACCGAGCGCGGTGGCGACACCCTCAGCTACAAGGACGGCGCGAACTACACCCTCGCCTCCGTCTTCATGCTCGCCTGGCCCTACGGCGCCCCGGACGTCCACTCCGGCTACGAGTGGACCGACAAGGACGCCGGACCGCCCAACGGCGGCCAGGTCAACGCCTGCTACAGCGACGGCTGGAAGTGCCAGCACGCCTGGCGCGAGATCTCCTCCATGGTCGGCTTCCGCAACGCGGCGCGCGGCCAGTCCGTCACCGACTGGTGGGACAACGGCAACAACGCGATCGCGTTCGGCCGCGGCACCAAGGCCTACGTGGCCATCAACCACGAGTCCTCGGCGCTCACCCGCACCTTCCAGACCCAGCTCGCCCCGGGCGCCTACTGCGACGTCCAGTCGAACACCGCCGTGACGGTGAACTCGTCCGGCCAGTTCACCGCCACCCTCGCCGCCAACACGGCCGTGGCCCTGCACGTGAACGCGACGAACTGCGGCGGCACCACCCCGACCACGCCGCCCACCACCACCCCGCCGACGACGCCGCCGGCCACCGCCGGCGCCTCCTTCAACGTGAACGCCACCACCGTCGTCGGCCAGAACATCTACGTCACCGGCAACCGCGCCGAACTCGGCAACTGGGCCCCGGCGTCCGCCCTCAAGCTCGACCCGGCCGCCTACCCGGTCTGGAAGCTGACGGTCTCGCTGCCCGCCGGAACGGCCTTCGAGTACAAGTACGTCCGCAAGGACGCCGCCGGAAACGTCACCTGGGAGTCCGGCGCCAACCGCACCGCGACCGTCCCCGCCTCGGGCCAGATCGTCCTGAACGACACCTTCCGCAGCTGAGCCTCCCTTCCTGCCAGGGCCGCCCCCACCCGGGGCGGCCCTCCCACCCGTACCCCCGCACCCCCGTCCCTCCTCCAGGGAGCACCCCCGTGACACGCAAGAGAACGGCGGTCGCACTGGCCGCTGCCCTGTGCGCCGCCCTCGTGCCCGCCGTCCCCGCGGCCGCCGCGCCCAGGCCCCCCGCCCCGCCCTCCGACCAGGTGCTCGCGGCCCAGCCCACCCGCCAGGACCTGACCCGCGAGCAGTTCTACTTCGTCCTGCCGGACCGTTTCGCCAACGGCGACACCTCCAACGACCGCGGCGGCCTCACCGGCAGCCGTACGCAGACCGGCTTCGACCCCACGGACAAGGGCTTCTACCAGGGCGGCGACCTCAAGGGCCTGACCCAGCGGCTCGACTACATCAAGGGCCTCGGCACCACCGCCATCTGGATGGCGCCGATCTTCAAGAACCGGCCCGTGCAGGGCGTCGGCAAGGACGCCTCGGCCGGCTACCACGGCTACTGGATCACCGACTTCACCCAGGTCGACCCGCACTTCGGCACCAACGACGACCTGAAGAAGCTCATCGCCGCCGCCCACGCCAAGGGCATGAAGGTCTTCTTCGACGTCATCACCAACCACACCGCCGACACCGTCGACTACGCCGAGCAGAAGTACGGCTACCGCCCCAAGGGCGCCTACCCGTACATCGACGCGGACGGCCGCCCCTTCGACGACCGGAACGCCATCGGCGCGGTCGACGCGGACTCCTTCCCGTACACCCCCGTCGAGAAGGCGAACACCAAGGTCCCGGCCTGGCTCAACGACCCGACGATGTACCACAACCGGGGCGACTCGACCTGGGCCGGCGAGTCCTCCGAGTACGGCGACTTCGTCGGCCTCGACGACCTGTGGACCGAGCGTCCCGAGGTCGTCGACGGCATGAGGAAGATCTACGAGAAGTGGGTCCGCGACTTCGACATCGACGGCTTCCGCATCGACACCGTCAAGCACGTCGACCTCGACTTCTGGACCCAGTGGGCCACCGCCCTCGACGCGTACGCCAAGAAGCAGGGCCGCGAGGACTTCTTCATGTTCGGCGAGGTCTACTCCGCCGACACCACCGTCACCGCCCCCTACGTCACCCGGGGCCGGCTCGACGCCACCCTCGACTTCCCCTTCCAGGACGCGGCCCGCGCCTTCGCCTCCCAGGGCGCCGGCGCCGACCGCCTCGCCAGGGTCTTCGCCGACGACTACCGGTACACCACCGACAAGGCCAACGCCTACGAGCAGGTGACCTTCCTCGGCAACCACGACATGGGCCGCTTCGGCACCTTCCTCAAGCAGGACAACCCGAACGCCTCCGACGCCGAACTCGTCCGCAGGGCCACCCTCGCCAACGAGCTGATGTTCCTGTCCCGCGGCAACCCGGTGATCTACTCCGGTGACGAGCAGGGCTTCACCGGCGCCGGCGGCGACAAGGACGCCCGCCAGCCCCTCTTCGCCGCCCAGGCCGCCGACTACCTCGACGACGACCAGCTCGGCACCGACCGCACCCACGCCACCGACGCCTACGACACCACGCACCCGGTGTACCGGTCCGTCGCCGCCCTGTCGAAGCTGACCCGCGACAACCCGGCCCTCCGCGACGGCGTCCAGCAGGAGCGGTACGCCGAGGGCTCCGTCTACGCCTTCTCCCGTACGGACGCGAAGACGCGGACCGAGTACCTCGTCGCCACCAACAGCGCCACCACCGAGAAGACCGTCACCGTCCCCGTCGACTCCGCCGACTTCCGTGCCCTGTACGGGGGTCAGGGCGCCGTCGCCGCGCAGGACGGGAAGGTCACCGTCACCGTCCCGGCCCTCTCCTCGCTGGTCCTCAAGGCCGACGGGCCCCTCCCGGCCCCCGCCGCCAAGCCCGCCCTGTCGCTGGACGCCCCGGCCGCCGGCGCCACCGGCACCGTCGAGCTCTCCGCCGACGTCACCGGCGGAGGCCTCAACCGGGTCGTCTTCGCCGCCCAGGCCGGAAACGGACCCTGGCAGGTCCTCGGCACCGCCGACCACGCCCCCTACAAGGTCACCCAGCACGTGACCGCGGACGCCGGCACCGCCCTGCGCTACAAGGCCGTCGCCGTCGACAGCTCCGGCCGCACCGCGAGCGCCACCGCCGCCACCACCGCCGGACAGGTCCCCGCCCCCCAGAAGCCGGTGGCCGTCGAGCGGACGTACGCCGTCGTCCACTACAAGCGCGAGGACGGCGACTACGACGGCTGGACCCTGAAGGGCGCCGGCCAGGAGGCCGCGTTCACCGGCCGCGACGCCCACGGCGCCTTCGCCTGGGTCAAGGTCCCCGAAGGCGCGTCCACCGTCGCGTACACCGTCGAGAAGAACGGCACCGCCGACGGCCCGCAGCGGTCCATCGCCCTCGGCCGCACCGGCGAGGTCTGGATCACCCAGGGCCAGGACGGCCAGTCCGACACCGCCCCCGCCGCCGGCCCGCAGGACAAGACCAAGGCCGTCATCCACTACCAGCGGCCCGACGGGAACTACGACGGCTGGGGCCTCCACACCTGGACCGGCGCCGCCCAGCCCACCGACTGGTCCAAGCCCGTCCTGCCGGTCCGCGTCGACGCGTACGGCGCCGTCTACGAGGTGCCGCTCACCGAGGGCGCGACCTCCCTCTCGTACATCCTCCACAAGGGCGACGAGAAGGACCTCCCCACCGACCAGTCCCTCGACCTCGCCACCTACGGCCACGAGATCTGGACGCTCTCCGGACAGCAGAAGTACCTGCTCCCGACCGTCGGCGGCAGCCCGAACCTCGACCTCACCAAGGCCGAGGCCCAGTGGATCGACCGGAACACCGTCGTCTGGAAGGTGAAGACCACCGACGCCACCAGCCAGCAGCTGGTGTACGCGAAGGACGGCGGGATCACCGTCACCGACGGGGCCCTCGACAGCGAGGGCCAGTGGCTCCGGCTCAACCCGGCAGCCCTCACCGACGCCCAGAAGGCCGAGCACCCGCACCTCAAGGACTACCCGGCCTTCACCCTCGACCCCCGCGACGCCGACCGCGTCCGCGCGTCCCTGCGCGGCCAGCTCATCGCCACCCAGCGCGCCGCCAACGGCGCCCTGCTCGCCGCCACCGGCGTCCAGACCGCGGGCGTCCTGGACGACCTGTACGCGAAGAAGGCCACCGGCGCCGCCCTCGGCCCGGTCTTCCGCCACGGCCGCCCCACCCTCTCGCTCTGGGCCCCCACCGCCCAGTCGGTCGCCCTCGAACTCGACGGCCGGACCGTGCCCATGCGGCGCGACGACAGCTCCGGCGTCTGGTCCGTCACCGGCCCGAAGTCCTGGACCGGCAAGCCGTACCGCTACGTGGTGAAGGTCTGGGCCCCCAGCGTCCAGAAGGTCGTCACCAACAAGGTCACCGACCCCTACTCCACCGCCCTCACCACCGACTCCGCCCGCAGCCTCGCCGTCGACCTCACCGACACCCGGCTCGCGCCCAAGGGCTGGACGTCGCTGAAGAAGCCCGCCGCCGTACCGCTGCGGGACGCCCAGATCCAGGAGCTCCACATCCGCGACTTCTCGATCGCGGACCCGACGGCGAAGGCCGACCACCGGGGCACCTACCTCGCCTTCACGGACCAGGGCAGCAAGGGCTCGCAGCACCTCCGCGACCTCGCCGCCTCCGGCACCTCCTACGTCCACCTCCTCCCGGCCTTCGACATCGGCACCGTCCCCGAGAAGAAGTCGGACCAGACGACGCCCGCCTGCGACCTCAAGGTCTACGCCCCCGACTCCGAGGAGCAGCAGGCCTGCGTCTCCGCCGCCGCGGCCAAGGACGCCTACAACTGGGGCTACGACCCGCTGCACTACACCGTCCCCGAGGGCTCCTACGCCACCGACCCCGAAGGCACCCGCCGCACGGTCGAGTTCCGGCAGATGGTCCAGGCCCTCAACGGCAACGGCCTGCGCACCGTCATGGACGTCGTCTACAACCACACCGTCGCCGCCGGACAGTCCGACAAGTCCGTCCTCGACAGGATCGTGCCCGGCTACTACCAGCGCCTCCAGGCCGACGGCACCGTCGCCACCTCGACCTGCTGCGCCAACACCGCGCCCGAGAACGCCATGATGGGCAAGCTCGTCGTCGACTCGGTCGTCACCTGGGCCCGCGACTACAAGGTCGACGGCTTCCGCTTCGACCTCATGGGCCACCACCCGAAGGCCAACATCCTGGCCGTACGGAAGGCCCTGGACGAGCTGACCGTCGCCCGCGACGGCGTCGACGGAAAGGCGATCGTCCTCTACGGCGAGGGCTGGAACTTCGGCGAGATCGCCGACGACGCCCGCTTCGTCCAGGCCACCCAGAAGAACATGGCCGGCACCGGCATCGCGACCTTCTCCGACCGGGCCCGCGACGCCGTCCGCGGCGGCGGCCCCTTCGACGAGGACCCGGGCGTCCAGGGCTTCGCCTCCGGACTCTTCACCGACCCCAACTCCTCCACCGCCAACGGCACCCCGGCGCAGCAGAAGGCCCGGCTCCTCCACTACCAGGACCTGATCAAGGTCGGCCTCTCCGGCAACCTCGCCGCGTACACCTTCACCGACACCTCCGGGCGTACGGTCAAGGGCTCCGAGGTCGACTACAACGGAGCCCCGGCCGGCTACGCCGCGGCCCCCGGCGACGCCCTCGCCTACGCCGACGCCCACGACAACGAGACCCTGTACGACGCGCTCGCCTTCAAGCTCCCGGCCGGCACGTCGGCCACGGACCGCGCCCGTATGCAGGTCCTCGCCATGGCGACGGCCACCCTCTCGCAGGGCCCGGCGCTCGCCCAGGCGGGCTCGGACCTGCTGCGCTCCAAGTCCCTGGACCGCAACTCCTTCGACAGCGGCGACTGGTTCAACGCGATCCACTGGGACTGCCGCGACGGCAACGGCTTCGGCCGCGGCCTCCCGCCGGCCCCCGACAACAAGGCCAAGTGGTCCTACGGGAAGCCGCTGCTCGTGAACCCGGCCCTGACGGTCGGCTGCGAGCAGATCGACGGCGCCTCCGCCGCCTACCGCGACCTGCAGAGGATCCGTACCACCGAGCCGGCGTTCTCGCTGGCCACGGCCGGGCAGGTGCAGGACGCCCTGTCCTTCCCGCTCTCCGGCCCTGAGGAGACCCCGGGCGTGATCACCATGCGCCTCGGCGAGCTCGTCGTCGTCCTCAACGCGACCCCGCAGGAGCGGACGCAGCAGGTCGCCGGCCTGGCGGGCACCGGCTACGCCCTCCACCCGGTCCAGGCGAACGGCTCGGACACCGTCGTGAAGTCCGCCTCCTACGAGGCCGCCTCGGGCACCTTCACGGTCCCGGCGCGGACGGTGGCGGTCTTCAGGGCCGGGTGAGCGCCTTCTCCCACAGCGTGACCCCGTAGCGCGTGCCGTCGGCGGCGAGCTTTCCCGGCTCCTCGCCGACGGCCAGATAGCCCGCGGCTTCGTAGTAGGTACGGAGCCGCGGGTTGTTCGTCATGGAGTCGAGACGCGCGACCGCCCGCCCCCGGGCCGCGATCCGCTCCTCCGCGTGGGCGAGCAGGACCCGCCCGGCCCCGGCGGGCGCCGCCTCCCGGTCGGTCATCAGCCGGTGCACGTACCCGGCGACCGGCGGCTGCGGGCCCCAGGCCTGCTCGTCCTCCCACCACAGCTCGTACGCGCCGAAGGCCCGGCCCCCGTCGAGAGCCAGCCACACCTCACCGTCGGCGATACGCCCCCGGAAGTGCTCCGCACTCTTCGCGCCCGGCTTCCACTGGTCGATCCCGTTCCGCACCATCCAGTGGGCCAGCCCGTCGAACAGCCCCACCAGAAGGTCCAGATCCTGTTCGTCCGCCTGCCGGAAGGTCACTTGTGTCGTCATGACGGTCACCGTAAAGGTGTGGCCAGACATCCGACAGCCGTACCCCCCGCCCGGGAGTGACCCCATGCCGCAGATCACCGTCGACTACTCCGCGCCCCTCGACCGGCGCGGCTTCGCGCTCGCCCTGCACCCGCTCGTCGTCGAGTCCGTGAACGCCACGCTCGACGCCTGCAAGACCCGCTTCCGCGAGGTCGAGGAGACGGTCGTCGGCGACGGCTCGACCGAGGACGTCATCGTCCATGTCGAGATCGCCCTGCTGTTCGGCCGCACGGACGACGCCAAGGCGCGGCTCTCGAAGGCCGTCCTCGCCCTGCTGCCGAAGTACGTCAAGGCGACCGAGAACGTCCGGCTCTCCGTGGAGATCCGCGACCTCGAATCGTCCTACCGCAAGCGCTGATCGGGGACGACGGCCCCGGGCTCGGCGACGGCCTCGGCGACGGCCCCGGCCACGGCCGGGGGGACGAGGGAGACGAGCCGGGCCACCAGCTCCCCGAAGGGGCCGTCGGCCGGCTCGTCGGCGAGGATGCCGACCAGGATCTCCGCCATCTCCGCGTCGTACGCGGCACTCACCGCCGCCAGCGCCGCGAAGTCGTGCACGAGCTGCAACTCCAGCTCCGCGCGCGGGACCCGGCGGCCGTCCAGCCACAGCAGGGCCGTCGACTCGGCGAGCGACACCCAGGACCGGACGACCAGTTCGAGCCGGGCCGACGGGCTCTCGACCTTCAGATGGGCCAGGATCTGCTCGTACGCGGCCTGCCGCACCTCGTCGATCATCGCGTTCGTCGTGGAGGAACCGACCGCGGGACCGCCGCGCATGAGCGCCGCGAAGCCCGGCCCGTGCTCGTCCACGAAATCGAAGAACCGGCCCATCACCCGCAGCAGCCGCGCCCCCAGCGGGCCCTGCGGCGGCTCCACGAACCGGGCCGCCAACTCGTCGGCCGCCCGCCGCAGCGCGGCCTCGTAGAGGCTCTGCTTGCCGGGGAAGTAGTGGTAGACCAGCGGCCGGGAGATCCCCGCGGCCGCGGCGATCTCGTCGATGGACACCTCGTCGGGAGAGCGGTGGCCGAAGAGTTCGAGGGCCACCCCGATCAACTGCTGCTTGCGCTCCTCGACGCCCATCCTGCGGCGCACCCCGGTCGTCATACGAACAGCCTAAGGGGGTCTTCGCGCTCCTGTGGCGTAGTACGCTGACTGTCTGCTTCGGCAGCGGTCAGGGCTTGGCCGTCCCACGGGACTTCGGTCGCGAGGGAGAAGCCCCCCGTTCGCGAGGGGAGGAGTCACGAGCGCTTCCGACCAGGATGCAGCTGAGGCCGACGAGATCGAAGAGGCCGGCGAGATCGACGAGATCGACGAGATACCCGAGGTCCCCGCCTCGGGTCTCACCCCCCAGCAGGCGCGGCGGCTCCGCGTCGCCGCCGCCTCCGTCCTGCTCGTCGCGCTCGCCGTCGTCCTGGCGATCCGCCTCGCGAGCCGTACGTCCGTCCTCGTCGTCGGTGTGTACGGCCTCGCGATGATCCTCTGCGGCGTCGTGATCGAGCTCTCCCGCAACGGCCGTACGCGGCTGGCCACCTGGCTCCTGGTGGGAGGCCTGGCCGCCGCGCTCGCCTTCGACTGGCTGATCCTGCCGTAGCGCCCCGGTCGCCCGGTCAGAGGTCCAGGACGAGCCGCTTCCCCGTGCAGCGCGAGACGCAGATCAGCATCGAACCGTCCCGCTCCGCGTCGGTGAGCAGCTCGTCCCGGTGGTCGACCTCCCCCTCCAGGACCCGCTGTTGGCAGGTCCCGCAGAAACCCTGCCGGCAGGAGTACGTGATGCCCGGCAGCTCCTCGCGGACCGCCGCCAGCACCGTCTGGTCGGCCGCCACCGTCACCGTACGTCCGGAGCGGCGCAGTTCGACCTCGAAGGCGGTGCCGCCGGTCGGCGCGGCCGCCGAGAAGCGCTCGAGGCGCGGCGCCCGGCCCTCCGGCAGCGCCGTACCGACCGCGTCCATCAGGCCGTCGGGGCCGCAGCAGTAGACGGCCGTCTCGACGGGCAGGTGCGCGAGGAACCCCAGCTCGGGAAAGCCGGATTCGTCCTCGGCGACGACCGTGACATCCCCCCGGCCTTCGGTCGGGGGGACCCCCATCTCGCTTCGCTCGCCGCCGCCCAGCCCCTCGACCTCCTCCAGATACGGCATCGTCGCCCGGCTCCGCCCGCAGTACACGAGCCGCCAGTCCGCCCCGGCCGCCTCGGCGGCGCGCACCATCGGCAGGACCGGGGTGATGCCGATGCCGCCGGCGACGAAGACGTACGAAGGGGCCTCGACCAGCGGGAAGCGGTTGCGCGGGCCCCGGATCTCGATCTCCGTGCCCTCGTGGAGCTGTTCGTGCACCTCGCGCGAGCCGCCCCGTCCGTCCTCGATCAGGCGCGTCGCGACGGTGTACGTACCGGTGTCCGCCGGGTCGCCGCAGAGCGAGTACTGCCGCACGAGTCCGGACGGCAGGACGAGGTCGACATGCGCGCCCGGCTGCCACGCGGGCAGACCGGCGCCCTCCAGGCGCAGTTCGACGACGCCGTCGGCGGGCGTGGAGCGGCCCGTCACGAGGACCTTGCGGGGGACGGTGCTGCCGCGGCCGTATCCCGACACGGGGACGTCGAGGGCGGGCATCGGCCACAGCGGGGCCGAGGACATCCGGCCGCGCACGGCGCGACGGACGAGCAGCGCGGCCGCCCCGGCGGCGAGGGCGACGGTGGTCAACCGGGGCATCAGCGGCCTCCGTTGGCGCCGGGGGAGGAGGCGAGGTAGGCCATCGCCTGTGCGGTGTCGCCCTCCTGGGAGGGGTGGTAGGCGCGGCTGAGGTAGCGGGGTATGGAACGCAGCATCGCCGGGGTGGAGGGGAGCACGCCCTGCCGGCCCCTGCGGACGAAGTCGGCGAAGGACGCCTTCGGGTCGAGGAGGCTCGGGTCGTTCTCCATGAAGAAGCGGACGCCCCGCTGCCAGAGGAAGACGAGCGCGGAGAAGGCGAGCGCCCAGGTGCGGGCGCGGCGCCGGTAGCCGCCGTCGAGGTGCATGAAGAGCTCGAAGGCGACCGAGCGGTGCTCGACCTCCTCGGCCCCGTGCCAGCGCAGCAGGTCGAGCATGACGGGGTCGGCGCCGCGCCGGTCGAGCTCGTCGGCGTTGAGGACCCAGTCGCCGAGGAAGGCGGTGTAGTGCTCGATGGCGGCGATCATCGCGACCCGCTCCATCAGCCACCAGCGGCGCGGCCGGCCGGGCGGCAGGGTCCGGTCCCCGAGGAGCTTCTCGAAGAACCAGTCGACCTGCGCGGTGTACGGGGTGGGGTCGAGGCCCAGCTTCCGCAGGTGGGGGAGGACGTCGTCGTGGGCCTGGGAGTGGATGGCCTCCTGGCCGATGAAGCCGATGACGTCCTCGCGCAGCCGGTCGTCGGTGATGTACGGCAGCGCCTGCTTGTAGACGTGCACGAACCAGCGCTCGCCCGCCGGGAGCAGCAGGTGCAGCACGTTGATCGTGTGCGTGGTGAAGGGGTCGCCGGGAACCCAGTGGAGCGGGGTCTCCTCCCAGTCGAAGGAGACCTTGCGGGCCTTGAGTTCGACGTGCTCCGACGCCACCGGTGCAGGCTGCGTATTAGACATGACGTCAATGTACTGAGGGGTAGGGGGATGGCAACAGGCCTGTGCGCCGCATTTTCGGCGGTACGGGGCGCATGGTGGCCGCGCGGGCGGAGTGGGGGCCCGCGCGCACGCCCACCGCGGCGCGGTGGGGTTCGTGTCCGCGCTCACCGAGCCGCGGTAGGGGCCCGCGTCCACGGTCACCGCAGCGCGGCCACCCGTGTCCCGTCCCGCAGGACGCCGTCCAGGTCGGCCCGCGCTCCCGCCTTCGCCTTCACCGCCAGGACGGGGCCCTCCGAGCGGCCCTCGACCCCGCCCGAGACCTCCAGCGAGGCGAAGTCCGGGCCGCCCGCGGCCAGGACGTACCACCCGCCGCCCGGAGCCTGCCACAGCACGCCCGCGAGCACCCGGGGCTCCCGCACCCCGCAGGCGGGCGAACCCTCGGAGCGGGCCGCGAGCGCCGCCGGTGCCTTCGGGGACGGGACCAGGAACTGGGCGAGGACCCTGCTGCCGGTGCCGCGCCAGGTCTCCGCGCGCGTGCACACCCAGGTGCCGCGCCCGGCGCCCTCCGGCAGCGGCTGGTGCGCGAACCGCCAGGCGTTCACCGACCGCACCCCGTGCGCCCGTACGGCCGTCAGCTGGCACGCCGTCCGCGCCCACGCCTCCCGCGCCTCCTTCCCCGTCGCGTCCGCCGGCGCGGCGGGCGGCCCCCACAGGAGCCGGGCGGGGGCCAGCTCGCCCAGGTCGGTGAGGAGCCGCGTCCCCGAACCGTCCCGTACCTGGAGGGAGTTCCAGCGGACGCAGTCCTTCGCCTGCGCGGGGCTCGGTACGGGCTCGGTCACCCCGTACGCGTCCCGGGCCAGCGGCCACGGCTCCTTCTCGGGCGCGAGCAGGTCCCGTACGGCCGTATCCCGTACCCAAGGGGCCGTCAGATAGCGGACGTTGCCCGAGGCCCGGGAGAGGACGAGGGCCGCCGAACCGACGGAGTCGGCCGCGTCCGTCCGCGCGAAGTCCAGCGCGGCGCCCGCCGTACCGGCCGTCGGCTCCGCGTACCGCACGGCCCGCAGCCCGTCGTGGAACAGCACCACCCGGGCCCCGTCCACCACGCCCGCGAACAGCAGCTGCGGCGGCCCCATCGGCGGCCCGACGGGCGTCCCGGGCGTCGCCGAGGACCGCACGGACAGGCCGGGCCGCGCCCACACCGCGAGCGCCCGCCGCAGCAGCGGGCGGTCCCCGGTGAGACCGCCGCGCGCGGGCCACACGGAGAAGTCCTGCCGGGTCGACCCCGGCCAGGCGGCGGCGGACACCCGCTTGACGGCACCCGGATCGAGGGCGGCCTCCGCGGCGGGGTTACGGGCGTACGAGGGCGCAGCACCGTTTCTGCCCCACCCGTCACCGGGCAGTCCGAGCAGCGTCCCGCACACCACGAGCGCGGCGACGGCGACGAGCGCGGCCCGGGCGTGCTGCCGCCGCCGCAGCAGATCGGTGGGCCGTGCCTGCAGCGAACAGGGGTCGAACTCCGGAGACTCCAGCAGGGCGGCCCCGCTGAACCTTGCGGACCGCCGGACCCGACCGCCCCGGTCACCCCCGTCGACACCGACGGGCTGCCCTGCGCCGGCCGCGCCGCCGGAGCCTCCGGACTCCCCTGCGGGGCCGGGGCCTTCACCGCTCGTCCAGGCGTCCGCGAGCCGCCCGAGCTCGTCCGCCCTGCCGGGACTCCCGGCCCGGCCGGGCCCACCCTGCTCGCCGACCCGCGCGGCCCGGCTGTCCGGCCCACCGGCGAGGGAGCCACCGGCTCCGCCAGGGGCGCCCATCCCCCTGGCGCCACCGGCTCCGCCGAGGCCCCCCGCGTCTCCGCCCCGCCCCTCGCCGCCGCCCCCGGCCGTGACCGCGTCGGCCTCCGTCGCATCGAGGGCGTCCGCCTCCGCCAGGGCCGAGGCCGGGTCGGTGACGCCCGCCGCGGCCAGGACCCGCAGCACCTCCGGGTCGCCCTGGCGTTCAAGGCCGCGGAGCACGTAGGCCGCCCGGCCGGGGCCCGAGAGGGTGGACAGGCGCTGGTCCAGGGCGAGTTCGTCCGCGCCGCCCACCCGGGGGAAGACCCGCAGGCCCCACACCTGCGGCAGCAGCGGCGGGAACTGGGCCCGGCGCGGCAGCGCGCGCCACCGCAGCGGGAGCCCGGCGATCAGCGCCTGCCGCAGCACCTCACCCCGTACGTACGCGTAGCCGGGATCGACCGCGTCCTCGGCGAGCCGGGCCGCCGGGACCGCCGGACCCGGGACCCGGCGGTGCGGCAGCGAGCGCTGGACGAGCGCGTGCGCGGTCAGCACCCGGCGGTTGCGGCCGAGCGTCGGCGGCAGCACGAGATAGGCGATGCGGACGAGACGCGGATAGCGCTCGACGAGCGCGGCCTCGGCCTGCTCGACGTCGACGGGACCCACGGGCGAGGGGACGAGATCCTGGGTGCTCACGTTCAGCAGAACGAGCGATTCTTCCGATGGTCACCCCGGGCCCCCGGCCCCAGCCACGCCCCCGGCCCCCGGCCTCAGCCACGCCCCCGGCCCCCGGCCTCAGCCACGCCCCCGGCCCCCGGCCCCAGCCACGCCCCCGGGCCCCCACGCCCCCGGGCCCCCGGGCCCCCACGCCCCCGGGCCCCCGGGCCCCCACGCCCCCGGGCCCCCGGGCCCCCGGCCACGACACATCACCCCGAGACACCCCTCAGGCCGCGTGCACCGTCAGCCGTTCACGGATCAGCGCCGTCACCTCGTCCGGAACGCCGAGTCCCTCCCGTACGTACTTCTCCATCGAGCCGTGCCGGACCGCCACCTCGTCGAGCCCCGCGGCCAGGTACTCCGGCAGGACGCCGATCAGGTCGAGCGCCAGCTCGGGGTCGCCGCCCTGGGCCGTGAACCCTTCGATCATCGGCGCGAAGGCCTGCCGTACCGCCGGGTTGACCGCCAGGTACTCGGCCAGCACCGTCTCCTCGTCCGCACCGAGCAGCGACAGGACGACCGTCGCCGCCCAGCCCGTCCGGTCCTTGCCGGCCGAGCAGTGGAAGAGCACGGGACCGGCGCCCGGAGTGCCCAGCTCGATCAGCAGCGCACGGTACGCGGCGCGGGCGGAGTCGCCGGACACGAAGGTCCGGTAGGTGCGGGCGAAGGCCGCCCGCACCCGGCCCTCGCCGAGGTGCTCCTCAGCGAGCGCCGGGTCGGTGAGCAGCATCTTCAGACGGGCGGCCGGCGGCAGCCCGCTGACGGCCAGATGGTCGGCGAGCACGTCCGCGACCAGCAGCCGCGCGCCGGCCGGAAGCCGGTCCGGCCGGTCGCCGCGCTCGCTCTCCGTCCGGAGGTCGACGACCGTACGGACGCCCAGACCGGCCACCACCGGCTCGGCCGGATCGAGCCGGTCGAGCTGCGCCGAGCGCAGGGCGAGGCCGGGACGGACCGCGCGCCCGGCGCCGAGGGGCAGGCCGCCGAGGTCACGGAGGTTGGCGACGGAGGTGGCGGGAATGGCGGGCATGATGTCGACTCCTCCGGTTCGTCCACTTTTCTGTCGACCGTAGTGGATGGTCCGAAGGAGGGCAGTTCGTCACCCCATGGCGTCGGGGGCGTGCTTCGCCAGGAACTCCGCCTCCCGCTCGGGGGAGAGGCCGACCTCCGGCCGGTCGGGGCGCCTCGGCGCGACCCCGCCGAGCGTTTCCAGCCACGCCCAGGTGTCCGCGACGGTCTCCGCCACCGGTCGGCAGCGCAGCCCGGCCTCGACGGCCCGGGAGACGTCGGCGGTGTGCATCGCGTCGTACATCTCGCCCGGCGGCAGCCACACCGGCAGCTCCGACCAGGGAGCCACCCCGGCCGCGAGGAGCGCCTCCGGCTCGGCCCAGCGGAGCTCGACGTCCGCGCCGGTCGCCCGCACGCAGGCGTCGAGCAGCTCGCCCATGGTCGTGTGCCCGGGCGGCGAGACGAGGTTGTACGGCCCGGAGAGCCCGGCCGCCACCGCGTCCAGCGTCCACTCGGCGAGGTCGCGGGCGTCGACGTACTGGAGGGGGAGGGCGCTCGGCCCGGGCGCGAGGACCGTGCCGCCGCGCGCGATCCGGCCCAGCCACCAGGGGAGCCGGCCGATGTTCTCGTACGGGCCGAGGATCAGGCCCGCGCGGACGAGCAGCGTCCGGTCCGCGCCGAAGGCGGCCGTGGCGGCGAGCTCACCGCCCCGCTTGGCCTCCGCGTACGGCACGTCCCCGTCGTCCGGCGAACCGTCCACCAGCGGGCCGTCCTCCGCGAGCCCGGCGGCCGGCGGCCAGGTGTAGACGGAGCGGCTCGACACGTACGCGTACCGCCCGACCCGGCCGGCGAGCAGCCGGGCCGCGTCCCGCACCGCCGAGGGCGCGGCCGACCAGGTGTCCACGACGGCGTCCCAGGAACCGTCGGCGAGGGCGGCGAGCCCCTCGGGGCCCGCGGTGCGGTCGCCGTGCAGGGAGAGGACCCCCGCCGGGGCGGCGTGGCGGCCACGGTGGAAGACCGTCACCTCCCAGCCCCGGCCGAGCGCGGCCTCGACGACCGCGCGACCCACGAACTCCGTACCACCGAGAATCAGCAATTTCATGATCGAAGACTGCCCGGCGGCGGCGGGCGGGGGCCAGGGGATTCCGCTCCGGGAGGATTCCGCCGGGGGAGGAACGGGGGTCGGGTCGGCGGGCGGAAAGCGGGGCGCGAGGGGGGAGGTGCAGGGTCGCGACAGGGCCCGGGACACGGCCGCGACAGGGCCCGGGACATGGCCGCGACAGGGCCGGGGCGGGGCCCAGGGCAGGGCCGGGAACGGGAAGAGGTCAGGGCGCGGACGGGGAAGTGGACGGGAAGCGGACGGCGGTCTGTTCGGCCAGATGGCGGGATGGCACCATGGCGGACGATGACGGATGCCCGGTCGCCCCTGCGCGCCCTGCGAGCCGCACTTTTCGCGGTGGTGTGCGTGACCTTGGCCGCCGTGGGGCATTCGTCCATGTCTGCGCACCGGCTCCCGGCGCTCGCGCTGCTCGGCGCCTTCGGCGCGACGGCGGTCGCGGCCTGGGCCGTGGCGGGACGACGCCGGGGTACGCCGGCCATCACGGGTGCCATGGTCGTCCTCCAGGGCGCGCTGCACCTGTTCTTCTCGACGACGGGGGCGCACCCGACGGCGCACGCGCCGCACCCGCACCCGATGACCGGCATGACGAGCGTGACCGGACACACCGCCATGGACCCCGCAGCCATGACCTCCACGGAGGCCACGACTTCCACGGGCGCCACGGGCGCCATGGAATCCATGGCCTCCATGGGCACCGGCATGCTCACCGTCCACCTCCTCGCCGCGCTCCTCTGCGGCCTCTGGCTGGCCCACGGCGAGGCCGCGTTCTTCACGCTGGCCCGGGCGGCCCTCGCGTACGCCTTCACCCCGCTGCGCCTGCTGCTCGCACGCGTCCACGTGCCCGACGCCCCGCGCCGGGGCCCGGTCCGCCGGGCGCACGGGAACGCCCACCGCCCGCACACCGTCGTCCTCGCGCACACCCTCTCCCGGCGCGGCCCGCCCCGGCTGCCCGTCCCCCGCGCCACGACCCTCGGAGCACACGTCTGACACCGGGGGTCTCCTCCCGTTGTCCACACCGACTCCAAGGACGGGTCAGCCATGACCATCGACGATCCCGCACGCCCCGAAACGACCGAGGCGCCACCGTCGGAACCCACCGACGCGACGACCCCCACCCCGGGGAAGACCGGCACGGGCAGAGCCGGCACCTGGAGCGCCCTGCGCCCCCTGGTCCTGCGCCTCCACTTCTACGCGGGCGTGCTCGTCGCCCCGTTCCTCCTGGTGGCCGCCGCGAGCGGCCTGCTCTACGCGCTCTCCTTCCAGGCCGAGAAGGTGATCTACGCGCACGAGCTGGAGGTCCCCGTCGGCGACACCACCGTGCCGCTCTCGCAGCAGGTGAACATCGCCCGCAAGGTCAACCCCAACGGCACCGTCACCGCCGTCTGGCCCGGCGCCGAACCGGGCGCGACCACCCGGGTCCTGATGGCCGACCCGGACGTCCCCGAGGGCACCTCGCTCGCGGTCTTCGTCGACCCGTACACCGGAGAGGTGCGCGGACAGCTGCCCAGCTTCGGCAGCTCCGGCGCCCTCCCGCTGCGCACCTGGATCGACGGCCTCCACGCCGATCTGCACCTCGGCGAACTCGGCCGCAACTACAGCGAACTGGCCGCGAGCTGGCTGTGGGTGATCGCCCTCGGCGGCGTACTGCTCTGGTTCGGCCGCCGCAGGAAGAACCGCCGTGCCCTGCTCGTCCCCGAGCGGGGCCCGAAGTCCCGCCGCCGCACCCTCTCCTGGCACGGCTCGGTCGGTCTCTGGGCGGTCACCGGACTCGTCCTGCTCTCCGCGACGGGCCTGACCTGGTCGCGGTACGCGGGCGAGAACATCGGCACCGTGCAGGACGGTCTCGGCGGCGCCACCCCCAAGATCTCCGCGACGCTCGACGGCGCGGCCGGCTCCGGCTCGGAACACGAGGGCCACGGCGCCGGTCACCCGCAGGGCGGCACCACCGCGCAGGGCCCGGACATCGGCGTCGACGAGGCGGTCGAGGCGGCCCGCGCGGCCGGCATCGACAGCCCGAGCGTCTCGGTCGTCCTGCCCGCCGAGGGCAAGGGGTACGTGGTCAAGGAGACCGACACGCAGTTCCCGCTGCAGCTGGACTCGGTGGCGGTGAACCCGGCGGACGGCACGGTCCTCGACCGCCTCGCGTTCGCCGACTACCCGCTCCTCGCGAAGCTGACCCGGATAGGCATCGACACCCACACGGGCGTGTTCCTGGGCCTGTTCAACCAGCTGGCGCTCGCGGCCCTCGCGCTCTCCCTGATCCTGCTGATCCTCTGGGGCTACCGCATGTGGTGGCTGCGCCGTCCCGGCCGCCCGGTGGCGCGCGGGGCCTGGCGGAAGGTCCCGGTGACGATGCTGCTGCCGCTCGCGGCGGTGACGGCGCTGGTCGGCTGGTTCATCCCGCTGCTCGGCCTCAGCCTGCTGCTGTTCCTTGCGGTGGACCTCACCCTCGCCGCCGTGGCGAAGGTAAGGGCGAGGACCACCCGAACGAACTGATCAGGGCGTGTACTTGTAGCCGACCCGCCGCACGGTCTGGATCGTGTGGCGGTGCTCGGCGCCCAGCTTCCGGCGCAGCCGGGCCACGTGGACGTCGACCGTACGGCCGTCGCCGACGTGCCCGTACCCCCACACCGTCGTGACCAACTGGTCGCGGGTGTGCACCCGGTGGGGGTGCGCCACCAGATGCGCGAGCAGCTCGAACTCCAGATACGTCAGGTCGAGCGCCTCCCCGTCCACGACGGCGATCCGCCGGACCCCGTCGATGGCCACCGGCCCCTGCTCCTCCGTCGCCACGGGCGACGCGGGGACGGGGGCGCCCACGGGCACCTGCTGGTCGGCCGGTACGAGCACGAGGTACCCGACCATCGGCGGGCGCCCCGGCAGCGTCGGCAGCGCGTGCTGCGGCGCCGGGAGCAGCGTGGCGCCGGGCGGCAGGAAGTCCGCCACCTGGGAGAGCCGGGCGAGCTGGGAGAGCTGGGACAGCGGGGGAGCCGCGGGAAGCGGCGAGGGGCCGGCGACCTCGTTCGGATCGACGGCACGCAGTCGGTGCCGGCCGGGACGGGCGGCGGCGAGGGAGGCGGTCTGGGTGTGGGCCATGGAAGGTCAGCTCTTTCGCGCGGAGGAACGAACGGACAGGCGTCGTACGTCATTCGTCGTGCGCGTCGGCCGAAGGCCGTGGATCGGACCGTACCGATCGGGGCTTTAGAGGGCCGACGCGTTCCTCGCGCGGCAACACACCCGGTCGAAGTCGTGATGCTGCCGGGAAGGCCAGAACGGCTCGAGGTCGTGACGACCCGTCGCGGTGTCGTTCTTCATGGTGGCCATATCCCTATTGAACCAGAAGGGAATGCCTCCGACGAGCCTTTCGTCGGCCAAACCCCGTGTCATCCATCCCACATGACGGAAGAGGCGCCCACCGTACGAAACGGTGGGCGCCTCTTCAGGAGTGCGCGCGGATCGACCCGGTCGACCCGTTCGACCCGTGGATCAGACCTGGCCGACCTTCTCCAGGGCCTCGCAGCAGGTGTCCACCATCAGGCGGGTCACCACGTACGGGTCCACGTTCGCGTTCGGGCGACGGTCCTCGATGTAGCCCTTCTGGTCCTGCTCGACCTGCCACGGGATGCGGACCGAGGCGCCGCGGTCCGAGACGCCGTAGGAGTACTTGTCCCACGGGGCGGTCTCGTGCAGACCCGTCAGGCGGTCGTCGATGCCGGCGCCGTAGTTCTTGACGTGGTCGAGCGGCTTCGAGCCCTCGCCGAGGGACTCGGCGGCGGTGATGATCGCGTCGTAGCCCTCGCGCATCGCCTTGGTGGAGAAGTTGGTGTGCGCGCCCGCGCCGTTCCAGTCGCCCTTCACCGGCTTCGGGTCCAGGGTCGCGGAGACCTTGAAGTCCTCGGCCGTGCGGTACAGCAGCCAGCGGGCGACCCACAGCTGGTCCGAGACCTCCAGGGGCGCCAGCGGGCCGACCTGGAACTCCCACTGGCCCGGCATGACCTCGGCGTTGATGCCGGAGATGCCCAGACCCGCGGTGAGGCAGTTCTCCAGGTGCGCCTCGACGATGTCACGGCCGAAGATCTCGTCGGCGCCGACACCGCAGTAGTAGCCGCCCTGCGGGGCCGGGAAGCCGCCGACCGGGAAGCCGAGCGGACGCTCGCCGTCGAAGAAGGTGTACTCCTGCTCGATGCCGAAGATCGGCTCCTGAGCGGCGTACTTCGCGGACACCTCGGCGAGCGCGGCACGCGTGTTGGACTCGTGCGGCGTCATGTCCGTGTTGAGGACCTCGCAGAGCACCAGGATGTCGGCGCCGCCGCGGATCGGGTCCGGGCAGACGAAGACCGGCTTGAGGACACGGTCCGAGGCGTGGCCCTTGGCCTGGTTCGTGCTGGAACCGTCGAAGCCCCAGATCGGCAGCTCGTCGAGCGCGGCGCCGCCGCCCACGATTATCTTCGTCTTCGAGCGAAGCTTCGCGGTCGGCTCGGTGCCGTCGATCCAGATGTACTCAGCCTTGAAGGTCACGGGCCTCATCCTTTGGGCGTGCTGCTGCGGGTACGCTGCGGCTCGCGGCGCTGCGAGAAGCTGCGGTGTCTGTGTCCGGTCGCAGCTTCGCAACACGGGATTTCCCGTCGGTTGCCCGTTTGTGAACCCCGTGTTACTCAGCCTTCCTGTTTTTCCCACGACCGCTGTGCGGCGACGTACGCGTCGAGCAGCCCGCCGGACCCCGCCGCCTCGATCCGCCGCACGACCTCCTCGTACGCCGGCCGGTGCACGTCGAAGCCCTCGGCGTCGTATACGGGGTCGAGGCGGACGACACGCGTCCGCCGCTCCGGACCGAGCCGGGAGCGCCACACCCGCTGGACCTCGCCGGAGTTCCCCGGCCGGCCGGCGGATCTCGGGCCCGGGCGGGTCCCCTTTCCCCTTCCTGTCGGTGCCACCCGGCAGACTGGGGGCATGGCGAAGCAGCTGGGCGCGAAGCCCCGTATCGGACTCCTCGGCACCGGCCCCTGGGCCGCCCGTACGCACGCGCCCGCGCTCGCCGGGCATCCGGGCGTCGAGTTCAGCGGGGTGTGGGGCAGACGCCCGGAGGCGGCGGCCGGGCTCGCCGACGCGTCAGGGACGCGCGCGTACGAGGACGTGGACGCCCTCTTCGCGGCGAGCGACGCCGTCGCGTTCGCGCTCCCGCCGGACGTCCAGGCCCCGCTCGCGGTGCGGGCGGCGGAGGCCGGCTGTCACGTCCTGCTCGACAAGCCGGTCGCCACGACGGTCGCCGCGGCCCGCGAGGTGGCCGCGGCGGTCGAGACGGCCGGGGTCGCCTCGGTGGTGTTCTGCACCCTGCGGTTCGCGGAGCCGACGGCCCGCTGGACCGAGGAGCAGGCGGCGGCGGGCGGCTGGTTCCTGGGCGAGGCGCACTGGCTCGGCTCGCTGTACGGACCGGGCTCCGCCTCCCCGTACGCGGACTCCCCGTGGCGGCGGGAGAAGGGCGGGCTGTGGGACGTCGGCCCGCACGTCCTCTCCGTCTTCCTGCCGGTCCTGGGCGACGTCACGGCGATCACGGCCGCGCGCGGCCCGGAGGACACCCACCACCTGGTCCTGCGCCACACCTCGGGCGCGAGCAGCACGGCCACCCTGACCCTCGGCGCCCCACCGGAGGCGGCGGAGGCGGCGCTCACGCTGTACGGCACCCGGGGGCGCGCCGGAATGCCCCGCTGGGAGGGGGCTCTGGAAGCCTTCGGCGCGGCCGTCGACGCCCTGCTCGCGGCCGCCCGCACGGGCGAGCCGCACCCGTGCGACGCCCGCTTCGGCCTCCGCCTGACCGAGATCCTGACGGAGGCGGAGCGGCTCGCCGCCGACGCCTGAGGGCCTGGGGGGTGTCGTGTCGATCAGGCCGGGCTCGCGGGGCCTGGCACCGTGCCTCGCCGCGTTGTCGTCACTCGCCATGACTCCGCCATGACTCCGCCATGACTCCCTCCTCCGCCTTGCGATCCACGGCACCAGACACCGCTCCCTGATCCGACTTGATCGACACGACACCCCCCAGCGCTCGGTCTCGCCGTACTCCAGGCCGAACGCGTCAGGACGAAGGCCCTGCCGGCGCGCCGAGCACCGTCGGCCCCAAGGTGTCGCACAGGGCGTCGCACAGGGCGTCCAGGGCCGCTCCGTACAGCCGTTCCGGTGGCGTGGCGTAGCCGACGACGAGGCCGTCGGGGAGGGCGGGGCCCCGTGCCTCCGGGTGCCGGTAGTCCGACAGGCCCTCCACGGCGACCCCGTGCCGGGCCGCGGCGGTGACGGCGGACCGTTCGGTGCCCGGGGGCAGTTCCACGACGGCGTGCAGCCCGGCGGCGAGCCCCGTCACCCGTACCCCCGGAACCCGCTCCGCGAGCACCGACACCAGTCGGTCGCGCCGCACGCGGTGGCGCTGCCGCATCCGCCGGACGTGCCGGTCGTAGGCGCCGGAGTCGAGGAAGTCCGCGAACGTGAGCTGCTCCGTCGCCGAGGCGTACGGTTCGCGCACGCCCTTCGCCGCGACGACCCCGTCGACGAGCGTCGTCGGCAGGCACATCCAGCCGATCCGCAGCGCGGGGGAGAGGCTCTTGCTGAGGGAGCCGAGGAAGACCGTCCGCTCGGGGTCGAGGCCCTGGACGGCCCCCACGGGGCGCCGGTCGTAGCGGAACTCCCCGTCGTAGTCGTCCTCCACGACCAGCCCGCCGGTCCGGCGGGCCCACTCCAGGACGCCGGCCCGGCGCTCGGGGTGCAGCGGTCCGCCGGTGGGGAACTGATGGGCGGGGGTGAGCAGGACGGCGCCCGCCTCCGGGGGGATCTCCGCGATCCGCGCCCCGTCCCCGTCGACGGTGACCGGCACCGTGCCGACGCCCGCCTCGCCGAACAGCCCCCGGTGGAAGGGGAGCCCGTACGCCTCGACGGCCCAGGGCGGGGGCGGGGTTCCCCGGGTCACGCGCGCGAGCAGCCGCAGGGCGTGCGCGGTGCCGGAGCAGACCACGATCCGGTCCGGGGTGGTCCGTACGCCCCGGACGCGGGCGAGGTACGCGGCGAGAGCCCGGCGCAGTTCGATCCGGCCGCGCGGGTCCCCGGTCCCGAAGGCCTCGTGCGGCGCGGCCGTCAGCGCCCGCCGGGCCGCCGCCAGCCAGGCCGCGCGCGGGAAGGCGCCGGGGTCGGGCTTGCCCTGGACGAGGTCGTACGGGAGCGGTGGCGGCGCGGCGGGTCGCACCGGCCCCGGGGCGGGGGCGGAGACCTGCTCGGCCACCCGGGTCCCGGAGCCCTGGCGGGAGGTCAGCCAGCCCTCGGCGACCAGCTCTGCGTAGGCGTCGGCGACGGTGTTCCGGGCGATCCCGAGGTCGGCGGCGAGCGACCGGTAGGGCGGCAGTCGCGTCCCGGGCGCCAGTCGCCCACCGCGTACGGCCTCGCGCAGGGCCCCGATGAGCAGGGCCCGCCGGCTGCCGCCCGCACCGAGCTCCAGATGCAGATCGACCCCGAGCCCGTCGGGCCCTCCACCCGTCGTCCCGCTCACCGCGCTCCCTCCCGGGCCCTGAGGCCCTCCCCGTACCACCGACGGACTCAACGGGACAGGGCGTCCCGCACGGCCTCCTCCGACCGGGCCACGACGGCCGTGCCGTCCTCCGCCGTGATGATCGGCCGCTGGATCAGCTTGGGGTGCCCGGCGAGCGCCTCGATCCACCGGTCGCGGTGGGCCGCGTCCCGGGGCCACTCCTTCACCCCGAGCTCCGTGGCGACCGCCTCCTGCGTCCGCGTGATGTCCCACGGTTCGAGTCCGAGCCGGTCGAGGACCTGCCGGATCTCGTCGGGTGTGGGCACGTCCTCCAGGTAGCGGCGCACGGTGTACTCGGCGCCCTCCGCGTCGAGCAGGGTGAGGGCGCTGCGGCACTTGGAACAGGCGGGATTGATCCAGATCTCCATGCCGCCCACGGTACCCCCCAGGCCGCTCTCCACCACCCCCTAAACCCTGTCTGGCCAGGGGCGATTGTCAGTGGGGGCCACTAAAATAAGGGGTGAAGGTGAGGGTCCCGGGGAGGGCCCGCACCCCGCCGTTCGCCAGGAGGTAGCCCATGGCTCTCGCCGTGATCCGGACACCGTCCCTCGAACCCTGGAAGCCGCTCCAGAGGAAGCCGCTCCCCGCGGGCCGCCCCCGCGAGTGGTACGTGACGCACAACCGCCGCCTGAAGGCCATGCGTCTTGCGATCGCCCTGCTCGACGCCGGGGTCTACATCCCGTCGAAGGCCACGAACGCGACGATACGCACGACAGCGGCCGGCATCGGCATCCACCCGCCCTCCGACACCACCTGCCGCATGGTCCGCGCCCTGATCCGCTACGGGCGCTGACCCGGAAGGGACCAGGAGACGGCGAAGGCCGCCGCACCCGGAGCTCCGGGTGCGGCGGCCTTCGTTCGTGAGGCGCGTCCGGCTTGGCGGCCGAACGTCCGGCTTAGAGGTCGAAGTAGAGCTCGAACTCGTGCGGGTGCGGGCGCAGCTGGATCGGGGCGATCTCGTGGGTGCGCTTGTAGTCGATCCACGTCTCGATCAGGTCGGACGTGAAGACGCCACCGGCCTGCAGGTACTCGTTGTCGTCCTCGAGGGCGTGGAGGACGGCCTCCAGGTTGGTCGGGACCTGCTGGACGTTCGCGTGCTCCTCGGGAGCCAGCTCGTACAGGTCCTTGTCGATCGGCTCCGCCGGCTCGATCTTGTTCTTCACGCCGTCGAGGCCCGCGAGGAGCAGCGCCGAGAAGGCGAGGTACGGGTTCGAGGACGGGTCCGGCGCGCGGAACTCGACGCGCTTGGCCTTCGGGTTCGAGCCCGTGATCGGGATGCGCATGGCGGCGGAGCGGTTGCGCTGCGAGTACACCATGTTGACCGGGGCCTCGAAGCCCGGGACCAGGCGGTGGTACGAGTTCACCGTCGGGTTGGTGAAGGCGAGCAGCGACGGGGCGTGCTTGAGGATGCCGCCGATGTAGTAGCGGGCGGTGTCCGAGAGGCCCGCGTAGCCCGTCTCGTCGTAGAACAGCGGGTCGCCGTTCGCCCACAGCGACTGGTGGACGTGCATGCCCGAGCCGTTGTCGCCGAAGATCGGCTTCGGCATGAAGGTCGCGGTCTTGCCGTTGCGCCAGGCGACGTTCTTCACGATGTACTTGAAGAGCATCAGGTCGTCGGCCGCGGCGAGCAGCGTGTTGAACTTGTAGTTGATCTCGGCCTGGCCGGCGGTGCCGACCTCGTGGTGCTGGCGCTCGACCTGGAGGCCGACGTTCTCCAGCTCCAGGGAGATCTCGGAGCGCAGGTCGGCGAAGTGGTCGACCGGCGGGGCCGGGAAGTAGCCGCCCTTGTAGCGGACCTTGTAGCCGCGGTTGTTCTCCTCCGCACCGGTGTTCCAGGCGCCGGCCTCGGAGTCGATGTGGTAGAAGCCCTGGTTCGCCGAGGTCTCGAAGCGCACCGAGTCGAAGACGTAGAACTCCGCCTCGGGGCCGAAGTAGGCGGTGTCGGCGATGCCGGTGGAGGCGAGGTACGCCTCGGCCTTCTTCGCGATGTTGCGCGGGTCACGGCTGTACTGCTCGCCCGTGATCGGGTCGTGGATGAAGAAGTTGATGTTGAGCGTCTTGTCGCGGCGGAAGGGGTCCACGCGGGCCGTCGACAGGTCGGCGCGGAGCGCCATGTCGGACTCGTGGATGGCCTGGAAGCCGCGGATCGAGGAGCCGTCGAAGGCGAGCTCCTCGGACGGGTCGAAGGCCGTCGCCGGGATCGTGAAGTGCTGCATCACGCCCGGAAGGTCGCAGAACCGGACGTCGACCATCTTGACGTCGTTGTCCTTGATGAACTTGTTGACCTCGTCGGCGTTCTGGAACCCGTGCTTCTCGGACATCCCACTCCTCCTACTCCCGGCCCGGGGAGGGGCGGGGTTGCAGCTCGGTTGTGCGGCCAGTGCAGTGGCACACGCTGGACCCGACCATAGGCAGACGGGATTTCTCCAGCATGACCCATTTGTTTCGTCGAAGTTAACCGGAGTGGGTGTGTGCCGCTCTCCGGCGTGCCTGGACCGACCCGGACGGAAGTGATCGAAAACGGGCGCAGTACCGTGGTCGGGTGGACAACAGGCAAGCACTCGGATCGTGGCTCTCCGGCCCCCGTGCCGCGGCGGAGCAAGCAGGCGTGGACTTCGGTTACCGGGGTCGGCAGCTGGGACTGCCCGAGGAGGGACCCGGTTCGATCGCCCGCCCCGGGCGCCGTCTCGGCGCCCTCGCCGTCGACTGGGCGCTCTGCCTCCTGATCGCATACGGCCTGATCACCGACGGCTACAACCAGGCCACCGGCAACTGGGCCCTCGTCATCCTGCTCGTCCTGAGCGTCCTGACGGTCGGCACCGTCGGCTCGACGCCGGGCAAGCGCCTCTTCGGCCTGCGGGTCGTCTCCGCACGGGGCGGCCGGCTCGGCTTCCCGCGCGTGGTGATCCGCTCCGTACTCGTCTGCCTGGCCATCCCGGCCCTCATCTGGGACCGTGACGGCCGCGGCCTCCACGACCGCCTCTCAGGCGCCGTCCAGGTCCGTATCTGATCCCGTGGGGACGAGCGGTACGAGAGAAGGGCCCCGGACCGTGTGGTCCGGGGCCCTTCTCCGTCGAGGCGGTCGTTCGGTCGGGCGCGTCAGCGCATCTTTCCGCCGCGCGGCATCCGCATGCCCTTCGGCATCGGACCCTTCGGCAGCGGCATGTTGCTCATGAGGTCGCCCATCGCCCGCAGCCGGTCGTTGGCCGCGGTGACCTGCGGGCCGGTGAGGACCCGGGGCATCTTGAGCATGGTCGTACGGAGCTTCTTGAGCGGCACCAGGCCCTCGCCGTCGCCGACGATGACGTCGTGCACCGGCACGTCCACCACGACGCGGTTCATCCGCTTCTTCTCGGCCGCGAGCAGAGTCTTCACCCGGTTCGGGTTGCCCTCCGCCACGAGCACGATGCCGGCCCGCCCGACCGCGCGGTGCACGACGTCCTGGCTGCGGTTCATCGCGACCGCGGGGGTCGTCGTCCAACCGCGTCCGACGTTCTGCAGCACCGCCGCCGCCGCGCCGGGCTGACCCTCCATCTGCCCGAAGGCCGCGCGCTCGGCGCGCCGCCCGAACACGATGGCCGCCGCCAGGAGCGCCAGGACGAAGCCCAGGATGCCCAGATAGACCGGATGCCCGATGAGGAAGCCGATCGCGAGGAGGACACCGAGTACGCCGATGCCCACGCCCGCGACGATCAGACCGACCTTCGGGTCCGCCTTTCGGGTCATCTTGTACGTGAGGGCGATCTGCTTGAGTCGCCCCTGGTTCGCAGCGTCAGCGCTGCCAGTGTTTGCCTTCCTCGCCATGTCCTGAAGTTTACGTGGCCCGGGAAGCGCGGCCCGACGCGGCCTCCATCACATGCTGGGCCTCGACCCGGTCCTTGGCGTGGCGGCGGTCCTCCAGCACGGAGGTCCAGGCGTTGCGGCGGGCGGTGCGCTGCCCGGCGCCGAGCAGCAGGGCCTCCACGGCCTTCAGGGCGTCGGTGACGGACGGGATCGCGGTGACGCGGACGTGCGTCGATGCGGCCGGCATGTCGGGGTCCTCCCTCGATTGCGGATGAGACGAGGCGGGGGGATGTGAGCGGGTGGTGGCGGTGAGTGAAACCAGGCTCACAGATCGGTGTTACCAGGGCGTGACCCGGTGGTCAAACACTGATGAAACGTTGGTGCGGCCAACCGCGCGGCCGGCGGAACGACGACGCGGCCCGTACGTCCCCGCTGAGCTGCGGGGTCGTACGGGCCGCGTCGAATCCGGCCACTACCGGCCGGTAACCACTTGTGCGCCGATTCACACGGCCTGAGTGGCGTTGTCCACCGCGCCGCGCTTCTCGATCGCCTGCTGGAACAGACGGCCCGCGCGGTACGAGGAACGGACCAGCGGGCCCGACATCACACCGGAGAAGCCGATCTCGTCGGCCTCCTCCTTCAGCTCCACGAACTCCTGCGGCTTCACCCAGCGCTCGACGGGGTGGTGCCGGACGGAGGGGCGCAGGTACTGCGTGATCGTGATGAGCTCGCAGCCCGCGTCGTGCAGCTGCCGCAGTGCCTCGCTGACCTCTTCGCGGGTCTCGCCCATGCCGAGGATCAGGTTGGACTTCGTGACCAGACCGTAGTCCCGCGCCTGCGTGATGACGTCGAGCGAGCGCTCGTAACGGAAGCCCGGACGGATCCGCTTGAAGATCCGCGGCACGGTCTCCACGTTGTGCGCGAAGACCTCGGGGCGGGAGGCGAAGACCTCCGCCAGGAGCTCCGGCACCGCGTTGAAGTCGGGGGCGAGCAGCTCGACCTTCGTACGGCCCTCGGCGCGCTCCGCCGTCTGCTGGTGGATCTGGCGCACGGTCTCCGCGTACAGCCAGGCACCGCCGTCCTCCAGGTCGTCGCGCGCGACGCCCGTGATGGTGGCGTAGTTCAGGTCCATCGTGACGACCGACTCGCCCACGCGGCGCGGCTCGTCACGGTCCAGCGCCTCGGGCTTGCCCGTGTCGATCTGGCAGAAGTCGCAGCGCCGGGTGCACTGGTCGCCGCCGATGAGGAAGGTCGCCTCGCGGTCCTCCCAGCACTCGAAGATGTTGGGACAGCCCGCCTCCTGGCAGACCGTGTGCAGACCCTCGCTCTTCACGAGGCTCTGCATCTTCGTGTACTCGGGACCCATTTTCGCGCGGGTCTTGATCCACTCGGGCTTGCGCTCGATGGGGGTCTGGGCGTTCCGGACCTCCAGGCGCAGCATCTTGCGTCCGTCGGGTGCGACTGCGGACACATCGGCTCCTGTAGCTTCGATTCTTCGGCGCACACCAGAGTACGCCCGTTGCTTCCCATGCCTTACCTCTGGCCAACCTCTGGCCAGAGCCCCGCATTCCTCAGACCGCCCCTCAGACGGGGGCGGGCTCCGTCGGACGCTCGACCTCACGCGGCTTGAGCTCCGCCTGCTCCAGGACCTCCCGCAGGTGGCGCTCCACGACCGGGAGCACCTCCTCGATCGTGAGGTCCCGGCCCAGCTCGTTGGCGAGCGAGGTCACGCCCGCGTCGCGGATGCCGCACGGGATGATGCGGTCGAACCAGGCGTTGTCGGGGTTCACGTTGAGGGCGAAGCCGTGCATGGTGACGCCCTTGGCGACCCGGATGCCGATGGCGGCGAGCTTGCGGTCCTCGCGGCGCTGGCCGGCGTTGGACGGGGCGTACTCCGGGCCGTTCAGCCGCGGGTCGAACTCCTCGTCGGTCAGCCGGGGGTCGAAGTCGAGGGAGAGCCCGCCGATCGACGGCCGGTCCTCCACCGGGTCCCCGAGGACCCAGACACCGCTGCGGCCCTCGACCCGGCTCGTCTCCACGCCGAACTCCGCGGCCGTACGGATCAGGGCGTCCTCCAGGCGGCGGACGTGCGCGACGACGTCCACCGGGCGGGGCAGCTTCATGATCGGGTAGCCCACCAGCTGGCCGGGGCCGTGCCAGGTGATCTTGCCGCCGCGGTCCACGTCCACGACGGGCGTCCCGTCGAGCGGGCGCTCGCTCTCCGCCGTGCGCCGGCCGGCCGTGTAGACCGGCGGATGCTCCAGGAGCAGGCAGGTGTCGGCGGTCTCGTCGGCGAACCGGGCCGCGTGCACCTCGCGCTGCTTGTCCCAGGCCGCCTGGTAGTCGACGGCATCAGCGCCGAATCCAAGGCGGACGAATCGCAGCTCACTCACGGCCATGCCTCCTCCTGGGTGCCGCGGCCGGGTTCCGGGGATCATCCCGGGCCGGCGAGGCACCATGCGTCATTCGCGCCCATGCCACTGTACGGCGATGCCGTGGACACCAGTACGGGGGTGGCCGCGGACGCGTGTAGATGCGCCCCTGGTGGTGCGCCTACGGGCGCTGTCGGGGCGCTCCCTCCCTCAGGAGGACCGCGGCGGCTACGTCAGCGGTGCCGTCAATCCTCACACGATCGGATGAATGTGGGGCGAAGGTGGCGGTACGGGCCGTGGAGACCGCTAAATTCACGCCGATCCATGAGGGTCCGAACGGGCTGCACCTGGGCCCGGAAGGCAGGAGACCGCACAGCTGATGACGGAACGACCACCGCAGCGCATCCCGAACCGCCAGCTCGCCGCGCTCATCGCCGAAGCCGGGTTCTCCAATGCGGGCCTCGCCAGACGGGTGGACCAGCTCGGTCTGGAGCACGGCCTCGACCTGCGGTACGACAAGACCTCCGTGACCCGCTGGCTCCGCGGCCAGCAGCCGCGCGGCACCACCCCCGCCCTCATCGCGGAGGTCTTCACCCGGCGCCTCGGCCGCCGCCTCTCCGCGCAGGACCTCGGTCTCGACGCCTGCGCGCCGGTCTACGCGGGCCTGGAGTTCGCGGCGACCCCCGAGGAGGCCGTCGACATCGTCAGCGGCCTGTGGCGCAAGGACTCCGGCAGCCACGCCGAGCTCCGCAAGATCGCCTTCACCCCGGCGGGGCTCGTCGTCCCCAGCCGCGACTGGCTCATCGGCCGCGCCGACGACCGGGTGGCGCGCGGCGAGCTAGCCCCCGGCCGGCCCGGCGGCCCCGGCCTCCGGAACACCGGCGCGCCCACCGGAGACTCCCGTGCCCCGCACGAACCCCGTACCCCGCACGACCCGCGCATCCCGAGCGACCCGGGCGACCCGCGCGTCCCGCCCCAGGGCCGCTTCTCCGTGCCCCGGCAGCGCGGTACGGACCGGGGGCCCGGCCAGCGGGTCTCCAGTGGCGACATCGCCGCCCTCCGCTCGGTCGGCGAGCTCTTCCGCACCCTCGACCACGCCTACGGCGGTGGTCACGCCCGCCAGGCGCTCGTCCGCTACCTGGAGCACGAGACCGAGCCGATGCTGCGCGGCACCTACGGCGAGTCCGTCGGCCGCCGCCTCTTCGCCGCGGCCGCCGACCTCACCCGGCTCGCCGGCTGGACCTCGTACGACATCGCCGCCCACGGCCTCGCCCAGCGCTACTTCGTCCAGGCGCTGCGCCTCGCGCAGGCGGCCGGGGACCGGGCCTACGGCTCGTACGTGCTCCTCACCATGAGCTGCCAGGCCGTCTACCTCGGCCACGGGCGGGAGGCCGTACAGCTCGCCCGGGTCGCCCAGCAGGGCGTCGGGCCCGCGGCGCCGCCCGTCGTCCAGGCGATGCTCCAGGCCGTCGAGGCCCGCGGGCACGCGGTCCTCGGCGAGGCGCGCGCGTGCAGCGCCTCCCTGGTCCGGGCCGAGCGGGCCCTGGAAGCCGCCCGGCCCGGCGACGAGGTGCCGTACTGGGCCCGGATGTTCGACGAGGCCCAGCTCGCCGACGAGCTCGGGCACTGCCACCGCGACCTCCAGCAGTACCGGCCCGCGGCCCAGCATGCCGAGCGCGCCCTCCAGCTGCGCGCCCCCGGCTTCGCGCGCAGCCGGCTCTTCTGCCGGGTCGTCCTCGCCACCTCCCGCCTCGCCCTCGGCGAGCTCGACCAGGCCTGCGCGCTGGGCGCCGAGGCCGCCCAGCAGGCCTCCGAGATGCGCTCGGCGCGGGCCGTGGAGTACGTACGCGACTTCGAGCGCCGCCTGGAGCCGTACCGCGACGCGGCGGCCGCCCGCACCTACCGCGACCGCGTCGCCGCCATCGGCTGATCCGCCGGAGGGGTCAGGCGGCCTCCTCCGACTCCGGCGCCTCCGCCTCGGGGAGCCGGACGCCGAGGTCGCCGAGGAGGGCGCGGGCCGCGCGGGCCCCCGAGACGAGGGCGCCGTGCGGGGTGCCCGTGTCCCGGTGGTCGCCGCAGACGTACAGGCCCGCGAGCAGCCGGACCGGGCGGCGGGCGTCGTGCGGCGGCGGCATCGCCGGTACGGCCTCCGGGGTGTGGTGCAGGGCCAGCAGTTCCCACTCGTCGGTCGACGTCCCGTACAGCGTGGCGAGGTGCTTGCGGACCCGGCGCTCCGTGTCGTCCGGCGGCGCCCCGAGCACCGTCGAGGTGATCAGGGTCCGGCCGGCCGGGGCGCGGCTCGGGTCGACCGCGCTCATCACGGCCGTGTGGGCGACCGGCCCGCCCGGGTCGGACTCCAGGAGCAGCGACGGGTCGCTCGTGGGCGCCACCGGCGCCGTGTGGTGGAGGACCGTCACCGCGTGGAAGCCGGGCGTCCGCAGACCGGGCAGCAGCTCGGCCGCCGTCCGCGCCCCCGTCGCGAGCAGCACCGAGCGGCAGCCGAACACCCCGTGCTCGGCGGTCGTCACCCGGGAGACGGACGCCTCCGTGACCCGTACGCCGGTACGGACCGTCCCCGGCGGCAGCGCGGCGGCGAGCCGCTCCGGGAGCGCCGACGAACCGCCCTCCGGCACGGCGAGCCGGCCCCGGGCGAAGGCGTGCAGCGCCAGATCCGCCCGGCGGCTCGACGTGCCGAGGTCCGGGTCGGCGAGGAGCGCCGCGAGCAGCGGCCGCAGGACGCCCTGGACGGTCCGGGCGGGCAGCCGCGCGGCCAGGGCCTCGCGCGCGGTCCGCTCCGGGCGGGAGAGCAGCCGCTGGGACGGGGTCGCCGCGAGCCGGACCAGGGAGGCGCCGAGCCGTGCCTGGTCGAGCGAGGCGGCCGGGCGCCGGGGGGCGCTCGCGAGGGCGCGTGCCACGCTGAACGCTCCCCCCACGCTCCGGTGGCCGGTGCCCCGGTGCGCGCCGGCCGTCCGGCGCGGGTGCGGGGCGCCCCACCGCGCGTGCCGTCCGTCGCTGTGCACGAGAACCCCGGGCCCGAAGGGGCGCAGGACGAGGCCACCGAGCCCGGGGGTGGCCCGCAGCTCCTCGGGCGACAGGGTGAGCAGGGGGCCCACCCGGTCGAGCAGGAAGCCGTCGACGGAATCGGTGGCCATCCGGCCGCCGACCCGCGGCTCCGCCTCCAGGACGGCGACGGAGAGCCCGGCCCCGGTCAGCCGGTGGGCGGCGGCGAGCCCCGCGATCCCGGCCCCCACGATGACGACGTCGACGGTCTCCACGACGTCCGTTCGCTGTGCGGTACTTGAGCTGCTGAGCATGTGCCCCTCCCCAGGTCGGCGTGGCCGGTGGAAGGCTCATGCCCTCCACAGTGGGAGGCTCATGCCCCCAACAGGCCCCCGGAATGCCCGAGTTCGCCACGATCCTAGGCAGCGCTCCCACGGAAGTCGGCCCGCGCGTACCGGTGCGCGCGCAGCACGGGGGAGCGCAGGGGGAGGACGGGAGGGGCGGGAAGGGGCGGGGGAGGAACAGGGGGCGCTCCCGCACGAGGAGAGGGCGCTTCCGCGCGGGGTGAGGGCGCTCCCGCACGGGGAGAGGGGCGCTCCCCGCGCAGGGAAGCCCCCGCGCGGGCGAGCCCCAGCGCGGGGAGCGGGGTGCGGGCGCGGCTCAGTGGGCGGCGGCCCGGATCGCGTCGTCGATCGTCGGGAACGCGAAGTCGAAACCGGACTCCAACAGGCGCCCCGGCAGCACCCGCTGACTGCCCAGCACGTCCTGGGCGAAGTCGCCGAGCACCAGCCTCAGGGCGGGCGCGGGCACCGTGCACAGCGTCGGCCGCCGCAGGACCCGGCCCATCGCGGCCGTCACCTCGCGGTTGGTGACCGGTTCCGGGGCCGTCAGGTTCACCGGGCCCGTGAGGGACGGGGTGTCGACGAGATGGCGCAGGGCGGCCACCTCGTCGTGCAGGGAGATGTGGGACCAGTACTGGCGGCCGTCGCCCATCCGCCCGCCGACCCCGGCGCGGAAGACCGGGAAGAGCCGTCCCCAGGCCCCGCCCTCGCGGGCCACCACCAGGCCCGTGCGGGCGTGGGCGACGCGGATGCCGGCCTCCTCGGCGGGGGCCGCCGCGGCCTCCCACTCCACGCACACCGAGGGCAGGAAGCCCGCCCCGGCGGGCGCGCTCTCGTCGACGGCGCGGCTGCCGGTGTCCCCGTACCAGCCGACCGCCGTACCGCAGACGAGGACCTCCGGCGGCGCCGCGAGCGAGGCGAGCGCCTGGGCGATCGCCGTCGTGCCGAGGACCCGGCTGTCGCGGATCTCCCGCTTGTACGCCTCGGTCCAGCGGCGCTCGCCGACGCCGGCGCCCGCCAGGTGCACGACGGCGTCCACCCCGACGAGTCCGGCGGCGTCCACGTACAGCCGCCTGGGGTCCCACTCGACCTCGTCGGCGGTCGCGGCGGGGCGCCGGACCAGCCGGAGGACGTCGTGGCCGTCGGCGCGCAGGGAGCGGACGAGGGCCCGGCCGATGAGCCCGGAGGCACCGGTGACGGCGACGCGCTTGCGGGTGACTGAACGCTGCATGGGCCCATCCTGCCCTCCCGGACCCGTGCGTGGCACAGTGGCTGCCATGATCGTGCCGGAGACACAGATACGTACCGCCGAAGCCGGAGACGACACCGTCCTGGCCGAGCTCGACCGGGCCACCTGGTCGCCCCTGCACGCGGTGCTGCCCGCACCGACGGAGCCGTACGAGCCCTTCTTCGACACCCGTCACCCGCCCGAGGACTACCTCGTGGCCGTGGTGGGCGGTGAAGTCGTCGGCTACGTACGGCTCGGGCTGCCGACCCCGCTGGCCGCCACCGCCCATGTGCGCCAGATCCAGGGCCTGGTCGTCGCCGAGTCCGTCCGCGGCCGGGGCGTGGCGCGGGCGCTGCTGCGCGCCGCGACGGACCGGGCCCGCGCGGAGGGAGCCCGCCGGATCACCCTGCGGGTCCTCGCGCACAACGCCCCGGCCCGCGCGCTCTACGCCTCCGAGGGCTTCGTGATCGAGGGCGTCCTGCCGGGCGAGCTCCTGATCGCGGGGGAGTACGTGGACGACGTCCTCATGGGGAAGTCCCTCCTCGACTGACCCGTCCCTCCCGGCGGCCGCGGTCCCCCGCGGGTCGGTCGCTCGTCGGCGGCGGGCCCGTGAAGCCGCGGCCCCCGGGGCGGGCCGTCTCTCCTCGGCCGACCGCCCCTCCCGGCGGCCGCGTCCCGCGCGCTTCGGCCCTCTCGACCGACCCGCCCCTCCCGGCGGCCCGCGCGCCCCGGCCCTACTCGGCCGACCCGTCCCCGAGGAGCCTCATCCCGCCCATCAGCTCGCGCAGGCAGCGGACCGCGAGGGCCGCGGGGGAGCCCTCGCCGTGGACCGGTGCGTCCGACTCCGCCCAGGTCTCCAGGGCGATCCGGATGGCGTCGGTGGCCGCCGCCGCCGCGAGGCGCAGCTCCAGCGGGTCGGCCCCCGGGCCGGCGAGGCCGGCCAGGACCTCGCGCAGTCGCTCCTCGGACTCCTGGTTGACCCGGTACCAGACGGCGCGGAGCGCGGGGTCCTCGGCGGCCGCCCGCAGGAGCCCGCGCGTCCAGCGCACCCCCTCGGCCGCCTCCTCGTCCTCCGCGGCCAGCGACTCGGCGATCGAGCGCTCCAGCGCCTCGGGGAGACCGGCGCCCGGCCCGGCGGCCGCGAGCTGCTCGCGCCAGCGTTCGGCGCCGACCGCGAGGAGCGGGGCCACGGCGTCCTGCTTGGACCGGAAGTACCGGTAGAAGGTGCGCAGGGCGACCCCGGCCCGCCGGGCGATGTCCTCGGCCGTGGTGCCGTCGGGACCGTGCTCGGTGAAGAGCTCGGCGGCGGCGCGGGCGATGTCGAGCTGGGTCGCGGCCTTGCGGCGCTCCGTCAGGGAGGGGGGCTTGGTGCTCACCCTACGAAGCGTACGCCCGTGACTGCCGAACGTGCACGTCATGCAGGTATGGCAAAACGTGCCATCCAGGCGTACGGTGGCAGCTTCCCCCGGAAGCTTGACATCGAGAGGTTGCCGCCATGAACCAGCTGACCCGTTACGAAGGACGCCGCGCCCTCATCACCGGCGGCGGCTCCGGCATCGGCCAGGCCACCGTCCTCCGCGTGCTCGCCGAGGGCGGCCGGGTCGTCGCCGCCGACATCAGCGAGGACGGCCTCAAGGACACCGTCGCCAAGGCCGGCGACGCCGCCGACCGCCTCACCACCGTCGTCGTGAACGTCGCCGACGAGGCCTCCGTGCGGGCCGGCGTCGCCGCCGCCGTCGAGGCGCTCGGCGGCCTGGACGTCCTGGTCAACGCGGCCGGCATCCTGCGCTCCTCGCACACCCACGAGACGAGCCTCGACTCCTTCGAGCAGGTCCTCCGGGTCAACCTCACGGGCACCTTCCTCGTGATCCGCGAGGCGATACCGGCCCTCCTGGAGGGCAACGGCTCCGCCGTCGTGAACTTCTCCTCCACCTCCGCGATGTTCGCCCACCCCTACATGGCGGCCTACGCGGCCAGCAAGGGCGGCATCCAGTCCATGACGCACGCCCTCGCCGCCGAGTACGCCAAGCAGGGCATCCGCTTCACCGCCGTCCAGCCCGGCTCCATCTCCTCCGGCATGACCGACGGCACCGGCGCCAGCCGCCAGAGCGTCGGCCCCGGCCTCCCCGAGGACGCCGACTTCAACCTCTTCATGAAGCTCATGCCCGCCCTCGGCGAGGGCTTCGCCGGCCCCGAGACCGTCGCCGGCGTCGTCGCGATGCTCGCGAGCGAGGACGGCCGCTTCATCACCGGCACCGAGGTCCGCATCGACGGCGGGACGCACTTCTGATGAGCTCCCTCGCCGCGCGCGTCTTCGGCGGCCGTACGGCCGTCATCACCGGCGCCTCCTCCGGCATCGGCGCCGGGCTCGCCCGGCACGCAGCGGGGCTCGGCATGAAGCTGGTCCTCGCCGACATCGCCGCCGAGCGGCTCGCCGCCTTCGCCGAGGAGCTCCGGGCCACCGGCGCCGAGGTGGAGGCGGTGGTGACCGACGTCGCCGAGCCCGCCTCCGTCGACGCCCTGGCCGACCACGCGTACACCCGCTTCGGCACGGTCGACCTGCTGGTCAACAACGCCGGGATCATGGCCATGGGGTACTCCTGGGAGATCCCCGCTGAACGCTGGGACGCCATGCTCCGCGTCAACATCGGCGGGTACGTCAACGGCATCCGCGCCTTCGTCCCGCGCATGCTGGAGCGTGGCGAGAAGGCCTGGGTGGTGAACGTGTCGTCCATCGGCGGCATGCTGCCGAGCCCGCTGATGGCCCCGTACAGCGTCACCAAGTTCGGCACGCTCGCGCTCACCGAGTCGCTGCACCACGAGATGCTGATGAAGGGCGCCCCGATCCAGGTGTCCGTCGTGACGCCCGGCTCGGTGAAGAGCGAGATCTTCAGGGCGGCCAGGCCCGGCGAGGACACCCCGCCCGAGATCGCGGCCTTCAACGCGCACCTGCAGAACCTCGCCGACGAACACGGGCTGACGCCCGAGGAGCACGCCGAGCGCGTCTTCGAGAGGGTCGCCGAGGGGAAGTACTGGGCGATCCCGCAGCCCGAGCAGCTCTTCCCGGCGCTGCAGCCGCGCACGGACATGATCCTCGGCCAGGAGAACCCGCGGCTCCAGCAGGGCTGACGGACGGAGAAGCCGGTACGGCTCCGGGAGGGACGCCCCCGGAGCCGTACCGGCTTCCTCACCCCGCCTCACCCCGCCTCACGTCACCGCGAACCGCTCCCACAGCCGGGGAAAGCGGGCCGCGAGCACGTCGTCGTCCGCCAGGTCGAAGGGGGCGCCCAGCGGCTCCCCGCCCGGCATCGGAATGCCCAGGTCCGGGGTCTCGGCGCCGGTCAGCTGCTCGTACGCCTCGTCCGCCGCGAAGCCGATCTCCTCGCCGTCCCCGTCGATCTCCACGTCGAAGTCGCCGATCAGCTCCGCCAGCGCGTCCGGATCGTGCACCGCACCCTCGTAGACCTCCCGCCCCTGGCCGATGAGCCAGCAGCGGAAGGAGTCGAAGGTCTCGTCGCCCGCCCCGTCGAACAGCACGGCGGCCGCACCCCACAGGTCCCAGAGGTACGCGCGGTTGTAGCGGGCCTCGAAATGGCGCGCGTAGTCGAGCACCGAGTCGGGATCCAGCCGGGTCAGCCGTTCCACGAGCAGATCGGCCTGTTCCTCGGGGTCGCCCTCGGCGGCCTCTCGGGTGGCGTCGATGATCTCCCAGAACTCGGTCTCGTCCATCACGGCACCAGCATCGTGCGTCGGGGACCGCGACGCACCCGGAATGCCCGAAGAATGCCCGAAACGAATCCGGACAGAAGATGTCGTACTTTCCTGTCAGTCTGATGGTCATGACGACGGAGACACAGGAAACGAAGCCACAGGAGACGAAGCCGCTGCGCGGACGCGTCTGTCTGGTCGCGGGAGCCACCCGGGGCGCCGGACGGGGCATCGCCGTCCAGCTGGGGGCGGCGGGAGCCACGGTGTACGTCACCGGGCGCACCACCCGCGAGCGGCTCAGCGAGGTCGGCCGGGCCACCGAGACCATCGAGGAGACCGCCGAACTGGTGACGGCCGCCGGCGGCGAGGGCATCGCCGTGCCGACCGACCATCTGGAGCAGGACCAGGTCCGGGCGCTGATCGACCGGATCGACCGCGAGCGCGGCCGCCTCGACGTCCTCGTCAACGACGTGTGGGGCGGCGAGCACCTCCTCGTCTTCGGGAAGAAGACCTGGGAGAACGACCTCACCGACGGCCTCCGGATGCTCGAACTCGGGGTACGGACGCACGCCATCACCTCCCACACGGCGCTGCCGCTCCTCATCCGGAACCCCGGCGGGCTCGTCGTCGAGGTCACCGACGGCACCACCGCGTACAACGGCACCCGGTACCGCGAGAACCTCTTCTACGACCTCGCCAAGAACGCCCCCCTCCGGATGGCCTTCGGCCTCGGCAGGGAGCTGGAGGAGTACGGCGCCACGGCGGTCGCCCTCACCCCCGGCTGGCTCAGGTCCGAGCAGATGCTCGCCGGCTTCGGCGTCACCGAGGAGAACTGGCGCGACGCCGTCGCGAAGGTCCCCGACTTCGCCGTCGCCGAGTCCCCGGCATACATCGGCAGGGCCGTCGCCGCGCTCGCCGCCGACCCCGACCGGCACCGCTGGAACGGCGGGTCGCTCTCCAGTGCCCAGCTGGCGAAGGAGTACGGCTTCACGGACACCGACGGCTCGCAGCCGGACGCCTGGGGCTTCATCGTCGCGGGCGAGACGGGCACGCCGGACGCGAACGACTACCGGTAGAGCCCGGCGAGCGCGCGGGCCGCTTCACGGAAACGGGCGCGCAGCGAGTCCGGGGCCAGGACCTCGGCCTCCGGGCCCAGGCTCAGCAGCTGGGAGAAGGCGACCTCCTCGCTCTCCACGCGGAGCGTCACGGTCGTCCGGCCGGTCTCCTCGTCCCGCTCCCCGTCCGCGAGCGCCTCCTCGGCCGCCGCGCGGTCCGTCACGTGCGGCAGCCGCCGCGCGCCCGCCTCCGAGAGTCGCAGGACGACCTCCGCGCGCAGCAGGGAGCGGGCGAACTCCGCCGCCCGCTCCGCCCAGAACGCCGACAGGTCGAAGTCCTCGTCCCGGACGAAGCGCTCCTCGCCCACCGCGACCGCCGTGAACCGGTCCACGCGGTACGTGCGGAAGGAGGAGTCGGCCCGGGCGCACACGTACCAGACGCCGGCCTTCAGGACGAGGCCGTACGGACACAGCTCCCGCTCCACCTCCTCGCCGTCCCCGCGCAGATAGCGGGCGGAGAGCCGGCGGTCGTCCCAGACCGCCTCCGCGATCGGGACGAGCAGCTCCGGGGTCTCCGGCTCCTGATACCAGCCGGGCGCGTCCAGGTGGAAGCGCCGGCCCACCGCGTCGGGGGCGTCCCGCAGCGAGGGCAGCAGTGCCGCCGACACCTTGAGCCGGGCCGCCGACGCCGCGTCCGCCAGCCCCAGGTCGCGCAGCGCGCCCGGCAGACCGGAGAGGAACAGCGCCTCCGCCTCGCCGCGCGCGAGCCCCGTTAGCCGCGTCCGGTAGCCGCCGATCAGCCGGTAGCCGCCCGACCGCCCCCGGTCCGCGTAGACCGGGACCCCCGCCTCGGAGAGGGCGAGCGCGTCCCGGGTGATGGTCCGCTCCGACACCTCCAGCTCGGCGGCCAGCTCGGCCGCCGTCATGGAAGGGCGGGACTGGAGCAGCAGGACCAACTTGATGAGACGGGCGGCACGCATGGAAGGAGCCTATTTCGCGGACACGCCGAGGAGCCCCCCCCGTACGAGAAGTACGGGTACGCCGAGAGGCCGCCCCCGTACGAGAAGTACGGGCGCGGCCCCTCGGACCGATCAAGCGGCCGGACTACAGGCCGTAGCGCTCGCGCGCCTCCTTCACGGCCGTCGCCTGGACCTCGCCGCGCCGCGCCAGCTGCGCGAGCGCCGCGACGACGATCGACTGGGCGTCGACGCCGAAGTGGCGGCGGGCCGCCTCGCGGGTGTCCGAGAGGCCGAAGCCGTCGGCGCCCAGCGAGGACCAGTCCTGCTCGACCCACTGCGCGATCTGGTCGGGGACCTGGCGCATGTAGTCGGAGACCGCGAGGACCGGCGAGGTGATGCCGTCCAGGGCCTTGCGGATGTACGGGACCTGCTCCTCGCCGCGCAGCAGCGCCGCGTCGGCCTCCAGCGCGTCGCGCCGCAGCTCCGTCCAGGAGGTCGCGGACCACACGTCGGCGGCCACGCCCCACTCGGCGGCCAGCGTCTTCTGCGCCTCCAGGGCCCAGTGGATCGCCGTGCCGGAGGAGAGGAGCTGGATGCGCGAGGCGTTCGCCGGCAGGTCGAGACCGGCCGACTCGGCGGTGTTGAAGCGGTAGAGGCCCTTGACGATGCCCTCGTCGATGCCGGACGGCTTGGCCGGCTGCGGCATCGGCTCGTTGTAGACCGTCAGGTAGTAGAAGACATCCTGGTCCTCGCCCTCGGCGGCCTCGCCGTACATCCGGCGCAGACCCTCCTTGACGATGGTCGCGACCTCGTAGGCGAAGGCCGGGTCGTACGACAGCGCCGCCGGGTTGGTGGCCGCGATCACCGGCGAGTGGCCGTCGGCGTGCTGGAGGCCCTCACCCGTCAGGGTCGTACGGCCGGCGGTCGCGCCGACGAGGAAGCCGCGGCCGAGCTGGTCGCCGAGCTGCCACATCTGGTCGGCGGTCCGCTGCCAGCCGAACATCGAGTAGAAGATGTAGAACGGGATCATCGCCTCACCGTGCGTGGAGTACGCGGTGGACGCGGCGATGAAGTCGGCCATCGAACCGGCCTCGGTGATCCCCTCGTTGAGGATCTGGCCGTTGACGGCCTCCTTGTAGTACATCAGCTGGTCGCGGTCGACCGGCTCGTACGTCTGGCCCTTCGGCGAGTAGATGCCGAGCGACGGGAACAGCGACTCCATACCGAAGGTACGGGCCTCGTCCGGGACGATCGGGACCCAGCGCTTGCCGGTCTCCTTGTCGCGGATCAGGTCCTTGATGAGGCGCACGAAGGCCATCGTCGTCGCCATCGACTGCGTGCCGGAGCCCTTGTCGAAGGCGGCGAAGGCCTTGTCGGCCGGGGCCGGCAGCGGCGCGAGCGCGTGGGTGCGGCGGGCCGGGGCGGGACCGCCGAGCGCCGCGCGGCGCTCCTGGAGGTAGCGGACCTCGGGGGCGTCGGCGCCGGGGTGGCCGTAGGGCACCTGGCCGTCGACGAACGCGGAGTCGGCGATCGGCAGTTCGAGAAGGTCACGCATGTTCTTGAACTCGTCGGTCGTCAGCTTCTTCATCTGGTGGTTCGCGTTCTTCGACGCGAAGCCCTCACCGAGGGTGAAGCCCTTGACGGTCTGCGCGAGGATGACCGTCGGCGCGCCCTTGAACTCCAGGGCGGCCTTGTACGCGGCGTACACCTTGCGCGGCTCGTGGCCACCGCGGGAGAGGTGGAAACACTCCAGGATCTTGTCGTCGCTCAGCAGCTGCGCCATCGCGACGAGCGCCGGGTCCTTGCCGAAGAAGTCCTGGCGGATGTAGGCGGCGTCGCGGGTCTGGTACGTCTGGACCTGCGCGTCCGGCACCTCGCGGAGGCGGCGGACGAGGGCGCCGGTGGTGTCGAGCGCGAACAGCTCGTCCCAGGCGTTGCCCCACAGCGACTTCACGACGTTCCAGCCGGCGCCGCGGAACTGGGCCTCCAGCTCCTGAACGATCTTGAAGTTGGCGCGGACCGGGCCGTCGAGGCGCTGCAGGTTGCAGTTGATGACGAAGGTCAGGTTGTCCAGACCCTCGCGGGCGGCGAGCGCGAGGGCTGCCGTCGACTCGGGCTCGTCCATCTCGCCGTCACCGAGGAAGGCCCACACGTGGGAGGCCGAGACGTCCTTGATGGAACGGTTCGTCAGGTAGCGGTTGAAGCGCGCCTGGTAGATCGCGGAGAGCGGGCCGAGACCCATGGAGACGGTGGGGAACTCCCACAGCCAGGGAAGTCGGCGCGGGTGCGGGTAGGAGGGCAGACCGTTGCCGCCGGACTCCTGCCGGAAGTTGTCGAGCTGGGCCTCGCCCAGGCGCCCGTCGAGGAAGGCGCGGGCGTAGATGCCGGGGGAGGCGTGGCCCTGGATGTAGAGCTGGTCGCCGGAACCGTCGGCTTCCTTGCCCTGGAAGAAGTGGTTGAAGCCGGTCTCGTAGAGCCAGGCCGCCGAGGCGAAGGTGGCGATGTGGCCGCCGACGCCGTACTTGGAGCCGCGGGTGACCATCGCGGCCGCGTTCCAGCGGTTCCAGGCGGTGATCTTCCGCTCCATCTCCTCGTCGCCGCCGAACTCGCCGATCGACGGCTCCGCGGAGGTGGGGATGGTGTTGACGTAGTCCGTCTCCAGCAGCTTGGGCAGGGCGAGGCCCGCGCCCTCGGCGTGCTGGAGCGTGCGGCGCATCAGGTAGGCGGCCCGGTGAGGGCCGGCGGCCTTGGTGACGGCGTCCAGGGAGGCCGCCCATTCGGCGGTCTCCTCGGTGTCACGGTCCGGGAGCTGGTCGAGCTCGCTCGGAATCTTGCCTACGGGATCGGTCATGATCGCCGCCTTCCGGACAGGTGGGGTGGAGATGGGGCCATGTCTGGCAGGACAGGGCGAAGGGCCGGGTGTGGCCCGCCGAAGACTGTAAGCCAGCGATCGATGATCGATCAAAGGGTTGAAGGGGAAAACCTCTTCAGATCGAGAAAGTCGGCACAGGGTGCCGCGCAAAAGGGCACCCGGTGCCGCGTTTTCGCCCCGTTTTCGCAGGTGGGAGCCGCTGTATGAGGGGGTGCCCGCACGAATGAGCGGGCCCACCCGGGGGGTGGACCCGCTCACTGTGCGTCAAGGCAGGGGTCAGGCTCGGGGGGCGCAGCCCAGGACATGGGCCTTCACGAGCGCCCCGATGTTCGGGTCGCCGCGGCGGAAGGCCTCGACCAGCTCCTGGTGCTCCTCCGCGTACGACTTCTGGACCGTGCCGAGCCAGCGGATCGACAGGGCCGTGAAGACCTCGATGCCCAGCGTCTCCCAGGTGTGCAGCAGCACGCCGTTCCCTGCGGCCTTCACCAGCTCCCGGTGGAAGGCCACCGTGTGCCGCACCTGCGCCGTCCCGTCGGCGGTCGCGTCCGCCTCGTACAGTGCCGCCACGTGCGGCTCCAGGGCCGAGCAGTCCGCCGCGAGCCTCCCGGCCGCCAGCTCGGCCGCGATCTGCTCCAGACCGGCCCGTACGGGGTAACTCTCCTCCAGGTCGGCCGCGGTGAGGTTGCGGACCCGGACGCCCTTGTTGGGGGCCGACTCGATCAGCCGCAGCGACTCCAGCTCGCGCAGGGCCTCGCGGACCGGGGTCTGGCTGACCTCCAGCTCGGTCGCGATCCGGCGCTCCACGATGCGCTCTCCCGGCTTCCAGCGGCCGCTGACGATCCCCTCCACGATGTGCTCGCGGATCTGTTCGCGCAGCGAGTGGACGACGGGGACGGTCATGAAGGCTCCTCGGGGAGTGTTGACCCTTAGACAATACGGCGGCGCCCCCGTCCGGAAACACTTCCGGACGGGGGCGCCGCAGGTGAGGCTCGTTACGTTGCGATACGGCCCGAGCCTTCCGGGCCCTGCTTACAGGCCGAGGTCGACCTCGAACTCGCCGGCCTCCAGGATCGCCTTGACGGCCGTCAGGTAGCGGGCGGCGTCGGCGCCGTCCACCAGACGGTGGTCGTAGGACAGCGCGACGTACGTCATGTCGCGGATCGCGATCGTCTCACCCAGGTCCGGGTGGTTGATGACGACCGGACGGCGCACGGTGGCGCCGATGCCCAGGATGGCGACCTGGTTCGGGGGCACGATGATCGTGTCGAACAGCGCGCCGCGCGAACCGGTGTTGGAGATGGTGAAGGTCGCACCGGCCAGGTCGTCCGGCGTGATCTTGCTGGCGCGCACGGCGCCGGCCAGCTCCGCGGTCTTCTTCGAGATACCGGCGATGTTGAGGTCGCCCGCACCCTTGATGACCGGGGTCATCAGACCCTTCTCGGAGTCCACCGCGATACCGATGTTCTCGGTGTCGAAGTAGGTGATCGTGCCCTCGTCCTCGTTGATCCGGGCGTTGATGACCGGGAAGGCCTTCAGCGCCTGGGCCGCGGCCTTGACGAAGAACGGCATCGGGGAGAGCTTGACGCCCTCACGAGCCGCGAACGCGTCCTTGGCGCGGGCGCGCAGCTTCATCAGCTTGGTGATGTCGACCTCGACGACCGAGGTCAGCTGGGCCTGGCCGTGCAGCGCCTTCATCATGTTGTCGCCGATGACCTTGCGCATGCGGGTCATCTTGACGGTCTGACCGCGCAGCGGGGACACCGCGAGGGCCGGGGCCTTCGACGCGGCGGCCGGAGCGGCGACGGGGGCGGCGGCGGCCTTCTTGGCCTCGGCGGCCGCGAGGACGTCCTGCTTGCGGATACGACCGCCGACGCCGGAACCCTTGACGGCCGCGAGGTCGACACCGTTCTCGGTGGCGAGCTTGCGGACCAGCGGGGTCACGTACGCGCCGTCCTCGGCCGGAGCCGGGGTGACCAGCGCCGGAGCGATGGACGGGGCGGCGGGCGCGACCGGGGCCGGAGCCGCGACCGGAGCGGCCGGAGCCACCGGAGCCGGAGCCGCGACCGGAGCGGCCGGAGCCACCGGAGCCGGAGCCACCGGGGCCGGGGCGGCGACCGGGGCGGCCGGAGCCGGGGCGGCGGGGGCGGCCGGAGCGGCACCCGCGGCACCGATGACGGCCAGCTTGGCGCCGACCTCGGCGGACTCGTCCTCGGCGACGACGATCTCCAGGAGGACACCCGAGACCGGGGCCGGGATCTCGGTGTCGACCTTGTCCGTGGAGACCTCGAGCAGCGGCTCGTCGGCCTCGACGGTCTCGCCGACCGACTTCAGCCAGCGGGTCACGGTGCCCTCGGTGACGGACTCACCGAGCGCGGGCAGCACGACGTCCGTGCCGGTGGCGCCACCGGCCGGAGCGGCGGCGGCGGGGGCCTCGGCGACCGGCGCCGGGGCGGCCGGGGCCTCGGCCACGGGGGCCGGGGCGGCGACGGGCTCGGCGGCCGGGGCCGCGGCCGGGGCGCCGGTGCCGTCGTCGATGATGGCCAGCTCGGCGCCGACCTCGACCGTCTCGTCCTCGGCGACCTTGATGGAGGCCAGGATGCCCGAGGCGGGGGCGGGGATCTCGGTGTCGACCTTGTCGGTCGAGACCTCGAGCAGCGGCTCGTCGGCCTCGACGCGCTCGCCCTCGGCCTTGAGCCAGCGGGTGACGGTGCCCTCGGTGACGCTCTCGCCGAGCGCCGGCAGGGTTACGGAAACCGACATGGTTTCAGTTGCTCCTAACGAATTGCGGAAAGTGGTCGTCGCGCCCTGTCATGACGTCAGCGTCAGTCGTGGGAGTGCAGCGGCTTGCCGGCCAGGGCCAGGTGGGCCTCGCCGAGCGCCTCGTTCTGCGTCGGGTGGGCGTGGATGAGCTGCGCGACCTCGGCCGGCAGCGCCTCCCAGTTGTAGATCAGCTGTGCTTCGCCGACCTGCTCGCCCATGCGGTCACCGACCATGTGGACGCCGACCACGGCACCGTCCTTGACCTGGACGAGCTTGATCTCGCCCGCGGTCTTGAGGATCTTGCTCTTGCCGTTGCCCGCGAGGTTGTACTTCAGGGCGACGACCTTGTCCGCGCCGTAGATCTCCTTGGCCTTGGCCTCGGTGATGCCGACGGAGGCGACCTCGGGGTGGCAGTACGTCACCCGCGGCACGCCGTCGTAGTCGATCGGAACGGCCTTCAGGCCCGCGATGCGCTCCGCGACGAGGATGCCCTCGGCGAAGCCGACGTGCGCGAGCTGGAGCGTCGGGACGAGGTCGCCCACGGCCGAGATCGTCGGCACGTTGGTACGCATGTACTCGTCGACCAGGACGTAGCCGCGGTCCATCGCGACGCCCTGCTCCTCGTAACCGAGACCGGCGGAGACCGGGCCGCGGCCGATGGCGACGAGCAGCACCTCGGCCTCGAAGGTCTTGCCGTCGGCCAGGGTGACCTTGACTCCGCCGTCGGTGTACTCGGCGGACTGGAAGAAGGTGCCGAGGTTGAACTTGATGCCGCGCTTGCGGAACGCGCGCTCAAGAAGCTTCGAGCTGTTCTCGTCCTCGACCGGGACGAGGTGCTTCATGCCCTCGATGACCGTCACGTCGGTGCCGAAGGACTTCCACGCCGAGGCGAACTCGACGCCGATGACGCCGCCGCCGAGGATGATCGCCGACTCCGGGACCCGGTCCAGGTTCAGCGCGTGGTCCGAGGTGATGATCCGGTTGCCGTCGATCTCCAGACCGGGGAGCGACTTCGGCACGGAGCCGGTGGCGAGGAGCACGTGACGACCCTCGACGCGACGACCGTCCACGTCGACGGAGGTCGGGGAGGACAGGTGACCGGCGCCCTCGATGTAGGTCACCTTGCGGGAGGCGACGAGACCCTGCAGACCCTTGTACAGGCCCGAGATCACGTCGTCCTTGTACTTGTGCACGCCCTTGATGTCGATGCCCTCGAAGGAGGCCTTGACACCGAACTGCTCCGCCTCGCGCGCCTGGTCGGCGACCTCGCCGGCGTGGAGCAGGGCCTTCGTCGGGATGCAGCCGTTGTGCAGGCAGGTGCCGCCGAGCTTGTTCTTCTCGATCAGTGCGACGTCCAGGCCCAGCTGCGCTCCGCGCAGCGCCGCGGCGTAACCGCCGCTACCGCCGCCGAGGATCACTAGGTCGAAAACGGTGCTGGCGTCGTTCGCCACGTCACGTCCTCCATGCATGTGCGCTCGTCGCCGGTCTTCAGTGACCGGGCGGCGGCTGGTGTTCGGCCGCTTTATTTCGGCCCTGTGGTGGGGGCCCTGTCCTGCCGAGAACCCATCTTCGCACTTGTTGACGGATGGCGGGACGCGGGGCCGTGCTCTGAGACGGCCGATCGTCCGTACGCCGCGCTCGGCGCGGCGTACGAACCTACGGATTTCGTCGCGAGCGAACAGTACGGCGGGTGCCGGACCGCTGACGACGGACAGGGGCGGCCCCGGGCACGAGACCCGGGGTCGCCCCTGTCACGGGTGTGCTCAGAGCTCGCCGGCCGCCGTGAGCTCGGCCAGCTTCACCAGGGTGCGCACCGAGGAGCCGGTGCCGCCCTTCGGGGTGTACCCGTACGGGGCGCCCTCGTGGAAGGCCGGGCCCGCGATGTCCAGGTGGGCCCAGGTGATGCCCTCGCCCACGAACTCCTGCAGGAAGAGACCGGCGACCAGGCCGCCGCCCATCCGCTCGCCCATGTTGGCGATGTCGGCGGTGGGGGAGTCCATGCCCTTGCGCAGGTCCGCCGGGAGCGGCATCGGCCAGGACGCCTCGCCGACCTCCTCCGCGGCCTCGTGGATCGCGGTGCGGTAGTCGTCGTCGTTGGCCATGATGCCGAAGGTGCGGTTGCCCAGGGCCAGGACCATGGCGCCGGTCAGGGTCGCCACGTCGACGATCGCGTCCGGGTGCTCCTCGGAGGCCTTGGTCAGCGCGTCGGCCAGGACGAGACGGCCCTCGGCGTCGGTGTTCAGGACCTCGACGGTCTTGCCGCTGTACATGCGCAGCACGTCACCCGGGCGGGTGGCGTTGCCGGACGGCATGTTCTCGGCGAGGGCGAGCCAGCCGGTGACGTTGACGGCGAGACCGATGCGGGACGCGGCGACGACGGCGGCGAACACGGCGGCGGCGCCGCTCATGTCGCACTTCATCGTCTCGTTGTGGCCGGCCGGCTTCAGGGAGATGCCGCCCGAGTCGTAGGTGATGCCCTTGCCGACCAGGGCGAGGGTCTTCTCCGCCTTCGGGTGGGTGTAGGCGACCTTGACGAGGCGCGGGCCGCGGACGGCGCCCTTGCCGACGCCGAGGATGCCGCCGTAGCCGCCCTTGTCGAGCGCCTTCTCGTCGAGCACCTGGACCTTGAGGCCGTGCTCCTTGCCGGCCGCGGTGACGATCGCGGCGAACGACTCGGGGTAGAGGTCGTTCGGCGGCATGTTGATCAGGTCGCGGGCGCGGTTCATCTCCTCGGCGACGGCCTGCGCGCGCTCGGCGGCGGCCTTGTACGCCTTGTCGCGCGGCTTGGCGCCGAGCAGGGCGACCTCGGCCAGCGGCTTCTTCGCGTCCTTGGCGCTCTCCTGGTACGCCGTGTAGGCGTACGCACCGAGCAGGGCGCCCTCCGCGACGGCGGCGGCGTCCTCGGCGGAGGTGATCGGCAGGGCGAAGGCGGCCTTCTTCGCGCCGGTCAGGACGCGGGCTGCGGTACCGGCGGCGCGGCGCAGGGTCTCCGCGCCGAACGACTCGCCGTCCTCGGGGGCGGTGCCGAGGCCGACGGCCAGGACGACGGGGGCCTTGAGACCGGCGGGCGCGGGCAGCTTGGTCGCCTCACCCTCGGAACCCGAGGCGCCCAGGGTCTCCAGGACGGCGGCGAGCCGGCCGTCGAAGGCCTTGTCCACGGCCTCGGCGCCCGGGGCGACGACGAGCGTCTTCCCGGACTTCGCGACGCCGACGACGAGGGCGTCGGCGCGCAGCGTCGCCGCACCGGCAGTGCTGAGAGTGAGAGCAGTCACGGTGGTGAAATCTCGCTTCCATTGAGTTCTGTGGCGGTCGAGGGATGGGCCGACCGTGCCCGCCGCATCGTATTTCGGCCCGGAGAGCGCCGAGAACGAGCCTACGCTCGCTCACCCCGTTCGCTCACGGCGGCAGTGATTCACTCATCCGTGGTGTCTCTTTCATGTTTACCGTTCCGGGTCGGAGAGCTCGTCCACACTCACCTCAATCCCGCAAGGGCGACGCTCTCGCCTTTGCACCATCTGCATCATCTCCACAGGTTCCACCGGTCCGGCTCCGGCCCGGACGGGCCTGCCGAGGGGGGACACCACTGATGGACTCCGGCCGAATCCGTACGCCCAGAACCGCGCTCCGCACCGCACCGGGCGCCGCTCCCGCCGCCCCGCGAAGCGCCCGCACCGCATCCCGCACCTCCCCCAGGGCCTTCGGCCGGGGGAGCGCCCCCAGGGCCGCGGCCCTCGCCGCCGCCGCGCTGCTCGCCACCGTCGTCCCGTCCGCGCAGGCCGTGGCCGCCCCGGTGCCCCGCGTCGACCTGACGGTCCTCGTCGTCGACGACGGCGGCAGCGCCGTCGAGGCGATCACCGCCGAGCTGAAGGGCTCGGGTGTCCCGTACCGCAGGATCGACCTCAACGACCCGAACCGGCCCGTCCTCGACACGGCCTTCCTCAGCGACACGCTCGACGGGCGCCCCCGCGCCAAGTACCAGGGCGTCGTCCTGCCCCACGAGAGCGCCTTCGGCCCCGACTCCGCCGAGCACACCGCCCTCCAGTCGTACGAGCGGACCTTCGGGATCCCGCAGGTCGACGCCTACACCTGGTCGCACCCCGGCGTCGGGCTCGACTACACCGACCAGGGCGGCTGGTCCGGCGTCCTCGACGGGGCCACGGCCGGCGTCACCGCCGCGGGGAAGACGGGCCCCTTCCGGTACCTGGCGGGGGCGCTCACCTTCGAGGACAACGACCCGGCGATCGCCGAGAGCTACGGCTACGCGGGCCGCCCCCGCGCCGGCTACACGAGCTACCTCGACGTGCCCATCGACGGTGCTGGTGGCGGCCGCGCCAGCCTTATCGGCGAGTACACCGCCGACGGGCGCCGCGAACTCGTCGTCACCTTCGCCTACAACCAGTACCAGCGGCAGTTCCGGGCCCTCGCGCGCGGCATCGTGGAATGGCTCACCCAGGGCGTCCACCTCGGACAGAGCCGCAACTACCTCTCCGTCCACGTCGACGACGTCTTCGCCCCCGACGCCCGCTGGGACTCCGCGCTCAACTGCACCCCCGGCGACTTCGACTGCGTCGAGGACGACGGCGAGGGCGTCAACCCGATCCGGATGACCGCCGCCGACGCCCAGTACGCCGCCGCCTGGCAGAAGACCTCCGGCTTCACCCTCGACATGGTCTACAACGGCGGCCAGGGCGAGCAGTGGAAGACCGAGCACGGCGGCACCGACCTCCTCACCGCGCAGCTGGTCGCGGACCGCGCCCAGTACCGGTGGATCAACCACACCTACACCCACCCCTTCCTCGGCTGCGTCCAGGACAACACCACCGTCCCCTGGCAGTGCGCCAAGGACATCTCGGGCAACACCCTCTGGGTCAGCCGATCCGAGCTCTCCGGCCAGATCAGGAACAACCACAACTGGGCCGTCGGCAAGGGCATCTCCGTCGACCGCTCCGAACTCGTCACCGGCGAGCACTCCGGTCTGAAGACCCTGCCCCAGCAGCCCGTCGACAATCCGAACCTCGCCGGCGCCCTCGCCGACAACGGCGTGAAGTGGACCGCGAGCGACAACTCCCGTGAGCCGCAGCAGCGTTCGATCGGCACCGGTACCGGCGCCGCGAAGACCGTGCCCCGCCACCCCATGAACGTGTACTACAACGTGGGCACCGCCGCCGAGATGGCCGACGAGTACAACTGGATCTACACCTCCCGCGCCGACGGCGGCAGCGGCGTCTGCGAGTCCAACCCGGCCTCCACCTGCCTGCCCGCCCCGCTCCCCACCGGCACCGGATACGCCGAGCGGATCGTCCCGCAGGAGGCCCGCACCGCGCTCTCCCACGTGCTGGGCAACGACCCCCGCCCGCACTACGTGCACCAGTCCAACCTGGCCGAGGAACGGCTCCTCTACCCCGTACTCGACCGCGTACTCTCCGACTACCGGGCCCTGTTCGCGCCCACCGCGCCGCTGGTGAACCCGCGTCAGAAGGACGTCGGCACCGAGCTGAACCGCCGCGCCGCCTGGGACCAGGCGGTCGCCGCAGGAAAGGTCACCGCCTACCGCATCGGCACCACGGTCGTCGTGAAGGCCCCGTCCGGCCTCACCGTGCCCGTCACCGCACCCGAGGGCACCCGCAAGCAGCTGCTCCTCGGCTCGACCGTCTTCGGCTCCGCCTACGCGGGCACCCGCTCGGCCTGGACCACGCCCGAACTGCTCCAGACCGCCGTCACACTCACGCTCCCGACCGCCTGACCAGCACGTCCTGGGGGGAAACGCACATGCCGAGCAGTGGCCGTCATGTCACCATGCTCACCGAAGGCACCTATCCGCACGTCCACGGCGGCGTCAGCACCTGGTGCGACCAGCTCGTCCGCGGCATGCCGGAGGTCGACTTCGAGATCCTCGCCCTCACCGGCAGCGGCCGCGAACCCGTCACCTGGGAGCTGCCGCCCAACATCACCCGGCACACCGCGTTCCCCCTCTGGGGCCACCCGCAGGGGCCGGCCGCGCCCGGCTTGTTCGCCGGAGCGTGCCGGCCCCTGCGGGGGCGTGAACGCCGCCGCTTCCTCGACACGTACGAACGCCTGCTGCTCGCCCTCCTCGACCCGGAGGCGGGCTGCGACTTCGGTACGAGCCTGTACGAGCTGGCCGAACTCGCCCGCCAGGGACGACTCACCGCCGCCCTGCGCTCCGAACCGGCCCTCCGCTCCCTCATGTGGATCTGGACCATGCCGCACCTGCCGACGCTTGCGGCCCGGCCCACCGTCCACGACGCGCTCACCGCCACCGACCTGCTGGAACACGCGCTGCGCCCGCTCGCCGCCCGGATAGCCACCGGCGGCGTGGCGCACGCCGTCTCCAGCGGCCTCGCCACGCTGCCGGCCCTCGCCGCGCAGCACTTCGAAGGGGTGCCCTTCCTGCTCACCGAACACGGCATCTACCTCCGCGAGCGCTACCTCGGCTACCGCACCGATGCGCAACGTTGGCCCGTCAAGGCCCTCATGCTCGGCTTCTACCGCGAGCTCAACACGCTCGGCTACCGCAAGGCCGACCTCATCACCCCCTGCAACCAGTACAACCGCCGCTGGGAGGAGCGGGGCGGCGCCCCCGCCGACCGCATCCGCACCGTCTACAACGGCGTCGACCCGGCCCTCTTCCCGGAGGCCGGCCCCGAACCCGAGACCCCCACCCTCAGCTGGTGCGGGCGCGTCGACCCCATCAAGGACCTGGAGACGCTGATCCGGGCGTACGCGATCTGCCGCGCCGAACTCCCCGAGCTGCGGCTGCGGTTGTTCGGACCGGTCCCCGCGGGGAACGAGGACTACCGGACCCGCCTGGAGAAGCTCGCCGCCGAACTGGGCGTCACCGACGGCATCACCTTCGAGGGCCGGGTCTCCGAGGTGCCGCGCGCCTACGCGGCCGGCAGCGTGGTCATGCTCTCCTCCATCAGCGAGGGCTTCCCCTTCTCCCTCATCGAGGCCATGTCCTGCGGCCGGGCGACCGTGTCGACGGATGTCGGAGGGGTACGGGAGGCCGTCGGCGACACCGGGATCGTCGTCCCGCCCCGCGAACCGGCCGTCATGGCCGCCGCCGTCACCGAACTGCTCAGGGACGGGGCCCGGCGCGCCGAACTCGGCCGTCAGGCGCGGCAGCGGGTCATCGACCGCTTCACCCTGAACCGCTCGGTGGACGGCTTCCGTCAGATCTACCGCGAACTCGCGGGCGCCCGCCCGGCACCCCGCCCCCGCCTCACCCCGAAGACCTGGACGATCCGCCTCCCCGCGCCCCGTCGCACCCCCGCAACCCTCGTCGCAGGAGGCACCCCGGTATGAGCGGCTCCCTCTGGCTGAAACCCCCGGTCACGGTGACCCCTCTCCCGTCGATCCCCCGCCGTCGGCGGGAGGGCGCCACGGCACCCTCGCACCCGGCCCCCGCTTCCCTCCCCGCCTCCGCTTCCCTCCCCGCCTCCGCTTCCTTCCCCGCCTCCGCCTCCGCCTCTGTCCTCGCCTCCGTCCCCGCCTCCACCGGAAGCGGGGACGGAAGCGACCTCGCCGTCGACCCCCTCGACGAACTCGCCGAACGGCTCGGCGGGTTCGTCGCCGTCGCCGTGCACCCGGACGAGATCGCCGCGATCCTCGAATCCGACGGCATGACCGACGACCACATCCGTCTCACCTACGGCCGAGCCGACTCCTTCGCCCTCGCCGAGGACCTCTACGCGCGCGTCGAGCGGTGCCACCCCGCCCCCGAGGCGCCGCCCGCCGGGCCCTGGCACACCGGGCTCGCGGGCTGCCTCCTGCGCGGACTCGTCTTCGCGCTCCCCGGCCTCGCGTACGTACTCGCCGCGCCGCTCCTCGCAGGGGAGCACGGCCGCTTCGGGCTCCCCGCCGGAACCGTCCCCCTCCTCGCCGGGGCCGTCACCGGCTGGGTGTGGAACCAGGCCCTGTCCCACCGCGCCTACACCTGGCTCGGCCTCGGCGACCGGCCCGCCGCCGCCCGCGCCCTGCTCACCGGCGCCCCCGCGGGCGCCCTCGCCGGATCGGCCGTCGCGTTCGCGACCGCCGCACCCGGCGAGACGCCGGCCGCCCTGTTCGCCGCGGGCCAGTCGCTCTACCTCGCCGCCGCGACCGTCCTCCTGGTCCTCGGCCGCGAACGGGCCCTGTTCTGCGCCCTGCTGCCGCTCGCCGGAGCCGTCCCCGCCTTCCGCTGGGACCTGCCCGACCTCCTGCGCGCCGGCCTCCTCCTCGCCTCGCTCACCGCCGCCGTCACCTTCGCGGCGCTCATGCTCCGGCCGGGCCTGAAGCGCACGGCGGCGGGCCGCGGCGGGCCCCCGCGCACGGCCTCCCTCCCGTACGGACTCTTCGGCCTCGGCAGCGGACTGCTCGTCCTCCAGGCGGGCGTCGGCGACACCCTCGTGAGCGGTGCAGGGGCGGTCGTCGCGCTCACCCTCTCCATGGGCCCCGCCGAGTGGCTCCTGCACCGCTTCCGGGGCGAGAGCCTGGTCCGGCTGCGGACCCTGAGCACGGCCCGCGAGTTCCGCCGCGCGGTCACCGGCACCCTCGTCCTCTGCCTCGGCGGCTATCTCACCGTCCTCGTCGGCCTCACCCTCACCACGGTCCTGGCCTGGCCGGGAGCGCTCTGGCCGACGCCGCCGCGCCTGGTCACCCTGCTCCTGATCGGGACCGTGCTCTGGCTGGGGCTGCTGCTCCAGGCCTTCGGCGCGGTGGGGAGCGCGGCCGCCGTGTGCCTGCTCGCGGCGGCCGCGCAGACCGTGGAACCCGCGGCCGGCCCGGCGGCGACCGGTGGGGCGGCGGTGCTGCTGGCCGTCCTCACCTGTGTTCTGCTGGTACGACCGACCGCCCACCGCGCGTAGGGGGTGTCCTGTGAGGTCCTCTCTGCTGGTGCCGTACTACGAGCACCCCGCCGAGCGCCCCGAGGCGTGGGCGGCGCTCGTCGACGCCGCGCCCTCCCTCCACGGCGTCGTCCTCAACCCGGCGAGCGGCGTGGGGGAGGCCCCCGACCCCGCGTTCGCCGAGGTGTCCGCCCGGCTGCGGGCCTCCGGCGTCCGCGTCCTCGGCTACGTGGACACCGCCTACGGCCGCCGCCCGCACGCCGAGGTCGTCACCGAGCTGCTCCGGCACCGGGACTGGTACGGCACCGACGGTGCCTTCCTCGACCAGGTCCCGACCGCGCCCGGCGCCCTCGCCCACTTCCGGCGGATCGCGGTCGCGGCCCGGGCCGCCGGGGCCGCGGTCCTCGTCCTCAACCACGGCGCCCACCCCGATCCGGGGTACGAGGAGTTCGCCGACCTCCTCGTCACCTTCGAGGGCCCCTGGGACACGTACAGGACCCTCGACCTCCCGGTCGCCCCGCACTACTGCCACCTCGTCTACGCGGCCCCGCCCGGCGTCCGCCCGGCCACCCCGGTGCACTGCGCCGTCCCCGGCACGGGCGCGCACCCCTGGGGCACCCTTCCGCACCTCCTGGAGCCCGCCCGATGAGACGTCTGCCGCCGCTGCTCGCGGGCCTGTTGCTCCTCGCCACGGCCTGTACGGCGGCCCCCGACCCCGACCCCGACCCGAAGCCGACGGGCGACCGCTGGCTGCCGAAGCCCGGCCTGGCCTGGCAGTGGCAGCTCAGCGGTCGTCTCGACCCGACGGTCGACGTCCCGGTGTACGACATCGACGGCTTCGACCACCCGGCGTCCACGGTGAAGGACCTGCACGCCCGGGGCCGCAAGGTCATCTGCTACCTCTCCACCGGCGCCTGGGAGGAGTTCCGCCCGGACGCCGCCCGCTTCCCGAAGTCCGTCCTCGGCAAGGGCAACGGCTGGGAGGGCGAGCGCTGGCTCGACATCCGCCGCACCGACGTCCTCGAACCCCTCATGGCGAAGCGGCTCGACATGTGCCGGGACAAGGGCTTCGACGCCGTCGAACCCGACAACATGGACGGCTACCGGAACCGCACCGGCTTTCCCCTCACCGCCGCCGACCAGCTCCGCTACAACCGCCTCATCGCCGGCCTGGCCCACGACCGGGGCCTCGCGGTGGGCCTCAAGAACGACCTGGACCAGATCCCGAAGCTGCTCCCGGACTTCGACTTCGCGGTCAACGAGCAGTGCGCCGAGTACGACGAGTGCGGCCGCCTGACCCCGTTCGTGGCCGCGGGCAAGGCGGTCTTCCACGTCGAGTACGAGCTGGAGGCCCGCGAGTTCTGCCCCCAGGCCCGCGCGCTGGGCCTCAGCTCGATGCAGAAGCGGTACGAACTGGGGGTCTGGCGCCGGGCCTGCTAGGTCGCCCAGCTAGGAGTCGCCGCGCTTCGTGGGCACGTAGCAGGTGACCCCGTCCTTGCCGGGCTGCCCCTTGGGTACGGGGGTCCACCAGGCCCAGATGTCGGTCGCCTTCGGCAGCCACGCGGGCCTCTGCACGTCGTGGGCGTAGGCGCAGGCGACGTTCGACCGTTCCTGGGTGTCCGCCGTAGAGGTGCCCTCGCGCAGGGCGATCCGGGTGAAGACGCGGGCGTCGTGTGGCCCGGCACAGTCCACGTTCACGACCATGTGCGCGAGGCGCTGACCGGAGTCGAAGTCGACGCAGCCGCCGTCCTTGACGTCCCGCATGGCCAGGACGTCCTCGGCCGCCGCGCGGACGGTCCCGGAGGGAGTCATGACCGGCGCCGACGTGCCGTACCCGGTGAGCGTGAGGGCCGTCGTCAGGCTCGTGAACCCGGCGAAGGCGCCGTCCTTCCGGAGGAGTTTGGTGAGATCGGCCTCGGCGCGGGTGATCCGGCCCTCCCGGTCCACGGTGGCGGTCAGCGGGACCGGATCCTGCTGGTCCGGGCTTCCTATCCCGATGCGAAGCTCCCGGCGCAGGTCGTGGGGGAACATGGTGAACAGCACGGCGAAGGGCATCGACGCCCGGTACGTACGGCCCGCGGCGGTGTCGCTCCGCGTGGCCGCCTCCGCCGCACTCAGACCCTCCAGGAGCGTCCCGCCGATCGGTCCTTCGGTGCCCCGTAGATGGTCGATCGCGTCGTCCCAGATCACCGTGGTCTCGCCGGAGGCGTAGCGGATCCAGTAGTCCGAGGAGGCGGCCCGGTAGTGGATCTGCTGACCGTCGACGAGATAGCCGACGGAGGCGGGCCCGTCCCCCCGTCCGGGCGTCTGCCCGAGCACGACGGTCCGGGTCTCCTCGGGCACCCCCTTCGGCACCTTCCAGACCACGTCGGCCTGGCCGCGTCCGCCGGCGAAGTCCATGCGCCCGGTCATCGTCCGGACCAGGTCACCCGTCTTCTTCGAACCGAAGGTCAGGGTCTGGACGAAGCGCGCGTTCCCCGCCTTCTGCGTCTGACGCGCGGCCAGGAACAGCTGGCGGTCCAGCTTCTGGTCGAAGACCGGATGCCCGGTCGGCGCGGCGGACGAGGGCTTCGCGTCGGCGGTGTCATCGCCGCCGCCGCAGGCGGTCAGGAGCAGGGACGCGGCGGCGAGGGCGGCGGCGGTACGGGTGATGCCTCTGATCATGACCAGGTGACCCGCCGGCCACCCCCAGGGTTGCCCTCCGCCGGGTCACGGAACGATCACCCCAGCGTCAGCGCGACCAGCGCCACCGTCACCGCCGCCTCCTCCACCGCGCCGAACACGTCCCCCGTCACCCCGCCGAACCGCCGTACGCACCGGCGCAGCAGCAGCGCCGCCGCGCCCAGGGCCGCGCCGGCCGCCAGCACGTTCCGTACCGCGTCGTACGGGGAGAGGAGGAGGCCCGCCCCCGCGCACGCCGTCAGGACGAGCGCGGTCGAGATCGTCGCCGAGCGGACGGGGACCGTCGACGCGACGATCGCGCCGAGGCCCTCGGGGCGGGCCGCGGGGACACCGTGGCGGGAGGCGTGGGTGAGGGCGAGGCGGGCGACGGTGGCGGCGAGCGCGGCGGCGACGGTGCCGTGCGCCCAGCCCTCCTCGTACAGCCGGGTGAGCGCGCCGACCTGGGCGAGCAGGACGAGGAGCATCGTGATGACGCCGAAGGGGCCGATGTCCGACTGCTTCATGATGCGCAGCGCGTCCTCGGCGGGCTTGGCGCTGCCGAGGCCGTCCGCCGTGTCGGCGAGGCCGTCGAGGTGGAGGCCCCGGGTGAGCACGGCGGGGACGGCGGTGGTGATGACGGCCGCGAGCAGCGGCCCCGAGCCGAGGAGCAGGAACGTCCCGCCGAGCGCCGCGGAGCCGAGGCCGACGACGAGGCCGGCGAGCGGGGCGCAGAGCATGCCGGCGCGCGCCGCGTCCCGGTCCCATCGGGTGATGCGGGCGGGGAACACGGTGAGGGTGCCGAAGGCGAAACGCAGGCCGTCCATCCGGGCAGGGTAATCGCCGCCTCCGGACGGTAGATTACGCATTCCGCACATATCGGAACGGGGTGGCATGGGTCACTGGTTCACCCGGAACATCGTCGAGCCGGGCAAGCTCCCGATGCTGCTCGCTCTGACCTCGTTCGTCCTGACTTTCCTGGTCACCCGGACCGTCACCCGCCTCATCAGGGCGGGCAAGGGCCCCTTCGGGAACGTCTCCTCGGGGGGCCTCCACATCCACCACGTCGTGCCGGGCGTCGTCCTCGCCGTCATCGGCGGCTTCGGCGCGGTGGGCAGCGGCAGGCACGGCGTCGGCGCGGCGGTCTTCGCCGTCGTCTTCGGGATCGGCGCGGGGCTCGTCCTCGACGAGTTCGCGCTGATCCTCCATCTCGACGACGTGTACTGGACGGACGACGGCCGCAAGAGCGTCGAGGTGGTCGTGCTCACCGCGGCCATGGTCGGGCTCGTCCTGAGCGGCTTCTCCCCGCTCGGCGTCGACGACATGACCGCCGACGAACGCCAGGACCGCACCACCTTCCTGCTGACCCTGGCGGTGAACTTCCTCTTCGTCCTGGTCGCCCTGGTGAAGGGGAAGTTCCGGATGGCCGTGTTCGGGGTCCTGGTGCCGTTCGTCGCGATCTTCGGCGCCGTGCGGCTGGCCCGCCCCGGCTCCTGGTGGGCCCGCCGCTTCTACGGCCGCCGGCACAAGGCCCGGGCCCGTTCCCGGCTGCGCGCGTACCGCCACGACAAGCGCTGGACCAAGGTCCGGCGCCGCTTTCAGGACCTGATCGGCGGCTTCCAGGAGCGGGTCCCCGGCCGTGGCTCCACCCCGCCGTCCTGACGCCGCTCCCGCCAGGCCTCGAACCCGATCAGGACGAGGACGCCCGCGATGGCCGCGAGGTGCTCCTTGCCCGCCAGGTTCGGCTTGACGATCACCTCGACGACCATGGCCACGACCACCGCGCCGCCGGTCCACCAGGCCCGGTAGCGCCGGCAGACGTAGACGGCGAGGCCGACCACGGCCGCCGACGGGCCGGTGTCCACGACCTGCGCGTCCGAGGCGGGCAGGCCGAACGGGGTGCCCGGCCCGAGGGCGATGCCGAGGCGCGCGTACAGCGTCCCGCAGAGCGTGGCGAGAAGGGCGACGGCGAGGGTCCGCCACCGCCCGAGGCAGATCTCGGCGATCCCGAAGACCAGCAGGACCTGCGCCAGGGCGCCCCAGACGGGCAGGTCGAGCGCGGGGACGAAGAGCGAGAGCGGGGTCCGGAGCAGGGCGAGCCACAGCGGGTCCTCGGCCCGTACGGAGCCGATGTCCTGGACCGGCTGATAGCCCCAGTCCTGGTTCTGCACGGCCTGGAAGAGGGCGGTGAGGCAGACGGCGGCCATCGTCATCGGCGCCGCCCGCCACTTCCTCTCGACGAGCCCCGCCCGTACGGTGCCGAACAGCGGGCCCCACTCGCGGCGGGCGAATCCGGCGACGGAGTCTCTCAACGCCCGCTCTCCAGGTGCTTGCGGTGCAGCCTCCCCCAAGGACTTCGTCCAGGGGGTGCCCCCAGCAGCCCCGGGGCTTCGAGGAAGCCCTCGGCCCGCCCGGCGGCGAGGCCGATGCGCAGCAGGTCGGCGCTCTTCTCGAAGAGCATGAATCGGGGCTCCCAGATCGGTCGGTACTTGGCGTTGGCGCGGTACAGGGACTCGATCTGCCACCAGCGGGAGAAGAAGCTGAGCAGTGAGCGCCACATGCGCAGCACGGGTCCCGCGCCGAGCTTCGAGCCACGTTCGAAGACGGAGCGGAACATCGCGAAGTTCAGCGAGACCTGAGTGATCCCGATCTCCTTCGCGCGCTGGAGGAGCTCGATCACCATGAACTCCATGAGGCCGTTCTCGGATTCCCGGTCACGGCGCATCAGGTCGAGCGACAGCCCCTTCGGGCCCCACGGCACGAAGGAGAGCACCGCCCGCAGCTCACCCTGCCCGTCGGTGCACTCCAGCATCACGCAGCGCCCGTCGCGCGGGTCCCCGAGGCGTCCGAGCGCCATCGAGAAGCCCCGCTCCGTCGCCCCGTCCCGCCAGTCGTCGGCCTTGCGGAGCAGCTCGTCCATCTCCCCGGCCGGGATGTCCTCGTGGCGCCGGATGCGGACCTCGTAACCGGCCCGCTTGACCCGGTTGAAGGCCTGCCGGACCGTTCGCATGGCCCGCCCGTCCAGCGTGAACTCGTCGGTCTCCACGATCGCCTCGTCGCCCAGCTCCAGGGCGTCGAGACCGTGCCGGGCGTAGATGACACCGGCCTCCTCGCTCGCGCCCATCACGGCCGGGATCCAGCCGTGCTCGCGGGCCTCGGCCAGCCAGGGCTCGATCGCGCCGGGCCAGGCCTCGGGGTCGCCGATCGGGTCGCCGGAGGCGAGCGAGACCCCGCCGACCACCCGGTAGGCGATGGCGGCCTTCTCGCTCGGCGACCACACGACGCTCTTCTCGCGGCGCAGCGCGAAGTAGCCGAGCGAGTCCCGGTCCCCGTGCTTGTCGAGCAGGATCCGCAGCCGCTCCTCGTCCTCCTCGGTCAGCGGGTCGACGGCCCGCCGGGCGCGGAAGGCGGCGAAGAGCACCGCGAAGAGCAGCAGCGTGGAGAGGACGTTGATGGTGACGTCGACCCAGCCGGGGGTGGAGATCCCGGCGAAGCGCGAGTCGTCGGCCGCCAGGGTCACCAGCCGCATCACGCCGTACCGCCAGCGCTCCAGGAAGGTCGAGGGGGCGGTGGAGGTGTTGGTGACGGTGACCAGGACGGCGGCGAGCAGCGAGGTGACGAGCAGTCCGCCGACCGCCACGGCCGCGGCGAGCAGCGGGTTGGAGCGGTCGCCCTTGGCGTAGAACTCCTTGCGGCCCAGGAGCAGCGCCAGGACGAAGGCGGCGGTCAGCGCGAGCGAGATCCAGTTCTGGGCGTGCTGCCGGACCTCCGGGAAGACCATGACGAGGGCGAAGAGGAGCAGGAACAGCCCGCCGAGCACCATGTTGAGGATCCACGCGGCCCGCTTGCGGCGGCGCATGGTGATCGCCAGGAAGAGCGTGAAGACGCCCGAGGCGAAGCCCGCGGTGAGCATGTACGGGGTGAAGTAGTCGTCCTCGTTGTGCCGGCGCAGGTCCTGTCCGAACGAGACCCAGACGGCGCTCAGGAAGTTGATGAACGTGACGACGCGCAGGTACCAGACGGCGAACGCGGCAGCGCGCCGCGAACGGACGGTGGAGCCTCGGGGTGTTGCTTCGGCAGACAAGCGGACTTCTCCCATGAAAAGCGATCATATGGGGCGTCACTTGCCGTGCGGAGACGCCGGAGACGGCCGGGCGCGCGTGGCGCCCGGCCGTCTCCGAAGTCGACGATCCGTACCGCTCCCCGTCAGGCCTCCGGAGCGCCCTCGGCCGCCGGGGCGCTCTCGGCGTCCGGCGTGACCTCGGCGTCCGGCGTGCCCTGCGCGTCCGGAGCGGTCGGATCCGGACGTTCGGGCAGCTCCGCGGCGAAGGCCGCCGCGGCCTGGACGAGGGGAAGTGCGAGCAGTGCCCCGGTTCCCTCACCCACATGGACGCCGTGGTCGAGCAGAGGGTTGAGCGCCATCCGGTCCAGCGCCTTCGCCTGCGCCGGCTCCCCGCTCACCTGACCCGCCAGCCACCAGTCCGGCGCGCGGAACGCCGCCCGCTGCGCCACCAGCGCGCAGGCCGCCCCGACCACCCCGTCCAGGATCACCGGCATCCGCCGGACCGAGGCCTGCAGCAGGAAGCCGGTCATCGCCGCCAGGTCCGCGCCGCCGACCGCCGCGAGCAGCTCCAGCTGGTCGCCCAGGACCGGCCGGGCCCGCCGCAGCGAGTCCCGGACCGCCGCGCACTTGCGCATCCACGCGAGGTCGTCGATCCCGGCACCGCCCCGGCCCGTCACCACGGAGGCGTCCGTCCCGCACAGCGCCGCGATCAGCGTCGACGCCGGAGTCGTACCGCCCACGCTCAGATCGCCGAGCACCACCAGATCGGTGCCCGAGTCCGCCTCCTCGTCGGCGATCGCGATGCCGAGCCGGACCGCCGCCTCGGTCTCCTCGACCGTCAGCGCGTTCTCCACGTCGATCCGGCCGCTGCCGCGCCGCACCCGGTGGCGCACCACCTCGGCGGGCAGCAGCTCCGGCTCGCAGTCCAGACCGGCGTCCACGACCCGTACTGGCACGTTCATCGAGCGGGCCAGTACGGCGAGCGGGCTCGCCCCGTCCAGGACCGCGCGGACCAGCTCGTGCGTGGTGCCGGGCGCGCGGCCCGACACGTCGCGGGAGGCCACCCCGTGGTCGCCCGCGAAGAGCACGACCTTCGGCTGCTCGATCGCCCGCACCTTGACCGTCGCCTGCGCGGCCGACAGCCATTCACCCAGCTCGTCGAGGCGCCCGAGCGCTCCCGGCGGCACGACGAGCCGCTCGCGGCGCTCCTCGGCGTCGCGACGGATACCACCGTCGGCGCGCTCGATCAGATCGGAGAAGTCGTCCAGGTTCAAGGGTTCCGCCTTGTGACAATCAGCGAGGGCCATCGATGGGGGAACCCTACCCGCGCAGTACCAGCGCCTGACCGGCGACCACGAGGAGCACCTCCTCGCACTGGTCGGCCACGGCGGCGTTCAGCCGGCCCAGCTCGTCCCGGAAACGCCGCCCCGCCGCCGTACCCGGCACGACCCCCGAGCCGACCTCGTTGGTCACCGCGACGACCGTGCGGCGCGTGGCCCGTACCGCCGCGACCAGCTCCGCCGTCCGCTTCCGCAGCGCCGTCCGCCCGCCGTCCTCCCACCGCTCGTCGTCCCAGGCGCCCACCCGGTCCATGGCGTCCGTCAGCCACAGCGAAAGACAGTCGATGAGCAGCGCGGGCCCGTCCTCCGCGAGCAGCGGTACGAGGTCACAGGTCTCGGCGGTACGCCACGCACCCGGCCGCCGCTCCCGGTGCAGCCCCACCCGCTGCGCCCACTCCGGGTCGCCCTCCCGGGTCCCGCCCGTCGCCACGTACAGCACCTCGGGGAAGGTCTCCAGGCGCCGCTCGGCCTCCACCGACTTCCCCGACCGGGCCCCGCCGGTCACCAGCGTCCGCCGCGGCACGTCCGGCACCTCGTGGTACTCGCCCACGTACAGGGTCGTCCCGTCCGGCACCGCCCGCGCCCCCGCGGACGCGAGCTGCCGGTCCAGCGCCGGGCCCGTCGGCACGTCGTGGTCCAGGTGCACGGCGATCACCTCGGTCGCCGGGCCGACGGCCCCGGTCGCCCGCAGCCGCGCGAGCCCGTCCGGACGGCCCGTCACATCGGCGACGACCATGTCGTACGGCGTCCCGGGGTCCTCCGGCAGCCCCGCCGGAGCCCCGCCCGGCGGCAGGTAGAGCAGCCGCTCACCCTCCGGGGAGGTCACCTCGTACCCGGTGCCGGGGGAGTCCATCGGTACCGCCCGCACCCGGTGCCCGCTGATCAGCGTCAACTCCCGGCCGTCCGGCACCCGGCCCGCCGTCGGCAGCCCGGCCGGCACCTCCACGGCGGGCCCGTCGTGCGGATGCGTGAGCAGCACCTGCCGCACGCCCACGAGCGAATGGCCCGAACGGGCTGCCGCCAGCGCGGCCCCAGGGGTCAGATCGAGCAGCAGGGCCCCGTCCACGAGCAGCGCGGTGGCCGCCCGGGCCCGGGTACCGCGGGAGAGCGCGCAGACGGCGCAGGGGCAGTCGGGGCGGGGGAGCCCGAGGGGGGCGCCGGTGCCGAGCAGAGTCAGTTCCACCCTCAGATCCTCCCGCGCCACCGCGAGGCGTGCGCGCCCGGCTACGCTGCGGGCAGGAAACCGATCATCCGGTGAGCGCCAGGAGGCTTACATGGCATGGACGTGGCGGTTCGAGAAGTCCGACGGCTCGGAGGTCGAGCCGGTGGTGACCCCCGAGGAGTTCACCACCCAGGGCGACGCCGAAAGCTGGATCGGCGAGCACTGGCGTGACCTCCTGGGCGGTGGCGCGGACCAGGTGACGCTCTCGGAGGACGGCACCAAGATCTACGGCCCGATGCCGCTGGACGCGGAGGGCTAGACCGCCCGGCGACCACGGGATGCGGGAGCCACGGCCCCCGCATCCCCTGGTCCGTGGGGGAGTACCGGCCCGGCGGGTCACATCTCGCCGAGCGTGACCTCCGTCTTGCGGGTCTCGGTGCCCCGGACGTACGTGATCGTCACCGTGTCGCCCGGCTGATGCGAGGCCAGTGCCTCCGACAGCGAGGTGATCGTCGTGATGTCCGTGTCGTCGAGCCGTGTGATCACGTCACCCGGCTTCAGCCCGGCCTTCCCGGCAGCCCCGTCCGCGGGCGCCTCGACCACCGCGACGCCCGCCGGCTCGGAGTCGTCGTTCAGGACCGTACGGCCGGTGATGCCGAGCGCGGCCCGGCCCGAGTCCGTCACCTTGCCGTCCTTGACGATCTGGTCCGCGACCGTCCGCACCATGGACGCGGGGATCGCGAAGCCGATGCCGGGCGCCGAACCGCCGCCCATCTCCGGGTCCACCGCCGCGAGCGTCGGGATGCCGATGACCTCGCTGTCCAGGTTGACCAGCGCGCCCCCGCTGTTGCCCGGGTTGATCGCGGCCGACGTCTGGACCATGTTCCCGATGGTCGCGCCCGTGCCCCCGCCGGTCTGCCCCTCGCTGACCGTGCGACCGGTCGCCGAGACGATGCCCTGCGTCACGCTGCCGGAGAGCCCCAGCGGGGAGCCCATCGCGAGCACGATCTGCCCCATGTCGACGGCGGCCGAGTCGCCGAACTTCGCCGCCTTCAGCCCCTGCGGCACGGTGTCCAGCTTGATCACCGCCAGGTCCTGCTCCGGGTACGAGGCGACGAGCCGGGCCGTCACCGGCTGCCCGCCCGTCGCGGCCGTGACCCGGAAGGTCTTCTCCTCGCCGACGACGTGCGCGTTCGTGACGACGTGCCCCTTGTCGTCGTAGACGACCCCGGAGCCGAGGCTGCGCGCCGCGTCGATCTGCACGACCGACGGCAGGACGTCCTTGATGACGGCCTGGTAGTCGTCCTGGAGGTCGTTGGCGGCGCGGGGAGCCGCCGCCTGCGTGGAGCGCTCGGGCGCGGCCGCGTCGCCCGCGGCGGAACACCCGCAGACGAGCGCGACGGCACAGGCCCCGGCGGTCAGGGGCGGCAGGAGGCGTCGGGCGCGGGCACGGGATACGTCCATGTCCGGAGTATCGGCGCGGCCCCGGCACCCGGCCCGGTGAGCGCACCCGATCAGGTAGGGAGGCGACGGAACCTGATCAGGCGCGGGTGCGACGGTTCGGGCGTCGCGTGGACGGCGGGGAGAACGAGGTCGCGCGAACGGTGCGGGGAAGGGGAGGGAAACGGGTACGGCTTCCGCCGCTCAGCCCCGTACACCGCACAGGTGCAGCAGCGCGGCGATCCGACGGTACGGCTCCGAGCGGCCGGCCCGCTCCTCGGCGGCGAGCAGCCGGTCCAGCTCCTCGGCGGCCGGCAGGCCCGTCTCGGCCGGGACGCCGTCCGTGAAGACCCGCACCCCGTACCAGGCGTGCAGCGGCGCGGCGATCCCCGCGAGCGTCGACGTCAGCGCGTCGAGCCGGTCGGCCCGCACCTTCACGCCGTTGTCGTCCGTGTAGACATCGCTGTCGAAGCCCGCGAGGGCCCCGGACCAGTCGCCGGCGAGCCCCGGACGCATGGAGAGCGCCTCCGCGTTCCGTACGACGAGGGAGAGCAGGCCGCCGGGGGCCAGCATCCGGGCCAGACCCGCGAGCAGCGCGTCCGGCTCGTCCGCGTACATGAGAACGCCGTGGCAGAGGACCACGTCGAAGCTGCCCGGCAGGAAGTGGACGCCGGTCTCGCGGCCGTCGCCCTCGATCAGCCGGACCCGCTCGCGGATCCCGGCGGGCTCGGTCGCCAGCGACTCACGCGCCGCCTTCAGCAGGTCGGGATCGGCCTCGAGACCGGTCACCGTGTGCCCGGCGCGGGCCAGGCGCAGCGCCTGCGTGCCCTGCCCCATGCCGGCGTCGAGGATCCGCAGCCGCTGCCCCACGGGGTAGCGAGCGGATATCTGCTCGTCCACCTGGCGGGCGATGATCTCCTGCCGGATGGTGTCGCGCAGCCCGCCGTGCCCGGCGGGCCAGTGCGCGACGGCGGGCAGCACGGCGCCGCCCGTCGCCGAGGCGTCCACGCCGAAGACGTGCCCGCCGAAGCCCGAGCTTTCGGCGCTCAGGGCCGCTCTCCGCGCTTGACCTGCGGCTTCGGCAGCCGCAGTCGGCGCATCTGGAGCGTGCGCATCAGGCCGTAGGCGATGGCGCCACGCTTCGGCTCGTTCGGGAAGCGCTCGTTCAGCTGCTTGCGCAGCCGGATCCAGATGCCGATCGAGTCGATGACGATCAGGATGATCACACCGAGCCAGAGGAGCAGCGAGATGTTCTGCAGGGCGCGGTTGGCGTTCCCGAACAGCGACAGCACGAGGATCACCACGGCCATCGGCAGGAAGAACTCGGCGATCGCGAAGCGCGAGTCGACGAAGTCGCGCACGAACCTGCGCACCGGACCCTTGTCGCGGGCCGGCAGATAACGCTCGTCACCGCTCGCCAGCGCCTCGCGCTGCCGGGACAGGTCCGAGCGACGCGCCTCGCGCTGGCGCTTGGCGGCCTCCTTGCGGTCGGTCGGCACCGTCACGGCGCGCCGACGCTGGGTCTGCGCCTCACTCCGCTTCGGTGTCGGGCGGCCCTTGGGGGCCTCGGGGTCGCGGGGCTGCTTGGTGGAGAGGTCCGCCGTCACCTTGTCGGTGGGGGCCTTCTCGTCCTTCGAACGGCTACGGAACACAAAACCCAAGGGTACGGGGTGGTGGGCATGGACCCCAGCCCGGGCGGGAACGATCCGCTAACGGACTGCGTCTACGGCGGTACGTACGGAGGACGGGCAGGGGTCTCCCCGAGATCGATCTACACCCTGGGCGGGAGGAGAGATCACCCGCAGTCGTCCTTGGGGAGGAGCGCATCCCGCTCCGAACAGTGCGGTAATGGAGACAGGGCCCGTACTGTGGATCCTGTTGGAGAGCTGGAGCCGAAGTCCGTCAGAAGGGGGCGCGCGAAGCCCATGAGCGGTGTCATGAAGCGTATGGGGATGATCTTCCGCGCGAAGGCGAACAAGGCCCTTGACCGGGCCGAGGATCCGCGCGAGACGCTCGATTACTCCTACCAGAAGCAGCTGGAACTGCTGCAGAAGGTGCGGCGCGGCGTGGCCGACGTCGCCACCTCCCGCAAGCGGCTCGAACTCCAGCTGAACCAGCTGCAGGGCCAGTCCTCCAAGCTGGAGGACCAGGGCCGCAAGGCGCTGGCCCTCGGCCGCGAGGACCTGGCGCGCGAGGCGCTGTCCCGGCGGGCCGCGCTCCAGCAGCAGGTCAGCGACCTGGAGGTGCAGCACCAGACGCTGCAGGGCGAGGAGGAGAAGCTGACGCTCGCCGCGCAGCGCCTCCAGGCCAAGGTCGACGCCTTCCGCACGAAGAAGGAGACCATCAAGGCGACCTACACGGCGGCCCAGGCCCAGACCCGGATCGCCGAGTCCTTCTCCGGTATCTCGGAGGAGATGAGCGACGTCGGTCTGGCGATCCAGCGGGCCGAGGACAAGACCGCCCAGCTCCAGGCGCGCGCCGGCGCGATCGACGAGCTGCTCGCCTCGGGAGCCCTCGACGACCAGTCCGGGCTCGCGAAGGACGACATCCAGGCTGAACTGGACCGGCTCTCGGGCGGTACGGACGTCGAGCTGGAGCTCCAGCGGATGAAGGCCGAGCTGGCCGGAGGCCCGTCGGCGCAGCAGCAGGCGCTCGAAGGCGGCGGCGAGGCCGCCCCGCAGGACCGCAACCAGCAGTCCCACCCGCGCTTCGAGAAGTAGGCGAAAGCCAGGCGACAGACAGGACGCGTCATGATCGTACGGATCATGGGGGAGGGCCAGTGGAAGCTGGCCGACAGCCACTTCGTGGAGCTGAACAGGCTCGACGACGAGCTGCTCGAAGAGATGGAGTCGGGGGACACCGAGGGCTTCCGCAGGACGCTGGGAGCCTTGCTCGACGCCGTCCGGAGGCTCGGCGAGCCGCTTCCGGACGCCGCCCTGGAACCCTCGGAGCTGATCCTTCCGGCCCCGGACGCGAGTCTGGACGAGGTCCGGCAGATGCTCTCCGACGACGGCCTGATCCCGGGCTGACCTCGGCCTGATCCCGGCTGACCTCGGCCCGATCCCGGGCCGGCTCCGGACAGTCCTTCCGTACGCAAGGTCCCGCCGCCCCTCCGGGGGTGGCGGGACCTCGTGCTTCCCGTCTTCCCGTGCCGGACCCGCCATCGGTCCCGGCGACGTCGGCAGCCCGGCCCCCGTACGAGGGTCGCCCGCCCCGCCCCGTATCGCCGCCCGCCCCGTACCGTTGCTCGACGTGACCTCCACCGGCCCCGCCACCGGCACCTTCCCCGCCCGTCTCCGCGACTGGTTCCGCGCGCACCCGCTCGCCTTCGACGCGGTGATCGCGAGCGGCACGCTGGTCTGCATGATCGCCGGGTCCTTCACCGACCCGCACGGGAGCCGGGAGGGACCGACCTTCGGCGACCACGCGCCCGACCTGTGGAGCGTGCTGATCATGGTCGCCGGGGCCGCCGCGCTGGTACTGCGCCGCCGCAGACCCTTCGCGGTGCTCTGCTTCACGGTGACGATCTGCCTCGTCGAACTCGTCAACGACAACCGGCCCGCCCCCATCGCGATGAGCGCGGTCGTCGCGCTCTACACGGTCGCCTCCCGCACCGACCGCCCCACCACCTGGCGCGTCGGACTCGTCACGATGGCGATGCTCACCGCCGCCGCCATGATCTTCGGCCCCACGCACTGGTACGCGCAGGAGAACCTCGGCGTCTTCGCCTGGACCGGCATGGCCGCCGCCGCCGGGGACGCCGTCCGCAGCCGCCGGGCCTTCGTCGACGCCATACGCGAGCGCGCCGAGCGGGCCGAACGCACCCGTGAGGAGGAGGCGGGCCGCCGGGTCGCCGAGGAGCGGCTGCGGATCGCCCGCGACCTCCACGACGTCGTCGCCCACCACATCGCCCTGGTGAACGTCCAGGCCGGCGTCGCCGCCCACGTCATGGACAAGCGCCCCGACCAGGCCAAGGAGGCCCTCGCGCACGTCCGTGAGGCCAGCCGCTCCGCGCTCGACGAGCTCCGTGCCACCGTCGGCCTGCTGCGCCAGTCCGGCGATCCCGAGGCACCCACCGAGCCCGCCCCCGGCCTCGCCGTCCTCGACGGACTCCTCGACAGCTTCCGCAAGGCCGGCCTCCCCGTCACCCTGGCCCGCTGCGACGGCGACCAGCCCCGACCCCTGCCCGCGACCGTCGACCTCGCCGCGTACCGGATCGTGCAGGAGGCCCTCACCAACGTCCGCAAGCACGCGGGACCGGACGCCGAGGCGGAGGTGAGCGTCGTCAGGGTGGGCCGTACGGTCGAGATCACCGTCCTCGACAACGGCGCCCCGCAGACCGGGGCCCCCGCCGACTCCGGCGGCCACGGCCTGCTCGGCATGCGCGAGCGGGTCGGTGCGCTCGGCGGCACCCTGACCACCGCACCCCGCTACGGCGGCGGCTTCCGGGTGCAGGCGATACTTCCCGTGACGACCCGTACGGGGGAGGACGCATGACGATCCGAGTGCTGCTCGCCGACGACCAGGCCCTGCTCCGCAGCGCCTTCAAGGTCCTGGTCGACTCCGAACCCGACATGGAGGTCGTCGGCGAGGCCGCCGACGGCGCCCAGGCCGTCGCCCTGGCCCGCTCCGAGCGCCCGGACGTCGTCCTGATGGACATCCGGATGCCGGGCACGGACGGTCTCGCCGCGACCCGGACGATCACCGCCGACCCCGAGCTGTCCGCCGTACGGATCGTCATGCTGACCACCTTCGAGGTCGACGAGTACGTCGTGCAGTCGCTGCGCGCCGGGGCCTCCGGTTTCCTCGGCAAGGGCGCCGAACCGGAGGAGCTGCTCGGCGCGATCCGGATCGCCCACGCCGGCGAGGCGCTGCTCTCCCCGGCCGCCACGAAGGGGCTGATCGCCACCTTCCTCGCGCAGGGCGCCGGTTTCGACCCCGCGGGGGACGGCGACCGGGCCTACTCCGAGCGGCTCGCCGCGCTCACCGCACGCGAGCGCGAGGTCCTCGTCCTCGTCGGCGGCGGACTCTCCAACGACGAGATCGCCGAGCGGCTCGACGTCAGCCCGCTCACGGTGAAGACACATGTCAACCGGGCCATGGCCAAGCTCGGCGCCCGCGACAGGGCCCAGCTGGTGGTCACGGCGTACGAATCGGGACTGGTACGTCCGAGGGTGGAGTGATCCGGGGCTCCGGCGTACTCCAGACGCGGTATGCGCGGGATAAGGAAGTGAGCCCGGGGGGCGAGGATTTCCGGCCGCGGATGGCAGATCGTATAGGCGGGGGGCACCTCCGGCGGATCACGGCCGGGGTCTTGGCTGCTCCCGCCTGCCGACGAGTACGCCACAGAAGAGAGACCCCATGTCCTGGCTGTCGAGATTCAGCCTCGCGCAACGGGCCCTGATCGGGCTGATGTCCATCGTCGCGATCGTGTTCGGGGCGATCGCGATACCGCAGCTGAAGCAGCAGTTGTTCCCCTCGATCGAGCTGCCGATGGTCTCGATCCTCGCCCCGTACCAGGGCGCCTCTCCCGATGTGGTCGAGAAGCAGGTCGTCGAACCGCTGGAGAACAACCTCAAGGCCGTCGACGGTCTGAAGGGCGTCACCTCCACCGCCTCCGAGGGCATGGCCGTCGTCATGGCCTCCTTCGACTACGGCGACGAGTCGACGAAGCAGCTCGTCGCCGACGTCCAGCAGGCCGTGAACCGGGCCCGCGCCCAGCTGCCCGACGGCGTCGACCCGCAGGTCGTGGCCGGCTCGACGGACGACATGCCGACCGTCGTCCTCGCCGCCGCCTCGGACAAGGACCCGCAGGCCCTCGCCGACCTCCTGGAGCGGACCGTCGTGCCCGCCCTCGAAGGGATCGAGGGCGTCGGCCAGGTCTCCGTCAGCGGCGTCCAGGACCTCCAGATCTCCGTCGTCCCGGACGAGCGGAAGCTCGCCGCGGCCGGAATCGGCTCCATGAAGCTCGCCGAGGCCCTCCGTTCCGGCGGTGCCACGATCCCGGCGGGCTCCTTCTCGGAGGCCGGCAAGAGCCGCACGATCCAGGTCGGCGGCGGCTACACCTCCCTGAAGCAGATCGAGGACCTGCGCATCCCCTCGGCCATCCCCGGCAAGGGCAAGGCGGTCCGCCTCGGTGACGTCGCCACCGTCCGGCAGGAGGAGTCGCCGAGCGTCTCCCTCACCCGCACCAACGGCAAGCCCAGCCTCGCCGTCATGGCCACGATGGACAAGGACGGCAGCGCCGTCGCCATCTCCGACGCCGTCGAGGAGAAGCTGCCCGACCTGCGCCGCGACCTCGGCGCGGGCGCCGAGCTGACCGTCGTGTCGGACCAGGGCCCGGCCGTCGCCAAGGCCATCTCGGGCCTCACCACGGAGGGTGCGCTCGGTCTCGTCATGGCCGTCCTGGTGATCCTGGTCTTCCTGACCTCGATCCGCTCGACCCTGGTGACCGCGGTCTCCATCCCGCTCTCGGTCGTCCTGGCCCTGATCGTGCTGTGGACCCGCGACCTCTCGCTCAACATGCTCACCCTGGGCGCGCTCACCATCGCCATCGGCCGGGTCGTCGACGACTCGATCGTGGTCCTGGAGAACATCAAGCGTCACCTGGGCTACGGCGAGGAGCGTCAGACCGCGATCATCACCGCGGTCCGCGAGGTGGCCGGCGCGGTCACCTCCTCGACGCTCACCACCGTCGCCGTCTTCCTGCCGATCGGTCTGACCGGCGGCATGATCGGCGAGCTGTTCGGTTCGTTCTCGCTGACGGTCACGGCGGCCCTGCTCGCCTCGCTGCTCGTCTCCCTGACCGTGGTCCCCGTCCTCTCGTACTGGTTCCTCCGCGCCCCCAAGGGCACCTCCGAGGACCTGGAGGAGGCCCGCAGGCTCGCCGAGGAGAAGGAGGAGAAGAGCCGCCTCCAGCGCCTGTACGTGCCCGTCCTGCGGTTCGCGACCCGGCGCCGGATCATGAGCCTCGCCATCGCGCTCGTCGTCCTCGTCGTCACCTTCGGCATGGCCCCGCTCCTGAAGACGAACTTCTTCGACCAGGGCGAGCAGGAGGTGCTCAGCATCCGGCAGGAGCTGGCGCCCGGCACCAGCCTGAGCGCCTCCGACGAGGCCGCGAAGAAGATCGAGAAGGTCCTCGCGGAGACCGAGGGCGTCAAGGACTACCAGGTCACCGTCGGCTCCTCCGGCTTCATGGCGGCCTTCGGCGGCGGCACCGGCTCCAACCAGGCCTCGTACAAGATCAGCCTGGAGGACTCCGACGCGTACGAGAAGACCCGCGCGTCCATCGAGAAGGCGCTTGCCGGCCTCGACGGCATCGGCGACACCACCATCGCGGCCGGTGACGGCTTCGGCAGCCAGGACCTGAGCGTCGTCGTGAAGGCCGCCGACTCGGAGGTCCTCAAGAAGGCCTCCGAGCAGGTCCGTACGGCGATCGCCGGGATGAAGGACGTCACCGACGTCCAGAGCGACCTGTCGCAGTCCGTCCCGCGCATCTCCGTCACGGCCGACGCCAAGGCGGCCGACGCGGGCTTCGACTCCGGCTCGCTCGGCATGATCGTCGCCCAGGCCGTCCGGGGCACCCCGGCCGCCAAGGCGATCCTCGACGACAGCGAGCGGGACGTCCTCATCACCTCGGCGAAGCCGGCCACCACCCTCGCCGAGCTGAAGGCCCTGCCCCTCGGCCCGGTGAGGCTGGGCGACATCGCCACCGTCGAGCTGGTCCCCGGTCCGGTCTCCATGACCCGGATCGACGGGGCGCGCGCGGCGACGATCTCGGCCAAGCCGACCGGTGACAACACCGGCGCGGTGAGCGCCTCGCTCCAGTCGAAGATCGACGCGCTCGACCTGCCCGCGGGTGCCACCGCCACCATCGGCGGGGTCTCCGAGGACCAGAGCGAGGCCTTCACCAACCTGTTCCTGGCGATGCTCGCGGCCGTCGCGATCGTCTTCATGCTGCTCGTCGCGACCTTCCGGTCGCTGATCCAGCCGCTGATCCTGCTGGTCTCGATCCCGTTCGCGGCGACCGGCGCGATCGGTCTGCTCGTGGTCACGGACACCGCGATGGGCGTCCCGGCGATGATCGGCATGCTGATGCTCATCGGCATCGTCGTGACCAACGCGATCGTCCTGATCGACCTGATCAACCAGTACCGGGCCCAGGGCCTGGGTGTCGTCGAAGCGGTGATCGAGGGCGGCCGGCACCGGCTCCGCCCGATCCTGATGACCGCCCTGGCGACGATCTTCGCCCTGCTGCCGATGGCTCTCGGTGTCACCGGCGAGGGCGGCTTCATCGCCCAGCCGCTCGCCGTGGTGGTGATCGGCGGTCTGATCACCTCGACGCTGCTGACGCTTCTCCTCGTCCCGACGCTCTACGCGATGGTCGAGCTCCGCAAGGAGCGCCGCGCGAACAAGAAGGCGGCGAAGAAGACGGCGAAGGCCGGCGACGTGACGGTCCCGCCGCAGGCGAAGGAGCCGGCCGCGGTCTGACCGGCCCGACCCGTACGGCCTGAGGACACGAGGAACCGTACGGCCTGAGGACACGAGGAAGGGGCGCTCCGCGATCGCGCGGGGCGCCCCTTCTCCCGTATCCGAGGAACCGTTACGGCAGCGCCAGCATCCGCTCCAGGGCGAGCTTGGCGAAGCTCTCCGTCTCCTCGTCGACCCGGATCTGGTTGACGAGGTTGCCCTCGGCCAGGGACTCCAGGGTCCACACCAGGTGCGGCAGGTCGATGCGGTTCATGGTCGAGCAGAAGCAGACCGTCTTGTCGAGGAAGACGATCTCCTTGTCCGGGTGCGCGTTGGCCACGCGCCGGACCAGGTTCAGCTCGGTGCCGATGGCCCACTTCGAGCCGGCCGGGGCCGCGTCCAGGGTGTTGATGATGTACTCGGTCGAGCCCACGTAGTCCGCGGCGGCGACGACCTCGTGCTTGCACTCCGGGTGGACCAGCACGTTCACGCCCGGGATGCGCTCCCGGACGTCGTTGACCGAGTCCAGCGAGAAACGGCCGTGCACCGAGCAGTGCCCCCGCCACAGGATCATCTTGGCGGCGCGCAGCTCCTCGACGGTGAGCCCGCCGTTGGGCTTGTGCGGGTTGTAGAGCACGCAGTCGTCCAGGGACATGCCCATGTCGCGGACGGCGGTGTTGCGGCCCAGGTGCTGGTCCGGCAGGAACAACACCTTCTCCCCCTGCTCGAAGGCCCAGTCCAGCGCGCGCTTCGCGTTCGACGAGGTGCAGATCGTGCCCCCGTGCTTGCCGGTGAAGGCCTTGATGTCGGCCGAGGAGTTCATGTACGAGACGGGCACGACCTGCTCGGCGACGCCGGCCTCGGTCAGCACGTCCCAGCACTCGGCGACCTGCTCGGCGGTGGCCATGTCGGCCATCGAGCAGCCGGCCGCCAGGTCCGGCAGGACGACCTTCTGGTCGTCGGTGGTGAGGATGTCGGCCGACTCCGCCATGAAGTGCACACCGCAGAAGACGATGTACTCCGCCTCGGGCTTGGCGGCGGCGTCGCGCGCGAGCTTGAACGAGTCGCCGGTGACGTCGGCGAACTGGATGACCTCGTCACGCTGGTAGTGGTGGCCGAGCACGAAGACCTTGTCCCCGAGCTTCTCCTTGGCGGCGCGGGCACGCTCCACGAGGTCCGGGTCGGAGGGCGACGGCAGATCGCCGGGACACTCCACGCCGCGCTCGCTCTTCGGGTCGGCCTCGCGGCCGAGCAGGAGCAGAGCGAGCGGCGTCGGCTGAACATCCAGGGGCTGGGCGGTGGTCACGTCACGCACCCTTTCTTCGGAGAAACCTTTTCGTCGAAATGACGTTATCTATCATAACTGCTTCACGTCACGTTGACGATGTCCATAGTGTCGATGTGACGAATTCGCCGTCCGCGCTCGCGGGCAGGGTGTGCGAGCATGAAGAGAGGAAGACCTCACGCGGCCCGGAATGAATCCGGGGCACCGGCGGTTACCACTGTCGGCAAGCAGTCTCCGTACACACCGGGAGAGAAGCAGATGTCCGTATCGGACGAGAAGACCACTGTCAGCGACGGCATCCTCCTGTCCGACGCCGCCGCGGCCAAGGTCAAGGCCCTCCTCGACCAGGAAGGCCGCGAGGACCTGGCCCTGCGCGTCGCCGTTCAGCCCGGTGGCTGCTCCGGCCTGCGTTACCAGCTGTTCTTCGACGAGCGTTCGCTCGACGGCGATGTCGTGAAGGACTTCGATGGCGTCAAGGTCGTCACCGACCGCATGAGCGCCCCGTACCTCGGGGGTGCCTCGATCGACTTCGTGGACACCATCGAGAAGCAGGGCTTCACGATCGACAACCCGAACGCCACGGGCTCCTGCGCCTGCGGCGACTCGTTCAGCTAGGTCGCAGCACCGCACGAACGTGAGGGCGGCGGTCCGGGATTCCCCGGGCCGCCGCCCTCACGCGTGTGCCGCCGTGTACGACCCGACGGGGTCAGCGGCGCGGTACGGCCTCCCCGCTCGCCCCGTCGACCACGGGCCGGTCGCCCAGCGGCCGGTCGAGCGTCACCGACTTCCTCACCTCGACCGCGATGGCGATGCACGCCCGGTCCGGATCGATGGGCGTCTCCTTCACCCGCACCGTGACCCGGTCCGCGCTCTCCTGCGCGGACACCGTGTACTCGCTGCACACCCCGCCCCAGAAGGTGACGGTCAGCTTCCGGCCGTCCCCCTCGGTCCGGAACGACTCGATCTGCCGCGGCACGGACGTGCCCTCGTCGGACGAGGGCGGCGGCGTCGGCGCCGGCGACGGCTCCACCGGCGGCGCCAGGAACTCCGGGGCCACCGCCGTCTGCGTCACCGTGTACGGCGCCGCGTCCGCGGGGTCCGCCGTGAACAGCCACGCCGGTACGAGCAGCCGCTCCCCGGCCACGTCCTGCGCGGCCAGACCGAAGACCGCGCGCGTCACCGGCACCTGGTCCGGCGGCGCCATGTCCACGATCGTCTGGCAGGGCGCGCCCGGTGTACTCGCCCCGGTCTTCCGCTCGCCCAGGTCGGGCGTCCCGACGTCCGGCTGCCCGGTGTCCGGCTTCCCGGCCTCCGGCACCCCGGCCGGCGGGTCGGTGGCGCAGCCGCCGATGCCGATCGGACCCGTGCCCTTCGAGGCCTCGTTCAGCTCGGCGAGCGCCTTCTCCGCCCCGATCGCCGGGTACGTGTCGCCCTTCACCGGATCCTTGAGCATCCCGCTCCCGGCGACCGGCTTGCCGTCCGGCCCGATGTGGAGCCCCGTCGACCAGCCGTAGGTCGGCAGTCCGCCGACGACGGGCTCGGCGTTGACCACCCGTACCGAGCCGTCCATCACCTGGGTCGCCGACACCTTGGCGTCGTCCTGCCCGATCGCCTTCAGGACGGGCGCGGCCGCCGCCTTCGCCGCCGCCTCGCTCACCGGCGAACCGCCGCGTGAGGGCTTCGCCTCGCCCGGCGGGGGGCACGCCTTGCCCTTGAGACAGCTGTCGCCCACCGGGCCGCCGTCGTACCAGGAGTACGTCCAGTTCCCCGGCGCCTTCCGCGCCACGTCGAGGCGCGGACCGGAGCCGTCCTTCTCGGGCCGGATCGTCCAGACCTCACCCACCAGGGCCGGGCTGCCGGAGACGCCCAGCGCTTCGGCCAGCCTGGTCACCTCCGCGGAGGTGACCAGGCCCTCGGGCCGGTGGACCGCGGCCGAGGAGGGCCCTTGGGGGAGTGGGCCCTTGGTCGTGTAGACGGTCCCGTTCGGACCGCCGCCCGGGTCGGGCTCGCCGGGGGCGATACCGGGACCGTCGCCCGTACCACCGCCGCCCTCCGTACCCGGACTCCCTTCCTCCAGGCTCAGCAGCGGCGGCGCGGCCGCGTCGGCCGCCCGGCTGCCGGCCGGGACGGCCTCGCCGGGCGCCGTCGCGGCGACGGCGAGGTAGACCCCGCCGCCCCCGGCGAGCAGGACACCCGCCGCCACCGAGGCGGTGAGCAGCCTCCGCCGCCTCTGGCCGTTCTCCGTAACGCTCACCGCATCGCTCCTTCGGACCCTGACATCCCTGTGGAAGCCACCGATGGGACGGAGCGGACGGGCGGACGGTTCCCTCCGTCAGCCGCCGTACTCGGCGGTGGCGTCGATCAGCCGCGCCGAGGCGGCCGGTACGACGACCCCGTGGATCAGCGCGGGGGAGACCGGGGCGGGGGAGGGAGGGGCCGGGGTCACCCAGTGCGGGACCATCCGCGCGCTGTCGCCGCGCAGCTGCGCGAGGCTCAGCTCGGACTCGTGACGCTCACCGGGAGCGGGGTACATGGTCATGGGCGCACCGTATGCATCCGGGTGCCCCGGGGAAAAGGCCTACTCTGGGGTAGTTTCCCCTGTTCGGCAGCGCGCCCCTCACCCGGTAGCGTGAACTGTCATTACCGCCTTCCCGCAGGAGCGCCCTCCGTGCGTATCGCAGTCACCGGCTCCATCGCCACCGACCACCTCATGACCTTCCCCGGCCGGTTCGCCGACCAGCTCGTGGCCGACCAGCTCCACACGGTGTCCCTCTCGTTCCTTGTCGACAACCTGGACGTGCGCCGGGGAGGCGTCGCGGCCAACATCTGCTTCGGCATGGGCCAGCTCGGCAGCCGCCCCTTCCTCGTGGGCGCCGCCGGCTTCGACTTCGACGAGTACCGCGCCTGGCTCGACCGGCACGGCGTCGACACCTCCTCGGTACGGATCTCCGAGGTCCTGCACACCGCGCGCTTCGTCTGCACCACGGACAAGGACCACAACCAGATCGGCTCCTTCTACACGGGCGCCATGAGCGAGGCCCGGCTGATCGAGCTCAAGGCCGTCGCCGACCGCGTGGGCGGCCTCGACCTGGTCCTGATCGGCGCCGACGACCCCGAGGCGATGCTCCGGCACACCGAGGAGTGCCGCTCCCGGTCCATCCCGTTCGCCGCCGACTTCTCGCAGCAGATCGCGCGCATGGACGGCGAGGAGATCCGCACCCTCCTCGACGGCGCCACCTACCTCTTCTCCAACGAGTACGAGAAGGGCCTCATCGAGTCCAAGACGGGCTGGACCGAGGCGGAGATCCTCTCCCGCGTCGGCCACCGGATCACCACGCTCGGCTCGCGCGGCGTACGCATCGAGCGCGTCGGCGAGACCCCGATCGAGGTCGGCTGCCCCGAGGAGACGGCGAAGGTCGACCCGACCGGCGTCGGTGACGCCTTCCGCGCCGGTTTCCTGACCGGTCTGGCCTGGGGCGTCGGCCTGGAGCGCGCCGCCCAGGTCGGCTGCATGCTCGCCACCCTGGTCATCGAGACCCTGGGCACGCAGGAGTACACCCTGCGCCGCGCCAACTTCATGGACCGCTTCACCAAGGCGTACGGCGACGAGGCCGCCGCCGAGGTCCAGTCCCACCTGGCCTGACACCCCCGGGGTGAGGTGCGGCGGGTGGGCCCTCAGGCCACCCGCCGCACCACGTACGCGACGCCGCCCCGCGCGGACGGCTCCTCGCCCACGTACTCCTGGCCGCGCATCTCGCACCAGGCCGGGATGTCGAGGCGGGCCGCCGCGTCGTCGGCGAGGACGGTCACCGTCCCGCCGACCGGCACGTCGCCGATCACCTTCGCCAGCTCGATCACCGGGACCGGGCAGCGCCGGCCGAGCGCGTCCACCACGAGCGAGCCGGGACCGGCCGCCGGGACCGCGGCCGAGGCCGCCGGCGCGCCGAGCCGCTCGCGTACCCCCGCGACCACTTCCGGCAGCACGTCGAGGAACCGGTCCACGTCCTCCGCCGCCGTGCCGGCCGGCAGGGACACCCGGACGTTCCCCTCGCTCAGCACCCCCATCGCACGCAGCACATGGCTGGGCGTCAGCGTCGAACTCGTACACGACGAACCGGACGAAACGGAGAAACCCTCCCGGTCCAGCTCGTGCAACAACGTCTCTCCGTCGACATAGAGACAGGAGAACGTGACCAGATGGGGGAGCCGGTCCACCGGGTCACCCACCACCTCCACGTCCGGCACCAGCTCCGGCACCCGCGCCCGGATCAGGTCCACCAGGGCCCGCAGCCGCGCCGCCTCGGCCGCCGCCTCCGCCCGGACCGCCCGCAGCGAGGCCGCTGCCGCCACGATCGCCGGCAGGTTCTCGAAGCCGGGCGCCCGCCCCGACTCCCTTTCGTCCGAAGGGCCTTGGGGAGCGAACCGCACCCCCTTCCGGACGGCGAGCAGCCCCACGCCCGCCGGCCCGCCCCACTTGTGCGCGCTCGCCGCGAGCAGCGACCAGCCGGCCTCCACCGGTCCCCAGCCCAGCGACTGGGCCGCGTCCACGAGCAGCGGCACGCCCGCCGCCCGGCAGGCCTCGGCGACCGCCGCCACCGGCTGCGCGGTCCCCACCTCGTGGTTGGCCGACTGGAGACACGCCAGCGCCGTCCCGGAGTCCCCGGAGCCGAGTGCCGCCGCGAAGACGGCCGGGTCCACCGCGCCGGACCGGCCCACCGGCACCTCGGTGACGACGCCGCCCGCCGCCGCGTGCTGCTCGGCCGCGTGCAGGACGGAGGAGTGCTCGACCGCCGACACGACGAGCCCGTTCCCGGCACGCCGACGGCCCGCGAGGGCTCCGGAGATCCCCGCGTGAACCGCGCGCGTCCCCGAAGGAGTGAACACGAGCTCGTCCGGGCGACACCCCACCGTGTCCGCCGCGGCCTCCCGCGCCGCGTCGAGCAGCAGCCGGGCCCGCCGCCCCTCCCGGTACAGCCGGGCCGGATCGGCCCAGCCCTCGTCCAGGGAGGCGAGCAGCGCCTGGCGGGCGACGGGGTGCAGGGGAGCGGCGGACGCGGCGTCGAAATACGGCATCCGCCCACGGTAGGTCCTCCCCCCACGCCCCGACCGGCACCCCCGCCCCACCGGCCCGCCGGTCGGGCCCCGGCCGCCGCGCGCCTTGCCCCGCCCGGCCTGCGGCCCGAAGCCGCCGGCGCGAGCCCCGCCCCTCTCCGGGTGCGCCCCGCCCCTCCCCGCGTACGTCCCACCCTCCCCGCGTACGTTCCACCCCTCCCTTCCCGCGCCCCCGCCCCCGCCCGTCCGACACGCCCGACGCGCCCGGCCCGCACACCCGTCCGCTTCTCGTGAGTCCTCGTCAGAAGTGCGCTCCGGTACGCCGCCAGACCGCCGAACGGCCGCCTGGGACCCCCCTCCGGAACCCCGGAGTCCACCCCTTCGGGGACTCGGACGGCGCGTTGGGCACCCTCCCCGCGCGACCCCAAATAGCGTCCAGTAGGGTTTGGTCCGCATAAACATCCAAACCCCTGCCCGCGGCACGGGGCGGCGACCGACCAGCGAGACGGACGGCCGTGGCCGACCAAGCGCGGGCCGAGACTCTCGGGAAGGCGCTACGTGAGTCCCAACGGCTCCGACCGCTCGTCGCGGCGCCCGATGCGGCGGAAGCTGCCGCAGGTGCTGACTGCGGGCCTGATCCTGGCGACAGCCACCGGCTGCTCGTACAACTGGGAAGACTTCCCCCGCCTTGGTATGCCCACTCCGGTTACGGAAGAGGCACCCACGATCCTCTCCCTCTGGCAGGGCTCGTGGGCGGCTGCGCTCGTCACGGGCGTCCTGGTCTGGGGGCTGATCCTGTGGTCCGTCTTCTTCCACCGGCGCAGCCGTACCAAGGTCGAGGTACCCCCGCAGACGCGGTACAACATGCCCATCGAGGCGCTGTACACGGTGACGCCACTCATCATCGTGTCGGTCCTCTTCTACTTCACCGCGCGCGACGAGTCGAAGCTCCTGTCGCTCGCCGACAAGCCCGCCCACACCATCAACGTGGTCGGCTACCAGTGGAGCTGGGGCTTCAACTACGTCGAGAACGTGCCGGGTGTGACGGGTGACGCCAAGACGGCCCCGAACCTCGCCGCCATCCCGGACAAGTTCCAGGACGACTTCCCGGCGAACGCCGGCGGCGTCTACGACGCCGGTATCCCCGGTGACCGGAACCCCCAGACCGGCAACCCGGGTCCGACCCTGTGGCTGCCGAAGGGCGAGAAGGTCCGGTTCGTCCTGACCTCGCGTGACGTCATCCACTCCTTCTGGGTGGTCCCCTTCCTCATGAAGCAGGACGTCATCCCGGGTCATACCAACTCCTTCGAGGTGACCCCGACGCAGGAAGGCACCTTCCTCGGCAAGTGCGCCGAACTGTGCGGCGTCGACCACTCCCGGATGCTCTTCAACGTCAAGGTGGTCTCTCCGGAGCGCTACCAGCAGCACCTGAAGGAGCTGGCCGAGAAGGGGCAGACCGGCTACATCCCGTCTGGCATCGAGCAGACGGACCCGGCCAGGAATGCGGAGAAGAACCAACTGTGAGCATCCACAACGAAACCCAGGGTGCCGCCGCAGCTGAGGACTCGTACGAGAACGAGCTGCCCGTACGGCGCAAGCAGCCCGGCAACGTCGTGATCAAGTGGCTGACCACCACCGACCACAAGACGATCGGGACGATGTACCTGGTCACGTCGTTCGCGTTCTTCTGCGTCGGCGGCCTGATGGCGCTCTTCATGCGCGCCGAGCTGGCCCGTCCGGGTACGCAGATCATGTCGAACGAGCAGTTCAACCAGGCGTTCACGATGCACGGCACGATCATGCTGCTGATGTTCGCGACGCCGCTGTTCGCCGGATTCGCGAACTGGATCATGCCGCTGCAGATCGGCGCGCCCGACGTGGCGTTCCCGCGGCTGAACATGTTCGCGTACTGGCTGTACCTCTTCGGCTCGATCATGGCGGTCGCCGGCTTCCTCACCCCGCAGGGTGCCGCCGACTTCGGCTGGTTCGCCTACTCCCCGCTGTCGGACGCCGTCCGCTCGCCGGGTGTCGGCGCCGACCTGTGGATCATGGGTCTGGCCTTCTCCGGCTTCGGCACGATCCTCGGTTCGGTCAACTTCATCACCACGATCATCTGCATGCGCGCTCCGGGCATGACGATGTTCCGCATGCCGATCTTCGTCTGGAACGTGCTGCTGACCGGTGTCCTGGTCCTGCTCGCCTTCCCGGTCCTGGCGGCTGCGCTGTTCGCCCTGGAGGCGGACCGCAAGTTCGGCTCGCACATCTTCGACGCGGCCAACGGTGGAGCGCTGCTGTGGCAGCACCTCTTCTGGTTCTTCGGCCACCCCGAGGTGTACATCATCGCGCTGCCGTTCTTCGGCATCGTCTCCGAGATCATCCCGGTCTTCAGCCGTAAGCCGATGTTCGGCTACATCGGTCTGGTGGCCGCGACGATCGCGATCGCCGGCCTGTCCGTGACCGTGTGGGCGCACCACATGTACGTCACAGGCGGCGTGCTCCTGCCGTTCTTCTCCTTCATGACGTTCCTCATCGCCGTACCGACAGGCGTGAAGTTCTTCAACTGGATCGGAACGATGTGGAAGGGCTCGTTGTCGTTCGAGACACCGATGCTCTGGACGATCGGCTTCCTGATCACCTTCACCTTCGGTGGTCTGACCGGCGTCATCCTGGCCTCGCCGCCGATGGACTTCCACGTCTCCGACTCGTACTTCGTCGTCGCGCACTTCCACTACGTCGTCTTCGGCACCGTGGTCTTCGCGATGTTCGCCGGGTTCCACTTCTGGTGGCCGAAGTTCACCGGCAAGATGCTGGACGAGCGCCTCGGCAAGATCACGTTCTGGACGCTGTTCATCGGCTTCCACGGCACCTTCCTGGTGCAGCACTGGCTCGGTGCCGAGGGCATGCCGCGTCGTTACGCGGACTACCTCGACGCCGACGGCTTCACCGCGCTGAACACGATCTCGACGATCTCCTCCTTCCTGCTCGGTCTGTCGATCCTGCCGTTCATGTACAACGTCTGGAAGACCGCCAAGTACGGCAAGAAGATCGAGGTCGACGACCCGTGGGGCTACGGCCGTTCGCTCGAATGGGCGACGTCCTGCCCGCCGCCGCGGCACAACTTCCTCACCCTGCCGCGGATCCGTTCCGAATCCCCGGCGTTCGATCTGCACCACCCTGAGATCGCGGCTGTCGACCAGCTCGAGAACAAGGGCCACGCCGTCGAGGCCCTCGCGGGCAGCAAGGAGGCCGGCAAGTGAAGATCCAAGGCAAGATGTTCATCTGGCTGAGCGTCTTCATCCTTGCCATGGCGATCCTTTACGGCGTCTGGTCCAAGGAGCCGGTCGGTACGACGGCGCTCTTCCTGGCCTTCGGCCTGTCCATCATGATCGGCTACTACCTGGCCTTCACGGCCAAGCGTGTCGACGCGATGGCGCAGGACGACAAGGAAGCCGACGTCGCGGACGAGGCCGGTGAAGTGGGCTTCTTCGCCCCGCACAGCTGGCAGCCGCTGTCGCTGGCCGTCGGCGGTGCGCTCGCCTTCCTCGCCGTCGCGATGGGCTGGTGGATCCTGTACTTCTCGTTCCCGCTGCTCCTGGTCGGCCTCTTCGGCTGGGTCTTCGAGTTCTACCGCGGCGAGAACCAGAACCAGTAGCGGTACCCCGCTCCGTACCGGAGCACACCGAGGGGCCCGGACACTTCGTCACCGAAGTGTCCGGGCCCCTCGTTTGCAGCACTCGACGCGCCCACGCCGGGGATTGTTCTTACGGTGATGTCATGAACGACACGCCGCGCATTCGGACTGTTCTGAGCTGCACTCTTCTGGCCGTCACCGTCACCGCAGCCGCCACGGCGTGCGCGGGTTCCGACGGCCATCCGCTGTCGGTGAAGCCCTATGACGCGGCGGACCAGCTCGCCATCAGCGCGGCGGTCGGCGGCGCGAAGGCGGACCCCGAGAAGCCCCTGGAGATCTCCGCCAAGGGCGAGGGCGGTCGGATCACCGACGTCACCGTCACCGACGCGGCCGACCGCCATCTGGCGGGCGAACTCACCGCGGACGGGCAGCGCTGGCGCTCCACGGCCGCTCTGGCGGCGGGCACCCGCTACACGGTCCGGGTGGCCACCGAGGACGAGGACGGGGCTCCAGGCGCCCGTACGTACACGTTCGAGACGGCTCCGGCCAAGCGGGCCCTGACCGTCGCCTTCGGGCCGGAGGCGGGCACCTACGGCGTCGGACAGCCGATCACCGCGGACCTCGCCCTCCCCGTCAAGGACCGGGCGGCCCGTGCCGTCGTCGAGCGGGCCCTCAAGGTCCGCTCCACACCCGCCGTGCAGGGCTCCTGGTACTGGGTGGACGACAAGAAGCTGCACTTCCGCCCGAAGGAGTACTGGCCCGCCGGCGCGCTCGTCACGGCCACCGCCAACCTGGACGGCCTCAAGGTGGGCGACAAGCTCTACGGCGGCGCGTCCAAGCCGCTGAAGCTCTCCATCGGCGACCGCGTCGAGGCTGTCGCGGACGCCGGGTCGCACTACATGACCGTGCGGCGCAACGGAGAAGTGATCAACACCATTCCGGTGACCACCGGCAAGCCCGGCTTCTCCACCCGCAACGGCATCAAGGTCGTGCTCGGCAAGGAGTACTACGTCCGGATGCGCGGCACCAGCGTCGGCATAGCCGAGGGCAGTGCCGAGTCGTACGACCTGCCGGTCTACTACGCCACTCGGGTGACATGGAGCGGTGAATACGTCCACGCCGCGCCGTGGTCCGTCGGCTCGCAGGGCGTGGCGAACGTCAGCCACGGCTGTGTCGGCATGTCGACCGGGAACGCGGCCTGGTTCTACAAGACCGTCCGCCCCGGCGACATCGTCAGGACCGTCAACAGCCGTGGCGACACGATGGACACCTTCGGCAACGGCTTCGGCGACTGGAACATGCCGTGGGAGAAGTGGCGCAAGGGCAGCGCCCTGGTGGAGGCGTCGGGGGACCCGACCGCCACCGAGGACGCCAAGGCCCGCCTCCGGCCGCTCTCTTTCTAGGGCTCGGTTCTCCCCCTGGCTTCGCCGGGGGGACCCCCACGGGGCGCTCAAGCCGGGCTCACAGTCCCGACCGTGCTCGACCCTCCCCCTGCCTTCGGCGGGGGGACCCCCAGTTCCTCACGGGCCTCCGCGCGCTCGGGACTGTTCCCCCGGCCGCGCCCCTTCGGCTCACTCGCCTGGGGGTTACGCGTCCAGGGACAGCCGGGAACGCAGCAGGGCGGCCAGGGACGCCGCGAACTCCACCGGTTCCACCGGGAGGGTGGTCGCGGCGTCCGCGCGGCTCCAGGTGGCCAGCCAGGCGTCCTGCGGGCGCCCGATGAGCAGCAGCACCGGCGGGCAGCGGAAGACCTCGTCCTTGATCTGCCGGCAGACACCCATGCCGCCGGCGGGCACCGCCTCGCCGTCCAGGACGCAGACGTCGATGCCGCCCTCGTCCAGGCGCTTCAGCACCGCAGGCAGCGTGGCGCACTCCACGAACGCGACCGGGGGCACGTCGGCCGCGGGCCTGCGCCCCGCGGCGAGGCGCACCTGCGCGCGGGTGTTCGCGTCGTCGCTGTAGACCAGGACCGTGGCACTCGACTGCATCGTTCCTCCGTGGGGAAGTCCGTGGGAAGGTCGTCGATCGATGCGCGGGATGCTACTCCGGTCCACACCCCGTCAACACCCGTTCAGCACCTGTTCGAAGGGGCTTCCGATGGGCCGTTCGGGCTGGACACACCCCTCTGACACTCCGAACGGCACCCCCCGGAGTGAGGGCGGGATAAGCGACCGACATAATGTCGGTCGTGGCGACAGTAACGACAGTAGAAACAGGGCACGCGCACCCGTCGGTCAATCGACCGAACCTCACCAGCGTCGGAACCATCATCTGGTTGAGCTCCGAGCTGATGTTCTTCGCGGCCCTCTTCGCGATGTACTTCACCCTGCGATCGGTGACAGGTCCCGAGTTCTGGGCGGAAAAGGCCTCGGCCTTGAACTTCCCGTTCTCGGCGACCAACACCACGATCCTGGTGCTCTCCTCACTCACCTGCCAGCTCGGCGTCTTCGCCGCGGAGCGGGGCGACGTGAAGAAGCTCCGGTCGTGGTTCATCATCACGTTCGTGATGGGTGCGATCTTCATCGGCGGCCAGGTCTTCGAGTACACCGAGCTGGTGAAGCACGAGGGCCTCTCGCTCTCGTCGGACCCGTACGGCTCGGTGTTCTACCTGACCACCGGCTTCCACGGCCTGCACGTGACGGGCGGTCTCATCGCCTTCCTGCTGGTCCTCGGCCGGACGTACGCCGCCAAGAGGTTCACCCACGAGCAGGCAACCGCCGCCATCGTCGTGTCCTACTACTGGCACTTCGTCGATGTCGTCTGGATCGGCCTCTTCGCCACGATCTACATGATCAAGTAATCGGTCCCGCCGACACGGCGGACCGAGACATCCAGCAAGCATCGACGCAGAAGATCCTGACACCGGGGTAATCCGTGAAAAAGCTCTCCGCACGACGACGCCATCCGCTGGCGGCGGTCGTCGTCCTCCTACTCGCGCTGGCGGCCACTGGGGGGCTGTACGCCGCGTTCGCGCCCGCGGGCACGGCGAAGGCCGATGAAACCGCCCAGTCCCTCGCGATCGAGGAGGGCAAGAAGCTCTACTCCGTCGGCTGCGCCAGCTGCCACGGAACCGGCGGTCAGGGCACCACTGACGGCCCGTCCCTGGTCGGCGTCGGTTCGGCCGCCGTCGACTTCCAGGTCGGCACGGGCCGCATGCCGGCCCAGCAGCCGGGCGCCCAGGTCCCAAAGAAGAAGGTCATCTACTCGCAGGCTGAGATCGATCAGCTCGCGGCGTACGTGGCTTCTCTCGGTGCCGGTGCAATCACGCCGACCGAGGGCCAGTACAGCCCTGACGGTGCGGACGTCGCCAAGGGTGGCGAGCTGTTCCGCTCCAACTGTGCCCAGTGCCACAACTTCACCGGTGAGGGCGGCGCGCTGAGCAACGGCAAGTACGCCCCGAGCCTCGAAGGCGTGAGCCCGAAGCACCTCTACGAGGCCATGCAGACCGGCCCGCAGAACATGCCCTCCTTCCCCGACACGATCATGCCGGAGAAGCAGAAGCAGGACATCATCGCGTACGTCCAGGCCGTCAACAGCGACAAGGCCGACAACCCGGGCGGTCTCAAGCTCGGTGGCCTCGGCCCCGTCTCCGAGGGTCTGTTCGCCTGGATCTTCGGTCTGGGTGCGCTCATCGCAGTTGCCATCTGGGTCGCGGCCCACACCGCTAAGGCCAAGAAGTCATGAGTACCCAAGAGATTCCAGAAGAGAACCTGCCCGCCGGGCAGGACACCGCGCACGGCGCGGTGAAGGTCGCCGACGACCCGTTCGCCGACCCGGGCCTCCCGCCCCACAAGCCGCGCATCCAGGACATCGACGAGCGTGCCGCCCGTCGGTCCGAGCGTGCGGTCGCCTTCATGTTCACGCTGTCGATGCTGGCCACCGTCGGCTTCATCGCCTCGTACGTGATCTTCCCGGTCGACCACATCGTGTACATCTGGCCCTTCGGCCGGGTGTCCTCGCTGAACTTCGCGCTGGGTCTGACCCTCGGTGCGGCGCTCTTCTTCATCGGCGCGGGTGCGGTCCACTGGGCCCGCACCCTGATGTCCGACGTCGAGGTCGCCGACGAGCGTCACCCGATCGCGGCGTCGCCCGAGGTCAAGGCGCAGGTCCTGGCGGACTTCGCGGCCGGTGCCGCCGAGTCCGGCTTCGGCCGTCGCAAGCTCATCCGCAACACGATGTTCGGTGCGCTGGCGCTCGTCCCGCTCTCCGGCGTCATGCTCCTGCGTGACATGGGCCCGCTGCCCGAGAAGAAGCTCCGGACCACCAAGTGGGCCAGGGGCAAGCAGCTCATCAACATGAACACGCATGAGCCGCTGCGCCCCGAGGACGTCGCGGTCGGTTCGCTGACCTTCGCGATGCCCGAGGGCATGTCGGAGCACGACCACGACTTCCAGACCGAGATCGCCAAGGCCGCCCTGATGATCGTCCGGATCCAGCCGGAGGACATCAAGGACAAGCGCGAGCTCGAGTGGTCGCACCAGGGCGTGGTCGCCTTCTCGAAGATCTGCACCCACGTGGGTTGCCCGATCTCCCTGTACGAGCAGCAGACGCATCACGTGCTCTGCCCGTGCCACCAGTCCACCTTCGACCTCTCCGACGGCGCCCGCGTCATCTTCGGCCCGGCCGGTCACGCCCTCCCGCAGCTGCGGATCGGCGTGAACGACAAGGGCTTCCTGGAGGCGCTCGGCGACTTCGACGAGCCCGTCGGTCCTGCCTTCTGGGAGCGCGGATGAGCACCGTGACCGATACGAACAAGAAGGCACCCGCCGGCGAGCGGGTCGTCGACTGGGCCGACGGTCGCCTGGGGATCTACACGCTGGCCAAGGCCAACATGCGGAAGATCTTCCCGGACCACTGGTCCTTCATGCTGGGCGAGATCTGCCTCTACAGCTTCCTCATCATCATCCTGACGGGCGTCTATCTGACGATGTTCTTCCACCCGTCGATGAACGAGGTGGAGTACGTCGGACCGTACGTCCCGCTCCAGGGACAGCTGATGTCCGAGGCGTTCAACTCGACCATGCACATCTCGTTCGAGGTGCGCGGTGGTCTGCTGATCCGGCAGATCCACCACTGGGCGGCGCTGATCTTCCTCGCCGGCATGTTCGTGCACATGATGCGCGTGTTCTTCACCGGCGCGTTCCGCAAGCCGCGTGAGATCAACTGGCTGTTCGGCTTCCTGCTGTTCTTCCTGGGCATGTTCACCGGCTTCACCGGTTACTCGCTCCCGGACGACCTGCTCTCCGGCACCGGTGTCCGCTTCATGCAGGGCGCGATCCTGTCCGTGCCGGTCGTCGGCACGTACCTCTCGATGTTCCTGTTCGGCGGGGAGTTCCCCGGCGGCGACTTCGTGGCCCGGTTCTACTCGGCGCACGTGCTGCTGCTGCCCGGCATCATGCTGGGCCTCGTGGTCGCCCACCTCATCCTGGTGGTCGTCCACAAGCACACGCACTACGAGGGCCCCGGCCGCACGAACAAGAACGTCGTCGGCATGCCGCTGCTGCCCGTGTACATGGCGAAGGCCGGAGGCTTCTTCTTCCTGGTCTTCGGTGTCATCGCGGTCATCTCGGCGATCGCCTCGATCAACCCGATCTGGGCCCTCGGCCCGTACCGCCCGGACCAGGTGTCCACCGGCGCCCAGCCCGACTGGTACATGGGCTTCGCCGAGGGTCTGATCCGTGTCATGCCGGGCTGGGAGATCAACCTCTGGGGCCACACGCTGGTCCTGGGCGTGATGATCCCGCTGGCGATCTTCCCGGCGGTGCTCGGCGCGATCGCGGTCTACCCGTTCATCGAGTCCTGGATCACCGGCGACAAGCGCGAGCACCACATCTCGCAGCGCCCGCGCAACGCTCCGACGCGCACCGGCTTCGGTGTCGCCTGGATCACCGCGTACATGATCATGCTCGTGGGTGGTGGAAACGACCTCTGGGCGACCCACTTCCACCTGTCGATCAACTCGATCACCTGGTTCGTGCGGATCTTCTTCTTCGTCGGCCCGGTCATCGCGTTCATCGCCACCAAGCGGATCTGCCTCGGCCTCCAGCGCCGGGACAAGGACAAGGTGCTGCACGGCCGCGAGTCGGGCATCATCAAGCGCCTGCCGCACGGTGAGTTCGTCGAGGTCCACGAGCCGCTCAGCCAGGGCGAGCTGCACCGCCTCACGGCGCACGAGCAGTACGAGCCCGCGGAGCTGCCGCCGGCCGTCGACGAGAACGGCGTGGAGCGCAAGATCGGCGCGATCGAGAAGCTCCGGGTCAAGCTCAACAAGGGCTACTACGGCGGCGACAGCCAGGTCGCCAAGCCCACCTCGGAGGAGTACAAGGAGATCCAGAGCGGCCACGGCCACCACTGATCACCTTGACCTTCCGATGACGTAGGTCGCCACGGTGAGAGCCCCGTCCATTCGATGGACGGGGCTCTTCGCCGTCTCCGGGGGTCGATAGGGTGACCCTTGTATTCCCTACGTGACGATCAGGAGCTGCCATGAGCGCTGCGACCCCCGCTGGAGGACCTACGTCGGCGGGCCGCTCCTGGCCCGCCCTCCTGAACGGCCTGCTCGAAGGCCGCGACCTCGCCGCCGACGACACGGCCTGGGCGATGGACCTGATCATGCGCGGCGAGGCCACCGACGCCCAGATCGCCGGATTCATGGTGGCGCTGCGGGCCAAGGGCGAGACGGTCGCGGAGATCACCGGCCTCGTACGGAGCATGTACGAGCACGCCAACGTGATCGAGGTGCCGGGCCCCGCCGTCGACATCGTCGGAACCGGCGGCGACGGCGCCAAGACCGTCAACATCTCCACGATGGCGTCGATCGTGGCCGCCGGAGCGGGAGCGAAGGTCGTCAAGCACGGCAACCGCGCCGCGTCCTCCGCCTCCGGTTCCTCCGACGTCCTGGAGAAGCTCGGCATCAACCTGGGCCTGACCCCGCAGCGGGTCGTCGAGGTCGCCGAGGAAGCCGGCATCACCATCTGCTTCGCGGTGAAGTTCCACCCGGCGCTGCGGCACGTCGCCGCCGCGCGCGGCCAGCTGGGCATCCGGACGACCTTCAACGTCCTCGGCCCGCTGACCAATCCGGCCAAGGTGCGGGCCCAGGCCGTCGGAGTCGCCGACGCGCGCATGGCGCCGATCGTGGCCGGGGTCTTCGCCGAGCGCGGCAACTCGGCCCTGGTCTTCCGCGGCGACGACGGCCTGGACGAGCTGACGACCACGTCCACCTCCCGCGTGTGGGTGGTCCGCGGCGGCACGGTGACCGAGGAGCGCTTCGACCCGCGGGACGTGGGCATCGACCTCGTACCCCTGGAGGCGCTGCGCGGCGCGGACGCCTCGTACAACGCGGACGTCGCCCGTCGGCTGCTCGCCGGGGAGACCGGGCCGGTACGGGACGCGGTCCTGCTCAACGCGGCGGCGGCGCTCACGGCGCTCGAAGCGGGCGGGGGCACTCTCGTGGAGCAGTTGAGCGCCGGCATCGCGAGGGCGGCCGAGTCGATCGACTCCGGCGCCGCCCGCCAGGTGCTGGAACGCTGGATCGCCGCCAGCAACGCGTAGTCGTTCCCCCAAGACCCCGGTCCAGTATGCGGACCGGGGTCTTGCGCATGCGCGATCATGTGGCAGGATGCATGTCAGGTCATGAGTGACAGCTACGAAGCCCCGGCTTGCTGTCCGGCAACCCTCCGTCCGTGGCGGGGTGCCCCGGGTGAAGACCAGGCCGTAGGCAGCGAGGTCTACGGCAAGCGCGGGCCCCTCGACACACCAGGGGTCCTGGTCTCTCGAGGAGCTTTTTCCGTGAGCAAGCGAATGCGATAGGGCGAGTCCGCCCCTACTTCACCCTCGGAACAGGGCCGATTCCGCGTACCCGCGTACCCGTTGCCCTCCGAGGCATCACCCGTACCCCGCCATCCCCGGCCGCGTACGGATTCCACTGAAGCCATTCCGCACCGCCCGCCGGGAGATACCGCCATGTCCGCATACCCGAACGCCGCCGTCGAGACCGTCGCCGACTCCGCCGACCCCTGCTGCGCCGCCCCGCTGCCCGTCCTCGGCCGGGACGTCACCGTCCCGCTCGTCACCGGCGGCGAGGTGACCTACGCGGCGCTCGACTACGCGGCCAGCGCGCCGGCCCTCCAGCGGGTGTGGGACGACGTCGCCGCGTACGCCCCCTACTACGGCAGCGTCCACCGCGGCGCCGGCTACCTCTCCCAGCTCTCCACCGACCTCTTCGAGAACAGCCGGGTCACCGTCGCCGAGTTCCTCGACTGCCGCCCCGGCGACCAGGTCGTCTTCACCCGCTCCACCACCGACTCGCTCAACCTGCTGGCCCGGGTCGTTCCGGCCGATTGCGAGGTCTTCGTCTTCGAGACCGAGCACCACGCCTCGCTCCTTCCGTGGCAGGACGCCCGCGTCACCTACCTCAACGCGCCCCGCACCCCGGCGCAGGCCGTCGAGACCCTGGAGCGGGCGCTCGCCGACCGCGACCCTCACGGCCCCGCCCTGGTCTGCGTCACCGGCGCCTCGAACGTCACCGGTGAGCTGTGGCCGGTGAAGGAGCTCGCCGCCGCCGCGCACGCCCACGGCGCCCGGATCGTCCTCGACGCCGCCCAGCTCGCGCCCCACCACCCCGTCTCCGTACGCGAGTTGGACGTGGACTGGGTCGCCTTCTCCGGACACAAGCTGTACGCGCCCTTCGGCTCGGGCGTCCTCGCGGGCCGCTCCGACTGGCTCCAGGACGCCGACCCGTACCTCGCGGGCGGCGGCGCCTCCCGCAAGGTGGCGCGGCGGGCCGACGGCGGCGTGGACGTGGAGTGGCACACCACCGCGGCCCGCCACGAGGCCGGCTCCCCGAACGTCATCGGCGTCTACTCCATCGCCTCCGCCTGCAAGGCGCTCACCGAGGCCGGCTTCGACCAGCTCGTCGCCCGGGAGCAGCACCTGATCGAGACGGTCCGCGCGGGCCTCGCGGAGGTCCCCGAGGTCAAGGTGCTCTCGCTCTTCGGCGACGACGCGCCCCGCGTCGGCGTCATCTCCTTCGTCGTGGACGGCTGGAACAGCTCCCACTTCGCCGCCGCGCTCTCCGCCGAGTACGGCATCGGCGTCCGCGACGGTCTGTTCTGCGCCCACCCGCTGGTCCGCACGCTGCTCGGCAGCGACCCGCAGACCCAGGGGGAGTGCGGCGCCCCCGAGGCGGCCCCGGGGGAGCGGTCCCTCAACGCCATCCGGGTGAGCTTCGGCGCCGGTACGCCCGACGAGCACGTGGAGCGGTTCGTCGGCGCCGTGAAGGAGCTCGTCCGGGACGGCGCGCAGTGGAAGTACCGTACCGAGGACGGCCGCTGCGTCCCGGACCGCGGCTGAGCACTCACTCGTATGGGTGAAGGGGGCCTCCCGATCGGGAGGCCCCCTTCACCCATGACGCGTGTGCGGCCTCAGGACTCCAGGCCGATGGCGAAGGCCGCCTCCAGGTCGTGCTGGGAGTACGTACGGAACGCCACGTGGGTGTCCGTGGCCTCGACGCCCGGGATCTTGCTGATGCTGCCGGGGATGACGTCCGCCAGGTCGTCATGGCGCGAGACCCGGACCATGGCGATCAGGTCGTACGTGCCGGTCACCGAGAAGACCTCGCTGACGCTGTCGAGCGCGGCGATCGACTCGGCGATCTCGGGGATGCGGTCCACGCTGGTCTTGATGAGCACGATCGCGGTGATCACGGCTGGCTTTCTCCCTCGGTCGCCGCGGCTGGAGCCTTCACTCTATCCCCACCCCGGTAGCGGCCCCAGGCGTAGAGGAAGCCGACGGAGAAGCCCACCACATGGGCCAGATAGGCGACGCCCGGACCCGGCCCCGCCGCCCGCGCCGCCAGCCACTGGAGCACGAACCAGAAGATCAGCACGATCCAGGCGGGAAAGCGCAGCGGCAGGAAGAAGAGGAAGGGGAAGAGGCTGGTGACCCGGGAGCGCGGGAAGAGGAAGAGGAAGGCCCCGAGGACCCCGGAGATCGCCCCCGACGCCCCGACGAGGGTCTGCTCGCTGTTCGCGTGGGCCGCCGCGTACCCGAGCAGGGCGAGGTAGCCGGTGCCCAGGTAGAAGAGGGCGAACCCGGCCGGGCCCATGCGCTCCTCGGCCATCGCGCCGAAGACGTAGAGGAAGAGCATGTTCCCCAGCAGGTGGAGCCAGCTGCCGTGGATGAAGAGCGCGGTCAGCGGGGTGAGCAGGGCGTGCGGTTCGCCGCTCATCAGCTCGGCGGGGACCACGCCCCAGCGGCGGAAGTACGCGCCCTGCGCCGCCAGGAGTTCGTCACCCGTGCCGTACGCCGGATTGAGTCCGGAGACCGGGCCGATCACGAAGAGGAGGCAGCAGGCGGCGATCAGGCCGTAGGTCACCGTGGGGCCGCCGCGTGTGCCCCGCCAGGCACCGAGGGTCGCCGCTCGCCAGTCGATCATGGACAGATGATGGCGTACCGGGGCCGAACTGGACAGAGTGCCTCGCCGTGCCCCGGCGCACCGGCGGGGCGCGGCGAGGCCGTAGGGTAACGGGCAGTACGACCGCAGTTCGACGGCGCACCGCGGCTCCCGCACCTGAGTACCACGCAACAGGAAGAAGGACGGCTCGATGACGACGGTTCCCCTGCCGACCGCCGAGACCCGCTGGCGCTGCACGCTCTGCGGCAACCTGACCCGTTTCGACGTGACCCGCTCGTCGAAGGTCGTCGAGTACGTCCATCTGGACCTCGCGGGAGACCCGACGGTCGAGGAGCGGCAGGTGGTCAGTGAGACCATCGAGTCGGTCCGCTGCCGCTGGTGCAACGCGGTGGACCAGATCGAATTGGTGGACAGGCCGGGCGCCGCTTCCTGAGGGACGGCGCGGACGACATAGGGGTGACGGATCGTGGAGCAGCCCGCGCACGGTGGAGAGCCGGCCGGCGCGGCAGGTGACGCTGCCGAGACGCTCGACCACCCACTGACGGAAGGTGTACGTCGGCGGGTCGTCGCGCTGGTCGCGGACGCCTTCGGCGGGCTGACCGTCGCGGAGCTTCCCGCCCCCCTCCGTCAGTACGCCCGGTTCACCGCGAGCCGGCGGGCCAAGTTCGCCGGCAACGCCATGGCGGCCGCGCTGGAGGGCGACCCGCTCTTCCGGCAGCGGATCGGCGAGCGGTTCAAGCAGTCGGAGCCCGAACTGGCCGGAGCCGTCGAGACCGGCACCCCGCCGGCCGCCGCCGACCCGGTCGACGTGGCCGCGGCCGCCTACGTGCTGCGCCCGCCCGGCTGGGTCAAGCTCGTGGCCGCCGCGGGCGAGGAGGCCCTGCGGGCGGACGCCGAGCGGGCCGACGAGGCCGGCCGGCGCGAACTGGAACGGCTGCGCGAGGAGCTGGCCGCCGCGCGGGACCGGTCCCGGGGCGAGACGGAGCAGTTGCGCCACGATCTGGAGGCCGCCCGGAAGGAAGCGGAATCGCTTCACCGCAAGCTGCGCAGCGCCCAGAGCGACGTGAAGCGCGGCGAGGCCGCGATGCGCCGCGCGCAGGGCGAGATCGACGCCGCGAAGGCGGAGGCGGCGGCCCAGGTGTCGGCCGCCGAGAGCGAGAGCCGGCGGCTCAAGGCCCGGCTCGGTGAGGTCGAGGCGGCCCTGGAGGCGAGCCGCAGGACCGCCCGCGAGGGCCGCTCGGTGGAGGACATGCGGCTGCGGCTGCTGCTCGACACGGTCCTCGACGCGGCCCAGGGGCTGCGCCGTGAACTCGCCCTGCCGCCCGTCTCCGTGCATCCCGCGGACACCGTGGACGCGGTCGAGCCGGGGCGGATGTCCCCGAAGGACATCGCGACGCGGGCGCTCTCCGAGACCGACCCCGCGCTGCTCGACCAACTCCTCACGCTGCCGCAGACCCATCTGGTCGTCGACGGCTACAACGTCACCAAGACCGGCTATCCGACGATGCCGTTGGAGAAGCAGCGGCTGCGGCTGCTCGGGAGCCTGTCGGCGCTCGCGGCCCGTTCGGGCGCCGAGGTCACCTGTGTCTTCGACGGGGCGGAGCTGGCGGCCCCGGTGCTGCTCGCGCCGCCGCGCGGGGTGCGGGTGCTGTTCTCCAAGCCCGGTGTCACGGCGGACGAGTTGATCCGGCAGCTGGTGCGGGCCGAGCCGTCGGGGCGGCCCGTGGTGGTGGTCTCCACCGACCGCGAGGTGGCCGACGGAGTCGCGAAGGCGGGCGCGAGGCCCGTCTCGTCCGCATTGTTGCTGAAGCGGCTTTCGCGGCTCTCGTAGAGAGTCACAACTCCTGGGCGTTATGCCCGAATTCTGGATGGCGCACCGTCAAACGGCCATCACTGCCCGTGTGGTGCGAGTAAACAAAGTGCCGTGTGGGCAATATTTTTGCCGGTGGGATTTGAACTGATCACAACTTGGTCACTAGGGTCGGCCTTCGAACCTTCGCGCGGTTGATCACCCATCCGGGGTGGCAGCGGAGGGACCGCCTGCACCTGACCGGTTGGGCGGCTCTGAGGAAGAAGGAGCTCGCCTTCGTGGCGTCCCACCGTCGACCCAAGCAGCCCAGCCGCACCCGCGTGACCGTGCTCACCGCGACCGCGGCCGCCGCCGTCGCGCTCTCCGCCCAGACCGGTGCCCAGGCGGCCCCCAAGCCCACGATCGACGAAGTCAAGACGAAGGTCGACAAGCTGCACCACGAGGCCGAAGAGGCCACGGAGCAGTACAACCTCGCCGACGAGCGCCGCGGGAAGCTGCAGAAGGAGATCGGCGACCTCCAGGACAAGGTGGCCCGAGGTCAGCAGGAGCTCAACACCCTGCGCGACCAGATCGGTTCCGTCGCCAGCGCCCAGTACCGCTCCGGTGGCATCGACCCGGCGCTCCAGCTCTTCCTCTCCGCCGACCCGGACACGTACCTCGACAAGGCGACCGCGATCGACCAGCTGAGCGCTCAGCAGGCCGACGTGCTCACCTCGATCCAGGCCAAGCAGCGGACCCTCGCCCAGCAGCGCGCCGAGGCGACCACGAAGCTGACCGACCTCGAGGACGTCCGCAAGACCCTCGGGGACAAGAAGAAGAAGTACCAGGGCAAGCTGGCCGACGCCCGCGCCCTCCTCAACAGCCTGACCCAGGCCGAGCGTGACCGCATCGCGGAGCAGGAGCGGGAGCAGGAGCAGCGCGCCAGCCGCGCCGCCAACGTGCGGGTCGACCTCGGTGGCGAGGCCCCCGCGTCCGGCTTCGGCGGCCAGGCGCTCGCCGCCGCCGCGACGCAGATCGGCAAGCCGTACGTCTCCGGCGCCGAGGGCCCGAACTCGTACGACTGCTCCGGGCTGACCCAGTGGGCCTACCGCCAGGCCGGCGTCGACATCACCCGCACCACCTACACCCAGCAGAACGACGGCACGAAGATCGGCCGCAGCCAGCTCAAGCCGGGCGACCTGGTCTTCTTCAACAGCCTGTCGCACGTGGGCCTGTACGTGGGCAACAACACGATCCTGCACGCCCCCAAGCCGGGTGCCAGCGTGCGCTACGAGTCGATGAACTACATGGGCACGTTCCAGTTCGGTGTCCGGGTCGGCGGCTGACGCCCCGCCCCGCGAACCGCTCCGGCACACCGCCCAATCGGGTGGTTCACCGGGACACGCGCTGACCTGACGCCCCGCCGGTGACCTGTGTTCTCCGGCGGGGCGTCACTTTGTGTGTCCGGCGGGTTCGTTGGACGCGGACTGCTCAGCGGCTACTGTCTGCCGCGCCAGTCTGCGTCGAGCCGAACGGAGCGCGATTAGTGGCGTCCCACCGCCGACCCGCGAGGGTCACCGTCCTGACCGCGGCCGCCGCGGCCACAGCGGCCGCCTCCCTCGGGGCCGTCCCCGCGAGCGCCGACCCCGGTCCCACGCCCGCGGCCACCCGCGCCACGGTCGACCACCTCTTCGAGGAGGCCGAGAAGGCCACCGAGGGCTACAACAGGGCGGACGAGAAGACGGACGCCCTGCGCCGGACGGTCTCCCGGGCACGGGACGGACTCGCCCGCGGCCAGGAGCGCATCAACCACATGCGCGGCGCCCTCGGCTCGGTGGCCGGCGCCCAGTACCGCTCCGGCGGCATCGACCCCGCCCTCGCGCTGCTGCTCTCCTCCGACCCGGACACCTACCTCGACCGCGCCTCGGCCCTCGACCGGGCCACCGCCCGGCAGAGCGCCGCGCTCGGCGAGCTCCAGCGGGAGCAGCGCCGGCTGGACCAGAAGCGGACCGAGGCGCGCAGGGCCCTCACCGACCTGGAGCAGAGCCGGGCCGAGGTCGCCCGCCACAAGCGGACCGTCGAGCGCAAGCTCGCCGAGGCCCGTCGGCTGCTCGCCTCCCTCACTGCCGAGGAGCGCGCCGACTTCGACCGCGCCTCCCGCTCCGGCGGGCGCGCGGAGGACCAGCCGCCGCTCGCCGACCTCGGCCCGGCCTCCTCACGGGCCTCCGCCGCCGTGCTCGCCGCCCGCAGCGCGATCGGCAAGCCGTACGTGTGGGGGTCGACCGGGCCCTCCGGCTTCGACTGCTCGGGCCTGATGGTCTGGTCGTACCGGCAGGCCGGGATCAGCCTGCCGCGCACCTCCGCCGCGCAGCGGCACGCGGGCCGGCAGGTGCCGCTCTCGCAGGCGCAGCCCGGCGACCTGGTCACGTACCGCGGCGACGCCAGCCACGTGGGGATCTACGCGGGCAACGGCCAGGTCATCCACGCCCCCTATCCGGGCGCGCGGGTCCGCTACGACCCGGTGAACATGATGTCGAACGTGACGGTGACCCGGGTCTGACCTCCGTCCGGGGTTCCGGGCCGGGGCACCGATCCCGGCCACCGGAAGCGGTACGGGGCGGTCCGACCGTACGATCGGACGCGTGGCAGGTCAGGGGAGTGGAGCGCGGCGAACGGCCGCCGCCTGCCTGCTCGCCCTGCTGCTCGTCCTCACCGGGCTGGTCGGCTGCACGGCGGCCCGCCCCGCCGACACCGCCTCCGGGGAGATACGGACGCTCCTCGACCGGCACGCCCGGGCGCTCCTCGCCCGCGACGAGCCCGGCTTCCGGGTCGCCCTCGACCCCGCGTACGCGCCGACCGCGCTGACCGTGTTCCGGCGGCTCGCGGCGGTGCCGCTCGACGACTGGACGTACCGGGTCACCCGGGTCGACCGCACCGGGGACGACCGGGCCACCGTCGCCGCCGTGCTCGGGTACCGGCTCCGGGGCCACGACAAGGGGCCCGTCACCAGCGGCCGCGTCCTGGACCTGACCGAACGGGACGGACGCTGGTACGTGACCGGTGACCGGCCCGCGGAGGGCGCCCCGCGGCAGTTGTGGGAGCAGGGGGACGTCCGGACCGTCCAGGGCGCCCGCTCGCTCGTCCTCGGCGTCGACCAGGACCCGCAGCGGCTCCGGGCGATAGCGGCCGCCGCGGACCGGGCGGTGCCCGCCGTGAGCGGGGCGTGGCCGTCGGAGTGGGCCCGGAAGGTCGTCGTCCTCGTCCCCGGCTCCCTGGACGCCATGGGCGGGCTTCTCGGGGCCCCCGGAGCCTCCTACCGGGGCATCGCCGCCGTCACCACGGGAGAGACCGAGCGCAGGGCGGACGCGCCCGCGGACCGGGTGATCGTCAATCCCGACGCGTACGGCTTCCTCGGCGAGTTCGGCCGGCAGCTCGTCCTCACCCACGAGACCGTCCACGTCGCCACCCGCGCCCACACCTCCGCGGCCACCCCGGTCTGGCTCTCCGAGGGCTTCGCCGACTGGGTCGCCTACCGGGGCACCGGCCGTACCGCCGCGCAGGCGGCCCCCGAACTACGCCGCGCGGTCCGTGCCGGCGAACTGCCCGCCCGGCTCCCGGAGGACGCCGAGTTCGGCTTCGGCGGCGACGCGGAGGCGCTGGCGCGGGCCTATGAGGGCGGCTGGCTGGCGTGCGCGCTCATCGCGGAGCGGTGGGGCGAGACGGAGCTGACGGAGTTCTACCGGGCGGTGGGCGCGCACCCCGGCCGGGAGGGCGCGGTGGAGAAGGCGCTCCAGGAGGTCCTGGACACCACCCCGGAGGAGTTCACGGCCGCGTGGCGGACGTACCTGGGGGAGCGGCTCGGCTGAGGACGCCCCCTCGGAGGGAGCCGGTCAGGGCTTTCCCGTGCTCCGGTCGGAGGGAGCCGGTCAGGGCTTTCCCGCGCTCCGGTCGGAGGGAGCCGGTCAGGGCTTTCCCGCGCTCCGGTCAGAAGGAGCCGGTCAGGGCCTTCTCGCGCTCCGGGCGAACCGCCTGGGCGGGGATGGAGGCCTCGGCGAGACGGGGCTCGGTCACCGTCTGGCGCCACAGGATGCGGCAGGCGATCAGGGCGGCGGCGATCAGCAGGCCGTTCCGCGTGAACAGCACCGCCATGCCCAGCGGATCGCTCCGCGTCACGTGCGAGAACCACACCGGGAACTCGAACTGCGTCACCGCCGTCGCCCAGATCACCAGGTGCACGGGCCGCTGCATCCGGCTCGACCGGAAGGCGAGGCAGACCGCGCCCAGACCGACGAGCCACAGCAGGTACTGCGGGGAGAGCACCCGGCTGGTCAGGGTGAACAGCAGCACCGCGACGAAGGCCGCGTCCGCCACCGTCGACGAGGTGAAGCGGCGCGAGCGGACTCGCCACAGCAGGAGCCAGCCGAAGGCGGCGATGGTGAGCGCGAGGGCGGCGGTGGAGACCGCGGAGACGTACGGGCCGAGGAACTCGATGGAGCCGTAGTTCATCCGCGCCTCGCCCTCCCAGCCGAAGTGCCGGATCACATGGAAGACCATCGCGCCCAGCGACTCGACCTCCGTGCCCCGGTCCCGCTGGAAGGAGAGGAAGGCCAGCGCGCCCGGCATCCACAGCACGCACAGCAGCAGCACGGCGGCCGCCGCACCCGCCGCCGCCGACCAGGAGCGGAAGGTCGCGCGGCCCTTCGGGGTGCCCGCGAGGATCAGCGCGGGCCACACCTTCAGGACGGCGCCGAACCCGGCGAGCGCGCCGAGGACGCGCGGGCTCCGGCCGGCCGCGAGCAGCCCCGCCACGGCGACGGCGGTCACCATCACGTCGTACCGGGCGTACGCGGTCGGGCCGAGCAGCGGGACGCCGGCGATCCAGATCCAGGCACCGTGGAGCGTCCGGCCCGCACGGCGGCCCGTGTGGACGAGCAGCCCGAAGACGAGGGCGTCACAGAGGAAGGCGAGGACGAAGAAGGCGGAGGCGTAGCCGAGGAACGGCAGCAGTCCGGGGGAGAGGATCGCGAGGGCCGCGGCCGGCGGGTACTGCCACGTGACGTCGTCCAGCGGGTAGGTGCCGGTCCGGAGGACCTCGTACCAGCCCTGATAGATGTTCGAGACGTCGAAGGTGATGTCCGGCCCGGGGACGACCACGACCTTGAAGACGCAGAGCAGCAGGATGATCCGGGTGAGACCCCAGAGGCCGAGCGGAAGCCGCAGACTCGCGAGGGTCCCTATTTTCATTGCGCCGCCCGTCTTCACTGTCTCGTCCTTGTCCTGTCGGTCCGCTCGCGCGGAGAAGTGGTGTTGCCGGGCGGAGGGTGCCATCGCGTACTGTCGGCCACGATGCACAAGACCCTGATCGTAACCAACGACTTCCCGCCGCGACCCGGCGGAATCCAGGCGTTCCTGCACAACATGGCGCTGCGCCTGGACCCTGAACAGATCGTGGTCTACGCCTCCACCTGGAAGCGAAGCCGCGAAGGGGTCGAGGCAACCGCTCTGTTTGACGCCGAACAGCCTTTCACGGTTGTCCGCGATCGCACCACCATGCTGCTGCCCACTCCCCGGGTCACCGCCCGTGCCACCGCGCTGCTGCGCGAGCACGGCTGCGAGTCCGTGTGGTTCGGGGCGGCCGCCCCGCTCGGTCTGATGGCCCCCGCGCTGCGCAGGGCCGGTGCCAAGCGGCTCGTCGCCACCACCCACGGGCACGAGGCCGGCTGGGCCCAACTGCCCGCCGCCCGGCAGTTGCTGCGGCGGATCGGCGAGGGCACGGACACCCTCACGTACCTCGGCGAGTACACCCGCTCGCGGATCGCGACGGCCCTCACGCCCGACGCCGCCGGGCGCATGGCGCAGCTCCCGCCCGGTGTGGACGAGAAGACGTTCCATCCCGACTCGGGCGGCGCCGAGGTCCGCGCCCGCCTCGGGCTCACCGACCGTCCCGTCGTCGTCTGCGTCTCCCGGCTCGTCCCGCGCAAGGGCCAGGACACCCTGATCCGGTCCCTGCCCGCGATCCTGCGCCGGGTCCCGGACGCGGTCCTCCTGATCGTCGGCGGCGGTCCGTACGAGAAGGACCTGCGCCGCCTCGCCGAGGAGACCGGGGTGGCCGGTTCCGTACGGTTCACCGGCGCCGTCCCCTGGTCCGAACTGCCCGCGCACTACGGGGCCGGCGACGTCTTCGCCATGCCCTGCCGCACCCGCCGCGGCGGCCTCGACGTCGAGGGCCTCGGCATCGTCTACCTGGAGGCCTCCGCCACCGGCCTCCCGGTCGTCGCCGGTGACTCCGGTGGCGCCCCCGACGCGGTCCTCGACGGCGAGACCGGCTGGGTCGTCCGCGGCGACTCCCCGGACGAGGCCGCCGACCGCGTCGCCACCCTCCTCCTCGACCCCGAGCTCCGGGCCCGCATGGGCGAGCGGGGCCGCGCCTGGGTCGAGGAGAAGTGGCGCTGGGACCTGCTCGCGGAACGGCTGCGCGAGCTGCTCTGACACGTGCGGAGTCCGCGAACGCGCGGAGTCCGAGACGTGCGGAGTCCGAGACCTGGGGAATCCGAGAACGTACGCAGAGGGGCCCGGGGTGATGTCACCCCGGGCCCCTCTCCGTACGTTCTCGCGCCGCGACCGGGCTCAGCCCTGGTAGATCGCCTCGATCTCGTCCGCGAACTCCCTCGCCACCACGTTCCGCTTCAGCTTCAGGGACGGGGTGATGTGACCCGCCTCCTCCGTGAACTGGGCCGGGAGGACGCGGAACTTGCGGACCGACTCCGCCTTGGAGACCGCCGCGTTGCCGTCGTCGATCGCCCGCTGGACCTCCGCGAGGAGCTCCGCGTCGTCGCGCAGGGAGGCCGCCGTCGAGCCGGCCGGCTTGCCGTGGTCGCTGGCCCAGCGGCCGAGGAACTCCTCGTCCAGGGTGACGAGCGCGCCCACGAACGGACGCCCGTCGCCGACCACCATGCACTCCGCGACCAGAGCGTGCGCCCGGATGCGGTCCTCGATGACCGCCGGGGCGACGTTCTTGCCGCCCGCCGTCACGAGGATCTCCTTCTTGCGGCCGGTGATCGCGAGGTAGCCGTCCTCGTCGAGCGTGCCGATGTCACCCGTGTGGAACCAGCCGTCCGCGAGGGCCTCGGCCGTCGCCGCCTCGTTGTTCCAGTACCGCGAGAAGATGTGCTCGCCGTGCAGCAGGACCTCGCCGTCGTCGGCGATCCGCACCACCGAGCCCGGCAGCGGCTGCCCGACCGTGCCGATCTTCTGCCGGTCCCACGGGTTGAACGCGGTCGCCGCGCACGACTCCGTCAGGCCGTACCCCTCCAGGACCGTGAAGCCGATGCCCCGGAAGAAGTGGCCGAGCCGCTCGCCCAGCGGCGCGCCGCCCGAGATCGCGAACTCGCCGCGCCCGCCGAGCACCGCCCGCAGCTTGCCGAAGACCAGCTTGTCGAACAGCTTGTGCTTGAGCTTGAGGCCGAGGGACGGGCCCTCGGGGGTCCCGATCGCCCGGCTGTACGCGATCGCCGTGTGCGCGGCCTTGTCGAAGATCTTGCCCTTGCCGTCGGCCTGCGCCTTGGCCCGGGCCGAGTTGTAGACCTTCTCGAAGACCCGCGGCACGCCCAGGATCAGCGTCGGCCGGAACGAGGCGAGCTCGTCGGTGAGGTTCTTGATGTCCGGTACGCAGCCCAGCCGGATCGGCGCCATGACCGACGCGACCTCGACGAGCCGCCCGAAGACGTGCGCGGCCGGCAGGAAGAGCAGCACCGAGCAGTCGCCGGTACGGAAGAGGGGCTTCAGCCGCTCCACGATGTTGCCGCACTCGGCGAAGAAGGCCCGGTGGGAGAGGACGCAGCCCTTGGGGCGGCCGGTCGTTCCCGAGGTGTAGACGATCGTGGCCGGGTCGTCCGCGTTCGCCGCCGACATGCGCTCGTCGAGCAGCTCGTCGGAGATCTCCGCGCCCGTCTCCGTCAGCCGGGCGACCGCGTCCGCCTCGATCTGCCAGACGTCCTTGAGGTCCGGCAGGCCCGCACGGACCGAGGCCACGGACGCCTCGTGGGCCGCGCTCTCCACGAGCGCCAGCGTGGCGCCCGAGTCACCGAGGATCCACTCGATCTGCTCCGGCGAGCTCGTCTCGTACACCGGCACGGTCACCGCGCCCGCGCTCCAGATCGCGAAGTCCAGGAGGACCCACTCGTAGCGCGTACGGGACAGCAGCGCGATCCGGTCGCCCGGCTCCACGCCCGCGGCGATCAGGCCCTTGGCGACCCCGCGGACCTCCGCGAGGAACTGCGTGGCGCTCACGTCGGTCCAGACCCCGTCGACCTTGCGCCCCATCACGGCGACATCTGGGTGCCGGGAGGCGTTGCGGCGGATGAGATCCGTCAGATTGCCGTCCGTGGGGACCTCGTACAGGGCCGGAAGGCTGAACTCGCGCAAGACTGCTGCTCCTCATCGGGCGCCGGCGCCACGGCTCTGTGTGATGCACCGGTGTGGTCCATGATCGGGCAGGTGCTCAGTGGGGGTGAGCACGACTGGACTGCCCGGACGTTACCCATCAGTAGTTGGTTCCGATAGGGGGTCCCGGCCAGATGTTCCGTGCGTCACACATCCATGACGATGCTGTTCGCACAGTAATCCACGGCTTTCCCGACTCGGAAGTAACCGCAGGTGACACCCCCTAAGGTGGGCCCATGCGAGTCCATGTGGTCAGTGACGTGCACGGCAACGCCGGAGACCTCGCCAGGGCGGGGGAGGGCGCCGACGCCCTCATATGTCTGGGGGACCTGGTCCTCTTCCTCGACTACGCCGACCACGGCCGCGGGATCTTCCCCGACCTCTTCGGCGTCGAGAACGCCGACCGGCTCGTGGAGCTGCGCACGGCCCGCCGCTTCGACGAGGCCCGTGACCTGGGCCGCCGCCTCTGGGCCGAGCTGGACGTCGACCGCGACACCGCCATCGAGGCCGCCGTCCGCCGCCAGTACGCCGAGCTCTTCGCCGCCTTCCCGACCCCCACCTACGCCACGTACGGGAACGTCGACATCCCCCGGCTCTGGCCCGAGTTCGCCGGTCCCGGCACGACCGTCCTCGACGGGCAGCGCGTCGAGATCGGCGGCCTCACCTTCGGCTTCGTCGGCGGCGGACTGCGCACCCCGATGCGCACCCCGTTCGAGATCTCGGACGAGGAGTACGCGGCCAAGGTCGAGGCCCTCGGCGAGGTCGACGTCCTCTGCTCCCACATCCCGCCGGAGGTGCCGGAGCTGACGTACGACACGGTGGCCCGCCGCTTCGAGCGCGGCAGCCGCGCCCTGCTCGACGCGATCCGGCGCACCCGGCCCCGGTACGCCCTCTTCGGCCACGTCCACCAGCCGCTCGCCCGGCGGATGCGGATCGCCGCGACCGAGTGCGTGAACGTCGGCCACTTCGCGTCCTCCGGCAGGCCCTTCGCCCTGGAGTGGTGAGCGGGAGCCCGGGCCCGGGGTGGCGGGCCGGGCGCCCGAGCGCGATAGCCTTCCGTCGGCACATCTGTACGTCCGTGCCCTTTTTCCTTCGAGTTCTCGCCGGACCGCACAGTGGAGGAGCCACCGCGATGGCCGAACACACCAGCTCGAGCATCACCATCGAGGCGGCGCCGGCCGACGTCATGGGTGTGATCGCCGACTTCGCCCGCTACCCGGAGTGGACGGGCGAGGTGAAGGAGGCCGAGGTGCTGGAGACGGACACCGCCGGCCGCGCGGAGAAGGTCCGGCTGCTCCTCGACGCCGGAGCCATCAAGGACGACCACACCCTGGCGTACACCTGGACCGGCGCGGACGAGGTCAGCTGGACCCTGGTCAAGTCCCAGATGCTCCGCTCGCTCGACGGCTCCTACCGCCTCACCTCGCTCGGCGGCGACCGCACCGAGGTCACGTACCAGCTGACCGTCGACGTCAAGATCCCCATGCTCGGCATGATCAAGCGCAAGGCGGAGAAGGTCATCATCGACCGCGCCCTCGCCGGCCTGAAGAAGCGCGTCGAATCCGGCGCGTGACCCTCCGGGGCACGTCGCCGGCCGGTCCGGTCCGACCGGCAGCAGAGCCGTCAGGAGGGCGGCGGTAACGTCCTCCACATGCGGATCATCCTTGTCACCGGCCTCGGCGGCGCCGGGCGTACCACCGTCGCCGCCGCGACCGCCCTCGCCGAGGCGCGTGCGGGCCACCGGGTCCTCCTCGTCTCGGAGGACCCCGACCCGCTGAGGGGCCCGCTCCCGGAAGCCCTCGGAGGCGCGGGCACGCCGCAGGGCTCGACTCCCCGGCTTCCGGACGGCGAGCAGGGCTCGACTCCCCGCTCTGCGGACGACGAGCAGGGCTCGACTCCTCCTCTTCCCGGCGGCGGGAGCCTGCGGGTCCATCGGCCCGACCCCGCCGCGGATTTCCGCCGCGAATTCCTCGCTCTCCAGGCGCGCTCCGGCGCCGCCCTCGACCTGCTGGGCGCCGCGCCCTTCGAGGACGCCGAGCTCACCGAGCTCCCCGGCAGCCGGCAGTTCGCCCTGCTGAGGGCCCTGCGCGACGCAGCCGCCGGTGAGCACGACCTCGCCGTCGTCGACCTGCCCCCGCTCCCCGAGGCCCTCGCCCTCCTCGCCCTGCCGGAGCAGCTCCGCCGCTACCTGCGCCGCCTCCTGCCCCCGGAACGGCAGGCCGCCCGCGCGCTGCGCCCGATGCTCGCCCAGCTCGCCGGCGTCCCCATGCCCGCGCAGTGGCTGTACGAGACCACCGCCCGCTGGGAAGCCGAACTCGCGGCGGCCCAGGCCGTCGCCGACGCCCCCACCACCCGCGTCCGCCTCGTCCTCGAACCCGGCCCCGCCGCCGTCCGGGCCCTGCGCACCGCCCGGCTCGGCCTCGCCCTGCAGGGCCTCGCCCTCGACGCCGTCGTCGCCAACCGGCTGCTGCCCGCCGACTCCGAGGACCCCTGGCTCGCGGGTCTCACCGCCCAGCAGCACCGGCACCTGGCGGAGCTCCGTACCGCCGCGGGCGTCGTGCACGAGCTGCCGCACCTCGGCCGCGACCCCCGCGGCGCCGAGGACCTCGCCCTCCTCGCCTCCGTCCCGCCGGCCGTACCCCTCGCGCCCGCCCCCGGACGGGAGGTCGAGGACCGGCGGGAGGAGGACGGCGTCCTCGTCTGGCACCTCGCCCTGCCCGGTGCCGTCAAGGAGGAGCTCTCCCTCGTCCGCCGCGGCGACGAACTCCTCCTGACCGTCGGCCCGTTCCGCCGTCACCTGGCTCTGCCGGGCGCCCTGCGCCGCTGCACCGTGACCGGCGCGGGCCTGGTCGACGGGGACCTCCGGGTGCGCTTCACCCCGGACCCGGGACTCTGGCCACGTACCCCCTGAGGGCGTGTACCGTCGAAGTACCAGCCTGTGAGGAGTACGCCATGAGCGATTCGGACGCCTGGGCCAAGGCGTGCGCCGAGGACCTGGAGGCGGAGAAGGCCCGCCGTCGCGCGGAGAGCGGGGCCGAGCCCGGCTCGGCCGCCGAGGAGCTCCGCAAGCTCTTCGACGCCGTCGCCGACAAGGTCGCCGGGGGACTCGGGGGCTCGCTGCTCGGCGGGCTCGGCGGCGGGATCAGCGGTCAGACCGTGCAGCAGTTCGTCAGCCAGGCGAAGGCCGCGGTCGAGCCCGTCATCGAGCGCAACCCGCAGGTCTTCGACCACCTCGCCGCCGCCGGGAGCGAACTGCTCGCCGCCTACCGCTCCGCCGTCGAGGGTCACGAGACCCGCTGGACCCGCGGCGGGACCGTCTCCGAGGACGACCCGCGCCGCGAGGCCGACGCCACCGGCGACGGTGACGGCGATCGTGAAGGCAAGGACGAGACGGGCCGCGACGACAAGCCGGGCCGCGACGACGAAGGGCCCGGAACCGGCCAGCACATCGACCTGGACTGATCGGGACGCCCCTCCCCCTCGGGTACGGTGGGCCCTAGCGGGGCTCGACCGAAAACTGAGGGACACATGGGACTCACCATCGGCGTCGACATCGGCGGCACGAAGATCGCGGCCGGCGTGGTCGACGAGGAGGGCAACATCCTCGACACGCACAAGGTGCCCACCCCGCCGACCCCCGAGGGCATCGTCGACGCGATCAGCGCCGCGGTCTCCGAGGCCGGCAAGGGGCACTCGATCGAGGCTGTGGGCATCGGTGCGGCGGGCTATGTCGACGACAAGCGTGCCACCGTCCTCTTCGCGCCGAACATCGACTGGCGGCACGAGCCGCTCAAGGACAAGGTCGAGCAGCGGGTCGGCCTGCCCGTCGTCGTCGAGAACGACGCCAACGCGGCGGCCTGGGGCGAGTACAAGTTCGGCGCGGGCCAGGGCCACGAGGACGTCATCTGCATCACCCTCGGCACCGGCCTCGGCGGCGGCATCATCATCGGCAACAAGCTGCGCCGCGGACGCTTCGGCGTGGCCGCCGAGTTCGGCCACATCCGGGTCGTCCCGGACGGCCTGCTGTGCGGCTGCGGCAGCCAGGGCTGCTGGGAGCAGTACGCCTCCGGGCGCGCGCTCGTCCGGTACGCCCGGCAGCGCGCCGCGGCCACCCCGGAGCGCGCGGAGGTCCTGCTCGCCCTCGGCGACGGCACCCCCGAGGGCATCGAGGGCAAGCACGTCAGCCAGGCCGCCCGCGCGGGCGACCCGGTCGCCGTCGACTCCTTCCGCGAGCTGGCCCGCTGGGCGGGTGCCGGTCTCGCCGACCTGGCCTCGCTCTTCGACCCGTCGGCTTTCATCGTCGGCGGTGGTGTCTCGGACGAGGGCGAGCTCGTCCTCGACCCGATCCGGAAGTCCTTCCGGCGCTGGCTGATCGGCGGCCAGTGGCGCCCGCACGCGCAGGTGCTCGCCGCGCAGCTCGGCAACAAGGCCGGCCTGGTCGGCGCGGCGGACCTGGCCCGTCAGGGCTGAGCACCGGCCGCCCCCGGCCGATCACCGTCACCCCGACCGCCCGTCGCGTCCTCTCGGACGCGGCGGGCGGTTGTCGTATGTTGCCAGGCATGGCGATCAGCGAACTGCCCAACTCCCGCACCGAGGCGGACGGTTCGGCCGTCCTCCGGGTCCTGAGCTACAACGTCCGCTCGATGCGCGACGACGAGGACGCCCTCGCCCGGGTGATCCGCGCCTGCGCCCCGGACCTCGTCTTCGTCCAGGAGGCCCCGCGCTTCTTCCGCTGGCGCAAGCACGCGGCCCGGCTCGCCGCGAAGAGCGAGCTCGTCGTCCTGAGCGGCGGCGCCACCGCGGCCGGACCGCTGCTGCTCTGCTCGCTGCGGGCCACCGTGGAACGCACCGAGGACGTCCTGCTGCCCCTCACCCCGGGCCTGCACCGCCGGGGCCTCGCGACCGCCGTCGTCCGCTTCGCCGGCGCCAGGGTCGGACTGGTCAGCTGCCATCTGAGCCTGCGGAAGGACGAGCGGTACGCCCAGGCCGGGATGGTCCTCGACCAGGTCGCCGCGCTGGGGACCCCGTACACCCTCGTCGCCGGCGACCTCAACGAACGCCCGGGCGGCCCCGCCTTCACCCGGCTCACGACGGAGCTCCGGGACGGCTGGGCGGTCAGCCCCTGGGGCGGCGAACACACCTCGACCCCCACCGACCCGCACCAGCGGATCGACGCGATCCTGGCCACCCCGGGCATCGAGTTCCTCGGCTGCGGGGTCCCGGAGCACCTGGACCCCACGGATCTGCGAACGGCGACGGACCACCTGCCCGTACTGGCGGCGGTCCGTGTGCCTGCGACGACCTGACGGCGACGTGCCGTGGGCCGGACCCCGGCCGCGCGATCGGCGGACGGAGTCCGGCGCAGCCGTCCGAAGCCCGGGAGGCGCCCCGGCGCCGAGCGGCGCGAGGGCGGCGTCGGGAGGATCGGCTACACGACCGCCCCGCGGCCCGGGTCGCCGAAACCGTCGTCATCGTCGTCATCGTGCTTCATGCGCGTGACCAGGGTCGCGAAGCCGCCCAGGAAGCCGCCCACGCAGAGCGTCGTCAGCCACCAGGTCATGTCCCACTGGAGCAGGACGGCCAGCAGCATCAGCACCGGACCGCCGACCACGCCCAGCCAGGCGAACTTGGTCGTCGCGTCCGCCTCCGGCAGCGGCGGGGGCTCCGGCGGGACGAAGTGGCCCTCGTCGGAGCCGCCAGGACCGTCCTCCGGCTCGGCCGGGGAGTAGTCCCGGGGGCCGCTCGGCCGCACCCCGGGCGCGAAGACGACGGAGCTGCCCAGCGTGGGCTTCCCCGCTCCTGCCTCCGGCTTCCGGTCGGCGTCGGCCGATGCCTCGGCGTCCTTCCCGGTCCCGGGCTCGCCGCCGGGGGCGGTCCCCGGCCCGGACGTGCCGCCGGTCTCGGACCCGGTCCCGGACCCGGCAGGGGTCCCCGAGCCCGATCCTGTGGTCGTACCCGTGCTCGTGCCCGTACCCGTGTCGGCCCCGGTGTCGGCGACCGGCTTCTTCGGCTCGTCCTCCGGCTCGTCCTCCGGCTCCGGCAGCGACAGGTTCTCGATCGGCCGGTACGGCCTGGCCCCCGGGGGGTCCGCGGGCTCTTCCCCGTACCCGGCGACGATCGCGGCCCAGGCCGCCTCCTCGTCGATGGGCTGCGGCTCCCGCTCGCCGCCGTCCTGCTGATCAGCCACCGCTGCTGCTCCTCTTCCCGTCGACCGGACTCGGCGCGAGCCGCTCGACGAATGCCCAGCTCTCCTCGAAGATCCGCTCCGCGTCATGGTCCAACGTCGCGACGTGGTAGCTCTGTTCCAGCAGGATCTCGCGGACGTCCGTCGAGGACACACGGCTCAGGATCCGGGCCGAGTCGACCGGCGGCACCACATGGTCCTGCGGGCTGTGCAGCACCACCAGCGGCTGCGTGACCTGCGGGAGCTCCGCGTCCACCGTCCGGAAGAACTGCCGCAGCGAGTGCGCCGCGTGCAGCGGCACCCGGTCGTAGCCGACCTCCGTCACGCCCTCCTTGGCGATGTCGCTCGCGATGCCGCTCGTCGTGCGGACCAGATGGCGGGCGACCGGCAGCGCGTGCGCCGCCAGGCCGTGCACCTTGTTGCCCGGGTTGACGAGGACGACGCCCCGTACCGCGTCGCCGTGCTGCGCGGCCAGCCGCAGGGTCAGCGCCCCGCCCATGGAGAGACCGAAGACGAAGACGGTCTCGCACCGCTCCAGGAGCTCGCGCAGGGCCCGGTCCACCTCCGCGTACCAGTCGTGCCACGTGGTGAGCTGCAGGTCCTCCCAGCGGGTGCCGTGGCCGGGGAGCAGCGGCAGCGACACCGTGAGCCCGCGGCCGGCCAGATACTCGGCCCACGGGCGCATCGACTGCGGGGATCCGGTGAATCCGTGACAGAGAAGGACGCCGACCTCTCCGCCTTCATGGCGGTACGGCTCGGCTCCGGGAAGGACCGGCACCGGGGTCTCCTGTTCGTTCGACTTCGGGTGCGCCGAAGCGACGGAAAATGGGGAAGGACCTTCACGGTACGCGACCGGACCGACACCGACCAGGGCCGTAGCGGGGGCCGTGGGCCGGTACGGGATAAAGTCGTGGCGACGGCACACGGAAGGCATGGCGAGTTGATCTACGGCGCAATGAAGTTCTCCATCGGAGGGTCCCTGAAGCTTGCCTTCCGGCCCTGGGTCGAGGGTTTGGAGAACATTCCGGCCGAGGGTCCCGCGATCCTGGCGAGCAACCACCTCTCCTTCTCCGACTCCTTCTTCCTCCCCGCCGTCCTGGACCGCAAGGTCACCTTCATCGCCAAGGCCGAGTACTTCACCTCCCCGGGGGTCAAGGGCAAGCTGACCGCGGCCTTCTTCAAGGGCGTCGGACAGCTCCCGGTCGACCGCTCGGGTGCCCGCGGCGCCGGCGAGGCGGCGATCAAGGCCGGTATCGAGGTCATCGAGAAGGGCGGGCTCTTCGGGATCTACCCCGAGGGCACCCGTTCGCCCGACGGCCGTCTCTACCGCGGCAAGCCCGGCGGTCTGGCGCGGGTGGCGCTGGCCACCGGCGCGCCCGTGATCCCGGTCGCCATGATCGACACGGAGAAGATCCAGCCGCCCGGCAAGGTCGTCCCCAAGCTGATGCGCCCGGGGATCCGGATCGGCAAGCCGCTGGACTTCACCCGTTACCAGGGGATGGACGGGGACCGCTTCATCCTCCGCTCGGTGACCGACGAGGTCATGTACGAGATCATGAAGCTGTCCGGCCAGGAGTACGTCGACATCTACGCGACCGCCGCCAAGCGGCAGATCGCGGACGCGGAGAAGGCGGCCAAGGAGGCCGTCAAGGCCGAGATCGCGGCGCGGGAAGAGTCCGGCGCGTAAGCACCCGCTGACGGGTGCCCGGGGGTGGGGGAGATGGCCAAGCGCGAGCGTGTCGTGCGCATGTCGGTAGAGCAGCCGCTGTGGCGGGCGCTGACCGGCTACCGCGTCCTGACGATGATCTACGCGGTCCTGCTCTTCGCCTTCGGGCGGGAGCGGTACGAGCGGCCCTGGGTCGCCGTCGCCTATCTGGCGGTGATGTGCGTCTGGACCCTCGCGACCCTTCCCAGGGTGGCGAACGCGGCCAGCTGCACCAAGCGCTTCCTCGCCGCCGACCTCACCGTCGCCCTCGTCGGGATCCTGCTCACCCCGCTCGCCGACGCCCACGCGCAGTCGGTCGACGGCCCCACGCTGCCGTCGATATGGACCGCGGGCTCCGTCCTCGCGTTCGCGATCAAGGGCGGCTGGCGCTGGGCGGGAGTCGCCTCCTCCCTGGTCGCCGTCGCCAACATCGTGGAGCGCGGCGACCCCAGCCGGGACACCCTCCACAACGTCCTGCTCGTCTGGGTGGCCTCCATCGCCATCGGATACGTCGTCGAGGTCGCCCGCGCCTCCGAGCGCACCCTCGCCCGGGCCCTGGAGATCGAGGCCGCGACCCGGGAGCGGGAGCGGCTCGCCCGGGACATCCACGACAGCGTCCTGCAGGTCCTCGCGATGGTGCAGCGGCGCGGCACGGCGCTGGGCGGTGAGGCGGCCGAGCTCGGGCGGATGGCGGGGGAGCAGGAGGTGGCGCTCCGTACGCTCGTCGCGGGCGGTCTCACCCGGCCCAGCCTGGTCTCGGAGGACGAGTCCGAAGGGGCCGTGGTGCGGGTCGTCGAGGTGGACGACGAGCCGGACGACGACACCCCCGTCGACCTGCGGCTCCTGCTCGCCCCGCGCGCCGGGGCCAGGGTCACCCTCTCCGAGCCGGGCGCGCCGGTGCTGCTGGTGCCGCCCGCCGCGCGTGAGCTGGCCGCCGCCGTCGGCGCCGCCCTGGACAACGTCCGGGTGCACGCGGGGGAGGACGCCCGGGCCTGGATCCTGGTCGAGGACTGGCCGGACGAGGTGATCGTCACCGTCCGGGACGACGGTCCCGGCATCCCGGAGGGCCGCCTCGCGCAGGCCGAGGGCGAGGGCCGGATGGGCGTCGCCCTCTCCATCCGGGGCAGACTGCGGGACCTCGGCGGATCGGCCGAGCTGATCTCGGTCCCGGGGCAGGGCACGGAAGTCGAGTTGAAGGTTCCACGGGGGAAGGCAGGACAGGGAAGATGAGCGAGCAGCAGTCGATCAAGGTGATGGTCGTCGACGACCATCCGATGTGGCGGGACGCGGTCGCCAGGGATCTCGCGGAGGCGGGCTTCGACGTGGTCGCCACCGCGGGCGACGGCGAGCAGGCGGTGCGCAGGGCCATGGCGGCCTGCCCCGACGTCCTCGTCCTGGACCTGAACCTGCCGGTCAAGCCCGGTGTCCAGGTCTGCAAGGAGCTCGTCGCCGCGCAGCCCGCGCTGCGGGTCCTCGTCCTCTCGGCGAGCGGCGAGCACGCCGACGTCCTGGAGGCGGTCAAGTCCGGCGCCACCGGCTATCTCCTCAAGTCGGCCAGTACGGCGGAGCTGATCGACGCCGTACGGCGGACGGCCGTCGGCGACCCCGTCTTCACCCCCGGCCTGGCCGGCCTGGTCCTCGGCGAGTACCGGAGGCTGGCCTCCGAGCCCGCCCCGGCGGCCGGCGGCGACGAGCCGAAGGCGCCGCAGCTGACCGAGCGCGAGACGGAGGTCCTGCGGCTCGTCGCCAAGGGGCTCAGCTACAAGCAGATCGCCGAGCGCCTGGTGATCTCGCACCGCACCGTCCAGAACCACGTGCAGAACACGCTCGGCAAGCTCCAGCTCCACAACCGGGTGGAGCTCGTCCGGTACGCCATCGAGCGCGGGCTCGACGACGCGTAGAGGGCCTTCGGTACCGGGCGCGGCGACGTGGGGGACCGTATATTCGCGAGGACCGCGCATATACGGCCCTTCATCGTTTCTAGGGGAGTTTCGTGGAAATCCTGGCATTCGGCGTGCAGGCGGACGAGCAGCCCCTGATGGAGAAGGCGTTCGAAGGGCATCATGACGTCCGCTGCCTGGACGTCTTCCTCACCGAGGACACGGCGCCCATCGCGGCCGGCTACGAAATCGTCTCCACCAGCGTCAACGCCAGCCTCGACAGCAGGGTCCTGCAGACCCTCGCCGCCGGCGGGACCCAGATGATCGCCCAGCGCTCCACGGGCTTCAACAACATCGACCTGGAGGTGGCCGAGCGCCTCGGCCTCACCGTCGCCCGGGTCTCGTACTACTCCCCTTACTCCGTCGCCGAGTTCGCCTGGACGCTCGCGATGGCCGTCAACCGCCGGATCGTCCGCGCCTCCAACCGGACCCGTGACTTCGACTTCCGCCTCGACGGACTGATGGGCCGCGACCTGCGGGGCCGTACGGTCGGCGTCCTCGGCACCGGCAAGATCGGCGAGGCCTTCACCCGGATCGCCGACGGCTTCGGCATGAAGCTGCTCGGCTGGGACGTCGCCGAGAACCCGGTCTGCGTCGCGCTGGGCATGGAGTACGTGGACAAGGAACGGCTCTTCGCCGAGGCCGACCTCATCAGCCTCCACGTGCCGCTGCTCCCGTCCACCCACCACCTCATCGACGCCGCCGCCCTCCGGGCCATGAAGGACGACGCGATCCTGGTGAACTCCAGCCGCGGCGGGCTCATCGACACCGAGGCCCTGGTCGCCGAACTCAGGACCGGCCGCTTCACCGGAGTCGGCCTGGACGTGTACGAGGCGGAGGCCGGGCTCTTCTTCCTCGACAAGTCCCTGGAGGTCGTCGAGGACGACACCCTGGCCCGCCTGGTCACCTTCCCGAACGTGGTGGTCACCTCCCACCAGGCGTACTACACGGTGGACGCGGTCGGCCAGATCATCGACACCACCGTCCGGAACGTCCTCGACTACACCGCCGGGCGGCGCAGCGAGAACGTCCTGGTGCCGAGGGTCTCCTAGGAGTCGCCTCGCCGATCGGGCCGGGCGCGCCACGACACGTCCTAGACCAGGACTCCCGCGAGCAGCGAGGCCGTCAGCGACGCGCCGTCCATCGTCAGGACCGACTCGGGGTGGAACTGCACGCCCGCGAAGCCCGGTCCGCGCAGCGCGTGCACCTCGCCCGTCCCCGCGTCCCGGCTGACCTCGATCCGGTGCAGGGCGAGCTCCGTCGCCGCCCGGTCGTCGCAGCGGGCGGTGAAGCTGTTGTAGAAGCCGACCGTCTGCTCCTGACCGAACAGGTCGATCCGCAGCTGGGCCCCCTGGAACGGGGTCCGCTTGCGGACGATCTCCAGGCCCAGCTCGGCGGCGATCAGCTCGTGCCCCAGGCACACCCCGAGCAGACCGTGCCGGTGGTCCCGCACCAGCTCGGCCGTGAGACCGCGCAGGAAGCGCATCTTCGGGTCGGCGGCGTCCGCCGGGTTGCCCGGACCGGGGCCCAGCACGACCGGCCCCTCGTGGGCGAGCGCCAGCTCCCGCAGCCCCGGCTCGTCGTAGCGGAGGACCGACACCTCAAGGCCCGAGGAACGCAGGACGTGCGCCAGCATCGCCGTGAAGGTGTCCTCGGCGTCGATCACCAGCGCGTGGCCCGACAGCTCCGCCGAACGGACCTGCATCTTCAGCCAGAACGGCGCCAGATCGGCCCGGCGCGCGTCCAGGGCGGCCCGTACGCGCGGATCGTCGGCCAGCCGCGCGGGGGCCGGAGCCGCCGCGTCCGCCACCGGCCGGCCCTCCCGCACCCCGAGCGCGGTGAGCACCCCGGCCGCCTTCGCGTGGGTCTCGGCGACCTCGCCGGCGGGGTCCGAGTGCCGGACGAGGGTCGCGCCGACCGGGACCCGCAGCTTTCCGTCGCCGGAGATGTCCGCCGTACGGATGAGGATGGGCGAGTCCAGCGTCTGCGCCCCGCTCTCGTCCGTACCGAGCAGCGCGAGCGCCCCCGCGTAGTAGCCCCGCCCGCCGGCCTCGTGCCGCTCGATCACCCGGCAGGCGTTCTGCACCGGCGAGCCGGTCACGGTCGCCGCGAACATCGTCTCCCGCAGCACCTCCCGCACGTCCAGCGTGGAGCGGCCCCGCAACTCGTACTCGGTGTGCGCGAGATGGGCCATCTCCTTCAGTCGCGGACCGATCACCACCCCGCCCATGTCGCCCACCGTGCACATCATCTTGAGCTCCTCGTCCACCACCATGGAGAGCTCCTCGGTCTCCTTGCGGTCGGCGAGGAAGGCGAGCAGGTCCTCCGGGGTCGGCGCGGCCCCGGCCGGGTAGCGGTACGTGCCGCTGATCGGGTTCATCACGACCGTGCCCCCCGCCATCCGCACGTGCACCTCGGGGCTGGCCCCGACGAGCGTCCGGTCGCCGGTGTGCACGACGAACGTCCAGTACGCGCCCCGCTCGCCCGCGAGGAGCCGACGGAACAGGGCGAGGGCGTCGGCCCGCCCGAAGCCCGGGATCTCGCCGGTGTAGGTGCGCCGGATGACGAAGTTCGCGCCCTCGCCCGAGCCGATCTCCTCGTCGATGACCCGGCGCACGGTCCCGGCGTACTCCTCGTCGGAGACGTCGAACCGGCCGTCCTCGACGGTCACGTCGTGCGCGGGCAGCTGCCGCAGGGCCTCCGCGAGCGGCAGCTCGTACGTCTCGTCGGCGACGAGCACGGAGAGCGGGGTGCCGTCGTCCCGCACGTCGAAGCCGCGCTCCCGGATCTGCCGGAAGGGCACGAGGGCGAGCGTCGGCAGCGGGCCCACGGGCAGTTCGGCGAGGCGCTCCGCCTCGTGGACCCGGCCGATCAGCACCTCGACGGTGTCGTGGTCACGGCCGGGGGTGCGCCTGCGCAGCAGGGCGAAGGGCGGGCAGGAGTCGTCCAGGAGACGGGAGAGGTCCATGGGGTGGGTCGTTCCTTCCGGGGGGGTGCGGAGAGGAGCGGCCCGGGTACGAGAAAAGGCCGCCCTCGGGCGGCCTTCGCGTGTCAGTCGGTGTACGCGCGATCAGTGGGCCGCCGGATGAGCGGTCCACCACCAGTTCTGGATCTGCAGCGCGAACATGCGAGCACTGTAGCCCAGCGGACACGGAAACGGGGCCCGGTCCGCACCGTGGACGGTGCGGGCCGGGCCCCGAGACCCTGCTGAACTACCCGATCAGACGATCAGGTTGAAGCCCTGCCAGCCGGCGCTGATCTTGGTGCGGCTCGCGTACGGGGCGTTGGCACCGCCGGTGCCCTTGTACAGCCACAGCACACCGGAGCCGTCACGGCCCAGGAGGTCGACCTTGCCGTCACCGGTCAGATCGCTCGGACCCGACATGGTGTTGTAGATCTGCCAGCCGGGGCCGATCTTGGTGCGGGTCGCGTACGGGGCGTTGGCGCCGCCGGTGCCCTTGTACAGCCACAGCACGCCGGAGGCGTCACGGCCGATCAGGTCGGCCTTGCCGTCACCGGTCACGTCGCCGGAGCTGACGAGGGAGTTGTAGATCTGCCAGCCGGGGCCGATCGTGGTGCGGGTCGCGAAGGGTGCCGACGGGATGCCGGTGCCCTTGTACAGCCACAGGACGCCCGACTTCTCGCGGGCGATCAGGTCGGCCTTGCCGTCCCCGGTCACATCCCGGACACCGATGATCCGGTCGTAGATCTGCCAGCCGGCGCTGACCTTCACCCGGTTCTTGAGCGGCGCCGAGATGTTGCCGCTGCCCTGGTAGTACCAGAGCACGCCGGAGGTGTCCCGGGCCGCGACGTCACCGGTGCCGTCGGCCCGCATGGCCGTCATCGCGGTGATCACGTTGTAGCCCTGCCAGCCGCCGCCCACCCGGTACCGGCTGAGGAGCGGAGTGGTCGCGCTGCCGGTGCCCTGGTACTGCCAGAGGACACCGGCGGTGTCACGGGCGAGGACGTTGTAGCGGTTGTTCGTGGCGACGGGGGTGGCGCCGGGCGCCTCCACGATGTCGGTCTGCTTCACCCAGACGACCTTGTGGTGGAAGCGGATCGGCACGAACATCGTGGTGCCGACGACGTTCTTCTGGGCGGAACCGAACCAGTCGTCACCCTTCACCGCCGGGCCGGCCTTCACATAGGCCTGGCCCGCGGCGAACGTGAACTTCGACAGGGGGTCGTTCTCGTCGCCCGGCGCGGTCAGCCCGGCCGCGGTGTAGGCGGCGGTCTCCGGGAAGGAGCGTCCGAAGGGCTTGGTCGAGGCAAGCCCCGACGTCAGCTTCACGGTCGTGGCGCCGTTCACCGGCGCGGTGTACTGACCGGCCGGGTTGTAGAACCAGGCCTTCTGGCCCGCGTACCAGATCGCCGTCCAGTTGTACTGGGCCTCGGCGACGACGTAGAGGCCGCCCGCGCGGACCTTGTTCCCGTAGTTCGAACCCTCGGACCAGCCCGAGGTGAAGTACGGGTCCTTCAGCGTCGTGGAGCTCGTCGAAGGCGACGTGTACAGGTAGCCGAAGTTGGACGGGCGCGCGGGGACGGCCGTGCCACCCGTGGTGAGCTGGGGCTGGTTCGCCGTGGTGAACGGCGGCACCACACGGACCACCTGGCCGGCCTTGAGCAGGCCGCCCGCGCCCTTGTCGCCCTGCGGGGCGCCCAGGAGCGACATGTAGTAGTTCCAGTCCCAGTACGGGCCCGCGTCCCAGTGCAGCTTGTCGACGTCGCCGTCCGTCTGGAGCGCGACCTCGTCGTGGCCGATGATGTGCTCACGGTCGATCGGCACGCCGTACGTGGTCGCCAGGTGCTTCACCAGCGCCGCGGAGGAGCGGTACTGGGGCTCGGTGTACCAGCTGCCGTCCTTGATCGCGAAGCCCTCGTGCTCCACACCGATCGAGTGCATGTTGTGGGTCCAGTTGCCCGCGTGCCATGCCAGGTTCTTGTTCTCGAGCATCTGGGTGACCAGGCCGTCCGAGGCCTTGATCAGGTAATGGGCGCTGCCCGGCCACGTCGGGTCGGTGAGCACGTCGAGCGAGGGCTGGTACGCGCCCTCGGTGTCGTGGATGACGATCTGACGGATGTCCACGCCCTGGTTGGGGCGGTCGGCCGCGGTGTAGTTCTTCTTCCCCGTGGAGTTGGGGACGCTCAGCTTGACGTTGCAGTTCAGGCCGGCGGGGCACTCGGGAAGCGCGGCCGCCGTGGTGCTCGCGAAGCTCGCGGCCAGCGGCACGTTCGCCGGCTTGACCGGCTCGACCGAGGGGTCGGCCGGCAGGGCGACCTGCTCGCCGTCGAGGGTGAGCGCCCGCTCGCCCTTCTTGACCGACTCGAAGACGCGCTTCGCGAAGAGGTCGGCGCCCTTCCGGTCGGAGGACTGGCCGTAGCGGGCCACGGCCGGGTACCAGTCGCCCGGCTCCTCCGACAGCTCGGCGCCCGCCTGCTTCTGGTACTCGACCAGGAGGGCGGCGCCGGCGCGGATGGAGGCGGCGGTGTCGTTCTGGACGGCCTCGGTGGAGCTGTCGATCAGCCCGGCGGCCTTGTCCAGGGTGTGGAGCTGAGGGTCGTCGGTGTCGACGAGCATCTTCTCCAGGACGCTCCGCAGCTTCTCGCGGTCGAACGTCTTCTCGATCTCCGGCCGACCGGAGCCGTTGAAGTGCTCGATCTGCTCGTCGGTGACCTGGTTCTGGACGTCCTCCGGGTCGACCTTCGTCAGACCCATGACGTTGTACGCGCCGGTCGTGCTCGGCTCACCGTCGTGCGACTCCCAGCGGGTCTGCTGGTACGACACCGCCATCAGCACGCTCTGCGGGACATCGAACTCGCGCGCCGCGTTTGCGAACTGCGACTGCAGGGAAACGTCCCCAGCAGCCGCCTTGCCATCGCCCGCCGCACCGAGGAGGCCCGGTGAGGCGACCGCGATGGTGCCGATCGTGGCGGTGGCGACGACCGCGGCCGCCGCTCCGTACATGAGTCGTTTCTTCTTGCGGTCCCTGCGGTGCCTCTGGGTCACGCCCACCCCTGTGAATTGACTGTCATGTGAAACGGGCCAGAGGGTAACACCACCCGAAGGCGTGAAGATCGTCGACAGACATTTCGGGCGCGCGTCTCAGTCATTGGGCAGGGGACCGAGACTGGACGAAGAACCCCGTAGTGTGGTGCGTGTGACCGTGAACGCTGATTCCCACGCCGTCGCCAAGGCGACCTGGCGAGACCTGCCCGCGGCGCAGCAGCCTGAGTACCCCGATGCCGAGGCTCTGCGCGATGTGATCGCGGACCTCGAGTCGTATCCTCCCCTCGTCTTCGCCGGCGAGTGCGACCAGCTGCGCGCCCGGATGGGAGCCGTCGCCCGTGGCGAGGCGTTCCTGCTCCAGGGTGGCGACTGCGCCGAGGCTTTCGACGCCGTGTCCGCCGACCACATCCGGGCCAAGCTCAAGACGCTGCTCCAGATGAGCGCCGTCCTCACCTACGCGGCGTCCGTGCCCGTGGTGAAGGTCGGCCGCATCGCCGGCCAGTACTCGAAGCCCCGCTCCAAGGGCACCGAGACCCGCGACGGCGTGACCCTGCCGACGTACCGCGGTGACTCGGTCAACGGCTTCGACTTCAACGAGAAGTCCCGCGTCCCGGACCCCGAGCGCCTGAAGCGGATGTACAACGCCTCCGCCTCCACGCTCAACCTGGTGCGCGCCTTCACCACCGGTGGCTACGCCGACCTGCGCCAGGTGCACGCCTGGAACCAGGACTTCGTGAAGTCGTCCCCCTCGGGTCAGCGCTACGAGCAGCTGGCGCGGGAGATCGACAACGCGCTGAACTTCATGAAGGCCTGTGGCACCGACCCGGCCGAGTTCAAGGCCGTCGAGTTCTACGCCTCCCACGAGGCGCTGCTGCTCGACTACGAGGGCGCCCTGACCCGTACGGACTCGCGCACCGGCAAGCTGTACGACACCTCCGGCCACATGGTCTGGATCGGTGAGCGCACCCGCCAGCTCGACCACGCCCACATCGAGTTCGCGGCGCGGATCGCGAACCCGATCGGCATCAAGCTCGGCCCGACCACCTCGGTGGACGAGGCGCTGACGTACATCGACCGCCTCGACCCGGACCGCGAGCCGGGCCGACTGACCTTCATCGTCCGCATGGGCGCCGACAAGGTCCGCGACAAGCTCCCCGAGCTCGTCGAGAAGGTCACCGCCTCGGGCGCTGTCGTCGCCTGGGTCACCGACCCGATGCACGGCAACACCTTCGAGGCCGCCTCCGGCCACAAGACGCGCCGCTTCGACGACGTGCTCGACGAGGTCAAGGGCTTCTTCGAGGTCCACAAGGAGCTCGGCACCCACCCGGGCGGCATCCACGTCGAGCTCACCGGTGACGACGTCACCGAGTGCGTGGGCGGCGGCGACGAGATCTTCGTCGACGACCTGCACCAGCGCTACGAGACGGCCTGCGACCCGCGACTCAACCGCAGCCAGTCGCTCGACCTGGCGTTCCTCGTCGCGGAGATGTACCGCGACCAGTGAGCGTGATCAGTAGGTAGGTACCTACGAGGATGGGGCGCGGATCCATGTGATCCGCGCCCCATCCTCGTATCCGGGGCTTTTGAGGCTCCGGGCCGCCGGGTAAGGTTAGGTTAGCCTTATCGATCTCGGCGGGAGGTGAACCGCGTGTACGTCTGCTCATGCTTCGGTGTCACGGAGAAGCAGGTCAAGGAGCACGCGGACGCGGGCGCCTTCACGCCCCGCCAGATCGCCTCGGCCTGCAAGGCCGGAACGGACTGCGGTTCCTGCGTCCGTCGTATTCAGGCCATCCTCGGGCGTGGCAGCTGCCCGCGCCGTGAGCTCCTCGATCAGGGCATACCGGCCCTGGCGGCGGACGTGGTCGACCCCGAGGGGCTCTCCGAGGCCGCCTGAGCGCCGTGAGCGGCCGCGATCAGCTCGGCTGCTCGATCAGGGTCGAGATGTAGAGCGCCTCGCCCAGGGACTCGATCAGCTCCAGCTGCGTGTCCAGGTAGTCGATGTGGTGCTCCTCGTCGGCGAGGATCTCCTCGAAGAGGTTGGCGGACGTGACGTCCCCCTTGGCGCGCATGACCTCGATCCCGCGCTTGAGGCGGTCGATCGCCTCCACCTCGACCTGGCGGTCCGCCTGGAACATCTCGGTGATCGTCTGGCCGACCCGTACGTGGAAGAGCCGCTGGTAGTTCGGCAGGCCGTCGAGCATCAGGATGCGCTCGGTGATCTTGTCCGCGTGCTTCATCTCATCGATGGACTCTTCGCGGGTGTACTTGGCGAGCTTCGTCCACCCCTTGTTGTCCTGGATGCGGTAATGCAGCCAGTACTGGTTGATGGCCGTCAGCTCGCCGGTCAGCTGCTCGTTGAGAAACTCGAGGACCTCGGGGTCGCCCTGCATCGCAGAGGCTCCTTCCACTTCCACGTTGCGTGTCTGTGCCGTCACTGGGCAGGATGGCCGCATCCTCGCACCCCGAATGGGGGGCGTCCAGTAAGTGCAGGCTTAGTGGGAGTTGCCCGAATCGCCGACGGGTGGGAGGTTGGCTGGTCATGACCACCCCTCGCCGTCTGTCACCATGGATGACATGGGTCAGCCGGAGAGCGGAGAACGCCGGGAAGGGGAAGCGGGGGAGCCCGGTCGTCCACCGGATCTTCCGCCGGGTCAGCGGCTTCAGCGCGGCTGGCCGGTCACGCACTACGGCCCCGTCCCCAAGTTCAAGCCGGACCGCTGGGAGTTCCGCGTCTTCGGCGCGACGGCGGACGGCGACAAGCGGTGCTGGAACCACGAGGAGTTCTCGGCCCTGCCGTTCTCCACGGTCGTGGCCGATCTGCACTGCGTGACGAAATTCAGCATGCTCGGGGCCGAATGGGGTGGAGTACCCGCCCGGACCATCCTCGAACTGGCTCCTCCCGCGCCGCAGGTCACGCACGTCATGGTCTGGGCCGAGTACGGCTACAGCGCCAACATGCGGCTCGCCGACTTCGCCGCGGACCGCACGATCTTCGCCACCCACAAGGGCGGGGAGCTGCTCACCGCCGAGCACGGCTTCCCGCTGCGGCTCGTCGTCCCGCACCTGTACGCCTGGAAGGGCCCCAAGTGGGTCCGGGGCGTGGAGTACATGGCCGCCGACCGCCGGGGCTTCTGGGAGGAGCGCGGCTACCACAACCTCGGTGACCCGTGGACGGAGCAGCGCTTCTCGTACCAGGAGGAACCGGGCGACGGCCCGGAGCTGTAGGGGGTGTCTTGTCGATCAGGCCGGGCTCGCGGGGTCTGGTGCCGCGCCTCGCCGCGTTGTCGTCGGTCACCAACGCTCCGCGTTGACTCCCTCCTCCGCCTTGCGATCCACGGCACCAGACCCCGCTCCCTGATCCGGCCCGATCGACAAGGCACCCCCTAGCGGCTCCGGACCGTCGGGATGCTGCCGTGCGGTTCGTTCAGTGGTGGTACTGGTGGACGACCGCGTGGCCCTTGCCGCGGCCGATCATCCACTTGTTGACCGGCGTGGTGATCACGAAGGCGGCGGCGAGTGCGATGGCGAGCACGATCCAGAACAGCGGCGCGGAGAGATGCGCGTCCATGGCGCCGGGCCACAGGGCGATGACGCCGTTGTCGATGATCTCCATGACGGCGATCGAGAGGGTGTCGGCGGCGAACGCGACCTTGACGGCCGTCCGGAAGTCGACGCCGGCGGTGAGGATGCCGCGCAGGGTGAGCGCGTAGCCGAAGAAGAAGGCCAGGATGATCGCGAGGATCATCGTCTGGACGTTGCCCCAGCCGAGCGCGGTGCCGATGACCATGCCGAGCACCTCGCCGATGGCGCAGCCGGTGAGGCAGTGCAGCGTGGCCTTGGCGGCCGTGGACCAGGAGACCTTGCCGTGAGCCGGGGCGTGTCCCTGGTGCCCCTGGTGCTGCTCGTGGTGCCCCTCGTGCTCCTGGTGCTCGCCGTGCTGGGCGTGCCCCTCGTGGGCGGTGTGGTCGTGATGGGCGTGCGCGTCGTGCTGCATGAGTGCCCCCAAGCTCGGGTAGCGATTCCTGCCGTTGTCCCAACGCTATACCCCCCTGGGGTATTCCTCAACGGGAAATCGCGCCCCGGGATCAGCCGCGCAGCTTCTTCAGGAGCTCCACGTCGGCCACGTGTCCCTCCGTGCCGCCCGGGGTCTCGATGACCAGCGGTACCCCGTCCGTCGCCGGGTGGCGCAGGAGCGCCCGGAAGGCCTCCTCGCCGATGTGACCGGCGCCGATGTTCGCGTGGCGGTCCTTGTGGGCGCCCACGACGTCCTTCGAGTCGTTGGCGTGGATCAGCTTCAGCCGTCCCTCGCCGACCACCTCCACCAGCTCGTCGAGCGTCCGTACCGCCCCGCCCGGCTCCGCGAGGTCGTGGCCCGCAGCGAAGATGTGGCAGGTGTCGAGGCAGATTCCGAGCTTCGGGTGGCGGTCGAGGGCGTCGAAGTACGGACCGAAGTCCTCGGCGCGCGAGCAGAGCGAGAAGCCCTGGCCGGCCGTCGACTCCAGGAGCAGGTACGGGTCGTCCTCGTGGGTCAGCTCGTCGAGGAGCGGCAGCATCCGCTCCCGGACCTGGGCGAGGGCCACCTCGCGCGGGCGGCCCCCGGTCGCCGAGCCTGTGTGCACGACCACGCCCTTCGCGCCGATCTCCCGGCCCCGGCGCAGCGAGTGCCGCAGCGACTCGACCGACTTCTCCACGGTGGCCTCGGTGTGGGAGCCGAAGTTGATCAGGTACGGCGCGTGGACCCAGGCCGAGATCGACCCGGCCTCGCACTCGGCCCGGAACCGCTCGTCCTGGGCCGGGTTGCCGACCGGGGTGGCCCAGCCGCGCGGGTTGGCGACGAAGACCTGGACGGTCTCGGCGCCGAGCACGCGGGCGTAGGCGAGACCGGTCGTGGCGAGGCCACCGGCCACGGGCACATGGCCGCCGACGGGGTTGCGCATGAGTTTCTAGAGTCCCTTGATCGTGATGGTGACGACGGAGCCCTCGGGGGCGGTGGAACCGCCGTCCACGGACTGGCTCGCGACGGTGTTGCCGAGGAAGGGGAAGGACTTCTTGACCTCCACCTCGAAGCCCGCTTCCTCGAGTGCCGCGCGGGCGTCGTCGGTGCTCTCGCCCGTGACGTCCGGGACCTCGACCAGCTTCGGTCCCTTGGAGACGGTGAGAGTGATCGTGTCGCCCTCGGCGGCCCGGCTGCCCTCGGCGAGGGACTGGGCGGCGACCGCGCCGGTGTCCTCGGGGGAGTGGATCCGCTCCGGCGCGATCCGCACGGTGAGGCCGGCCTCCTGGAGCGCGGCCGTGGCGTCGGCGACGGTCTCGCCGGTGACGTCGGGCACGTCGATCGGGGAGCCCTTGCTGACCACCAGGGCGACGGCGGAGTCGGGGCGTCGCTCGGTACCGGGCTCGGGGTCGGAACTGATCACGGCGCCCTGGGCGACGGAGTCGCTGAACTCGTTGGTGATCACTCCGGGTGCCAGGCCCTCCTCCTTCAGGATGCGCTGGGCCTCCGGGAGCGGCTTGTTCCTGAGGTTGGGCACCTTCACGATCTCGGGGCCGCGGGAGAGCGTGAGGGTGACCGTGTCGCTGCCCCGGACGCGCTCGCCGGGCGCCGGGTCGACGGCCATGACCGTGCCGCGCTCGTACACCTCACTGAAGGCACGTTTCGTCGTGCCGACGTCCAGGCCGGCGTCCTTGATCCGCTGGGTCGCGACGGCCTCGGTCTGGCCGAGGACGGCCGGGACACGGGTGAACTGGCCGGAATTGATGTACCAGACGCCGGCTCCGAGGCCGAGCGCGAGCAGGACGCCGAGGACGATCAGCAGCGGGCCGCGGGGCGGCCTGCGGCGGGCGCCGGCCGGAGGCGGTTCCGGGGCCGGAAGACGGTTCGTGTACTGCACCTGCTGGACGTCCGCGGCGGCCGGGACGGCGCGGGCGATCACGCTCGTCCGGTCCTCGGCCGTTTCCCGGGCCTCGGAACGCGCCTGCGGGGGCACGGCGTCCAGTTGCTCGTCACCGAGCGTGGCGCGGGCCTCCCGGAGCAGGGCGAGCAGCGCGACGGCGTCGTGCGGGCGGACCTCGGGGTTGCGGGCCGTGGCGGCCGCGACCAGCTCGTCCAGCTCCAGGGCGAGCCCCGGGGCGGCGAGGGAGGGGGCGGGCACGTCCGTGTGGAGGTGCTGGTAGAGCACCTGCGCGGGGGTGTCGCCGGCGTGGGGCTTGCCGCCGGTCAGCATCTCGTACAGGACGACGCCGCAGGCGTACACGTCGGCGCGGGTGTCGGCCGTGCCGTGCTCGATCTGCTCCGGCGCGAGGTACGAGACCGTGCCGAGGACCGAGCCGGTGGTGGCGGTCGCCGAGCCCACGGCCCGTACGAGACCGAAATCGGCTACCTTGACCCGGCCGTCGTCCCCTATCAGGACGTTCTCCGGCTTCATGTCGCGGTGCACGAACCCGGCCCGGTGCGCGGCGCCCAGCGCGGCGAGGACGGGCTCCAGGATGTCGAGGGCGGCGCGGGGCGCGAGCGCGCCGCGCTCGCGCAGGACGTCGCGGAGGGTGCAGCCGGCGACGTACTCCATCGCCAGGTAGACGTACGCGCCCTCGGCGCCCTGGTCGAAGACGCCCACGACGTTCGGGTGCGCGAGCCGGGCGACGGACTTGGCCTCGCGGATGAACCGCTCGACGAAGGCGGCGTCCGTCGCGAGGGCGGGGTGCATCACCTTGAGCGCGAGGACGCGGTCGAGGCGGGTGTCGACGGCCCGGTAGACCGTGGCCATCCCGCCGACGGCGATGCGCGCGTCGACGCGGTAGCGGCCGTCGAGCAGCCTCCCGACGAGGGGGTCCTGAAGGGTCGTGTCCACGGCGTCGAGTCTACGAGCCGTGGACACGGCCCCCGTGCGGATGCCCCGGTCTGCAGCGCAGCTGTGACGAGTGCCCCAGGGGGTGTCTTGTCGATCAGGCCGGGCTCGCGTCAGAACGCCGGGCGCTCCGGGTCCAGGTGCGGACGGCCCTCCACCGGGGAGGAGGCCTCCGCGAAGTGGCGGCGGGGGATGCGGCCCGCCCGGTGCGCGAGCCGGCCCGCCTCCACCGCGTGCCGCATCGCCGAGGCCATGAGCGCCGGCTCCTGGGCCCGCGTCACCGCCGAGGCCAGCATCACCGCGGCACACCCCAGCTCCATCGCGAGCGCCGCGTCCGAGGCCGTACCCGCCCCGGCGTCCAGGATCACCGGGACCTCCGCCCGCTCCACGATCAGCTGGAAGTTGTGCGGGTTGCGGATGCCGAGCCCCGAGCCGATCGGGGAGCCGAGCGGCATGATCGCCGCGCACCCCACGTCCTCCAGCTTCCGCGCGAGGACCGGGTCGTCGTTGGTGTACGGCAGGACGGTGAAGCCCTCGTCGACCAGGGTCTCCGCCGCGTCGAGGAGCTCCACCCCGTCGGGAAGGAGGGTCCGCTCGTCGGCGACGACCTCCAGCTTGATCCAGTCGGTTCCGAGCGCCTCCCGGGCGAGCCGGGCGGTCAGGACCGCCTCGCCCGCCGTGAAGCAGCCCGCCGTGTTGGGCAGGACCCGGATGCCGAGCCGCTCCAGGACGGAGAGCACCGAGCCCTGGACCGTGGGGTCGAGTCGCCGCATCGCGACGGTGGTCAGCTCGGTGCCGCTGGCGATCAGCGAGCGCTCCAGGACGTCGAGGCTCGGCGCGCCGCCGGTGCCCATGATGAGACGCGAGGAGAACTCCGTACCCCCGAGGGTGAACAGGTCGTCGGACATCGCGCTCAGCCCCCCTGCACCGCGGTCAGGACCTCGACCCGGTCGCCCTCGCCGAGCAGCGTCGCCGCCCACTCGCTGCGCGGGACGACCGCCTCGTTGACGGCCGCGGCCACCCCGGTCGGGGCCGTGCTCAGGGTCGCGACGAGGGCGTCGAGGGAGACGGGACCGGCGAGCTCGCGGGGTTCTCCGTTCACGGACACGTTCATGCGGGCTGCTCCTGTCGTACGGGAGGAGTAGGGGAAAAGCGCCGGGGGGTGAAGGGGCGCGCCTCGTCGGGAAGGGCGCCCGTGGTGAGCACCTCCGCCATGACGTCGCCGGTGACGGGGGTGAGCAGCACCCCGTTGCGGTAGTGGCCGGTGGCCAGGTGCAGGCCGGGCAGGGCGCTGGGGCCGAGCAGCGGCGCGTTGTCCGGGGACGCGGGGCGCAGTCCGGCCCGGGTCTCGGTGAGCGGCAGCTCGGTGATCCCGGGGACGAGCTCGTGGGCGTCGCGCAGCAGCTCGTACACCCCGCCCGCCGTCACCGTCGTGTCCCAGCCCAGCTCCTCGCTGGTGGCGCCGACGACGAGCTCGCCGTTCTCGCGGGGCACCAGGTAGACGTGGCTGCCGCGGACGACGGCCCGGACGGTACGGGAGAGGAAGGGGGCGTACGGGGCGGGCACCCGCAGCCGCAGGACCTGGCCCTTCACGGGGCGGACCGGCGGCAGGACCTCGGCGGGCACGCCCGCGAGCCGCCCGCTCAGGCTGCCCGCGGCCAGCACGACCTGGTCCGCCGTCACCTCGTCGCCGCCCGTGAGGACGACTCCGTGGGCCCGGTCCCGTACCACCGTCAGGCGCTCGGCGAGGGCCCGGTGGAAGACGACCCCGGCCCGCTCGCAGGCGGTGAGGAGCGCGGCGGCCAGCCGGCGCGGGTCGACCTGGTGGTCGCCGTCCACGCGCAGCCCGCCGCGCACCCCGGGAGCGAGCATCGGCTCGAGACGGCGGCACTCGCGCCCGCTCAGCCACTCCGAGGTGAGGCCGCAGCGGGTCTGGAGGGCGTGCAGTTCGCGCAGGTGGGCCCGGTCGTCGGCGTCGAGGGCGACGGCGAGGGTGCCGCAGGCGCGGTAGCCGACGTCGTGACCGGTGGACTCCTCCAGCTCGGCGACGAAGGCGGGATAGCGTGCGGAGGAGGCGAGGTTGAGACCGAGCAGGGTCTCCTCGCCGTAGTGGAGTTCGGTGACGGCGGCGAGCATCCCGGCCGCGACCCGCGCGGCGCCGCCGCCCGGGTCCGGGTCGACCACGGCGGTGCGCAGCCCGCGCTGCGCGGCCCGCCAGGCCGTGACCAGGCCGATGATGCCGCCCCCGACCACGAGGACATCGGAAGAACGCATGGGCGTCCAGCCCCTCCCTTCGCCGGCATGACCCGGATCAGGTTCGTACGGTCGGAGGCCGCCCAGCCTCCCTCTCAGCCCGGTGCGTCCGGGCTCCCGCGAGTGCTTTACGCCCGCCAGACTAGCCGCAGCCCCGATGCGGTCCCAGGCCCCTCCCTTCCTGACGGATCGTCAGATGCGTAAGGTGGTCGGGTGAGCGAGCAGAAGCAGGCCCAGCAGCAGGTCGTGATCGTCGGTGCCGGGATGGCGGGAGTGCAGACCGCCGTCGCCCTGCGCGAACAGGGCTTCACCGGCACCGTCACCCTCATCGGGGCCGAACCCCACCAGCCCTACGACCGGCCACCGCTCTCCAAGGCGATCCTGCTCGGCAAGGCCGAGGACTCCGCCTTCGACGTCGACTTCGAGGCCCTGGACATCGACCTCCGCCTCGGCCTCGACGTCACCGGGCTCCGCGCCGCCGACCACGAGGTCGACACCGAGGCCGGGCCCGTCCCGTACGACGTCCTGGTCGTCGCCACCGGGGCCCACCCGGTCACCCTCCCCGGCGCCGAGGGCGTACCCGGCGTCCACCTCCTGCGCACCCTCGACGACGCCGTGCGCCTCGGCCCCGTCCTGGAGCGCCGCCACGCCGTCGTGGTCGTCGGCGCCGGCTGGATCGGCGCCGAGTTCGCCACCGCCGCGCGCGAGGCGGGCTGCGCCGTCACCGTCGTCGAGGCGGCCGACCGCCCCCTCGCCGGCGCCCTGCCCGCCGAGGTCACCGCCCCCATGGCCGGCTGGTACGCGGCGAACGGCGCCGAACTCCTCACCCACGCGCGCGTGCACACCGTCGAGCCCGGCCGGGTCGTCCTCGACGACGGCCGCGAGCTGCCCGCGGACGCCGTCGTCGTCGGCATCGGCGCCCGCCCCGCCACCGGCTGGCTCACCGGCTCCGGCATCGTCCTCGACCCGAACGGCGCCGTCACCGCCGACGAACGGCTGCGCACCTCCCTGCCCGACGTGTACGCGGTCGGCGACTGCGCCTCCTACCCCTCGGCCCGCTACGGCGAGCGCCTTCTCGTCCACCACTGGGACAACGCCCTCCAGGGCCCGCGGACCGTCGCCGCCACGATCACCGGCGCCGACTCCGGCCCGTACGACCCGGTCCCGTACTTCTGGTCCGAGCAGTTCGGCCGGTTCGTCCAGTACGCGGGACACCACGCGGACGCCGACGAGCTCCTGTGGCGCGGCGACCCCGCCGACGCGGCCTGGTCCGTGCTCTGGCTGCGCGACGGGGTCCCGGTGGCCCTGCTCGCCGTCGGCCGCCCCCGCGACCTGGCCCAGGGCCGCAAGCTCATCGAGACCGCCACCCCGGTCGATCCGGAGCGGGCCGCGGACCCGTCCGTACCCCTGAAGGCGGCCGTCCGGTAGGGGTGTCCTGTGGGTCGAGCCCGGCCCGACCCACAGGACACTCCCTGGGGCCCGGGTGCCGACTGGCGGTCCGGGATGGCAGGCTTGTCCCGTGACCGAGATTGACGTAAAGATCGATGCGCTCGTCCCCGCCTGGCTCTACGTGCCCGACATCGCGGAGATGCTCGATGTCGAGGTGACGCGCGTGCGGCAGCTGATCAAGGAAGGTCAGCTCATCGCCGTGCGCCGTGGAGAGAACAACGCCCTGCAGATTCCCGCCGCCTTCATCCAGGGCGACGCGATCGTCAAGGGCCTCGTCGGGCTCCTGACCGTGCTGCGGGACGACGGCTTCACCGACGAGGAGATGCTGGAGTGGCTCTTCACTCCGGACGAGAGCCTGCCGGGCACGCCCGCGCAGGCGCTCAACGAGAATCGCGGCACGGAGGTGAAGCGCCGCGCCCAGGCGCTCGCCCTCTGACGCCCGCACGTACCGAAGACACCATCAGCGGGTGTCGCGGCGACCGGCCCCTCACGGGCCGGCCGCCGCGACACCGGCGCCACCGACGGGGGGAACCCACCCATGCCCACGCCTCGTGAGCAGCTCGCCGACGCCCGGCTCTACCTGTGCACCGACGCCCGGAAGCGCCAGGGCGACCTGCCCGCCTTCCTCGACGCCGTGCTCTCCTCCGGCGTGGACATCGTGCAGCTCCGCGACAAGGGCATGGAGGCCGGTGAGGAGCTGGAGCACCTCGCCGTCTTCGCCGACGCCGCCCGTCGGCACGGCAAGCTCCTCGCGGTGAACGACCGGGCGGACGTGGCCCACGCCATCGGCTCCGACGTGCTGCATCTCGGCCAGGGCGACCTGCCCGTGCCCGCCGCCCGCGCGATCCTCGGCGACGAGGTCCTGATCGGCCGTTCCTGCCACGCCGAGAGCGAGGCGGCCGCGGCGGCCGTCGAACCGGGCGTGGACTACTTCTGCACCGGGCCCTGCTGGCCCACCCCCACCAAGCCCGGGCGGTACGCACCGGGGCTCGACCTCGTGCGGTACACGGCCGGCCTGGCCCAGGACCGTCCCTGGTTCGCCATCGGCGGCATCGACGAGACCAACCTCGACGAGGTCCTGGACGCGGGCGCCCGCCGGATCGTCGTCGTCCGCGCGATCACCGAGGCCGAGGACCCGGCCGCCGCGACCGCCTCCCTCGCCAAGCGGGTCCGGGAGCGCGCGGGGGCCTGACCGGGAGCGCTCCGGGGGGCTGACCAGGAGTGCGCCGGGGCCCGGCCGGGAGTGCGCCGGGGGCCTGACCGGGAGCGCTCCGGGGGCTCTCAAGGAGTGCTCGGTGGCGTGAGCGGGTGCCCGAAGAATGTCCGAAAAAGTGTCCACGACTCGGACGCCGTCTACGCGGCTCCCCGCGCCCCGTCTAACCTGCCGGTATGGCCCTAGGTACCGCTTCCGTCCGATCGGACCGCGCACGCACGGTGCGCGAGATCCTCGCCTCCGGCGGCACGTCGTACTCCTTCGAGTTCTACGCGCCCCGGACCGAGAAGGGCGAGCAGGGCCTCTGGAACGCCATGCGCCGCGTCGAGGCGGTCGGCCCCAGCTTCGTCTCCGTGACCTACGGTGCCGGCGGCACCACCAGGGGCGGCACGGTCAAGGCCACCCAGAAGATCGCCTCCGACACCACGCTCACCCCCGTCGCCCACCTCACGGCGGTCGACCACTCCGTCGCCGAACTGCGCAACGTCCTCGGCCAGTACGCCGACGCCGGCATCCGCAACATGCTCGCGCTGCGCGGCGACCCGGCCGGCGACCCGCTGGGGGAGTGGGTCGAGCACCCGGAGGGCGTGCGGTACGCCGCCGACCTGGTCCGGCTGATCAAGGAGTCGGGCGACTTCTGCGTCGGCGTCGCGGCCTTCCCCGAGATGCACCCCCGCTCCACCGACTGGGACAGCGACATCCGGCACTTCGTGGACAAGTGCCGCGCGGGCGCCGACTACGCGATCACCCAGATGTTCTTCGACCCGGAGAACTACCTGCGGCTGCGCGACAGCGTCGCGAAGGCCGGCTGCGAGACCCCGATCATCCCCGAGGTCATGCCCGTGGTGAACGTGAAGACGCTCGACCGGCTGCCCCAGCTGAGCAACGCCGCCTTCCCCGCGGATGTGAAAGACCGCATCCTCGCGGTCAAGGACGATCCGGCCGCTGTACGCTCCATCGGTATCGAGTTCGCGACGGAGTTCTGCGCGCGTCTGCTCTCCGAGGGCGTCCCCGGACTGCACTTCATCACGCTGAACAGCTCCACCGCGACGCTCGAGATCTACGAGAATCTCGGACTGCACCAGCAGTCGTGACCGGTCGTACCCGCCCCGACCCGCGGCGGTGACCGTGGAGAGGGGCGGCGGGGCATGGGGTGGACGGTCCTCTACATCGCATTCGGCGTGGTCGCGTTGTGGCTGCTGGGGGAGGTGCTCCTCCAGTACAAGGCACGGCTGCGCTGGCGGCTGCTCGCCTTCACCGGCTTCCTCGGCGTGGTCCTGGGCGTACTGCTGCCCTCGGTGGCGGTCATCATCGCCGGCGCGGTCGCCTTCGCCGTCGGCCAGACCTATGTGACGCTCTCCTTCCGCCGCGGCTTCTCCACCGGCTGGGCGATCGGCGGGAACCCGGGCGCGAGCCGCCGCCGCAAGGCGGGCCGTCCGGGTCAGGCGGGGCCCACCCTGGAGGTCACCGAGGTCTCGTACGACGCCGCGGACGGGTACGACGGGGCGGACGCGTACGCCGGGGCGGACGGACACGGGCACGGTCACGACGACTCCGCCACGGGCGCGGGCGCCGAGACCACCGCGGTCTACGAGCCCCAGCCGATGCCCGACGACACGGGCCAGTACGGGGTCTACGACGCCGGCCACCACGGCACCGGCCACCACGACGGCGGTCAGGGCGCGGGGTACGGCACCGGGTACGAGCAGCCCGCCTACGACCCGTACGCCCCGGCCTACGAGCAGCAGCAGCCGGCCTACGACTACGGCACCGCCGGCGGGCAGCAGCAGTACGCCGCCTACTCCGACCCGTACATCGGCCCGGGCACCGACGGCCAGCAGTACACCTCGTACTACGGCGACCCCTACGCCCCCTCGTACACCTATGACACCCCGCCCGGCGGCGTCTGGGTCCCGCAGCAGCGCGACACCGAGCAGCCCCCGCAGCAGGTGCCGCAGGCGCAGAGCCCGTACGGCTACGAGCAGCACCCGGACGAGCAGCAGCAGTACCGCTACTGAGCCGGCGGGGCGCCCGGACGGCCCGGCGGGCCTACTGAGAGCCGCGGAAGTCCGCGCCCTCCACGATCAGGCCCGCCACCAGCGCGCCCGACATGCCCGCATGGGCGAGCCCGCCGCCGGGGTGGGACCAGCCGCCCGCGAACCAGAGCCCCTGCAGCGGTGACCGGTTGGCGGCCGGGAGCAGCCGCCCGCCGGCCCCGCCGAGCGCGGGGCCCGGGACCTCGGCGACCCCGGTGTCCCGCCGTACGTCCTCCGGGGTGCGGACGTGCCGCCACAGCAGCCGCTCGCGCAGCCCCGGAACCGCCTGCGCGGCCGCCTCGACCATCAGGTCGGCGAAGGCCTCCCAGGCCTGCCCGTCCCGCTCCGGGAGCGTGGGGACGGTCGCCGTGACCGTCACCGACTCGTGGTCCGCGTCGGGCCGCAGCGCCGGGTCGTCCGGCCGAAGCACCGTCACCGTCGGCCGCTCGCCCGAGGCGTGGACGACCGTACGGTGGACGGCGTCCGGCTCCCGGGCCCCGCGCAGGGCGAGACAGACCGTCACCCGGCCGGTGCCGAGCACCTGGTGGCGCGGCCGGTCCTCGCCGCCCTCCCGGCCGACGAGCCGGTCGCGGTGGACGGCGGGCACCGGGGCGCCCGAGACGACGTGGTCCGCCTCCACCGTCTCGCCCGTCGCGAGCCGGACGCCCACCGCCCTGCCGTCCTTCTCCAGGACCTCGTCGACCGCCGCGTCGAAGACGAACTCCACCCGCCGCTTCCGGCACCGCTCGTACACCGCGTCCGCGAGCGCCCGCAGGCCCCCGCCCACGTACCAGCTGCCGAAGGTCTGCTCCATGTACGGCAGCACGACGGCGGCCGCCGGGGCGGTCGCCGGATCGAAGCCGTACGACCACGCGTACGCGTCCAGCAGCGCGACGAGCCGGGGATCGCGCAGCTCCCGCGCCCCGACCTGGGCGAGCGTCGTCGTCGGGCGGCGCAGCAGGCCCGCCTTGAGCGCCGGGTAGGGCTCCCGGGCGAGCGGCGCGGGGTCGGCGGGCTGCGGTTCCTCGAGGAGCGGGCGCCGGGTCCGGTCCCAGGCCTCGCGGGCCCGCACCAGGAAGTCGCCCCACCGCTCGCCCGCGCCCGCGCCGAGCGCCGCGTCCAGGGCGGCGGCCGTGCCGGCCCGGGAGGCGTTCGGCAGGTCGACGCGGGTGCCGTCGGCGAAGACGTGCCGGCTCGCCGGGTCGACCTGGGTGAGTGCGACGCACTCCTCCAAGGGCTCCTTGCCGGTCTTCACGAACAGGTCCCGGTAGACGGCGGGCAGGTGCAGCAGCCCCGGTCCCGTGTCGAAGGCGAAGCCCTCGCGCGCGAAGCGGCCGACCGCCCCGCCGTACGTCGCCGTCCGCTCGTACACCGTCACCCGGTGGCCCGCCACGGCCAGTCGGGCCGCCGTCGACATGGCGCCTAGTCCCGCGCCGATCACCACAATCCGTGCCATGCGAGCGACCCTATCGGGCCGTTCGAAGGGGCCGGATCAGAGGCGGTCGGACCCGTCCGGTGGCGGGTGCGCCCGCTGGTGCGCCTCCACGGCCACGAGCCTCTTCTCCTCGTGGCGCTGGGCCCTGCGGCGCAGGAAACGGCGGATCCGCTGGGCGAGGAAGGCCAGTATCACCAGGCCGAGGACGAGCAGGACGGCCGCGACGGCCGCCGCCGCCACCGGATGGAAGATCGCGAAGGTGACGATCGCGGCCACCCCGAGGTCCTCCGCGAGGCTCAGCGCGACGTTGGAGAACGGTTCCGGGGACGTGTTGACCGCCATCCTCGTCCCGGCCTTCACGAAGTGGCTCAGCAGGGCGGTGGAGCCGCCGACCGCGCCCGCCGCGAGCTCCGGCAGCGAACCGTTCTGGCCGGCCAGCAGGGCGCCGACCACGGCCCCCGAGATCGGTCTGATCACGGTGTGGACCGCGTCCCAGGCCGAGTCGACGTACGGGATCTTGTCCGCCACCGCCTCGCACAGGAACAGCACGCCCGCGACGACGAGGACATCCGTGCGCTGCAAGGACTCGGGCACCTCGTCGGTGAGCCCGGTCGCGCCGAAGACGCCGAACAGCAGGACCACCGCGTACGCGTTGATCCCGCTCGCCCAGCCGCTGGTGAACACCAGGGGGAGTACCGACACGACCGCGATCGTAACCAGGACTGAGTATCCGTACCTAGAGGCCGAGATGAGTAGGAGCGCGGATGGGCGCGGGCCGGTCCGGAAGGGAGAGTGGTGATCACGGAAGGGGCGCGGCTCCGGTACCGCCGGCACGGGGCTGCGGAACGGGGCCGCGCACCTGCCGACACGGGGCACGGGGGATGTGCCACGGGGGTGCACGGGGGTGCACGCAGAAAAGAAGCCGGTGCGGTGAGGCTCGGGGGGATCGAGCTTCACCGCACCGGCTGTTTCGCGTGCGAGGGGTCCGACCGGCTACCGGCTACCGGCTACCGGCCGCCGACCCGGCCGTGCAGCAGGCGCGAGAGCGCGGCGTGCACGTCGTCGAGCGAACGCTCGCTCTGGAACGCCTGCCAGTCGAGCGCCGCCACGAGCACCATCCCGACCAGCGCCGCCGCCGTCAGCTGGACGTCGATGTCCTCGCTCAGCTCGCCGGCCACGACGCCGTCCCGCAGGACCCCCTCGACCACCGCGACGGCCTCCTGGCGGACCACCAGGAGCGTCGAGTTCCAGGCCCGGTTGGTGCGCCAGAGCTCGGCCACGTACAGCTGGGTGAAGGCCGGGTAGCGGTCGATGAAGACGAGCCCCGCCCGGATCATCGCGTCCAGCGCGTCGACCCTGCTCCCGCCGCGCTCGTCGGTCTCCTCGGCCGCCGCCCGCAGCGAGGCGGTGAGCAGCGAGACCCCGTGCCGCAGCAGCTCCTCGAAGAGCTCGGTCTTGCTCTTGAAGTTGTAGTAGACCGTGCCCTTGGCCACCCCGGCCCGCTCGGCGATCTCGTCCACCGTCGTCGCGGAGAAGCCCTGCTCCGCGATGAGGGTGACGGCCGCCTCGTAGAGCTTCGCGCGGGTGGCCTGGCGTCGGGTGCTGCTGCTGTCCATGGGGTCGATTCTCACAGGTGTCGCGGGTGTCACCGGCCCTCTCTCACAGGGTCAGTTCGGGGTGGAGCCGGTCCAGGGTCCAGACCTGCCGCTTGCGGGCGGAGACGGCGGTCAGGGCCAGGGCGCCCAGGGTGAACGCGATCAGCACCGCGCAGGCCTGCCAGACGGGCTCGATGCCGCCGCCCGTGATCAGCCGGCGCAGCGCCTCGACCACGTACGTCATGGGCAGGAAGGGGTGGATCGCGTTGAAGAAGCCCGGGCTGGTCTGGACGGGATAGGTGCCGCCCGCCGAGGTCAGCTGGAGCATCAGCACCGCGAGGACGAGGATCCGGCCCGCCGCGCCGAAGCGGGCGTTGAGCCACTGGATGATCGCGGCGAAGCAGCAGGTGACCAGGGCCAGGAAGCCGACCGTGCCGGCCGCCCTCGCCATCTGGAGGCCGAGGCCCCAGTGCAGGACCGACATGAGGGCCGCGACCTGGAGGACGCCGAGCGCGGCCACCGGGAGCCAGCCGGCCAGCGCGATCCGCCAGGCGGAGCCGCCGGCGGCGAGGGCCCGCCGGTTCAGCGGCTGGATGATCATGTACGCGACCATCGCGCCGACCCAGAGGGAGAGCGGGATGAAGTACGGGGCGAAGCCGGTGCCGTAGTTGGGTGCCTTGTGCAGGGACTGGGAGGCCAGCTGCACCGGGTCGGCCATGACCTGCGTCCGCCGGTCGCGGTCCTGCGCGTCGTAGTCGGGGATCTGCTTGACCCCGTCGTGCAGACCGACGGCCAGCTCGCCGGAACCGTCGGCCAGCTTGAACAGGCCCCCGTCGAGCTCGCCCGCGCCCTTCTTCAGCTTGCCGACGCCGGTGTCGAGGTTGGCGGAGCCGGTCTTGGCCCCGGTGATTCCGGTGTGCAGCCGGTCCGCGCCCTCGGCGACCTTCTTGGCGCCCGCGTTGAGGTCGTTGATCTTCTTGATGGCGTCCTCGACGTCCTCGTCGAGGTGCGGGGCGCGGACGGCCAGCTCGTCGGCCTGCTTCTTGATCTTGACGAGCCGGGCGTCCAGGACCTTCAGGTCGCCGGTGCTGTCCTTGGTCAGCTCGTGCACGTCGTCCGCGATGGTGGCGACGTCGTCGGCGGTGACCGAGGCCTCCTTGAGCACCCCGCACACCTTGGCGTCGGGCTCCGGCTTCGTCTCGCACTCCTCGCGGTGGAGGGCGGCCAGGCCGTCGTCGGCCTTGTGCGCGGCCGTACGGATCACCGGGGCGCGCTTGGTCAGGTCGTCGAGGTCGTGGCGGACCGCCACGACGGAGTCCGAGACGAGGCGGGCGGTGTCGCGGATCGAGGTGCCGTTGTTCGCCAGGTACGGGCGGACCTTGTCGGCGGTGCCGTTCACCTTGTCGGCGAGCGACTGCGTGCCCTTCGCGACCTTGAGGGAGCCGCTCTCCAGGTCCTTGGCGCCCTTGTCGAGCTTCTTCAGGCCCGCGGCCAGGTCGCCGCTGCCGGCCTTGGCGTCCTTGAGGCCGTCGGCCAGGTTCTTGGAGCCCTTCTTCGCCTTGTCCACGCCGTCCTTGAGGTCGTCCGCGCCCTTGGCGGCCTTCGCGGTGGCGTCGTGGATGTCGGAGAAGGAGATGAAGATCTTGTCGAGGAAGGTGCGGGAGGACTTGGTGGAGGCGGCGGTGCGCACCTCGGAGAAGACCGTCCGGGAGATCTGGCCGACGATGTAGTTGTTGGCGTCGTTCGTCCGGACCCGGAGGGCGCCGGTCTCGGGGGAGTCGCCGGAGCTGGAGGCGATCCGCGAGCTGAAGTCGGCGGGCATGGTCAGGGACAGGTAGTACGTCCCGTCCTCGACGCCCTTGCGTGCCTCGGCGTCGCTCACCTGGTGCCACGCGAAGGTGTTGCTCTCCAGGAGCCCCTTGGTGATGTCGTCGCCGGCGTTGATCTTCTTGCCGTCGGAGGTGGCGCCCCGGTCCTCGTTGACGAGGGCGACGGGGAGCTTGTCGAGCCTGCTGTACGGGTCCCAGAACGAGTACAGGTACAGGGCGCCGTAGAGCAGCGGCAGCAGCAGGATCGCGACGAGCGCGGCGCGCGGCAGCTTCCCCCTGCCGAAGCGCTTCAGCTCAAGCGCGGCCAGTTTCGGCGAGCGCATCGGCCGCCCCCTCCTCGGTGTGGTCTTCGGTGTCGTCTTCGACGTCGGGCCCCGCGTCGGACTCGGCGCCTTGGGCGCCTTCGGCGTCCTCGCCGTCCTCGGTGTCGGGCTCGATGTCCGGCTCCGGCTCCGGCTCCGGCTCCGGCTCCGGCTCCGGCTCCGGCTCCGGGTCCGGGTCCGGCTCCGGGTCCGGGTCCGGCTCCGGGTCCGGGTCCGGCTCCGTGTCCGGGTCCGGGTCCGATTCCGGTTCCGTGGCGCCGGTGGCCGTCGTGATCCGCAGGGCGTCCGCCGGGGCCTCGGAGCAGACGGCGAGGACGGTCGTCCCGGACGCGGCCACCGCGCGCAGCAGCGCCCAGGCCTCGGCCCGGTCGGCGTCCGAGAGCTTCAGGTCCGTGTCGTCCACGGCGAGCAGCCGGGGCCGCCCGATCAGGGCCAGGGCGATCGAGAGCCGCAGCGCTTCGAGCCGCTCCAGATCCCGTACGGAGGTCCGCTCGCCCTTCGGCAGGGCGTCGAGGTCCAGGCCGGCGGCCGCCACGGCCTCGTCGATCCGGGCCCGGGTCGCCGCGGCCCGCTCGGCCGGGCGCCGCAGGAGTGCCCGTACGGAACCGTCGAAGCGGCGCTGGAGCAGGGCCCGCTCGCGCAGGTGCTCGGCGACCGTGAAGGCGGGGTCCAGCTCGCTGACGCCCGGCACCTGGCCGAGCGCGCTGATCCGGCGCACCGCGCCCGGCTTGCGGGGCAGTCGTACCCCGCCGACCTCGGCATGTCCCTCCGTGGCCTTCATCCGGCCGGTGAGGGCGAGCAGCAGACAGGTGCGGCCCGAGCCGGACAGGCCCTCGATCGCCACCAGCGCGCCGGGCTCGGCCCGGAACGAGACCTCCCGGAAGGCCCAGCCGCGCGGCCCCTTCAGTCCGAAGCCGTCCGCGACGACGGCGGCGCCGTGCGGCTGCTCCTCGGCCTCCGCTCCCACGGGCCCACCCCCATTTCCCCGTTTTTGAACTGACTGGTCAGTCCAAAAGTTACCCCGGAGCGGATGATCAGGCAAAAGTCCAGGTCAGGGGCGTTGTCAGTGGGGCCCGGCACGATGGACACATACGGCCATGGAGCCGTCACGCGACGACAGGAGGCTCGTCATGGCCAGCCCATCCGCAGCAGCCGCGCCCCGCCGCCGCCCTGAGGGCGCCCCGTCCGCCGGAGGCCGCGCGGCCCCGGAGCGGTCCGGGCCCGCGTCCGACGTCCACCCCGTCCCGCGTCGCGCCACCGCCCCGCCCGCCGCCCTCGACCTGCTCGCCAAGGCCCGCACCGGACTCGTCGAGGCCGCCGCCCTCGACCGGCCCCACGAGCGGTACGCCACGGCCCATCTCGCCGCCCTGCGTGCGGCGGCCGCCGTGCTCGCCGCCCGGGCCCGGCCCGAGACCGCCCCTCGCCACCGGCAGCGGATAAGGAGCGCCTGGGAGCTGCTTCCCCGGCTCGCGCCCGAGCTGACCGAGTGGAGTGCGCTCTTCGCCTCCGGAGCCCAGCGCAGGGCCCGCGCCGAGGCCGGGATCACGAGCGCGGCGAGCCGGCGCGAGGCGGACGACCTGCTCAGGGACGCAGCGCTCTTCCTCCACCTGGTCGAGCGGCTGCTCGTCCTCCAGCCGGTGGTGCCACCCCAGCCGGCGGCGGGAGAGGCGGAGGGATGATCCGGATCGCAGGCCCGAGGCCATAGGGTGGGGAGCGTCCGTACCCGTCACCGAGGAGTCAACAGCCGTGCCGGACCCTTCCCCTGTCTTCGGTCGAGAGGCGTCGTCGCGCCCGTCGCGCGCCTCCCTGCGTACCGCCGTCGTCTGGGACGTTCTCCAGGACGCCCTCGACCGACGGGTCAAGGCCACCGGGAAAGACAGCCTCGACGTCCTCGACACGGGCGGCGGCTCCGGCAACTTCGCGGTGCCGGTGGCCCGCCTCGGCCACCGCGTCACCGTCGTCGACCCCAGCCCCAACGCGCTCTTCGCGCTGGAGCGCCGCGCCGCCGAGGCCGGCGTCGCCGACCGGGTCACCGGTGTCCAGGGAGACGTCCGCGGGCTCTTCGACGTGGTCGAGCGCGAGGGGTACGACACCGTGCTCTGCCACGGCGTCCTGGAGTACGTCGACGACCCCGCCGAGGGCGTACGGAACGCGGTCGCCGCGCTCCGCTCCGGCGGCAGCCTCAGCCTGCTCGCCGCCGGCCTCGGCGGCGCCGTGCTGGCCCGCGCGCTCGCCGGGCACTTCACCGAGGCCCGCCACGCGCTCACCGACCCGGCGGGCCGCTGGGGCGCGGGCGACCCCGTGCCCCGGCGCTTCACCGCCGAGCAGCTCGCCGAGCTGACCACGGAGGCCGGACTGGAGATCGGCGCCGTGCACGGCGTCCGGGTCTTCGCCGACCTGGTTCCGGGCGCCCTCGTGGACACCGAACCCGGCGCCGCGGAGGCCCTGCTCAAGCTGGAGGCCGCAGCCGCGGAGCTGCCCTCCTTCCACGCCATCGCCACCCAGCTGCACGTTCTCGGCGAGAAGCGCGCCTGACAGCCACCGGCACCCGTTCGGCGGTGCGGGCCGCAGGCGTCGATGGAGTACGCCACAGCCCGCCCGATGTGGGGTTCCGCCCCGTATGATCGGGGGACACCATCCGGCATGACGGAGATGGCGCCGGGGAATCAACGCCTCAGCAACCGATCCGCATGGCGGCCCGGATTGGCTATTCGGCATTGTGGGCGGGTTTCACGGGGGCGATTCCCTGCCTATCCTGAAAGGGCCGCAAACCGGTCGCCCCCGCGACCGACGACTAGGAGGACTCCGTGCCGCTCTCGGAGCACGAGCAGCGAATGCTCGAGCAGATGGAGCGAGCGCTGTACGCCGAAGATCCCAAGTTCGCGACAGCGCTCGAGGGAAGCGGGCTGCGTACGTACACCCGGCGACGGGTTTACCAGGCAGTCGCAGGCTTCCTGGTGGGTATCGCGCTCCTCATGACCGGAATGGTCTTCCAGGAAGACGGCCTGATCTGGATCAGCGTGGTGGGATTCCTCGTCATGCTGGGCTGCGCGCTCCTGGCGGTCACTGGATGGCGCAAGGCGCCCAAGCCGGGTGAGCAGCAGGCCAGTGGTGGGACGGCAGCTGGAGGCCGTCAGACCCGGCAGCGACGCTCCGCCATGAATCGCATCGAAGAGCGGTGGCAGCGCCGCCGCGACGAACAGCAGGGCGGCGGCCACTGACGGCCCCCTGAGCGGTAGCCCCGCACCCTTACATGAGAGAGCCCCGCAGGGCCGCGCCTCAGGCGCGACTCCCTGCGGGGCTCTGTCATGTGGTCGGTCATGTGGTCGGTCATGTGCCGGTGCCGGTGCCGGTGCCGGTGCCGGTCCCGAGGCACGGGCTGGGGCCGGGGCACAGGCCGCCGTCAGGGCATCCGTCGTCGCCGCAGGGCATCCGTTCACCCGTTGGGCCTATCAGGGGGCGCGAACTCCGGGTGGGGGCGCCGGATCGTGCGCCCCCCACCCGGGCCGGTCAGCCCGCCTCGCGGGACGTGCGGCGGAAGGTGGCCGACACACGGGAGAGCAGGGCGTGCCGGCGCAGCGACCACACCGACGTCACGGACGACCAGCGCTCGGAGGCCGCCCAGCGGAGACGGACGGCCGAACGCGGGGCCAGCCGGGCACGGAGGCGCGCCCGGCCGTCGGCGCTCGCGTGGAGACCCGCCCGGATCCGGGCGGCCTCCTCGGCGAGACCCGCCGCCGGCACCGGCCGGGGCGCGTAGAGCACCTCTTCCACGGCACCGGCCACGCGGTGCACCGCGTCCGCCGGCTCGCCCCGCAGCTCACCCAGTCGGACCAGGCGCTCCGCCGTCTTCCTCGGCGTCATCGACTCGTCCGGCTCGACCCCGTAGTCCCAGGCCGTGTCGGTGATCTCCCGCCAGACCGCGAGCGTCCGCGCCGCCAGCTCCTCGGGGCCGCGACCGCCGCCCGGGCCGAGCCGGCGAGCCCGCACACGGGTCCGCCAGAACATCGGCAGGAACGGCAGGGCGAGCACCACGAGCGCCCCGAGGGAGAGCAGTACGACCTTCAGCGGATCCGACCCCGAACCGTCCGAGGTGGCACCGCCCGCTGCGGCGTCCGGGCCGCAGTCGCCGAGCCGGCGCTGCTGCGGCGTGCAGCTCTCCGAGGCGGTCGGCGCGGCGGACGGCTGCGCCGAGGCGCTCTGCTGGGGCTGCGCGGGACCGGTGGCCGCGCCCGAGGGCGTGCTCTCCCGGGTGTACGCCGGGGTGGAGCCCCGCGAGGGCGTGGGCTCGAACCGCATCCAGCCCGCCCCGTCGAAGTACAGCTCGGGCCAGGCGTGCGCGTCCCGGATGCCCACCGACACGGAGCCGTCGGTCTGCGTGGTGCCCGGCATGAAGCCGACGGCCACCCGTGCGGGGATGCCGAGCGAGCGGGCCATCGCCGCCATGGAGAAGGAGAAGTGGACGCAGAAGCCCTCCTTGTCCTTCAGGAAGCGGGAGATCGCCTGCACCCCGGTGCCGGAGTCCACGTCGACGTCGTAGCGGAAGCCACCGTCGTCGGCGAACCAGTCCTGGAGCTTCACCGCCCGCTCGTAGTCGTTCCGCGCGCCCTTCGTGACCTCGAGGGCCATGGCCTTCACGTCGGCGGGGAGGGACTCGGGCACCTTGGTGTACTCGCGGCGCAGCTTCTCCGGGGCGGGCCCGGCCGCGGCCAGCTGCCCGGACGTGGGTTGCACGTCCAGGCTGGAGACCTGGTAGCGGGCGCCCCGGGTGGTCTGCTTGCCGTCGCCGACGAGCATCCGGCCGGTCGGCTCGAAGCGCCACTTCCCGTCGATGTCGACCCGGCCGGCCGGGTACGGCATGGGCAGCCACTTCTGCTCGTACGCGTCGGAGGCGACGAAGTTGCTGGTGACCTCGGTGATCCGGACGTCCTGGGCGAGCCCTTCCGGCCACGGCAGTTGTTCCGGCACGTCCTCGATCGGGCGGACCGAGGACTTCCAGGAGGTGCCGTCGAACTGGTCGAGGGCGACGAGCCGCAGATACAGGCCGCTGGTGTCCTTGGCGTTGGTCCGGTAGCGGAGGACCTCCCGGTCCTCCGGCTGGCGCAGGTTCTCCTGGAGGGAGACGAGCGGGTTCACCGCGGAGATGGTGCCGCCCGGGCCGGTGCCGCCCTTCCCTCCGCCGCTGCCGTTTCCGAACAGCCCGCCGGAGAGGCCCGGCAGCGCGAGCGGCACCGCGAGGGCGACGCCCATCGCGACGGCGCCGATCCGCCGGCCGGTGCGGGCCGGGGCGAAGGCGGGGCCGCCGCTCCCGACCGTCGAGCCGGGCCGGGCGGACCGCTGGGCGCCACCGAAGACCCGCCCCCACTGGGAGAGCCGGTCGCGGCCCTCGGCGAGGAGCAGCAGCAGGTAGCCGGAGGCCGCGAGGAGGAACCAGAGCCAGCCCGCGCCACCGCCGGAGAGCCCGGCGGCGACCGAGTACAGCGCCAGCAGCGGCAGTCCGGCCGGGGCCGCCCTGCGGAAGGTGACCGCGAGGGTGTCCACCAGGAGCCCGATCGCGATCACGCCGCCGACGAGCATGAGCCGGATGCCCTCGGTGTCCGGCGCGGGGACCGCGTACCGGCCGACGTCCTCGGCGCCCGCCTGGAACAGGTCGACGGCGTGCGTGAGCGCCTGTGGGCCCGGGATCAGCCAGAGGACCGCCTGGTCGCGGGCGAAGATCACGGTCAGCGCGAGCAGCGCGACGGCCACCTGCGCGAGCAGGGTCAGCGGCCGGGCCAGCGGCACCCGCCGGGCCAGCGTGCCCGCGCCGCTCACCAGGGCCAGGACGAAGGCCGCCGTGAAGATCCAGGTCGCCGGCTTCACCAGCGGGAGCAGCGCTCCGGCCGCCATCAGGGTGGCGCCCCAGGCGGCGAGCGTCAGCCGCGTGCGGCCGCTCATGACCAACCTCCGTAGGTGTCGGACTGCGTACGGCCTCCGGAGGCCTGCTGCCACAGGTCGGCGATCCGCGCCCCGGGCGGTACGGCCACCGCCGTCCAGCCCGCCTCGCGCAGCTGTCGTACGCGGTTCTCGACCCGGCCGGCGACGGCGCCGCCGGTCAGCCAGGTGCCCGAGTCCAGGACGAAGGCGACGGCCGCGCCGGTCCGTCCGCGCATCCGGGCGGTGAGGGCGGCCTGCTCCTCGTCGAGGTCGCCGAGGAAGGCGATGAGCAGCCCTTCGTTGCCGCCGCGCAGCACGTCGGAGGCGCGGGAGAGCCCGGCGCCCTCGGAGTGGTCGACGATCGCGAGGGTGTCCATCAGCAGTCCGGCCGTGTCGGCCGAGTCCTGCGTCGAGCCGGCGAAGCCGTCGGAGCCCTGGCCGGGCACCGCGCTGCCGGTGTCGGTGAGCAGCCGGACCGCGTAGCCGCGCTCCAGCATGTGCACGAGGGAGGAGGCGGCGCCGGAGACCGCCCACTCGAAGGCGGAGTCGGGGCCGGTGCCCTGGTAGGCGACCCGGCGGGTGTCGAGGAGCACGGTGCAGCGGGCGCGCTGCGGCTGCTCCTCGCGGCGGACCATCAGCTCGCCGTAGCGGGCGGTGGAGCGCCAGTGCACCCGGCGCAGGTCGTCGCCGTGGCGGTAGGTGCGCGGGATGACGTCGTCGTCGCCGGCGAGCGCCAGGGAGCGCTGCTGCCCGTCGCCGTACCCCGCGGCCTCGCCGGCCAGCTTCACCGGGGGCAGCGCCTCGGTCCGCGGGACGACGGTGAGGGTGTCGTACGCGCTGAACGAGCGGGTCAGCTCGCACATCCCGAAGGGGTCGTTGAGCCGCAGCTGGAGCGGACCGAGCGGGAAGCGTCCGCGCAGGTCGGAGCGGACCCGGTAGGAGACCTCGCGCCGGCCGCCCGCCTCGACCCGGTCGAGGACGAAGCGGGGGCGGGGCCCCAGCATGTACGGCACGTGGTCCTGGAGCATGAGCAGCCCCGTGGGGAGCTTGGAGACGTTCTCCATGCGCAGCTGGACCCGGGCCTCGGCGCCCGCCTCCACCCGCTGCGGGGTGAGGCGGCGGGAGGCCGCGACGCGGTAGCGGGTGCGGTGCAGCACGAGGACGCAGATCAGCGGCAGGGCGGCGAGGAGCAGCCCGACGCGCAGCAGGTCGGCCTGGCCGAGGACGTACGCGCAGACGGCGGCGGCCACCCCGGCGGCGAGGAAGGACCGGCCGCGGGTGGTGAGACCGCCCAGGGCGGCCCGCAGGCCGCCCCGGTCGTCGTCGCCCCGCTGTCCGTCAGGCACGGCAGCGGTCGTCATCACAGCCGCCGGGCGCCGGGCTGCTGCTGCTGGCCGTAGAGCGGTCCGGCGGGCGGGGCCGCGGCCGGGACGGGGGTGCGCTGCAGGATGTCCTGGACGACCTGCTCGGCGGTACGCCGGTTCAGCTGGGCCTGCGCCGTCGGCATCAGCCGGTGGGCGAGGACCGGCGCGGCGAGGGCCTGGAGGTCGTCCGGCAGGACGTACTCGCGGCCGCTGAGCGCGGCGGAGGCCTTGGCGGCCCGCAGCAGGTGCAGCGTGGCCCGGGGGGAGGCGCCGAGCCGCAGGTCGGTGTGGGTGCGGGTGGCGGCGACGATGTCGACCGCGTACCGGCGGACGGCGTCGGCGACGTGGACCGCGCGCACGGCCTCGATCAGCTTCATGATGTCGTGGGCGTGGGCGACCGGCTGGAGGTCGTCCAGCGGGGAGACCGAGCCGTGCGTGTCGAGCATCTGGAGCTCGGCCTCGGCGCTCGGGTAGCCGATGGAGACCCGGGCCATGAAGCGGTCGCGCTGGGCCTCGGGCAGCGGGTAGGTGCCCTCCATCTCCACCGGGTTCTGGGTGGCGACGACCATGAACGGGTCGGGCAGCTCGTACGTCTGGCCGTCGACGGTGACCTGACGCTCCTCCATGGACTCCAGGAGCGCGGACTGGGTCTTCGGCGAGGCGCGGTTGATCTCGTCGCCGATCACGATCTGCGCGAAGATCGCGCCCGGCTTGAACTCGAAGTCCCGCCGCTGCTGGTCGAAGATCGACACGCCCGTGATGTCCGAGGGCAGCAGGTCGGGCGTGAACTGGATGCGGCGCACCGAGCAGTCGATGGACCGCGCCAGCGTCTTGGCGAGCATGGTCTTGCCGACGCCGGGGACATCCTCGATGAGGAGGTGTCCCTCGGCGAGCAGCACGGTCAGCGAAAGCCGTACGACCTCGGGCTTGCCCTCGATCACACTCTCCACCGACCTGCGGACACGCTCCGCGGTCGTGGTCAGATCAGTGAGGCTCGCTCGATCGTCATAGGTCGTCACCCGGCCCTCCTCGGCCTTCCGGAACAGGGACACCTGCCCCCGTGGAATGTTTTCGGGGGGTGTCACCCGAGCATTCTTGTTGCCGGGGCCGGTCGTGTCACTCGCCTGTGGACAAGTGCGAGGGAAATGCCGGGGTTTGCTCCGTTATGCCAGTTCGACCGGGCCCGTGCGGAGTCGGCTACGAGGGGTCGATCTCGCGCAGCAGACCGGTCGTCACGTCGAAGACGAAGCCCCGGACGTCGTCGGCGTGCAGAAGGAAGGGGGAGGTCCGCACCCGCTGCATCGACTGGCGGACGTCCTGGTCCACGTCGCGGAACGCCTCGACCGCCCAGGCCGGCCGCTGACCGACCTCGTCCTCCAGCTCGTGCCGGAAGTCCTCGGTCAGCGATTCGAGACCGCAGCCCGTGTGGTGGACCAGCATCACGCTGCGCGTGCCGAGGGCGCGCTGGCTGATCGTGAGGGACCGGATCACGTCGTCGGTGACCACGCCGCCCGCGTTGCGGATGGTGTGGCAGTCGCCGAGTTCGAGACCCAGGGCCGCGTGCAGGTCGAGACGGGCGTCCATGCAGGCGACGACGGCGACGCGCAGCACGGGCCGCGCGTCCATTCCGGGGTCGGTGAAGTCGGCGGCGTAGCGCTCGTTCGCCTCGACGAGGCGGTCGGTGACCGTGTCGGCGGTGCGTACGGCGTCGGCGGAGGGGTGCGCGGATGTCGACATGGGTCCGACGTTAACGGGCACAAGGTCGCCGGGCCTGCTGTGAGAGGGGACAAAGAACGCCATTGAGGCTTGTTGTGAGCTAACCCACAGGTGGGGGAAGCCGGGCCCCGAACGAGTGAGCCGTCCGGAATGTCCCCCGGGTCCGCCGGCTCCGTGCGACGCGCCAGGCGGTTGATTGACCGGCGGGTCCCGTGGACTAAAGTGACGCGAAGTTCACGGAGACATCGAGCGATTTCCGCGGTTTCTCCCCCGTGTGTGCGGCGGTACCTACGGCTCGGCCTCCTCCCGCTCGCGCGGTAGCCGGTGCGGGGCGGGAGCCCGGCGGTACGTGCCACCGCGCCGGATCTGAGAGGGCGCATTGAGCAACGACCGACACGTCCCGGTGATGCTCCAGCGGTGCCTGGACATGTTGGCCCCCGCACTGGAGCGCCCCGGCGCGGTCGTCGTCGACTGCACCCTGGGCCTCGGCGGCCACAGCGAGGCCCTGCTCGAACGCTTCCCCGAGGTGCGGCTCGTCGCCCTCGACCGGGACAAGGAGGCGCTGCGCCTCTCCGGTGAGCGTCTGGCCCCCTTCGGGGAGCGCGCCACGCTCGTCCACGCCGTGTACGACGAGCTGCCCGAGGTCCTCGACCGGCTCGGCATCCCCACGGTGGACGGCGTCCTCTTCGACCTGGGCGTCTCCTCCATGCAGCTGGACGAGGCCGACCGCGGCTTCGCCTACGCGCAGGACGCCCCGCTCGACATGCGCATGGACCAGACGACCGGCATCAGCGCGGCCGAGGTCCTCAACACCTACCCGCCGGGCGAGCTGGTCCGCATCCTGCGCGCGTACGGCGAGGAGAAGCAGGCCAAGCGGATCGTCTCCGCGATCGCGCGCGAGCGCGACAAGGAGCCCTTCACCAACAGCGCCCGGCTCGTCGAGCTCATCCGTGACTCGCTGCCCCAGGCGGCCAAGCGCACCGGTGGCAACCCGGCCAAGCGGACCTTCCAGGCCCTGCGCATCGAGGTCAACCGTGAGCTCGACAGCGTCGAGAAGGCGATCCCGGCGGCCGTGAAGGCCCTCGCCGTCGGCGGCCGGATCGCCGTCCTCTCCTACCAGTCGCTCGAGGACCGCATCGTCAAGCAGGTCTTCGCGGCCGGCGCCGCGACCACCGCCCCGCCCGGGCTCCCGGTGGTCCCGGAGAAGTACCAGCCGCGCCTGAAGCTCCTCACCCGGGGAGCCGAGCTCCCCACCGAGGAAGAGGTCGCCGAGAACCGCCGCGCCGCGCCCGCCCGGCTCCGCGGTGCGCAGCGCATCCGGGAGGACGTGCGGTGAGTACGGCGAAGGAGCCCCTCAAAGGGCGGGCCGCGCGACTCGGACGGCTCATGCCGTCGGGGCCCAGCTCGGCCGCCCGCACCCCCTTCGTCCTGCTCGTCTTCGTCCTCCTCGGCGGCGGGCTCATCGCCCTGCTCCTGCTGAACTCGGCCCTCAACCAGGGCTCCTTCAAGCTGCGTGAGCTCAAGGACAGGACCACCGAGCTCACCGACGAGCAGCAGGCGCTCCAGCGGGACGTGGACGACTACGCGGCCCCCGACGCCCTGGCGCGGCGGGCCCGCGAGCTCGGCATGGTCCCGGGCGGCAGCCCCGCCTTCCTCGGCCCGGACGGCAAGGTGCTCGGCGTGCCCTCGGCCGCGGCCTCCCCGAAGCCGACGCCCACCCCGAAGGCCCGGGCGAAGACCCCGCCGCCTGCCTCCGCCGACTCCCCGAAGCCACCGGCGAACACCAGCACGAACTCGACCGGCACCAGCCCCACCGGCGCGGGTGCCGCCAGTCCGGGCCTCACCGGCACCGACCAGGCACGGACAGCGCCCGGACCCACGCCCTCGGCAACCGCAGCCACCCCCGTACAACCGACCTCCGGCAGGTGACCGAGCAGTGCCAGTGCCCCCCAAGGAGCCCCCGCGCCGCCGTGTCCCCGGACCCGCCCGGCCCGCACGCCCCCGGCCCGTCTCCGCCGGAGCCCGCCCCTCCCGTCCCGCCTCGCGTCCCGCCCCGCGCCCGGCCGCGAAGCGCCCCGCGCCCCGGCCCCCGGCCCGGCGGCCCCGCACCATCCGGCTCGGCAACCCCCGGCCCCGGCTCCGGCTGATCTCCTTCGGCCTGACCCTCGTCATGCTGGTCTTCGTGGTCCGGCTGCTCCAGGTCCAGGCCGTCGACGCCAGCGCGTACGCCGCCAAGGCCGACAAGTACCGCTTCCAGGACCACACGCTCTCCGCCGAGCGGGGCGAGATCACCGACCGCAACGGCATCGCGCTCGCCGCCAGCGTCGACGCGTACGACATCACCGCCGACCCGAAGCTCTTCACGCCCGAGGAGTCCAAGCTCCCCGACGCGCCCGAGCAGGCCGCGGCCCTCCTCGCCCCGATCCTGGGCAAGGAGCCCGCCGAGCTCGCGAAGAAGCTCCGTACCCCCAAGTCCCGCTACACCCTCCTCGCCCGGAAGCAGACCCCGCAGGTCTGGAACCAGATCAAGGACCTCAGGAAGGTCTACGGGCAGAAGGCGCAGAGCGCCGGCGGCACCGGCGTCAACCTGCTCGGCGGCGTCCTCAGCGAGCCCAGCACCAAGCGCGTGTACCCGAACGGCGAGCTCGCCGCCGGGATACTGGGGTACGTGAACGCCGAGGGCCGGGGTGCCGGCGGCGTGGAGTCCATGCTCGACCCGGAGCTCGCCGGCAAGGACGGCAAGGTCCGCTTCACCGAGTCCGGTGGCCGGCAGGTGCCCACCGCCGGCTCCCAGGGCACCCCGGCCGTTCCCGGCTCCGACATCGAGCTCACCATCGACCGGGACATCCAGTGGGCCGCCCAGCAGGCCATCACCGAGCAGGTGAAGAAGTCCAAGGCCGACCGCGGGTACGTCATCGTGCAGAACACGAAGACGGGCGAGGTCCTCGCCATGGCCAACGCCCCCGGCTTCGACCCCAACGACCTCTCCGCCGCCAACGCGGCCTCCATGGGCAACGCGGCCCTCCAGGACGCCTACGAGCCCGGCTCCACCAGCAAGGTCATGTCCATGGCCGCCGTCCTGGAGGAGGGCAAGGCGACCCCCGACACCCATGTCACCGTCCCCAACCGGCTCCACCGTGGCGACCGGCTCTTCAAGGACGACATCGACCACAAGACCTGGCACCTGACCCTCAACGGCGTCCTCGCCAAGTCCAGCAACATCGGCACGATCCTCGCCACCGGCCAGCTCGGCGCCACCCAGGCCGAGTCCAACCGGGTCCTCTACTCCTACCTGCGCAAGTTCGGCATGGGCAGCCTCACCGGCCTCGACTACCCGGGGGAGACCCCCGGCATCCTCGCCAAGCCCGAGGACTGGTCGACCTCGCAGCAGTACACGATCCCCTTCGGCCAGGGCCTCTCCGTCAGCGCCATGCAGGCCGCCTCCGTCTACTCGACCATCGCCAACGGAGGCGTACGGATCGAACCGACCCTCGTGCGCGGCACCAAGGGCCCCGACGGCCGCTTCAGCCCGGCCCCCGCCCCCCAGGAGAGCCGGGTCGTCAGCGAGAAGACCGCCGACACCCTCGCCAAGATGCTGGAGTCCGTCGTCGACGACAGGGAAGGCACCGGCAACCGGGCCGCCATCCCCGGCTACCGCGTCGCCGGCAAGACCGGCACCGCCAACCGGGTCGACCCCGAACTCGGCCGCTACAAGGGGTACACCGCCTCCTTCGCCGGCTTCGCCCCCGCCGACAAGCCGCAGGTCACCGTCTACTGCGCCATCCAGAACCCCACCAAGGGCAGCTACTTCGGCGGCCAGATCTGCGGACCCATCTACAAGAAGGTCATGGAGTTCGCCCTCAAGACCCTGCACGTCGCCCCCTCGGGCAGCGAGCCCGCCCGACTGCCGGTCTTCTCCGACGACACCCCGTGACACTCCGGGAGCACCAGTGACAACGATCACCAACCATTCCGGCAACCGGAAATCGAACTCCGGCGACGCCCCGGGCTCTTTTGGCCCCGCACAGGGTGCGCCCGGTACGCTCACCGCCGTGCCACACGCTGATCAGTACCGAACCACCCCGCCCCGGCCGGAGCAGGCCCGCCCGACACCCCTGGGCGACCTGGCCGCGCAGCTGGGCGTCGAGACCCCCGACGCCGGCCCCGTGGACATCACGGGGATCACCCACGACTCCCGGGCCGTACGCCCAGGGGACGTGTACGCGGCCCTGCCCGGTGCCCGCGCCCACGGCGCCGACTTCGTCGCCCAGGCCGCCGGGCTCGGAGCCGCCGCGGTCCTGACCGACCCGGCGGGCGCCGAGCGCGCCGCCGCGACCGGCCTGCCGGTCCTCGTCGTGGAGAACCCGCGCGGCCGGATGGGCGAGCTCGCCGCCGAGATCTACGGGCGGCCCGGCGCCGCCCTCCTCCAGATCGGCATCACCGGCACCTCCGGCAAGACCACCACGGCCTACCTCGTCGAGGGCGGCCTGCGCGGCGCCGGGCGGAGCACCGGCCTCGTCGGCACCGTCGAGATGCGCATCGGCGACGAGCGCATCAAGTCGGAACGTACGACGCCCGAGGCCACCGACCTCCAGGCCCTCTTCGCCGTCATGCGCGAGCGGGGCGTCGAGGCGGTCGCCATGGAGGTCTCCAGCCACGCCCTCGTGCTCGGCCGGGTCGACGGCTGCGTCTTCGACGTCGCCGTCTTCAACAACCTCAGCCCGGAGCACATGGAGTTCCACTCCGACATGGAGGACTACTTCCGGGCCAAGGCCGCGCTCTTCACCCCCGAGCGCAGCAGGCTCGGCGTGGTGAACCTGGACGACGCGTACGGCCGCAGGCTCGCCGAGGAGGCGACCGTGCCGGTCGTCGGCTTCTCCGTGGAGGGTCGCGAGGACGCCGACTGGCGTGCCGAGGACCTCGTCCTGGGCTCCCACGACTCGACGTTCACCGCCGTCGGCCCGCAGGGCGAGCGGATCTCCGCCACCGCCCCGCTGCCCGGCCCGTTCAACGTCGCCAACACCCTCGCGGCGATCGCGACCCTCGCCGCCGCGGGCCTCGAACCGAAGAGCGCCGCCGACGGCATCGCCGCCGTCCCCGGCGTACCCGGCCGCCTGGAGCGGGTCGAAGCCGGCCAGCCGTACCTCGCGGTCGTCGACTACGCCCACAAGACGGACGCCGTCGAATCGGTCCTGCGCTCCCTGCGGGAGGTCACCGAGGGCAAGCTGCACGTGGTCATCGGCTGCGGCGGCGACCGGGACACCACCAAGCGCGGCCCCATGGGCGGCGCGGCGGCCCGGCTCGCCGACACCGCCGTCCTGACCTCCGACAACCCCCGCTCGGAGGACCCGCTCACGATCCTCACCGCCATGCTCGCGGGCGCCGCGGAGGTCCCCGCGGGGGAGCGCGGCGAGGTCCTCGTCCTCGCCGACCGCGCCGCCGCCATCGCCGCCGCCGTGGCCCGCGCACAGCCGGGCGACACCGTCCTGGTCGCGGGCAAGGGCCACGAACAGGGCCAGGAGATCGCCGGGGTCGTACGCCCCTTCGACGACCGCCAGGTCCTGCGCGCGGCGATCACCGAGAAGAACGCCCGGGCCGCCCTGGTGGGCGGCAAGGACGCAGACAGCCACCAGAACAGTCAGGGATGAAGCAGTGATCGCCCTCTCCCTCGCCGAGATCGCCGAAATCGTCGGCGGGCAGAAGCACGACATACCGGATCCGGCCGCCCTGGTCGACGGGCCCGTCGTCATCGACTCCCGCGAGGTGCGGCCCGGCAGCCTCTTCGTCGCCTTCGCGGGCGAGCGCGTCGACGGCCACGACTACGCGGAGCGCGCGGTGGCGGAGGGCGCGGCGGCCGTGCTCGCCGCCCGCCCCGTCGGCGTCCCCGCGATCGTCGTGGACGACGTCCAGACCGCGCTGGGGGCCCTCGCCCGCGCGGTCGTCGAGCGGCTCGGCACCGACGTCGTCGCCCTCACCGGCTCGGCGGGCAAGACCTCCACGAAGGACCTGATCGCCCAGGTCCTCGCCCGGCACGCACCCACGGTGTGGACGCCCGGCTCCCTCAACAACGAGATCGGCCTGCCGCTCACCGCACTCACCGCGAGCGACGAGACCCGGCACCTGGTCCTGGAGATGGGCGCCCGCGGCATCGGCCACATCCGGTACCTCACGGGCCTCACCCCGCCCCGTATCGGCCTCGTCCTCAACGTGGGCACCGCCCACATCGGAGAGTTCGGCGGCCGGGAGCAGATCGCCGAGGCCAAGGGCGAGCTCGTCGAGTCCCTGCCCTCCGCCGAGGAGGGGGGAGTCGCGGTCCTCAACGCCGACGACCCGCTCGTCCGCGCGATGGCGAGCCGCACCAAGGCCCGCGTGATCCTCTTCGGCGAAGCGGACGAAGCGGCCGTACGGGCCGAGAACGTCCGCCTCACAGAGAACGGACAGCCTGCTTTCACGCTTCACACACCCACCGGGTGCAGTGACGTGACCTTGCGCCTGTACGGTGAGCACCACGTGTCGAACGCGCTCGCCGCGGCCGCCGTCGCGCACGAGCTGGGCATGCCTGTCGAAGAGATCGCCACCGCGCTCTCCGAGGCCGGCACCCTGTCGCGCTGGCGCATGGAGGTCACCGAGCGTCCGGACGGCGTGACGATCGTCAACGACGCCTACAACGCCAACCCCGAGTCCATGCGAGCCGCCCTGCGCGCGCTCGCGTCCATGGGCCGGGCCGCTCAGGCCCGAGGGGCTCGTACGTGGGCGGTGCTCGGCAAGATGGCCGAGCTCGGTGACGCATCGCTCGTCGAGCACGACGCGGTCGGACGGCTTGCCGTCCGGCTCAACGTCAGCAAGCTCGTCGCGGTCGGGGACAGGGAAGCGTCCTGGCTGCAACTGGGCGCATATAACGAGGGTTCGTGGGGTGAGGAGTCGGTGCACGTGTCCGACGCGCAGGCGGCTGTCGACCTGTTGCGCAGTGAGCTGCGCCCGGGGGACGTCGTCCTTGTGAAGGCTTCCAGGTCGGTCGGTCTCGAACGGGTCGCGCTGGCCCTCCTCGACACCGAGGGCGAGGTCGCCGGACGATGAGGCAGATCCTCTTCGCGGGGGCCATCGGGCTCTTCCTGACCCTGATCGGCACCCCGCTTCTGATCAAGCTCCTGGCCCGCAAGGGGTACGGGCAGTTCATCCGGGACGACGGCCCGCGCGGCCACGCCGGGAAGAAGGGCACGCCCACCATGGGCGGCATCTCCTTCATCCTGGCCACGCTCATCGCGTACGCCCTGGCGAAGGTCATCACCGGTGAGGACCCGACGTACTCGGGCATCCTGGTGCTGTTCCTCATGGCCGGCATGGGCCTGGTCGGCTTCCTCGACGACTACATCAAGATCGTCAAGCAGCGTTCGCTGGGTCTGCGGGCCAAGGCGAAGATGGCCGGCCAGCTGATCGTCGGCATCGCCTTCGCCGTGCTGTCGCTGCAGTTCGCGGACCTGCGCGGGCTCACGCCCGCCTCCACGAAGCTCTCCTTCATCACGGACTTCGGCTGGGCCCTCGGACCCGTGCTGTTCGTGGTCTGGGCGCTCTTCATGATTCTCGCCATGTCCAACGGCGTGAACCTGACGGACGGGCTGGACGGCCTGGCCACCGGCGCCTCGGTGATGGTCTTCGGCGCGTACACCTTCATCGGGCTCTGGCAGTTCCAGGAGTCCTGTGCGAACGCCATGACCCTGACCAACCCCAACGCCTGCTTCGAGGTCCGCGACCCGCTCGACCTCGCCGTCGTCGCCTCCGCCCTGATGGGCTCCTGCTTCGGCTTCCTCTGGTGGAACACCTCGCCCGCCAAGATCTTCATGGGTGACACCGGCTCGCTCGCCCTCGGCGGCGCCCTCGCCGGTCTCGCCATCTGCTCCCGTACGGAGCTCCTGCTGGCCCTGCTCGGCGGCCTGTTCGTCCTGATCACGATGTCCGTGGTCATCCAGGTCGGCTCGTTCAAGATGACCGGCAAGCGCGTCTTCCGGATGGCCCCCCTCCAGCACCACTTCGAACTCAAGGGGTGGTCCGAGGTCCTGGTCGTCGTCCGGTTCTGGATCATCCAGGGCATGTGCGTGATCGTGGGCCTGGGCCTCTTCTACGCGGGATGGGCAGCAGAGAAGTGACAGAACAGCTCGACTGGAACGGCAAGAAGGTCACCGTCGCGGGGCTCGGGGTGTCCGGCATCCCGGCCGCCCGCGTCCTGCACGGCCTGGGTGCGGTCGTGACCGTCGTCAACGACGGCGACGACGAGCGCTCCCGGGCACAGGCCGCCGAGTTGGAGGCGGAGGGCGTGACCGTCCGCCTCGGCGACGGGGCGACCCTGCCGACCGGCACCGAGCTGATCGTCACCACCCCCGGCTGGCGGCCCGACAAGCCCCTCTTCGCGGCCGCCGCCGAGGCGGGCGTGGAGGTCTGGGGCGACGTCGAACTGGCCTGGCGGCTCCGGGGTCCCGGCGCCGCTCCGTGGCTCGCGGTCACCGGCACCAACGGCAAGACCACGACCGTGCGGATGCTCGCCTCGATCCTGGAGGCGGCCGGTCTGCGGACCGCCGCCGTCGGCAACATCGGGGTCTCGCTGCTCGACGCCGTCCTCGGCGAGGAGCAGTACGACGTGCTCGTCGTCGAGCTGTCCAGCTACCAGCTCCACTGGGCGCCGTCCGTCCGCGTCCACTCGGCCGCCGTGCTCAACCTGGCGCCCGACCACCTCGACTGGCACGGCTCGATGGAGGCGTACGCCGCCGACAAGGGCCGGATCTACGAGGGCAACCAGATCGCCTGCGTCTACAACGTCGCCGACAAGGCCACCGAGGACCTGGTCGTCGAGGCCGACGTCGAGGAGGGCTGCCGCGCGATCGGCTTCACCCTCGGCACCCCCGGTCCGTCCGAACTGGGCGTCGTCGAGGGCATCCTCGTCGACCGGGCCTTCGTCGAGAACCGGCAGAAGAACGCCCAGGAGCTGGCCGAGGTCTCCGACGTCCAGCCGCCGGCCCCGCACAACATCGCCAACGCGCTGGCCGCGGCCGCCCTCGCCCGCGCCTTCGGCGTCGACGCGAAGGCCGTACGGGACGGACTGCAGGCCTTCCGCCCCGACCCGCACCGCATCGAACTGGTCGAGGAGATCGAGGGCGTCACGTACGTCGACGACTCCAAGGCCACCAACACGCACGCCGCGGAAGCCTCGTTGGCGGCCTACGACCCGATCGTCTGGATCGCCGGCGGTCTCGCCAAGGGCGCGGCCTTCGACGAGCTCGTGGAGAAGTCGGCGAAGCGCTTGCGCGGGGCCGTCCTGATCGGCGCCGACCGCGCGCTGATCCGCGAAGCCCTGGCGCGACACGCCCCGGAGGTCCCGGTGGTGGACCTCGACCGGACCGACACTGGGGCGATGTCCGAGGCGGTCCGGGAGGCGGCCCGGCTGGCCCGCCCGGGGGACACGGTGCTCCTCGCCCCGGCCTGCGCCTCGATGGACATGTTCACCAACTACAACAAGCGGGGCGAGGCCTTCGCGGACGCCGTCCGCGCCCTCGCCGCCACCGGGGACGCCTGACCTGACCAGTGGGAGGGTCCGGCCGGACCGGGCACGACTGGAGGGGGCAGCGACCATGCCGAGCAAGATCGCCGGGACACGCCGGCCTTCCGCCGTACGCGGCGGAGGGCGGGCCCCAGCGACCCCGCGGCGAGGGCGCGGCGGGGGCGTACGTCGACTGCGCGAGAGGGCGCTGAAGGCCTGGGACAGGCCGCTCACCGCGTACTACGTGATCATCGGCGCGGCACTGCTCATCACCATGCTCGGCCTGGTGATGGTCTTCTCCGCCTCGATGATCACGGCACTCCGCTACGACCTGGTGCCGTCCTACTTCTTCCGCAAGCAGTTCTTCGCCGCGCTCCTCGGCACCGGACTCCTGCTGGCCGCCTCCCGGATGCCGGTGAAGCTGCACCGGGCGCTCGCCTACCCGATCCTCGTCGGCGCGGTCTTCCTGATGGTCCTCGTGCAGATCCCCGGGATAGGGCACTCGGTCAACGGCAACCAGAACTGGATCTCCCTCGGCGGCCCCTTCCAGCTTCAGCCCAGCGAGTTCGGCAAGCTGGCGCTGATCCTGTGGGGGGCCGACCTGCTGGCCCGCAAGCAGGACATGCGGCTGCTGTCCCAGTGGAAGCACATGCTGGTGCCGCTGGTCCCCGTGGCCTTCATGCTGCTCGGACTGATCATGCTCGGCGGCGACATGGGCACCTCGATCATCCTCGCCGCGATCCTCTTCGGCCTGCTGTGGACGGCCGGCGCACCCACCCGGCTCTTCGTCGGGGTGCTCTCCGTCGCCGGCGCGATCGGCGTGCTGCTGATCAAGACGAGTGACAACCGGATGAAGCGCTTCGACTGCATCGGCGCGACCGACCCCGGAGGCGAGGGAGCCCCCTGTCTGCAGGCCGCGCACGGAATCTATGCTCTGGCCTCGGGCGGATGGTTCGGTTCCGGACTGGGTGCCAGTGTGGAGAAATGGGGCCAACTCCCCGAAGCGCACACCGACTTCATCTTCGCGGTCACCGGTGAGGAACTGGGTCTCGCGGGGACGCTGTCGGTACTCGCCCTGTTCGCGGCTCTAGGCTATGCGGGTATCCGCGTGGCCGGACGCACGGAGGACCCCTTCGTGAGGTACGCCGCGGGAGGTGTGACCACCTGGATCACGGCGCAGGCCGTGATCAACATCGGTGCGGTGCTCGGTCTGCTGCCGATCGCCGGTGTCCCGCTCCCGCTGTTCTCGTACGGGGGGTCGGCCCTGCTGCCGACCATGTTCGCCGTCGGGCTCCTCATCGCCTTCGCGCGACAGGAACCCGCCGCGAAAGCGGCCCTGGCCCTGCGCCGCCCCGGCCGGGGCAAGCAGGCCGGGGTGAGATGGAAGTCGATGCGACGGCGCGTCAAGAAGCGCCCGTCCGGAGAGCGGTGAATTTCGGTGCATGTCGTACTCGCCGGCGGGGGGACCGCCGGCCACATCGAGCCCGCGCTGGCCCTCGCGGACGCCCTGCGCAGGCAGGACCCCAGCGTGGGGATCACAGCGCTGGGCACGGAAAAGGGTCTGGAGACCCGGCTCGTGCCCGAGCGGGGCTACGAGTTGGCGCTCATCCCCGCCGTACCGCTGCCCCGTAAGCCCACCCCCGAGCTGATCACCGTCCCCGGGCGGCTGCGCGGCACGATCAAGGCCGCCGAGCAGATCCTGGAGCGCACGAAGGCCGACTGTGTGGTCGGCTTCGGCGGCTACGTGGCCCTGCCCGGCTATCTCGCGGCCAAGCGGCTCGGGGTGCCGATCGTGGTCCACGAGGCCAACGCCCGGCCCGGACTGGCCAACAAGATCGGTTCGCGGTACGCGGCCGGGGTCGCCGTCGCCACCCCGGACAGCAAGCTCCGCAACGCCCGCTACATCGGCATCCCGCTGCGGCACACCATCGCGACCCTCGACCGGGCCCGGGTGCGCCCCGAGGCGCGCGCCGCCTTCGGGCTCGACCCGAACCTGCCGACGCTGCTCGTCTCGGGCGGTTCGCAGGGCGCCCGGCGGCTCAACGAGGTCGTCCAGCAGATCGCCCCGGTGCTCCAGCGCTCCGGCATCCAGATCCTGCACGCGGTCGGCCCGAAGAACGAAATGCCGCGCGTCGACAACATGCCCGGTATGCCGCCGTACGTGCCGGTACCGTACGTGGACCGGATGGATCTCGCGTACGCCGCGGCGGACATGATGCTCTGCCGCGCGGGCGCCATGACCGTCGCCGAGCTCTCCGCCGTCGGGCTGCCCGCCGCGTACGTCCCGCTGCCCATCGGCAACGGCGAACAGCGGCTCAACGCCCAGCCGGTGGTCAAGGCGGGCGGCGGGCTCCTCGTCGACGACGCGGAGCTGACCCCGCAGTGGGTGCAGGGCAACGTCCTGCCCGTACTGGCCGATCCGCACCGGTTGTACGAGATGTCCCGCGCCGCCGCCGAGTTCGGCCGCAGGGATGCCGACGACCTGCTCGTCGGCATGGTGTACGAGGCGATCGCCGCCCGCCGACAGGCGTAGCGGCGGCGAAAGGCGGAAGCGTGGCAGCCGGATCGACGACCGCCGAGAAGAGCGGCGCGAACAAGCCGAAGGGGTCCTCGGAACGGCCGCCCCGCACGGGCGCCCGGAACAGTCGATTCCGGGTGCCCGCCCCACGGGTGCTCCTCGTGGCGCTCGGCGTCGTCGCGCTCGTGGCCGGCGGGATCTGGGCGCTCTACGGATCGACCTGGTTCCGTGTGGAACGTGTGAAGACTTCCGGCGTGCGGGTGCTGACCCCGGGCGAGATCGAGGCGGTCGCCGCCGTCCCGGCGGGAGCCCCTCTCGTCTCCGTCGACACCGACGCGATCGAGGTCCGGCTCCGGCAGGGGTTCCCGCGCATCGAGACCGTCGACGTCGTGCGTTCCTGGCCGCACGGAATCGGTCTGAAAGTGACGGAACGGCAGCCGGTCCTCCTCCTGGAAAAGGGCGGAAAGTTCATCGAAGTGGACGCGACCGGCATGCGGTTCGCCACCGTCGACACCGCCCCCCGCGGCGTCCCCCGGCTGGTCCTCGACACCGCCACCTCGCCCAGCCTGCGTCGTTTCGACGCGGACCGGCTGCTCCGCGAGGCGGTTCGCGTCCGGGGTGAACTCCCGGGCGAAATCGCGGAGAACACTCGTGTCGTCCGCGTCACCTCGTACGACTCCGTCACTCTGGAGCTGACCAAGGGGCGCACCGTCTTCTGGGGCAGCGGCGAGCACGGCCGGGTGAAAGCCCGGGTGCTGACCGCTCTCATGAAGGCATCGCCCAAAGCGGGGCACTTCGATGTAAGTGCCCCCACGGCACCCGCTTCGTCGGGCAGTTGACGAGTATCGGCGCTGGCCAGCACCCTGGTTGGCCAGCGCTACGGGTGATCACATAGGGTGAAAAGAAAAACGGGAGGTTCGGCGTGTTCGTTGAACGTGCGCCGCTTGTCGACTTAGTGTCCTGTTCGGAAGAGTCCAGCGAACAGAGACGCTGGTAACCCTAAACTTCAACGTTAGGGTTTGGGTCGGCGTTCCGGACCGCCCCAATCGGCATCCGTCGTCGCAGCGCGACCAACCACCGCGTATCGGCGACACGTAACTCGAGGCGAGAGGCCTTCGACGTGGCAGCACCGCAGAACTACCTCGCAGTCATCAAGGTCATCGGTGTCGGCGGCGGTGGTGTCAATGCCATCAACCGAATGATCGAGGTCGGCCTCAAGGGCGTCGAGTTCATCGCGATCAACACCGACGCGCAAGCGCTGTTGATGAGCGACGCCGACGTCAAGCTCGACGTCGGTCGTGAACTCACCCGCGGCCTGGGGGCCGGGGCGAACCCGGCCGTCGGTCGTAAGGCGGCTGAGGACCACCGTGAGGAGATCGAGGAGGTCCTCAAGGGGGCCGACATGGTCTTCGTCACCGCCGGCGAAGGCGGCGGCACCGGCACCGGCGGCGCACCCGTCGTGGCCAACATCGCGCGTTCGCTCGGCGCCCTGACGATCGGTGTGGTCACGCGACCGTTCACCTTCGAGGGCCGGCGTCGCGCGAACCAGGCGGAGGACGGCATCGCCGAGCTCCGCGAAGAGGTCGACACCCTCATCGTCATCCCGAACGACCGACTGCTCTCGATCTCGGACCGTCAGGTCTCCGTGCTCGACGCGTTCAAGTCGGCCGACCAGGTGCTGCTGAGCGGCGTCCAGGGCATCACCGACCTCATCACCACCCCGGGTCTGATCAACCTCGACTTCGCCGACGTCAAGTCGGTCATGTCCGAGGCCGGGTCCGCCCTCATGGGCATCGGCTCCGCCCGTGGCGACGACCGCGCGGTGGCCGCCGCGGAGATGGCGATCTCCTCGCCGCTCCTGGAGGCCTCCATCGACGGCGCCCGTGGCGTGCTGCTCTCCATCTCCGGCGGCAGCGACCTCGGTCTCTTCGAGATCAACGAGGCCGCGCAGCTGGTCAGCGAGGCCGCCCACCCCGAGGCCAACATCATCTTCGGCGCCGTCATCGACGACGCCCTGGGCGACGAGGTCCGGGTCACCGTCATCGCGGCGGGCTTCGACGGCGGTCAGCCGCCGGCCCGCCGGGACAACATCATCGGCTCGGTCTCGGCCAAGCGCGAGGAGCCGGCTCCGGCCCCCCGCAGCGTCGAGCCCTCCCGCTCCATGGGCGGCCTCGGTACCGTGGCCCCCCGCGAGGAGCCGGTGTCCGTCCCGGTCGAGCAGGTCCCGGTCGTCAACGAGACCCCGTTGGCGCCCGCCCCTCCGGTCGTCCCGCCGGCCCGTCCGTACGCGGACTCCCAGGCCGAAGAGCTGGACGTCCCGGACTTCCTGAAGTGATAGGGCAGTACTTCGACGCGAACGGCGCGCACTTCGCCTTCACCGACAGGTGGGGCGGGGTGAGCGCCGTTCCGTACGAGGAGCTCAACCTCGGCGGCGCGGTGGGGGACGACCCCGATGCCGTACGCACCAACCGGGCACTGGCCGCCGGCGCCCTCGGGCTCGACCCGGCGCGGGTGGTCTGGATGAACCAGGTGCACGGCGCGGACGTCGCCGAGGTCGAGGGGCCGTGGAGCACCGGGCCCGTCCCGGCGGTCGACGGTCTGGTGACCTCGGCCCGCGGGCTCGCCCTCGCCGTCCTCACCGCCGACTGCGTCCCGGTCCTCCTCGCGGACCCCGTCGCCGGAGTGGTCTCCGCCGCCCACGCCGGACGGCCGGGACTGGTCGCCGGTGTCGTCCCCGCAGCGGTCGAGGCCATGATCGGCCTCGGCGCGGACCCCGCCCGTATCGTCGCCCGCACCGGCCCCGCCGTCTGCGGGCGGTGTTACGAGGTGCCGGAGGCGATGCGCGCGGAGGTCGCGGAGACCGAGCCCGCCGCCTGGGCCGAGACGAGCTGGGGCACCCCCGCCGTCGACGTCACCGCCGGGGTCCTCGCCCAGCTCGAACGGCTCGGCGTCACGGACCGGCAGGCCGGCACGGTCTGCACCCGGGAGTCCGGTGACCACTACTCGTACCGCCGCGACCGCACCACCGGGCGACTCGCGGGATATGTCTGGTTGAACCGGGAAGAGGCATGACGGACCGCAAGCAGCAACTCGCCGAGAACCTGGCCCTGGTGGAGGAGCGCATCGCCGCCGCCTGCACCGCCGCCGGGCGCGCGCGGGAGGAGGTGACCCTCATCGTGGTCACCAAGACCTACCCCGCGACCGATGCGCGCCTGCTGTACGAACTCGGCGTGCGGCACGTCGCCGAGAACCGGGACCAGGACGCCGCCCCCAAGGCCGCCGCGTGCGCCGACCTTGATCTGACCTGGCACTTCGTCGGCCAGTTGCAGACCAACAAAGTCCGATCCGTGGCGGGTTATGCCGATGTGGTGCAGTCTGTCGACCGCTTGAAGCTCGTTTCCTCCCTCTCCGCGGCCGCGGAGAAGGAGGGGCGGGAGCTCGGGTGCCTGCTCCAGGTCGCGCTCGACGCCGAATCCGGGGAGCGCGGTGCCCGTGGCGGCGTCTCGCCGGAGGGGATCGAGGAGTTGGCGGCCGCGGTGGACGCCGCCCCCGGGCTGCGGCTCGACGGACTGATGACCGTCGCCCCGCTCTCCGGTCCGTACGCGGGCAGACAACGCGCCGCCTTCGACCGGTTGATGGATTTGTCGACTGCCCTGCGCGCGACCCGTCCGGCTGCGAACATGGTGTCGGCAGGGATGAGCGCGGACCTCGAGGAGGCCGTCGCGGCCGGGGCGACACACGTACGCGTCGGTACGGCGGTACTCGGCGTCCGCCCGAAGCTCGGGTAACGTCGCGAAGCAAGTCGGACCACAGCAGAAAATATGGTCATTCCGCAGAATGGCGGGGTGGCCCGTGGATCGCGGGCACTTGGTGACGCTGCGACATTGGCCAGTATGGCGATCCACCACAGAGCGGAGGACTCAGAGAATGGCCGGCGCGATGCGCAAGATGGCGGTCTACCTCGGCCTCGTGGAGGACGATGGGTACGACGGCCGGGGCTTCGACCCCGACGACGACTTCGAACCCGAGCTGGAGCCGGAGCCCGAGCGCGACCGGCGCCACACCCCTCCGCGGCAGGTCGAGCGCGAGGAACCGGTGCGCGTGGTGCAGCCTCCAGCGCCTCGGGAACCGATCGCCCATTCTGTCCCGGTACTCGCCGAAAGTGGACGTCCGGCCCGAATTGCCCCCGTGGCATCCATCACACCCGAACGTCCGAGCATGGAGAAGAACGCACCGGTGATCATGCCCAAGGTCGTGTCCGAGCGGGAGCCCTACCGCATCACCACGCTGCACCCCCGGACGTACAACGAGGCCCGTACCATCGGGGAACACTTCCGTGAGGGCACCCCGGTGATCATGAATCTCACGGAGATGGACGACACGGATGCGAAGCGACTTGTCGACTTTGCCGCCGGACTCGTCTTCGGGCTCCATGGCAGCATTGAGCGCGTGACGCAGAAGGTGTTCCTGTTGTCGCCTGCTAACGTCGATGTCACGGCGGAGGACAAGGCCCGGATCGCAGAGGGCGGATTCTTCAACCAGAGCTGAGAACAACAGAACCGGACGGACCGGTCGCGACGCGGCCGGAACAAGTGAGAGCACGTAAGCCAGGGGAGAGGGAAACGCGGGATGGGCGTCGCACTACAGGTGGTCTACATCGTGCTGATGTGCTTCCTCGTCCTCCTGATCGTCCGGCTGGTCATGGACTACGTCTTCCAGTTCGCACGTTCATGGCAACCCGGTAAGGCGATGGTGGTCGTTCTGGAGGCCACTTACACTGTCACCGATCCACCGCTCAAGCTTCTGCGGCGACTCATCCCGCCGCTGCGTCTCGGGGGCGTGGCACTCGACCTGTCCTTCTTCGTTCTGATGATCATCGTCTACATCCTGATCTCCTTCGTGAGCAGGTTCGCGAGTTGAGTGTGGACGATACGGTCTTGCCGACTGCCGACGACTACGTAGAGGTGAAGAAGAGATGCCGCTGACCCCCGAGGACGTGCGGAACAAGCAGTTCACGACCGTCCGCCTTCGAGAAGGCTATGACGAGGACGAGGTCGATGCCTTCCTCGACGAGGTCGAGGCCGAGCTGACCCGCCTGCTCCGGGAGAACGAGGACCTGCGCGCCAAGCTGGCCGCAGCGACCCGTGCCGCCGCGCAGAACCAGCAGCAGCAGGGGATGCGCAAGCCCCCGGAGCCGCAGGATCGTCCCGTCGGTCCCGGCGCGCCCGTGCCCGCGGCCATATCCGGACCGCCGGTCCAGCAGCAGCCGCCGCAGATGGGCCCGCCGCAGCTGCCTTCCGGTGCCCCCGCGCTTCCCGCCGGCCCCATGCAGGGCGGCCCGATGCAGGGTGGCCCCATGCAGGGCGGGCCGATGCAGGGTGGCCCCATGCAGGGTGGCCCGATGGGTCCCGGCCCGATGCAGGGCGGCCCCATGGGTCACCCGCAGCAGCAGATGCAGCAGCAGATGCAGCAGCAGCCTCCGCAGGCCCCGGGCGGCGACAGCGCCGCGCGTGTCCTCTCGCTGGCCCAGCAGACCGCCGACCAGGCGATCGCCGAGGCCCGCTCCGAGGCCAACAAGATCGTCGGCGAGGCGCGCTCCCGCGCCGAGGGCCTGGAGCGGGACGCCCGCGCCAAGGCGGACGCTCTTGAGCGGGACGCGCAGGAGAAGCACCGCGTCGCGATGGGCTCCCTGGAGTCCGCCCGCGCCACGCTGGAGCGCAAGGTCGAGGACCTGCGCGGCTTCGAGCGCGAGTACCGTACGCGCCTGAAGTCGTACCTGGAGTCCCAGCTGCGTCAGCTGGAGACCCAGGCGGACGACTCGCTGGCTCCGCCGCGGACCCCGGCGACGGCCTCCCTGCCGCCGGCGCCCTCGATGGCCTCGGCCGGCGCGGGTGCCCCGTCCTACGGTGGCAACGGCTCGATGGGTGGTGCGCCGTCCATGGGTGGTGCCCCGTCCTACGGCGGTCAGCAGCAGATGTCCCCGGCCATGACCCAGCCGATGGCTCCGGTCCGGCCGCAGGCTCCGCAGCCGATGCAGCAGGCGCCGGCGCCGATGCGTGGCTTCCTGATCGACGAGGACGACAACTGACGGCGCGCGGTCGCGCGATGAGCGCGTAGCCGTCGGCAGGCTGCAAGGGCCGGGCCCCGGATGACTCCGGGGCCCGGCCCTTTGCCGTGCGCGGGGGCGCCTGCGGGGGCGGTGCGGGCCGGTGGCGCCGCCTGCGGGCCGCACCGGGCCGGTGGGGGCCGTGCCGGGCCGATGGGGGTGGCCGGGGGCGCCTGCGGCGGGCTTCCCCCCACCCCGCCCCTTCCCGAAACCGGGGCTCCGCCCCTGGCCCCGGCCCCCGGCCCCCGGCCCCCGGCCCCCGGGCCCCGGGCCCCGGACCCCGGCCCCTGGGCCCCTGGCCCCGCCCCCGTGCCCCAGCGCCGGAGGCACGGCCCCCGGGCCCCCGGCGCCAGAGGCACGTCCCGGCCCCCGGCCCCCAGCGCACGGCCGCTTCGCGCCGTGGCGCCCGGCAGCCTCCCGGCCCCCCCCAGCCCCGGCAGGGTTTCGGGAAGGGGTGGGGTGGGGGTACGCGAAAGGCCCGACACCCCCAGGGGGTGTCGGGCCTTTCGTGGAGGGTTACGCCTTGCGGAGGCGGAACGTCAGGGACAGGGAGTCGTCGGTGAAGGGGCTGCCGTACGTGGCGTCCGCTTCGCCTTCGGCGTGGTCCGTGGCGAGGACCTCGTCCGCGATGAGTCCGGCGTGGGCCGTCAGGGCCTCCGTCGTCTCCGGGGAGGCGGACGTCCAGCGCAGGGCGATCCGGTCCGCGACGTCCAGGCCGCTGTTCTTGCGCGCCTCCTGGATCAGGCGGATCGCGTCGCGGGCGAGGCCGGCGCGGCGCAGCTCCGGGGTGATCTCCAGGTCCAGTGCGACCGTGGCGCCGGAGTCGGAGGCCACCGACCAGCCCTCCCGCGGGGTCTCCGTGATGATGACCTCCTCGGGGGTGACCGTGATCTCCTCGCCGTTCACCGAGAGCGTCGCCTCACCGGAGCGGAGGGCCAGCGAGAGCGCCGCCGCGTCGGCCGCGGCCACCGCCTTCGCCACGTCCTGGACGCCCTTGCCGAAGCGCTTGCCCAGGGCGCGGAAGTTGGCCTTCGCCGTCGTGTCGACGAGCGAGCCGCCCACCTCCGAGAGAGAGGCGAGGGAGGAGACGTTCAGCTCCTCCGTGATCTGGGCCTGGAGGGCGGGGGAGAGGGCGGCGAAGCCCGTCGCCGCCACCAGCGCCCGCGAGAGCGGCTGGCGCGTCTTCACGCCCGACTCCGCCCGCGTCGCCCGGCCCAGCTCCACCAGACGGCGGACCAGCAGCATCTGCTCGCTGAGGGTCGGGTCGATCAGGGCGGCGTCCGCCTCCGGCCACGTGGTGAGGTGGACGGACTCCGAGGCGTCCGGGGACACCGGGACCACCAGGTCCTGCCAGACCCGCTCCGTGATGAACGGGGTCAGCGGGGCCATCAGCCGCGTGACCGTCTCGATCACGTCGTGCAGGGTCCGGAGCGCGGACGCGTCGCCCTGCCAGAAGCGGCGGCGCGAGCGGCGCACGTACCAGTTGGAGAGGTCGTCGACGAAGGACGAGATGAGCTTGCCCGTGCGCTGGGTGTCGTACGACTCCATCGCCTCGGTGACCTCGGCGACGAGCGTGTTCAGCTCGGACAGGAGCCACTTGTCGAGGACCGTGCGGTCGGCCGGGGCCGGGTCCGCCGCGCTCGGCGCCCAACCGGACGTACGGGCGTACAGCGCCTGGAAGGCGACCGTGTTCCAGTAGGTCAGGAGGGTCTTGCGGACGACCTCCTGGATGGTGCCGTGGCCGACCCGGCGCGCCGCCCAGGGCGAACCGCCGGCCGCCATGAACCAGCGGACCGCGTCGGCGCCGTGCTGGTCCATGAGCGGGATCGGCTGGAGGATGTTGCCCAGGTGCTTGGACATCTTCCGGCCGTCCTCGGCGAGGATGTGGCCCAGGCAGACCACGTTCTCGTACGACGACTTGTCGAAGACCAGCGTGCCGACCGCCATGAGCGTGTAGAACCAGCCACGCGTCTGGTCGATCGCCTCGGAGATGAACTGCGCCGGGTAGCGGGACTCGAACAGTTCCTTGTTCTCGTACGGGTAGCCGTACTGCGCGAACGGCATCGAGCCCGAGTCGTACCAGGCGTCGATGACCTCCGGCACGCGCGTCGCCGTCTTCCCGCAGCCCTCGCTCGGGCAGGAGAACGTGACCGCGTCGATGTACGGGCGGTGCGGGTCCAGCTCCGACTGGTCGGTGCCGGTCAGCTCGGTGAGCTCGGCGCGGGAGCCGACGCAGGTGAGGTGGTCGTCCTCGCAGCGCCAGATCGGCAGCGGGGTGCCCCAGTAGCGGTTGCGGGAGAGCGCCCAGTCGACGTTGTTGGTCAGCCAGTCGCCGAAGCGGCCGTGCTTGACCGAGTCGGGGAACCAGTTCGTCTTCTCGTTCTCCGCGAGCATGCGGTCCTTGACCGCGGTCGTGCGGATGTACCAGGACGGCTGCGCGTAGTACAGCAGCGCCGTGTGGCAGCGCCAGCAGTGCGGGTAGCTGTGCTCGTACGCGATGTGCCGGAAGAGCAGCCCGCGGGCGTCCAGGTCCGCGGTGAGCGCCTCGTCGGCCTTCTTGAAGAAGACGCCGCCGACCAGCGGCACGTCCTCCTCGAAGGTGCCGTCGGGGCGGACCGGGTTCACGACCGGCAGGCCGTACGCCTTGCAGACCTTGAGGTCGTCCTCACCGAAGGCGGGGGACTGGTGGACCAGACCCGTACCGTCCTCGGTCGTCACGTACTCGGCGTTGACGACGTAGTGGGCCGGGGCGTCGAAGGGGATCAGCTCGAAGGGGCGCTGGTAGGTCCAGCGCTCCATCTCGGCGCCCGTGAAGGACTCGCCGGTGGTCACCCAGCCCTCGCCCAGCGCCTTGTCGAGCAGCGGCTCGGCGACGACGACCCGCTCGTCACCGTCGGTCGCGACGACGTAGGTGACCTCGGGGTGGGCGGCGACCGCCGTGTTGGACACCAGGGTCCACGGCGTCGTCGTCCAGACGAGGAGCGCCGCCTTCCCGGCCAGCGGGCCGGAGGTCAGCGGGAAGCGGACGTAGACGGACGGGTCGACGACCGTCTCGTAGCCCTGCGCCAGCTCGTGGTCGGAGAGACCGGTGCCGCAGCGCGGGCACCAGGGGGCGACCCGGTGGTCCTGGACGAGCAGGTCCTTCTCGAAGATCTGCTTCAGCGACCACCAGACCGACTCGATGTACGAGGGGTCCATGGTCCGGTACGCGTCGTCCAGGTCGACCCAGTAGCCCATGCGGGTCGTCAGCTCGGCGAAGGCGTCGGTGTGCCGGGTCACGGAGTCGCGGCACTTGGCGTTGAACTCGGCGATGCCGTACGCCTCGATGTCCTTCTTGCCGGAGAAGCCGAGCTCCTTCTCGACGGCGAGCTCGACGGGGAGGCCGTGGCAGTCCCAGCCGGCCTTGCGGGCCACGTGGTAGCCGCGCATGGTCCGGAAGCGGGGGAAGACGTCCTTGAAGACGCGCGCCTCGATGTGGTGGGCGCCGGGCATGCCGTTGGCGGTCGGCGGGCCCTCGTAGAACACCCACTCGGGGCGTCCTTCGGACTGCTCCAGGGTCTTCGCGAAGACCTTGTTGTCGCGCCAGAAGTCGAGCACGTCGTGCTCCAGCGCGGGCAGGTCGACCTGGGCGGGCACCTGGCGGTACTGCGGCGGTGTCATCGGGATTCCTCCGGCGGACTGTCGTGTTCCGTCGGAGGGACGAGAGCACTGCTCCCGCGGTACCACCCTCCTTGGCCCCGGGCGTGAACGCCCTGAGCCCCCTCATTGGGGTCGCGACGCCGGGTCTAGTCACCGCGCTGTCGCACGGCTTTCTTCCGACGGCTCCGGGGTGATGCTTCACATCGGGCTCGCCCCCGGGCTCTCACCGTCCCCGGGTCGCTCATGGCTGCGTACGACGCTACTCGTCCCCATCCAAGCCTTTCGCTCCGCCCAGTGTACGGGGCGGAGCGGGGGGAGGCGGACCCGATTTTCCGCGCCCCGGGCGGCCACCCGAATGGCCATACGAAGCGGCGCGGAGTTCCGTTTCGGCCATGTGGGGGAGGGCCGGGACGGATAACCCGGTGGGGAGCTGGGCACAACGGAGGCAGGCCCGCCCCGCGGGGAGCGGGGGCGGGTGGGAACGGCGGCGAGCCCCGTTGCCGCGGGCCTTGGGCCGATTTATCGTCCCAGCACGATTCGCGAGCAAGATCACAAAATGTGAAGGGGCCGCGACATGGTGGCGAAGAAGACCGCCGCGAAGAAGTCCTCGACCGCCGTTTCCGCCGATGTGGCGGTCGTGGACGGCAAGGACGTGGCCGGGAAGAAGTCGACGGTCGTGAAGGAGGCCGTCGCCGAGAAGGCCGAGAAGCCCGTCGCGAAGAAGGCCGCCGCGAAGAAGACCGTCGCGAAGAAGGCCGCGGCGAAGAAGACGGTCGCCAGGAAGGCGGCCTCCGCGAAGAAGCAGACAGGAGCCAGGACGGTGGCAGCGAAGAAGACCGCGGGTGGCGTGACGACCGCTGAGGACGGGGTCGCGGTACCCCCGGCCCGTACCGGCGAGCTCGCGGTGCGCCCCGGGGAGGACCCCTGGACCCCGGAGGAGGTCGAGGAGGCCCGCAGCTCGCTCCAGGCGGAGGTGCTGCGGCTCCGCAGCGAGCTCGTCCATTCGAAGGAGGAGCTCACCGGCCTCATGCGGGACTCGGGCGACGGAGCCGGCGACGACCAGGCCGACACCGGCACCAAGAACATCACCCGCGAGCACGAGCTCGCCCTCGCCGCCAACGCCCGGGAGATGCTGGAGCAGAGCGAGCACGCCCTGGAGCGGCTCGACGCGGGCACGTACGGCCTCTGCGAGGTGTGCGGCAAGCCGATCGGCAAGGCGCGGATGCAGGCCTTTCCGCGGGCCACGCTCTGCGTCGAGGACAAGCAGCGACAGGAGCGGCGCGGCTGACGGTCTCGTACGCCTGTGCCGTACCCTCGGGGCACGGTCAGGCATCGAGGTCGAGGGACTCACTCACGTGGCAGAGGCGGAGCGCATCATCGGTACGCCGGATTCAGCAGGGGCCGACGAGTCGGCCGCCGCCGACGGCACGGCCGCTCCCGAGGAGCGGCCCAGGGGCAGGCGCAGGATCCTCGCGCTGTTCGTGGTGGCCTTGGTGGCCTACCTGCTCGACCTCGGCAGCAAGATGCTGGTGGTCGCCAAGCTGGAGGGGCGCGACGCCATCCCGCTGATCGGCGACCTGCTGCGCCTCGACGCCATCCGGAACCGGGGCGCCGCGTTCGGCATGGGCGAGGCCTTCACGATCATCTTCACCGGCATCGCGGCCGTCGTGATCATCGTGATCATCCGGCTGGCGCGGAAGCTGTACAGCCTGCCCTGGGCGATCGCCCTGGGTCTGCTGCTCGGTGGCGCGCTCGGCAACCTCACGGACCGGATCTTCCGCTCGCCCGGTGTCTTCAAGGGCGCGGTCGTCGATTTCATCGCCCCCGCGAACTTCGCCGTCTTCAACCTCGCCGACTCCGCGATCGTCTGCGGCGGCATCCTCATCGTGTTCCTGTCGTTCCGGGGCATCGACCCCGACGGCACCGTCCACAAGGACTGAGCGAGGCCGGGTAAGGGCCGGGCAGGGGCCGGGCGGAAGCCGGGCAGGGCCGGTCCGGGGCGGAGCACCTCCCGCGCAAGGCATACTCGACGGGTGAGTACGAGTCCCGAGATCCGCACGCTGCCCGTTCCCGATGGCCTTGAGGGCGAGCGCGTCGACGCCGCCATCGCCCGTATGTTCGGGTTCTCCCGTACGAAGGCGGCCGAGCTGGCCGCCGCAGGGAAGGTCCAGGTCGACGGCTCCGTCGTCGGCAAGTCCGAGCGGGTGAGCGGCGGCGCGTGGCTCGAGGTCGAGATGCCGGGCGCGCCCGCGCCGGTGCAGATCGTCGCCGAGCCCGTCGAGGGCATGGAGATCATCCATGACGACGACGACATCGTCGTGATCATGAAGCCGGTCGGCGTCGCCGCGCACCCCAGCCCCGGCTGGACCGGCACCACGGTCATCGGCGGCCTGGCCGCCGCCGGCTACCGCATCTCCACCTCCGGCGCCGCCGAGCGCCAGGGCATCGTGCACCGCCTCGACGTCGGCACCTCCGGTCTGATGGTGGTCGCGAAGTCCGAGTACGCGTACACCTCGCTCAAGCGCCAGTTCAAGGAGCGCGTGGTCGACAAGCGCTACAACGCGCTCGTCCAGGGCCACCCCGACCCGATGAGCGGCACCATCGACGCGCCGATCGGTCGGCACCCGAACCACGACTACAAGTGGGCGATCACCGCCGAGGGCAAGCCATCCGTCACGCACTACGACCTCATCGAGGCGTACCGGTCGGCCTCGCTGCTCGACATCAAGCTGGAGACGGGCCGCACCCACCAGATCCGGGTGCACATGTCCGCCCACCGTCACCCCTGCGTCGGTGACCTCACCTACGGCGCCGACCCGACGCTCGCCAAGCGCCTCGGCCTGACGCGGCAGTGGCTGCACGCCGTCCGCCTCGGCTTCGAGCACCCGGGCGACGGCTCGTGGGTCGAGTTCTCCAGCACCTACCCCGAGGACCTCCAGAAGGCCCTGGACCGGATCGCGGCGGAGAGCCAGTGACCGCCGCGTACTCCGTCCGCGAGGCGTCCGGCGCCGACGACCGGGAGGCGTGCTTCGCGGTCCGCCGCGAGGTGTTCGTCGAGGAGCAGGGCGTCCCGCGGGAGCTCGAGTACGACACGTACGACGCGACCGCGGTCCACGTCCTCGCCGTGCGCGAGGACGGGCTGCCGCTCGGCACCGGACGGCTCCTGTACGGGGCGGACGCGCTCGGCAAGACCGGTGGCGACGCCTCGGTGGGCTCGCTCGGCCGGCTCGCGGTCGGCAAGGCCGCCCGCGGACTCGGGGTCGGCGCGGCTCTCGTGCGGGCCATCGAGGACGCGGCGCGCCTGCGCGGACTCACCGCCGTCGACCTGCACGCGCAGACGCACGCGCTGGGCTTCTACGAGCGGCTCGGCTACGAGGTCTACGGGCCCGAGTTCCCCGACGCGGGTATTCCGCACCGGGCCATGCGAAGGGTCCTCCAGGGCCTGTCCGGGACGTAGCGCCGTCCGCCCGGAGCGACTCGGGCGGGACTTTCCGGACATGACGTAGGGCCTGTCCGGCGGATCATGGCCGGGGTCGCGACGCGCTGCGCCGATGACGGCCGGTCACGCCATGCCCTTCGGTCACCGGGGGGCATCACGGTCAAACCGGACGTTCATGGCAGGGTGGGCCCGTGGATCAATTGGCCCTGCTCTTCCTGCTGCTCCTCGGCGCCCTGCTCACCGTTCCCCTCGGGGATCGGCTCGGACTGCCCGCGCCCGTCCTGATGACGCTCGTCGGGATCGTGCTGGCCGTCCTGCCCTTCGTGCCGAACGTCGAGATCCCGCCGGAGCTGATCCTCCCACTGGTGCTGCCGCCCCTGCTGTACGCCTCCGTGCAGCGGACGTCCTGGCGGCAGTTCTGGGCCAACAAGCGGCCCATCTTCCTGCTCGCCGTCGCCCTCGTCTTCGTGACCACGGCCGCCGTCGGAGCCGTCGCCGACGCGCTCGTGCCCGGGCTGCCGCTGGCCGCCGCCCTCGCGCTCGGCGCGCTCGTCGCGCCGCCCGACCCGGTCGCCGCCACCGCCGTCGCCGGGTCGCTCGGCCTGCCCCGCCGGCTGGTCTCCATCCTGGAGGGCGAGGGACTCTTCAACGACGTCACCGCCATCGTGCTCTACCACGTGGCCATCAGCGCCGTCGTCAGCGGCTCCTTCTCCTGGCCGGAGGCGATCGGCGAGCTCGTGCTCTCGGCGGTGGTCGCGGTGGCCGTCGGCATGGGGCTCGGCTGGCTCGCCAACAAGCTGATCGGCTTCCTCGGGGACGTCACGCTCCAGACCGGACTGACCCTCCTCGTACCGTTCGTGAGCTACGTCCTCGCCGAGGAACTGCACGGCTCCGGCGTCCTCTCCGTCCTGCTCACCGCGCTCTTCCTCGCCGAGCACGCCGTCGACGCCGACGACGTCATGGGCCGGCTGGCCGGGCAGACCTTCTGGCAGATCGTCGACACCCTCGTCACCGGCATCGCCTTCGGCCTCATCGGCCTGGAACTCATCCACGTCTTCGGCGTCGCCGAAGGCCGCGGCCCGGAGATGCTCGGCTGGGGCGCCGTCGTCGTCGCGGTGGTCGTCGGGGTCCGGCTGCTGTGGCTGCTGCCCGCCACCTGGCTGGCGAAACGGATGCACACGGGCCTGGACGTCGACGAGGAGATCCCGACGAGCTGGCGGGAGACCATCGTCATGTGGTGGGCGGGGATGCGCGGGGTGGCCTCGGTGGCCCTCGCCCTCGCCATCCCTCTCCGCACGGACGACGGCTCGCCCTTCCCCGGCCGCGACGAGATCGTCTTCATCGCCTTCTGCGTGATCATCGCCACCCTCGTCGTCCAGGGCCTCACCCTGCCGTGGCTGGTCAAGCGGCTCGGGGTGCGGGCCGACACGGACGCCGAGCGGGCGCTGGAGCGCGACCTCGCGATCCGCGCGGCGAAGGCCGCCAGGCGCAGGCTCAAGGAGATCGAGGAGGTCGAGGAGCTGCCCGAGGACGTACAGGAGCGGCTGCTGCGGGGCGCGTTCGACATCGGCGCCCGGATCAGCCCGGACATGGTCGACGAGGAGCGGAGGGCCGCCTTCGCCGCGCGGACGGACCGGCTCAAGGCGGTGCAGCGGATCCAGCGGGAGCTGATGTCGGCCGCCCGCCACGAGGTCCTCTCGGCGCGCAGCGAGCCGGGGGCCGATCCGGAGGTGGTGGACCGGGTGCTGCGGCAGCTGGACGTGCGCAGTATGCGCTGACGGTGAGCCGGTCCGGGTCGCCCCGGGCTTTGGGTGACTGCCGGTGGCGGGTGGCAGGATGGCCCGCATGGACATCATGCTTTTCCACCCGGCCCACGGGCTGCGTCCGGCCGTCGAGGACGCGGCCGAGCGACTGCGGGCCGCCGGGCACCGGGTGTGGGTGCCGGACCTCTTCGACGGCTGGACCACCGACTCGGTGGAGGAGGGCATGGCGAAGCGGGACGAGATCGGCAAGGACGAGCTGCTGAAGCGCGCGATCCTGGCCGCCGCCCCCTACTCCGAGCGCGGCCTCGTGTACGCGGGCTTCTCCTTCGGCGCCTCGATCGCCCAGACCCTGGCCCTCGGCGACGAGAAGGCGCGCGGGCTGCTGCTGCTCCACGGCACCTCGGACCTCGCGCCCAACGTGTCGGTGGACGAGCTCCCCGTACAGCTGCACGTGGCCGAGCCCGACCCGTTCGAGACGGACGACTGGCTGTCCGCCTGGTACCTCCAGATGCGCAAGGCCGGTGCGGACGTGGAGATCTACCGCTACCGCGGCGCGGGGCACCTGTACACGGACCCGGAGCTGCCCGACTGGGACGCGGAGGCGGCCGAGCGGACCTGGTCGGTGGCGCTGTCCTTCCTGGACAGTCTGTAGCCGGTCACCTTGCACGTACGCCCGAGGGCGCGGCGGGAGTCTCCTCCTGCCGCGCCCTCGGTGTGTTCGGGGTGGGTCAGCCCGCGCGGTACGCGGTCCAGTACTCGTTCATCCGGGTCACCTGGCCGGAAGTGAACTGGTACATGCACGCGTCGTACGTGTAGTCCATGAAGTTGTGGATCGGGTCCACACCGGCCTTGGAGGCGCAGGAGTCACGGCCGGTCGGGCACTCGTAGGCCGGGCTCTTCTCGGCCGGGGTGTCGGCGACGGAGTCACCGGCGCCGTTGCAGCCGCCCTGGAAGGTGTGGTAGAGGCCCATCCAGTGGCCGACCTCGTGGGTCGCGGTGTCACCCTCGTCGTAGTTGGTCGCCGAGCCGCCCGGGAGGGAGGCGTCGAGGACGACGACACCGTCCATGGACGGGTTCGAGTTGTACGAGGACGGGAAGGTCGCCCAGCCGAGGAGGCCGCCGCCCAGGTTCGCGGTGTAGAAGTTCAGCGCGCCGGCGCCGCCCTTGCGGAGGGTCTGCTTCATCTGCTTCTCGGCGGTGGAGCCGGAGGTCAGGTTGTACCAGGTGGCGTTGTCCGTGTAGTCGGTACCGGCCAGGGTGAACTGGAAGTTGGAGTTCACGTTGCCGGTGCCCTGGCCCGCGTAGGCCGCGTTCAGGACGTTCATCTGGTTGTTGATCGCGGTGGCGGAGAGCTTGCCCGTCGTGCCGGAGTGGACAACGTGGAAGTAGACGGGGATGTTCACCACCGCGGCGGCGTCGGCGGTGGCGCTCAGGCGGCTCTCGGCGCGGGCGGCGGCCAGCTTCTTCTTGAAATCGTCGTCCATGGCCTTCGCCTGCGCGGCCGTGACCTCGTTGGGCTCGGCGGCGTGGCCGGCGGCACCGCGCGCCTTGCGGGCGCCGGAGAGGCCGGCGTCGTCAGCGCACTCCTCGACGGAGGCACCGGCCAGGGTGGCGGTGGCCGCGCCGGTGGCGACGGGGGCGGAAAGCGGTGCCAGGGCCAGGGTTCCGGCCATGACGGCAGTGCCGAGCATACGACGTGACATACGCGGCGATATACGGACAAGAGCACGCATTGGTGACTCCTCGCGGGGGGTGGTGGAGAGGAACTTCCTCGCCACGGCGGGGAGATTACGCGTCCATGTCAGACACTGTTGAGGAGCGATCAAGCCCAATCATTCATGGGGTAATTCGGGCATCCGGAAGAAATTCTTGTGCGGATTCCGGAGTTTGAGACGTCGACGTAACAGATGTGGTGACAGAGGCGGGTGGTGTGTCCGGATTCGATCTCCGAAACCCGCCACCCGCCGTAGTGATGTGATCTCCCGTTAACAGGAGTGGATGTGGCTGAAAATCGCCGTTGAGGTGTCGTCAGCGAACCGGCTGGTACACCCGCTCGACACGCTGCGTTCCGTTCAGCGTCCGGTAGGAGCGCGCCCAGGCCGTCGTCGCGGCCGGATCCGCCTTGTCGGAGACCGTGTAGTAGTCCATCTGCGAGCGCTCGGAGGTCACGTCGAGCACGCCGTAACCGTGGTGGTCCATGTCCACCCACTTCACATGGCGGTTGGCGGCCTTGACGGCGCCCGCGGCCACGACCGAGACCGTCCCGGGGGCCACGTTCAGCATGTCGTCGAGGTTGTCCGAGGTCACCGAGGTGACGACGAACTCGGTGGCCGCCGAGGCGGACAGCGGGTAGGTGGCCGCCTTCACCGGTACGTCGTTGGCCCAGGCCATGTGGATGTCGCCGGTCAGGAAGACCGTGTTCCGGATCGCCCGCGAGGTCAGGTGCGCGAGCAGCTCCTTGCGGTCGTCGGTGTAGCCGTCCCACTGGTCGACGTTGATCGCGAGCCCTTCCTTCGGCAGGCCCATCAGCTCGGCGATCGGCTCCAGGAGGTGGGCGGGCAGGGCGCCGAAGGCGACCGGCGAGATCATCACCGAGGTGCCGACCAGCTGCCAGGTCGCGTCCGAGCCGGCGAGACCGGCCTTCAGCCAGTCCAGTTGGGCGCGGCCGGTGATCGTCCGCTCCGGGTCGTCGACCGTGCCGCTGCCCGTCTTCGCCGGGGCGGAGCGGAAGGAGCGGAGGTCGAGCAGGTGCAGATCGGCCAGCCTGCCGAAGCGCAGTCGCCGGAAGACCGTGCCCTCGGTGGAGGCGCGGACCGGCATCCACTCGAAGTAGGCCTGCTTGGCTGCGGCGACCCGGGCCGCCCACTCGCCCTCGGCCCCGGCGGTGTGGTTCTCGGCGCCGCCCGTCCAGGCGTCGTTGGCGAACTCGTGGTCGTCCCAGATGGCGATGACCGGATGGGCGGCGTGCAGCGCCTGGAGGTCGGGGTCCGTCTTGTACGTCCCGTGCCGGGTCCGGTAGTCGGCGAGCGAGACGATCTCGTGGCGCGGCTCGTGCTGCCGGACGGTGTTCTTCGCCTCCGGGTAGACGCCGCTGGCGTACTCGTAGACGTAGTCGCCGAGATGGAGGACGGCGTCCAGGTCGGCGCGGCCGGCGAGGTGGCGGTACGCGGAGAAGTGGCCGGCCTCCCAGTTGGCGCAGGAGACCACGCCGAAGCGGACGCCGGGGGCGGCGGTGTCGACCGCCGGAGCCGTACGGGTGCGGGCGGCCGGTGAGACGGCGTCACCCGCGGTGAAGCGGAACCAGTAGGCGGTGGCCGGGCGGAGGCCGCGGACGTCCGCCTTCACGGTGTGGTCGGAGGAGGCGCTCGCCGTGGTCGAACCGGTGGCGACGACCCGGGCGAAGCCGCGGTCCTCGGCGAGCTCCCAGCCGACGGCGACATCCGGACCGAGCCCGGAGCCGGGAACGGCCTCGGGGGCGGGGGTGACGCGCGTCCAGAGAAGGACGCCGTCGGGCAACGGGTCGCCGGAGGCGACGCCGTGCAGGAAGGCGGGTGCCCCGGAGTCCGCGAGGGCGGGGGAGGCGGCGCCCAGAAGGGCGGGCGCGGCGACAGCGGTGACGGCGGCGGCCTTGACGACCGTGCGTCGGCTGGGGGCAGAAGATATGAACTGACTGGTCACGGGCAGTCAGATTACTGACGGGTAGGCCCGTTGGGCAGGCGAATTCCGGAAGTTCGTCGAGTCGTCGCCTCGACGTCGCCCGGCCCCGGGCCGAAGGGGTCCGGGGCCGGGCGAGGTGTCGGATCGCCGAGGCTCGGGGCCGGGCGAGGGGCGGTCAGCCCTTGAGGGCCGCCGTGATCGCCGTGGTGAACTCGGCGGCCGTCATCGGCGGGCTGTCGCTGCCCGCCGCCGTGACCGGCTTGCCGTCCATCTTCAGCGTCGGCGTACCCGTCACGCCGCTCTTGTCGAAGGCCTCGGACATCTTCATCGCCCAGGCGTCGAAGGTGCCGTTCTCGACGTTCTTCTTGAACTCGGCGTTGCTCTTGAGGGCCGGGACCGCGTCCGCGACCTCCAGGAGGTACGAGTCCTTGGCGAACTTGTCCTGGCTCTCCTCCGGGTGGAAGTCCGCCGAGTAGAGCGCCGCCTTGAACTTCAGGAAGGCCTCGGGGCTCACGTTCAGGGCCGCGCCGAGGGCCGAGAGGGCGTTCTTCGAGCCCTCGCCCGGGACGCCGTCGTCGATGAAGGTGGCGCCGACGTACTTGATCTTGTACTTGCCGGACTCGACGTCCTTCTCGATCGTCGAGCCCACGCCCTGCTCGAAGGTGGCGCAGACCGGGCAGCGCGAGTCCTCGTACAGCTCCAGGGTCTTCTTCGCGGACGACTTGCCGATGACGACCGTCGTGCCGTTCGTGCCCGAGGTGTTCTTCGGGGCCGTCACGGTCGTCGCCTCCGCCGCCGCCTCCCACTGGGTGGGCTTGTTGGACTGGACGACCGCGTAGCCGATGCCGCCGGCGGCGGCCAGCACGGCCACGGCCGAGACGCCGACGACGAGCTGCCGGCGCGCCCGGTCCTTCTTCGCCTGGCGCTCGCGCTCGACGCGCAGACGCTCGCGGGCGGCGGCCTTGTTGGACTGGCTGTTGCGTGCGCTCATGATCGTGATCTCCGTGAAGGTGAGGAAGGGAAGAGAGGGGAACCGCGGAACCCGCTTCGCTCAGACGAGAGCGAAGCCCGGGTCCGGCGGCCCCCGCCGCCCTACGGAGTGCACGAGGAGACGGGTACGGGAGGTCCGGGGCCGCCCCTCGGGGCGCCCGGCGCGCCGCGGCGCCGCCTCACCGCCACGGAAGAAGGCCACCACGATCAGCAGCGGCCGGAACGCGAAGGCCGCCACCGCGCCGAGCAGCCGGGCGAGCGCCCGTTCCCCGCCGCGCAGCCAGCAGGCGGCCGCGAACCCGACGCCGACGTGCGCCAGGAGCAGCAGCCAGGGCAGTGCCGGGTCGGGGGAGTCGAGCAGCGCGGCCACGTTCCCGCCCTCGGGGGTCACCACCCCCGGCAGTGGCGCGCCCACCGCGCCGCCGCAGAACACGTCCACGCCCACCGCGCGCAGCGAACCGGCGACCGGGCCGCCGGCGGCGCCGTAACAGACCACCTGGCCGCTGGTGAAGAGCGTGTCGGCGGCCAGCTCCAGCGGGACGAGGAGCCCGACGATCGGGCCGAGCCCGCGCTCGCGGCCGGCCAGCGCGTACGCCACGGCGAAGACGCCGGCCGCGACCGGGACGACCGTCCCCAGCGGCAGCGGCACTCCGGAGAGCAGCACGTGGGACGCCACGGACAGCGTCACGACCAGTGTCGTGAAGAACGCCGCCCGCAGCGCTCTCAGCTGCGTCCCTGCCATGTCCATCGTCGTGGAGTGTGCCATGTCATGCCATAAGGGGTCCCTAAAGGCAGTCTGTGAACCGCCCCACCGGCCCCTCCGGGCCTGCGACGGCCCCTCCGCCCTGTGACCGCTCTTACAAGCCCGGGGATCCGCTCTTACAGCCCGGGGATCCGGCCGTTGCGGAAGAGGTCCACGAAGATCTGGTGGTCGGCCCGGGCACGCGCCCCGTAGGCGTGCGCGAAGTCCACCAGGAGGTCGGCGAAGCCCTCCTCGTCGGCCGCGATCGCCGCGTCGATGGCCCGCTCCGTGGAGAACGGCACCAGCGACTGCCCGCTCGACTCGTCCGCCGCCGCGTGCATGGTCGCCGTCGCCCGGCCGAGGTCGGCGATGGTCGTCGCGATCTCGTCGACGTCGTCGATGTCCGACCAGTCCAGGTCCACCGCGTACGGCGAGACCTCGGCGACCAGCTGCCCGGCGCCGTCCAGCTCCGTCCAGCCCAGCCACGGGTCGGCGTGCGCCTGGAGCGCCCGCTGCGAGATGACGGTGCGGTGGCCCTCGTGCCGGAAGTACTCCCGTACCGCCGGGTCCGTGACATGACGGGAGACCGCCGGGGTCTGCGCCTGCTTCATGTAGATCACGACGTCGTTCTCCAGGGCGTCGCTGTGGCCCTCCAGCAGGATGTTGTACGAGGGGAGGCCGGCCGAGCCGATGCCGATGCCGCGCCGCCCGACCACGTCCTTCACCCGGTACGAGTCAGGGCGGACCAGGCTGGACTCGGGCAGGGTCTCCAGGTACCCGTCGAAGGCGTCCAGGACCTTGTACCGGGTGGCCGCGTCCAGCTCGATCGCGCCGCCGCCGGACGCGAAGCGGCGCTCGAAGTCGCGGATCTCCGTCATCGAGTCGAGCAGCCCGAAGCGGGTCTGCGCACGGGCGTCGCGCAGGGCGCCGAGCAGCGCGCCGTCGGCCGTCTCCAGGGTGAAGGGGGGCACCTCGTCCGCCCCGGTGCCGGTCGCGAGGGCGTGGATCCGCTCCCGGTAGGCGGCGGCGCAGATCCGGACCCCCTTCGTGATCTGGTCGTCGCTGAGCGCCTTGGCGTAGCCGAGCAGGGCGAGCGAGGCCGCGAGCCGCTTCAGGTCCCAGGTGAAGGGCCCCACGTAGGCCTCGTCGAAGTCGTTGACGTTGAAGACCAGCCGGCCGTTGGCGTCCATGTACGTGCCGAAGTTCTCGGCGTGCAGATCACCGTGGATCCAGACCCGGCCGGTGCGCTCGTCCAGGTAGGGCCCGCCCTGGGCCTCCTTCTCCAGGTCCGCGTAGAAGAGGCAGGCCGTCCCCCGGTAGAAGGCGAAGGCGGAGCCGGCCATCTTCCGGAACTTGACGCGGAAGGCGGCGGGGTCGGCGGCGAGGAGCCGGCCGAAGGCGGTGTCGAAGACGGCGAGGATGTGCTCACCGCGCTCCGCGACGGTGGGCTGGGGGACCGACATTCGAGGTGCCTCCTGGTACCGGACGAGCTGCAAGACTGTTCATGACAATTGGGACAGGTGTTCCCTGTCTCTCAACGCGCGACCCTAGCCCCGAGTGCCCGTCGTCTGTCAGTCGCGCGACGTAGACTTCCACGCTGTCCCCCCAGACTGTCCGCAGCCTGTCTCTCAGTGTTTTTCGGAGGCCCCCCGCCGTGACCAAGCCGCCTTTCACGCACCTCCACGTCCACACCCAGTACTCGCTGCTGGACGGTGCCGCGCGGCTCAAGGACATGTTCAACGCGTGCAACGAGATGGGCATGACCCATATCGCCATGTCCGACCACGGCAACCTCCACGGCGCGTACGACTTCTTCCACACGGCGAAGAAGGCCGGGGTGACCCCGATCATCGGCATCGAGGCGTACGTCGCGCCCGAGTCCCGGCGGAACAAGCGCAAGGTCCAGTGGGGCCAGCCGCACCAGAAGCGGGACGACGTCTCCGGTTCCGGTGGCTACACCCACAAGACGATCTGGGCGGCCAACGCCACGGGACTGCACAACCTCTTCAAGCTCTCCTCCGACGCGTACGCCGAGGGCTGGCTGCAGAAGTGGCCCCGGATGGACAAGGAGACCATCTCCAAGTGGTCGGAGGGGCTCATCGCCTCCACCGGCTGTCCCTCCGGCGAGCTGCAGACCCGGCTCCGCCTCGGCCAGTTCGACGAGGCCCTGAAGGCCGCCTCCGAGTACCAGGACATCTTCGGCAAGGACCGGTACTTCCTGGAGCTGATGGACCACGGCATCGAGATCGAGCGCCGGGTCCGCGACGGGCTCCTGGAGATCGGCAAGAAGCTCGGCATCCCGCCGCTCGTCACCAACGACTCGCACTACACGTACGCGCACGAGTCGACCGCGCACGACGCCCTGCTGTGCATCCAGACCGGCAAGAACCTCTCGGACCCGGACCGCTTCCGCTTCGACGGCACCGGCTACTACCTCAAGTCCACGGACGAGATGTACGCCATCGACTCGTCGGACGCCTGGCAGGAGGGCTGCCGCAACACCCTCCTGGTCGCCGAGCAGATCAGCACCGACGGCATGTTCGTCGAGAAGAACCTCATGCCGAAGTTCGACATCCCGGAGGGGTACACCGACACCACCTGGTTCCGCGAGGAGACCATGCGGGGCATGCACCGCCGCTTCCCCGGGGGCATCCCCGAGGACCGCATGAAGCAGGTCGAGTACGAGATGGACACGATCATCTCGATGGGCTTCCCCGGCTACTTCCTCGTCGTCGCCGACTTCATCATGTGGGCGAAGAAGCAGGGCATCGCCGTGGGCCCCGGCCGAGGCTCCGCGGCCGGTTCGATCGTGGCGTACGCCATGGGCATCACCGACCTCGACCCGATCCCGCACGGACTGATCTTCGAGCGCTTCCTCAACCCCGAGCGCGTCTCGATGCCCGATGTCGACATCGACTTCGACGAGCGTCGGCGCGTCGAGGTGATCCGGTACGTGACGGAGAAGTACGGCTCCGACAAGGTCGCCATGATCGGCACGTACGGCAAGATCAAGGCGAAGAACGCCATCAAGGACTCCGCGCGCGTCCTCGGCTACCCCTACGCCATGGGCGACCGGCTCACCAAGGCCATGCCCGCCGACGTCCTCGGCAAGGGCATCGACCTCAACGGCATCACCGACCCCTCGCACCCGCGCTACAGCGAGGCCGGCGAGATCCGCGCGATGTACGAGAACGAGCCGGACGTCAAGAAGGTCATCGACACCGCCCGCGGCGTCGAGGGCCTCGTCCGCCAGATGGGCGTGCACGCGGCCGGCGTGATCATGTCCAGCGAGCCCATCGTCGACCACGCCCCGATCTGGGTGCGGCACACGGACGGCGTGACCATCACGCAGTGGGACTACCCCCAGTGCGAGTCGCTCGGCCTGATCAAGATGGACTTCCTGGGCCTCAGGAACCTCACGATCATGGACGACGCCGTCAAGATGGTGAAGGCCAACAAGGGCATCGACCTCGACCTGCTGGCCCTGCCGCTGGACGACCCCAAGACGTACGAACTGCTCTGCCGCGGTGACACGCTCGGTGTCTTCCAGTTCGACGGCGGCCCCATGCGCTCGCTGCTGCGGCTGATGAAGCCCGACAACTTCGAGGACATCTCCGCCGTCTCGGCCCTGTACCGGCCGGGCCCGATGGGCATGAACTCGCACACGAACTACGCCCTGCGCAAGAACAAGCAGCAGGAGATCACCCCGATCCACCCCGAGCTGGAGAAGCCGCTCGAAGAGGTGCTCGCGGTCACCTACGGCCTGATCGTGTACCAGGAGCAGGTGCAGAAGGCCGCCCAGATCATCGCCGGCTACTCGCTCGGCGAGGCCGACATCCTGCGCCGCGTGATGGGCAAGAAGAAGCCCGAGGAGCTGGCGAAGAACTTCGTCATCTTCCAGGAGGGCGCGAAGAAGAACGGCTACACCGACAAGGCGATCCAGGCGCTCTGGGACGTCCTGGTCCCCTTCGCCGGCTACGCCTTCAACAAGGCGCACTCCGCCGCGTACGGCCTGGTCTCCTACTGGACCGCCTACCTCAAGGCGAACTACCCCGCCGAGTACATGGCCGGTCTGCTCACCTCGGTCAAGGACGACAAGGACAAGTCGGCGGTCTACCTCAACGAGTGCCGCCGCATGGGCATCAAGGTGCTCCCGCCGAACGTGAACGAGTCCGAGTCGAACTTCGCCGCCCAGGGCGACGACGTGATCCTCTTCGGTCTCTCCGCCGTGCGGAACGTCGGCACCAACGTCGTCGAGTCGATCATCAAGTCGCGCAAGGCGAAGGGGAAGTACAGCACCTTCCCCGACTTCCTCGACAAGGTCGAGGCCGTCGTCTGCAACAAGCGGACCATCGAGTCGCTGATCAAGGCCGGCGCCTTCGACGAGATGGGCCACACCCGCAAGGGCATGGTCGCCCACCACGAACCGATGATCGACAACGTGGTCGCGGTCAAGCGCAAGGAGGCCGAGGGGCAGTTCGACCTCTTCGGCGGCATGGGCGAGGAGACGAGCGACGAGCCCGGCTTCGGCCTGGACGTCGAGTTCTCCGACGTCGAGTGGGAGAAGTCGTACCTGCTCGCCCAGGAGCGCGAGATGCTCGGCCTCTACGTCTCCGACCACCCGCTCTTCGGCATCGAGCACGTCCTGTCCGACAAGACGGACGCGGCGATCTCGCAGCTCACCGGCGGCGAGCACAGCGACGGCGCGGTCGTCACCATCGGCGGCATCATCTCGGGCCTCCAGCGCAAGATGACCAAGCAGGGCAACGCCTGGGCGATCGCCACCGTCGAGGACCTCGCCGGCTCCATCGAGTGCATGTTCTTCCCGGCCACCTACCAGCTGGTCTCCACCCAGCTCGTCGAGGACACGGTCGTCTTCGTCAAGGGACGGCTCGACAAGCGCGAGGACATCCCCCGTCTGGTCGCCATGGAGCTGATGGTCCCCGACCTGTCGAACGCCGGAACCAACGCGCCGGTGATCCTCACCATCCCGACGGTGAAGGTGACCCCGCCGATGGTCAGCAGGCTCGGCGAGATCCTCAAGCACCACAAGGGCAACACCGAGGTACGGATCAAGCTCCAGGGTCCCCGGACCACGACCGTGCTCCGGCTCGACCGGCACCGGGTGACGGCCGACCCGGCGCTCTTCGGCGACCTGAAGGTGCTGCTCGGCCCGTCCTGCCTGGCCGGCTAGCGAGCGCCGTACGGCCGGTCTGCCGGCTCGTCACGCCACATCGCACCGGCCGTCACGCCGCATCGCACCGGCCGTTACGCCACATCGCACCAGCCGTCACACCGCCCAGCACACCGGAAGGGGCGCGCCCGTCGTCACGGGCGCGCCCCTTCCGGTGCATACGTGTCAGTTGTGACCGAAGCGCTTCTGTCGCCCCTTGCGGGCCATGTCACCCGGTGTCACCTGGGTGGCACGCTGCTCGGTCTGCGATTCCATCGCGGACTGCTGCGCCTGCTGGGCGCCACGCTCGGCTGCCGACGACTTCTGCTGCATACGGTCCTGCTTGCGGTTCTTGGCCATGGGAATGCCTCCTCAAAGGGACCTAGGGGCCAGGGCCGCTGTCAGATTCACACACCGTGGGATGTGGCGCATTTTGGATCATTACGGAACGTAAGGGCCGGGTGGACGTGATATCCGCCACGCCGATGATCCAGTTCCGACCGTCAAGCTCGTGACCGTCGGGCAGACTCGAAGGAAACGCGAAGCACCATCAGATCCCGTGTCGTTACCTAGTTCGACCCAGAGTTCGATCCGACCCCGAGGTTCCCGAAAGAGGGTGGAACACGTGGACCGCTGCGTCGTCCTGGTGGACGCCGGCTACCTGCTGGGCGCCGCCGCCAGTCTCCTCGCCGGGGAACCGGCCCGCTCCAGGATCACCGTCGACCACGCCGCGCTGATCCAGCAGCTGCGCGAGCGGGCCGAGGCCGAGACCGCGCTGCCCCTGCTGCGGATCTACTGGTTCGACGGCGCACCCGACCGGGTGCCCCAGCCCGAGCACCGAAGGCTGCGCGTGATGCCCCGGGTCACCGTCCGGCTCGGCGCTCTGACCAGGAGCGACGGGCGCTGGGCGCAGAAGGGCGTCGACGCGGCCATGCACACCGAGCTGACCGAACTCGCGCGGAACCGGGCCTGCTCCGACATCGTGCTCGTCACCGGCGACGGCGACCTGCTGCCGGGGCTGATGTCCGCCAAGGAGCACGGCGTCGCCGTCCACCTGTGGGCCGTCCAGGCCGCCGACGGCGACTACAACCAGTCCGAGGACCTCGTGGCCGAGGCCGACGAGCGGCGGGTCCTCGACCGGACCTGGATCACCCGGGCCGTCCGCGCCAGGGACCTCGCCGGACTCTGCCCGCCCCCGCCCGCCCCGCGCCCCGAGATCGCCGCGATCCTCTCGGCCCCGCTGCCCGAGGCCGCCCTCGCCGCCTCCGTCGAGCGGGCCGCCGAAGCCGCCGCCGCGGCCGCCGCGCGGAACGGGGGACCGGACCACTCCGCGGAGACGCCCACCTCCTCCGTCAACGGCCACGACGGGCGCCTCGACGGGGTCGGCGTCCCGTCCCTCGGCAAGGGCGTCCCCACCCCCAAGGACCTGGCGGGGCTGCGCGGCCCCGGCGTGACCGGCGGGGCGCTCGCGCCGGTGCCGCAGGGCGCGAGCGCGCTCCGCTGGTCCTCCGACCGGGGCTGGGTCGAGCGTCCCGCGCCCTCCCTCGGCGAACCGGCGGAGACCGCGTCCCTGCCCACCCTCGCCCTCCTCACCAGCGCGGAGCAGCGCTGGGCGGACCGCGAGGAGGACATCACCACCGTCGGCGGAGACCCCTTCGAGGTCGGCCAGGTGTTCGCCCGGCGCTGGATGGAGCGGCTCCCCGAGCAGAGTCACGTCCAGAAGCTCTCCACCCTCTACCCGCGCATCCCGCACCGCATCGACGGCGAACTTCTCCGGTACGCGGCACGATTCGGCCTGCTCGCGCACAAGGACGATCAGATCGACGAGCACGACCGGTACGCCATCCGGGCCGGCTTCTGGCGCGAGATCGACGTCCGGGCCGCCGCCGAACACGCCCCCGCGCCCGGAGCGGGCCCGGCGACCCCGTAGGCTCTTCCCCCGTGAGTACGGTGTGCACGGTGCGGGATCTGGTCAAGACGTACCCCGCTACGCGCGGCAGGCGCGGCGCTCCCGCGACCCCCGAGGTGCGTGCCACCGACGGGATCTGCCTCGACGTGCGCGGCGGCGAGATCTTCGGCCTGCTCGGGCCCAACGGAGCGGGCAAGTCCACTCTCGTCCGCCAGCTCACCGGACTCATGCGCCCGGACTCCGGCACCGTCGAACTCCTCGGCCACGACCTCGTGCGCCACCCCGAGCGGGCGGCCCGGCTCCTCGCCTACCTCGGCCAGGAGTCCACCGCCCTCGACGAGCTGACCGTCGCCCTCGCCGCCGAGACCACCGGCCGCCTGCGCGGGCTCACCGCGCGGGAGGCGCGCGGTGAGAGCGAAGCCGTCCTGGAGGAGCTCGGCCTCACCGCGCTCGCCGCCCGGCCCCTGAAGAGGCTCTCCGGCGGTCAGCGGCGGCTCGCCTGCCTCGCCACCGCGCTCGTCGGCCGCCGGCCCGTCCTCGTCCTCGACGAACCCACCACCGGCATGGACCCCGTCGCCCGCCGGGCCGTGTGGGCCGCCGTCGACCGGCGGCGCGCCGAGGACGGCACCACGGTGCTGCTCGTCACCCACAACGTCATCGAGGCCGAGACCGTCCTCGACCGCGTCGCCGTCCTCGACCACGGCCGGGTCATCGCCTGCGACACCCCGGCGGGGCTCAAGGAACGCGTCGCGGGCGAGGTCCGCGTCGAGCTGGTGTGGCGCGAGGCGCCGCCGCTCCACCTGCCCGAGGTCGCCGCCCTGCGCGGGGTCGCCCAGGAGACGGGACGGCGCTGGATGCTCCGGCTCGCCCCCGACGCCGCCCGCGCGGCCGTCGCCGCCGTCACCGGCGGAGCCGCCTTCACCGCACTGGACGACTTCACGCTGGCCACGCCCAGCCTGGAGGACGTGTACCTGGCGCTGGGCGGCGCGACCGAGGGACTGGTGAAGGCGTGAGCCTCGCCCTTCGCCCCGCCCCTCCACACCTTGTCGTCTCCCGTGGCCTCAGCGGCCTCAGTGGCCTCAGTGGGCTCAATACGCCCCAGGGGTCCCATGGCCTCCGCTGGCCCCGTGGTCCCCGCGTTCCCCACGTTCCGTACGTGACCGTCAGGAGCTGTACGCAGTGAGCACCGTGCCCGCCGAGGCCCTGCCGACCGACGCGCTCCCCGTCCGCGCGCCCGGTTCCGAGGACGGCGCAGCGCCCCTCGCCCCGCGCGCCAAGCTGCTGCCCTCGCTGGCCGCCGTCTACCGCGCGCAGCTCTCGCGCGCCCGGGTGGCCCGGATCCCGCTGCTCTTCGTGGCCACCTTCCAGTCGATCGGGATCATGGTCCTGATGCGCGGGGTCGTCGACGGGGGATCCGAGGCGCGGGCCGTCGTGGCCGGTTCCACCGTCCTCGTCGTCGCCTTCGTCGCGCTCAACCTGCTCGCCCAGTACTTCGGGCAGCTGCGGGCGAGCGGCGGCCTCGACCACTACGCCACCCTGCCCGTGCCGCCCGCGGCCGTCGTGCTCGGCGCGGCCGGCGCGTACGCCTCCTTCACCGTGCCCGGGACGGCCGTCACCGCCGTCGCCGGATCCGTGCTCTTCGGGCTGCCCCTCGGCCAGCTGTGGATCCTCGGCGCCGTCGTCCCGCTCGCCGGGGCGGCGCTCGCCGGACTCGGCGCCGCCCTCGGGCTCCTCGCGCCCCGGCAGGAGCTGGCCACGCTCCTCGGCCAGCTCGGCATGTCGGCGGCGCTGCTCCTCGGCGTGCTCCCGGCCGAACGGCTGCCGGAGCCGATCGTCTGGGCGCGGGACCTGCTGCCTTCGACGTACGGCGTGGAGGCCCTCGCCCGTACCTTCGAACCGCACCCCGACTGGGCCGCCGTAGGCCTCGACCTCGCCGTCTGCGGGGCGGTCGGCGTGGTCTCCCTCGCGGTCGCCACCTGGGCGTACCGACGGGCTGCCGTCCGCTGAGGCGGGCCACGGACACACCTGGCACGATGGCGGGGTGACCGCACCCCTGACTCCGCCTCACCAGCCGCCGAACGACCCCGACTGGCCCCCGCCGCCTCCGCCGATGCTCGGCCCCGCCGGGGACCCGATCACGTCGGCCGAGGTCCTGCTGGGGGTCGTCGTGACCGTCGTGTCGGCGGTCGCGGGTGCGCTGCTGGGCGGGCTGTGGCTGTGGCTGGCGCCGCGCGTCCTGCTGATCTCGGACGGCAAGGGGGTCTACCTCCGCGACTCCGAGGGCGAGTCGGCGATCGGAGCGGACGGCACGTTCGTCCTCCTCGCCCTGGCCTTCGGCGCCGTCGCCGCGCTCGTCGTCTTCCTGCTGCGCCGCGAGGGCGGGGTCCCGCCGGTCCTCGGCCTGGCCGTCGGCGGCGTCCTCGGCTCGCTGCTCGCCTGGGGCGTGGGGACGTACTTCGGCCCGGCGCGGGACGTGGTCGCCCACGCGAAGTCGGTCGGCCCCGACGTCGTCTTCGAGGCACCGCTCGAACTGAACATGGCGGCCGCCGCGATGCTGGCCTGGCCACTCGCGGCGATGATCGTGCACCTCGTGCTCACGGCGCTCTTCGGCCCCCGCGACCCGGAACCGGACGGCCCCTGGGGACCGGCGCAGCCGGAGCAGAAGAGCCTCTGAGGGTCAGCCGCGGCCGATCGGGGCGACGACCGCCGAGGTGAGGGCGGCCAGATCCGCGGGGGCGAGCTCGACCTCCAGGCCGCGGCGGCCCGCCGAGATGCAGATCGTCGCGTGGTCCGAGGCCGAGGCGTCGAGGACCGTACGCAGGCGCTTGCGCTGGCCCAGGGGCGAGATGCCGCCCCGTACGTACCCCGTCGTGCGCTCCGCCGCGGCCGGGTCGGCCATCGCCGCGCGCTTCCCGCCGACCGCCGAGGCCAGCGCCTTCAGGTCCAACTGGCCCGCGACGGGGACCACCGCGACCGTCAGCTCGCCGTCGACGTCGGCCACCAGCGTCTTGAAGACCCGGTCGGGGGAGACACCGAGCGCCTCCGCGGCCTCCTCGCCGTACGAGGGGGAGGCCGGGTCGTGCTCGTACGCGTGCAGGGTGAACGGGGTGCCGGCCGTGGTCAGCGCGACCGTGGCCGGGGTGCCGCCGCTGTTCTTCTTCTGCTTCTTCGCCACGCGCTCTTCGCTCTTCCTCGGTGCGGCCGGGCTAGGGGTGTCTTGTCGATCAGGCCGGGCTCGCGGGGCCTGATCGACAAGACACCCCCTAGGCCCCGGCTCAGTTCGGGTTCGTCGGACCCTGCGTCAGGTCGACCGCCGGCAGGGAGGGCAGGTGCCGCAGCACCGCCGTCTCCGCGCGCAGCAGCGCCAGCTCCTCGCGCAGCCGCGTCGCCGTGTCCGGCGCCTGGAGCAGCCGCTGCTTCGACGGGGTGTCGAGCACCGCCGCCGCCGCCACGAGGTACGACACCACCGACGGATCGTCCGGCAGCTCGCTCGTCGTCAGCGACCGCTCGCGCGCCCCCGCCAGCCGCTTCTGGTAGGTGCGGAAGGCCCGCAGCACGCCCTCGGAGAGGGTGCCGGCGTCCTCGCCGCGCTCTTCCGGGATCTCCTCGACCTCGGCGACCAGGAACGGTCCGCTCGCGTCGACCGACAGGAGCTTCACCCGGGTCGTCCCGGTCGCCATGACCTCGAAGCTGCCGTTCGCGCGCTCCCGGATGCTCGCCGCGTCGGCGATACAGCCGACCCGGTGGAAGGCCTGGACCGGGTCGGCGCCGAAGCCGGCCGCGGGGCCCTTCTCCGGCAGCGCGGTCTGGTCCGGCATTCCGGGGGCGGTCGGTGCGACCTCGCGCCCGTCCCGGATGGCGACGACGGCGAAGCGGCGCGGCTCCGGGTCGTCGATGGTGAGCAGCTCGCGCATCATGGCGCGATAACGCTCCTCGAAGACGTTCAGCGGCAGCACGAGGCCAGGGAACAGCACCGCGTTGAGCGGGAAGAGAGGCAGTCGAGCGGTGGTCACAGCGGCCAAGCCTAATGGCCGCAGGGACCGCCTCGTCCGGCCCGTCCGTATCCCGGCCTCCACAGGCGCCTCCGGCCTGCCGACTCCGACCGTACGAGGTCCCGGACGGCGAGGAACCGGAGCAGAGGATCCTCCTGTACGGCTCCCCGCGGCGCGCCCCAGGGGAAGGAGGTCGCGTGGGCGCCGATCCGGTGGAACTCGTCCAGCGCCTCGTCCCACCGCGCCCGTTCGACCAGCACGTACGCGAGCAGGTTGCGGACCTCGGCGGGCCACGGGTCACCCGCCGGGAAGGCGGCCGACAGCGCGAGGGCCCGGTCGGCGGCCCCGTCGAGCCGGGTCGCCGCCGCCGAACGGTCCGGTCGGGGCAGCGCCCGGAGCCGGTCGTAGGCCGCGCGGGCCGGGAGCGCGCGGACGAGCGAGTCCGGAGCGGCGTCGTCGGCGGCCTGCTCGGCGAAGTCGAAGGCGGCCCGGTGCGAGCCGTACCACTGGGCGGAGAGGTACTTGAGCGCCGCGACGTGGCTGCCGTAGTGGTGCGGGGAGCGGCGCACGGCCTGCTCCCACAGTGCCTCGAAGACGGTGTGCCCGGCATGCGCCCCGCGGGCGTGGTCCAAGGCCAGCCGCCACGGCACCGGATCGTGCGGCGCGGCCTCGGTGACCGTGTGGACCAGCGGGCCGAGCTCGCGCAGCCGCTCTGCCCGGGCGGGGGACTCCCAGGCCCGGCGGACGGCGAGCTGGGCCGAGACGAGCAGGGCGTCGGGGTCGTCGGGCGCGGCTTCGAGCCAGTGCGCCAGCCAGTCGCCCCGGTGGTACGCGAAGGTGGCGAACCGGGTGACGTACCGGTCGCGGTCCTCCCACTCGGCGGCGTCCCGGGTGGTGGCGAGCAGTTTCGCCGCGGGCTCCGGGTCGGCCAGGGCGGCGGCGACCAGGGCGGGGGCGAGCCGCTCGTCCGGGGCGTCGAGCAGCACGTCGTCGTCCGGCACGAGCCCCGCGGCGAACCGCGGGGTGGGCCGGGCCGGGCGGACGGCGCCGATCAGAGCGCGGAGCAAGGACATGGTGCGACGTATTTTCCCATCGGGAGCCGGTGTTCCGCTCCCTCTGCCCAGCCCCTTCACCCCCACCTCACCCGGCCCCCTCACACCGAGGCCCGGAGCGGCTCGCGGCCGCCGCCCCGCCGCGGTGCCGCAGCCCCCGGAGCCGCGCTCGCGGTCGGCGTCTCCGTGCCCCCGGGCCGCTCGGTCAGCCGCGCCGCAGGAGGCGGGTCGCGCCGGCCGCCACCGTCGTCGCCAGGATCCAGCCGATCAGTATCAGCGCGGCCGCCGCCCACTGCCAGCCGCCCTCCAGGCGCCAGTAGCCGTCCTGCCCGAGGTTGATCACCGGCAGCAGCAGGTCCAGCGCGTACAGCGGCCCGTTCCACGCCGGGGCCTCGGCCCCCTTGAGCGCCACCGGGTGGTAGCGCGAGAACGCCACCGTGCCCGCCGCCCACAGGACCGCCATCCACAGCGCCGCCCGGCCCGGCCGGTAGCCGTACGCCACCGTCCAGTCCTGGATGTACCCCCACAGCTTCCCCGCCACCGGCAGCGTCTCCCGCCGGCGGCGCTGCTTGGCGAGCAGCACCTCGCGCGCGTCCGCGTCCTCGCCGCTGTTGCGCAGGACCGTCGCCAGGCGCTCGTACGGCTCGGGGGCGTACTCCGGGGTGGCCGCCGCCACCCACTCCAGGCGCCGGGCCAGCGGGAAGTGTCCGTACGGCACGAGGTTCTCGTAGACGAACCCGCCCATCGCGAGGCCGCCGGGCCCCGGCCAGCTGGTCGACAGGTCGATCAGCGTGACGATCCTGGCGCCGTTGAGCACCACCCGTCCCTCCTCCGGGCGCTCGCCGTTGAACCGCAGCTCCGGGGTGGCTATCCGGCGCAGCGACACCTCCTCCCGGCGCGCCCCGCTCAGCAGGAACCGGGCGTAGTGGAGGTCCACCGCGTCGCCGAACCGGCCGTCGTCGAGCCGGACCCCGCCGTGGCACTCCACGGGCTTCCGCCGGGCGCCCTGGGCGGGTGTCACCCCGTACGGCGGGGTTCCCGTCGTGTTCCCCGACTCCTCGTACACCCACGCCGCGTTCAGATAGAGCGAGCGCTCCACCGTCAGCTGCGGGGCGTTGAGCGCGCGGCGCTGCTGCGCCCCGCGCAGCACACTGCCCCGCAGGCTGAGCGAGACGCCGACCTTCGCGCCCCGCAGACTCAGCTCCCCGTGCGTCTCGATCAGTTCGGCCTGGAGGTCCTGGGCCACCACCATCCCGTCGGCAGTGATCGCCCGTCCGCGCCGGTCCGGCCACACCTGGATCTGGTTGATGAGCAGGTCCGTGCCGATCTGCGCGTCCGTGAGCCGGATGCCCCGCCGGACCCGGCAGCGCGGCAGGTGCAGATCGCCCGTCGTGTGCAGCCGTGCCGCCTCCAGGCGCGGTATCGCGCAGGCGACCATCCGCAGGGTGCCGAAGTGGGCCTCGGGGAGCTCCACCTCGCCGTCGAACCGGCAGCCGTTCAGCTCCACGTACGGCCCTATCGTCCCGCCCGCCAGGTTCAGCACGCCGGTGATCCGCACCCCGCGCAGCTTCAGCGCGGCCACCCGCCCGGACCTGGCCTGGGGCCCGTCGAGCAGCAGCAGGGCCACCACGTCGGCGCGGACGCTCCGCTCCTCCCCCCACTCCCGCGACCCGAACGGGTCGTCCCGCTCCGCGATCCCCTCCGTCAGATCGCAGGTCCTGCCGATCCGGAACGCCCTCCAGACGGCCCGCTCCGGGCCCGTCAGGTCCTCCGGCATCCCGTCCTCGTGCGGCTCGGTCACGCCGCCCCCTCGCTTTCCCCGTGCGTCTGTCCAGGCTGTTCGTGGATTCGCACAGCCGTTCTTCCCGCTGTGTGACGGGCTGAACGCTAATGGTCAGGTGTGGCGACAAGACGCCACTGTGGCGCGTATCAGCGCGTGTATCAGCCAGTGATACGGGCGTCCGGTGCCGCGGAGCCGTCTGCGAGAATTGACCCGTGATCTCTCGAATCGATCTGCGCGGCGAGGCCCTCCCCGAGGGTTCCGCTCTGCGCGACCTGCTGCCCCGTGCCGAGTTCGACGTGGAAGCCGCCCTGGAGAAGGTGCGGCCGATCTGCGAGGACGTCCGGCATCATGGCGCCGCAGCGGTGATCGACTACGGGGAGAAATTCGACGGCGTCCGCGTCCCGAGCCTGCGGGTCCCCGTCGAGGCGATCACCCGCGCCCTCGACGAGCTCGACCCGGCCGTCCGCGCCGCCCTGGAAGAGTCCATCCGCCGCACCCGCCTCGTCCACCGCGAGCAGCGCCGCACCACCCACACCACCCAGGTCGTCCCCGGCGGCACGGTCACCGAGAAGTGGATCCCGGTCGAGCGCGTCGGCCTGTACGTGCCGGGCGGCCGCTCCGTCTACCCGTCCTCCGTCGTGATGAACGTCGTCCCGGCCCAGGAGGCCGGAGTCGAGGGCGTGGCCGTCTCCTCGCCCCCGCAGAAGGAGTTCGGCGGCCTGCCGCACCCGACGATCCTCGCCGCCTGCGCCCTGCTCGGCGTCGACGAGGTGTACGCGGCGGGCGGCGCCCAGGCCATCGCCATGTTCGCGTACGGAACCGAGGGCACCGAGGGCGATCCCGGCTGCGCCCCCGTCAACCTGGTCACCGGCCCGGGCAACATCTACGTGGCCGCCGCCAAGCGCCTCCTCAAGGGCCGCATCGGCATCGACGCCGAGGCCGGCCCGACGGAGATCGCGATCCTCGCGGACTCCACCGCCGACCCCGTGCACGTCGCCGCAGACCTCATCAGCCAGGCCGAGCACGACCCGATGGCCGCCTCCGTCCTCGTCACCGACTCGGACGAACTGGCCGCCGCCACCGAGGCCGAGCTGAAGACCCAGGTCGCCGCCTCCAAGCACGTCGACGACCGGATCGTCCCGGCCCTGGCCGGCCGCCAGTCCGCGATCGTCCTCGTCCGCGACCTGGCCGACGGCCTCAAGGTCGTCGACGCGTACGGTGCCGAGCACCTGGAGGTCCAGACCGCCGACGCCGCCGCCGTCGCCGACCGCGTCCGCAACGCCGGCGCGATCTTCGTCGGCCCCTGGGCGCCCGTCTCGCTCGGCGACTACTGCGCCGGTTCCAACCACGTCCTGCCCACCGGCGGCTGCGCCTGCCACTCCTCGGGCCTCTCCGTGCAGTCCTTCCTGCGCGGGGTGCACATCGTCGACTACACGCGCGACGCGCTCGCCGACGTCGCCCACCACGTGGTGACGCTCGCCGAGGCCGAGGACCTCCCGGCCCACGGCGCCGCGATCAAGGCCCGTTTCGGATGGAAGGTCCCGCAGAAGTGACCGAAATCCGCATCGGAATCGACGACCTGCCCGTCCGGGACGAGCTGCGCGGCAAGTCCCCGTACGGCGCGCCCCAGCTCGACGTCCCCGTCCAGCTGAACACCAACGAGAACCCGTACCCGCTGCCGGAGGAGCTCGTCGCCCGCATCGCGGAGCGCGTCGCCGAGGCCGCCCGCGGCCTCAACCGCTACCCCGACCGGGACGCGGTCGAGCTGCGCACCGAACTCGCCCGCTACCTCTCCCGTACCGGGAAGCACCCGGTCGCCCTGGAGAACGTCTGGGCGGCCAACGGCTCCAACGAGGTCCTCCAGCAGCTGCTGCAGACCTTCGGCGGCCCGGGCCGTACCGCGATCGGCTTCGAGCCCTCGTACTCGATGCACGCCCTGATCGCCCGCGGCACCGGCACCGGCTGGATCTCCGGACCGCGCAACGAGGACTTCACGATCGACCTGCCCGCGGCCGAGAAGGCGATCGCCGAGCACCGCCCGGACGTCGTCTTCATCACCTCGCCCAACAACCCCACCGGCACCGCCGTCGGGGCCGAGACCGTCGTCGCCCTGTACGAGGCGGCCCAGGCGGCCAAGCCCTCCATGGTCGTCGTCGACGAGGCGTACGTGGAGTTCAGCCACCGCGACTCGCTGCTGCCCCTCCTCGAAGGGCGGCCGAACCTGGTGGTCTCCCGGACCATGTCCAAGGCGTTCGGCGCCGCCGGACTGCGCCTCGGCTACCTCGCCGCGCACCCGGCCGTCGTCGACGCCGTCCAGCTGGTCCGCCTGCCGTACCACCTCTCCGCCGTCACCCAGGCCACCGCGCTGGCCGCCCTGGAGCACACCGACACCCTCCTCGGGTACGTCGAGCAGCTCAAGGCCGAGCGCGACCGGTTGGTCATCGCACTGCGTGCCCTCGGCTTCGAGGTCACCGAGTCCGACGCCAACTTCGTGCAGTTCGGGAAGTTCCCCGACACGCACGCGGCCTGGCAGCGAATCCTCGACCGGGGCGTCCTGGTCCGGGACAACGGCGTACCGGGATGGCTGCGGGTCACCGCCGGCACCCCCGAAGAGAACGACGCGTTCCTCGACGCGGTCCGTGAACTGATGAAGGAGCAGAAGCGATGAGCCGCGTAGGCCGCGTTGAGCGCACCACCAAGGAGACGTCCGTCGTCGTCGAGATCGACCTCGACGGCACCGGAAAGGTCGACGTGTCGACCGGGGTCGGCTTCTACGACCACATGCTCGACCAGCTCGGCCGGCACGGTCTGTTCGACCTGACCGTCAAGACCGACGGCGACCTCCACATCGACTCGCACCACACCATCGAGGACACCGCCCTCGCGCTGGGCGCCGCCTTCAAGCAGGCCCTCGGCGACAAGGTCGGCATCTACCGCTTCGGCAACTGCACCGTCCCGCTGGACGAGTCGCTCGCCCAGGTGACCGTCGACCTCTCCGGCCGCCCGTACCTCGTGCACACCGAGCCCGAGAACATGGCGCCGATGATCGGCTCGTACGACACGACGATGACCCGGCACATCTTCGAGTCCTTCGTCGCCCAGGCCCAGATCGCGCTGCACATTCACGTCCCGTACGGGCGCAACGCCCACCACATCGTGGAATGCCAGTTCAAGGCCTTCGCCCGCGCCCTGCGCTACGCCTCCGAGCGCGACCCGCGCGCCGCCGGAATCCTCCCCTCCACGAAGGGCGCGCTCTAACCGTGAACGGCCTCTCCACCATCCTCATCGTCGTCGGGCTCTTCCTGCTCGGCGGCATCTACTCCTTCGTGAAGCAGCAGATGCCCAAGGGCCTCATCGTGCTCGTCGCCATCGGCGCCGCGATGTGTCTCTCGGCCGGCGTGCTGCGGCTGGACGTGTGGTCATGAGCGTGACCGGCAGCCCCAAGAAGGTCGTCGTCTTCGACTACGGCTTCGGCAACGTCCGCTCCGCCGAGCGTGCGCTCGCCCGGGTCGGCGCCGACGTCGAGATCACCCGCGACTACGAGAAGGCGATGAACGCCGACGGACTCCTCGTCCCCGGCGTCGGCGCCTTCTCCGCCTGCATGGAGGGCCTCAAGGAGGCCCGCGGCGAGTGGATCATCGGCCGCCGGCTCTCCGGCGGCCGCCCCGTCATGGGCATCTGCGTCGGGATGCAGATCCTCTTCGCCCGCGGCATCGAGCACGGCGTGGAGAGCGAGGGCCTCGACGAGTGGCCCGGTACGGTCGAGCCGTTGAACGCCCCCGTCGTGCCGCACATGGGCTGGAACACGGTGGACGCGCCCGAGGGCAGTACGCAGTTCGCGGACCTCGACGCCGACGCCCGGTACTACTTCGTGCACTCCTACGCGGTGCGCGAGTGGAGCCTGGAGGTCGGCAACCCCAACATGCGCGCCCCCAAGGTCGCCTGGACCACCCACGGCGAGCCGTTCGTCGCCGCCGTCGAGAACGGCGCCCTGTGGGCGACCCAGTTTCACCCCGAGAAGTCCGGCGACGCCGGAGCCCAGCTGCTGAAGAACTGGATCGGAACGCTGTGAGCAAGCTCGAACTCCTCCCCGCCGTCGATGTCCGTGATGGCCAGGCCGTCCGTCTCGTGCACGGCGAGTCCGGCAGCGAGACCTCCTACGGCTCCCCGCTCGAGGCGGCCCTCGCCTGGCAGCGCTCGGGTGCCGAGTGGCTGCACCTGGTCGACCTCGACGCCGCCTTCGGCACCGGTGACAACCGCGAGCTGATCGCCGAGGTCGCGAAGGCCATGGACATCAAGGTGGAGCTCTCCGGCGGCATCCGCGACGACGCCTCGCTCGCGGCGGCGCTCGCCACCGGCTGCACCCGTGTCAACCTCGGCACCGCGGCCCTGGAGACCCCCGAGTGGGTCGCCAAGGTCATCGCCGAGTTCGGCGACAAGATCGCCGTCGGCCTCGACGTGCGCGGCACGACCCTCCGGGGCCGCGGCTGGACCCGCGACGGCGGCGACCTGTACGAGACCCTGGCCCGCCTCGACGCCGAGGGCTGCTCCCGCTACGTCGTCACGGACATCGCCAAGGACGGCACGCTCCAGGGCCCCAACCTCGAGCTCCTGAAGAACGTCTGCGCGGCCACCGACAAGCCCGTCGTCGCCTCCGGCGGCGTCTCCTCCCTGGACGACCTGCGGGCCCTGTCCGGCCTCGTCCCGCTGGGCGTCGAGGGCGCGATCGTCGGCAAGGCGCTCTACGCCGAGGCCTTCACGCTCGAAGAGGCCCTCGAAGTGGTGGCCTCGGCATGACGGACGCGGTGCGCAAGGTGGTGACCGGCGCTCCCTGGGAGGAGCAGTTCGGCTACTCCCGCGCGGTGGAGCTGCCGAACGGTCTGGTCCTGGTCTCCGGCTGTACGTCGGTGGTCGGCGGCCAGATCGCCGGGGGAGGCCCCTACGAGCAGACGGTCAACTCCTTCAACGTGGCCTTCGACGCGCTGAAGCAGCTGGGCCTGGGCGCGGAGCACGTCGTACGGACCCGGATGTACATCACGCACGCCCGGGACGTGGACGAGGTCGGCCGCGCGCACAAGGAGCTGTTCGACGCCGTCCGCCCCGCCGCATCGATGATCATCGTCTCCGGCTTCGTCGACCCGAGCCTGGTCGTCGAGGTCGAGGTCGAGGCCTTCCGGGGTGAGGGCGCATGAGCCTCGCCGTACGTGTGATCCCCTGCCTGGACGTCGACAACGGCCGGGTCGTCAAGGGCGTCAACTTTCAGAACCTGCGCGACGCGGGCGACCCCGTGGAGATGGCCAAGCTGTACGACGCCGAGGGCGCCGACGAGCTGACCTTCCTCGACATCACCGCCTCCTCCGGGAACCGGGAGACCACCTACGACGTGGTGCGCCGCACCGCCGAGCAGGTCTTCATCCCGCTCACCGTGGGCGGCGGGGTCCGCTCGGCGCAGGACGTCGACAAGCTGCTGCGGGCCGGGGCCGACAAGGTGGGCGTCAACACCGCCGCCATCGCGCGCCCCGAGCTGATCCAGGAGATCGCGGAGCGCTTCGGCCGCCAGGTGCTCGTCCTGTCGGTCGACGCCCGGCGCACGCCCTCGGGCTCCTTCGAGGTGACGACGCACGGTGGCCGCCAGGGCACCGGCATCGACGCCGTCGAGTGGGCGCACCGGGCCGCCGATCTCGGCGCGGGTGAGATCCTGCTCAACTCGATGGACGCGGACGGTACGAAGGACGGCTACGACACCGAGATGATCGCGGCCGTGCGCAAGCACGTCACGGTCCCGGTGATCGCGTCCGGCGGCGCCGGCAAGCTCTCCGACTTCCCGCCGGCCGTCGCGGCGGGTGCGGACGCGGTGCTCGCCGCCTCGGTCTTCCACTTCGGCGATCTGCGGATCTCGCAGGTCAAGGACGCGCTGCGGGAGGCGGGCCACCCGGTCCGCTGAGCAGCCGTCGGGAGGGGCCCCTTCGGGGGCCTTCTTCTTCCCCGGAAGCACAGGATTATTTGTGCAATTTCTGTTGTGCAAGTTTTCTTTCGTATCTAGTGTCGGTGTCATGACCTCGCAGGAGAACCGTCGGATCACCGACCTCGGCACGCTCAAGGCCGTCTCGCACCCGCTGCGCATGCGCCTCTACCGCGCCCTGTTCGTGGCCCGCACCGCCACCGCGTCCCAGCTCGCCGACCAGGTCGACGAGGCCGTCTCGCTCGTCAGCTACCACCTGCGCAAGCTCGCCGACCACGGCCTCATCGAGGAGGCCGAGAGCCAGTCGACGGACGGCCGCGAGCGCTGGTGGAAGCCCGCCTCGTACGGCATCAGCGTCCAGGAGGAGGACCTCAAGGGCGCCCCCGAGCTGCTCGCCGCGAGCGCCGCCTTCGGCCGCACCGTCAACGAGCAGCGCACCGAACTCCACCGGCGCTTCCTCGACGAGCGCCTGACCTGGTCCGACGCCTGGCGCTCCGCCTCCATCAGCTCCGAGTGGCTGCCCCGCCTCACCGCCGCCGAGCTCACCGACCTCGGCGCGGAGCTCGAAGCCGTCCTGGAGAAGTACGACCGGAAGGCCCGCGCCGCCGAAGAGGCCGGCGACACCGAGGGCCGGGAGAACGTCGCCGTCCACCTCCACGCGTTCCCCTACCACTCATGACGGCCACCGTGCTCGTCCCCGTCGAGCGCCCCGCCTACCGCGACCCCGACGTCCTGCGCTGGCTCGGCGCGTACACCGCGTCCGCCACCGGCGACATGGTCTACCACCTGGCCCTCTCCTGGGCCGCCGTACAGAGCGGCACCCCCGCGCAGGCCGGGACCGTCCTCGCCCTCAGCGCCGTGATGCGCGCCCTGCTCATGCTCGGCGGGGGAGTGGTCGCCGACCGCTTCGGCCCCTGGCGGGTCGTCATATCCTCCGACGCCGTCCGCTGCGTCGTCGTCCTCGGTGTCGCCGCGACGCTGGCGCTCGCCACCCCCGGCCTCTGGGTCCTGGCCGCCGTCGCGCTCGTCTTCGGCGCCGTGGACGCCGTGTTCATGCCCGCCGTCGGCGCCCTGCCGCCACGGATCGCCGCCGCGGGGCAGCTCGGCAGGGTCCAGGGGATGCGGGGCCTCGCCTACCGCGTCTCGGTCCTGGTCGGCGCCCCGCTCGGCGGGCTCGCCGTCGCCCTCGGCGGATCGGCCGCCGCGTTCGGCGCCGCCGGACTGCTCTTCGCGTTCTCGCTGCCGCTGCTCCTGACGCTCCGCCTCTCGCCGCTGCCGACCGACGAGGCGGCACGGGAGAAGACCACGGCCTTCCGCGACCTCACCGACGGGCTCCGCTACATCCGCCGCCACCGCGTCCTCGGCCCGCTGATGATCGTCGTCGCCCTGAGCGACCTCGGCTTCGTCGGTCCGCTCAACGTCGGCCTCGCGCTCCTCTCCGACCTGCGCGGCTGGGGCGCCGCCGGCATCGGCTGGATCCTCGCCGGCTTCGGTACGGGAGCGGGGGCCGCGTCCCTGCTCCTGACCGTACGGGGCCGCGTCCCGCGCGCCGGGTTCGTCCTCTCCTGGACCATCGCCCTCGGCGCGGCCTCGATCGCCGCCCTCGCGTACGTGCCGGCGCTGCCGGTGGCCGTCGTCGTGTCCGTCTCGGTCGGCCTGCTCGCCGGACTCAGCGGCGCCCTGTGCGGAGCGCTCACCCAGACCGCGTGTGACCCCGCCTACCTGGGCAGGGTCACCTCGGTGTCCACCTTCTTCAGCCTCGGCGTCGCCCCGCTGAGCTTCCCGCTCACGGGCGCGGCCGTCGGGCTGTGGGGCCCCGCACCGGTCTTCACCGCCAGCGCCGCCGTCTGCGCCCTCGGAGGTCTGTACGGCCTCTCGGTGAAGCCCCTCCGCCGTGCCGAGCTGCCGAAGTAGCCCGGGTCAGATCCCCAGCTGCTTCGTCTCCCGCAGCCGCTCGATCGCCTCGGGCTCGCCGTCCAGAGCCACCTTCGCGGCCGCCTGGCGCCCGTACAGGTACATCACGAGCTCGCCCGGTTCCCCGGAGGCCGTCACGACCGGGGTGCCGCGGTGGGCCACCGCCGTCTGGCCGTTCGGGCGGCGCAGCACCAGACCCACCGGGGCCTTCCGGCCGAGGAGGCGGGCCATGCGCTCCAGGCGGGACCAGAGGGCGTCCGCGAAGACCGGGTCGAGTTCGCGCGCCGACCAGTCGGGCTGGGCGCGCCGCACGTCCTCCGCGTGGACGTAGAACTCGACGACGTTCGCGCCCTCGTCCACCTGCTTGATGGTGAACGGGGAGAACTTCGGCGGCCCCGTACGGATGAGCTGGATCAGCTCCTCGTACGGCTTGTCGGCGAACTCCGCCTGCACCCGGTCCTGCCGCTCCTTCAACGCCGGTACGAGGGAACCCGCCGCCGCGTCCGGGCGCCGCTCGCGGACCACCACATGGGCGGCGAGGTCCCGGGTCCGCCACCCCTCGCAGAGCGTCGGGGCGTCCGGGCCCGCCGCCTCCAACAGATCGGCCAGCAGAAGCCGTTCACGTTTCGCATGCGTCGACATGCCCGCCAGCGTACGACCGGGGCCACCGGTCCGCCCAGTGGACGCACTGCCGGACGCCGTCCCCGCGCGCGGCACAATAGGCGCCATGAGCAGCAATCTCGACCCGGCCATCGCCGCCCGCCTCAAGCGCAGCCCCGACGGGCTCGTGCCCGCCATCGCCCAGCAGTACGACACCGGCGAGGTGCTGATGCTCGGCTGGATGGACGACGAGGCCCTCCACCGCACCCTCACCACCGGCCGCTGCACCTACTGGTCCCGCAGCCGCCGCGAGTACTGGGTCAAGGGCGACACCTCCGGGCACGTCCAGCACGTCAAGTCCGTCGCCCTCGACTGCGACGCCGACACCGTCCTCGTCAAGGTCGACCAGGTCGGAGCCGCCTGCCACACCGGCGACCGCACCTGCTTCGACGCCGACGTGCTCCCGCTCTCCCAGTAAGGTCTGGCGCCATGGATCTCGAGACGTTCCGCAAGCTGGCGGCCGACCGCCGCGTCATCCCCGTCAGCCGCAGGCTCCTCGCGGACGGCGACACCCCGGTCGGGCTCTACCGCAAGCTCGCCGCCGAACGGCCCGGCACCTACCTCCTCGAATCCGCGGAGAACGGCCGCAGCTGGTCCCGCTACTCCTTCATCGGCGTCCGCAGCGACGCCACCCTGACGGTCCGGGACGGCGAGGCGCACTGGCTCGGCACCCCGCCCGTCGGCGTCCCCACGGACGGCGACCCGCTCCAGGCCCTGCGCGCCACGGTCGAGACCCTCCACACCCCGCGGAGCCCCGAGCCCGGGATGCCCCCGTTCACCGGCGGCATGGTCGGTTACCTCGGTTACGACATCGTCCGCCGCCTGGAGAAGATCGGGGACTCCACCCGCGACGACCTGCAGCTCCCCGAGCTGACCATGCTCCTCACCAGCGACCTCGCGGTCCTCGACCACTGGGACGGCACGGTCCTGCTGATCGCCAACGCGATCAACCACAACGACCTGGAGACCGGCGTCGACGAGGCGTACGCGCACGCCGTCGCCCGCCTCGACGCCATGGAGGCCGACCTGGCCCGCCCGGTCGCCACCGTTCCCGCCGCCCTCCCCGCCTCCGAGCTCCCCGAGTTCTCCGCCCTCTGGGGCGGCCGGGCCTACCAGGACGCCGTCGAGGACGTGAAGGAGCGCATCCGGGCCGGCGAGGCCTTCCAGGTGGTGCCCTCCCAGCGCTTCGAGACCCCCTGCACGACCTCCGCGCTCGACGTCTACCGGGTCCTGCGGGCCACCAACCCGTCCCCGTACATGTACCTCTTCCGCTTCGAGAACGGCTTCGACGTCGTCGGCTCCAGCCCCGAGGCCCTCGTCAAGGTCGAGGACGGGCACGCGCTGCTCCACCCCATCGCCGGCACCCGGCACCGCGGCGCCACCCCGCAGGAGGACCACGACCTCGCCGAGGAGCTGCTCGCCGACCCCAAGGAGCGCGCCGAGCACCTCATGCTCGTCGACCTCGGCCGCAACGACCTCGGCCGGGTCTGCGCGCCCGGCTCGGTCGAGGTCGTCGACTTCATGTCCGTCGAGCGCTACTCGCACGTCATGCACATCGTCTCCACCGTGACCGGCAGGGTCGCCGAGGGCCGGACCGCCTTCGACGTCCTCACCGCCTGCTTCCCGGCCGGCACCCTCTCCGGCGCTCCCAAGCCCCGCGCGATGCAGATCATCGAGGAGCTCGAACCCTCCCGGCGCGGCCTGTACGGCGGATGTGTCGGTTATCTCGATTTCGCCGGAGACGCCGACACGGCCATCGCCATCCGCACCGCCCTCCTCCGCGACGGCACCGCGTACGTGCAGGCCGGAGCGGGTGTCGTCGCCGACTCCGACCCGGTCGCCGAGGACAACGAGTGCCGCAACAAGGCCGCGGCCGTCCTCCGAGCCGTCCACACCGCCAACCGGATGAACAGGTCCTGAGTCCGTAGGGGATAGTGGGGTACGTGAGTGCCGTACCCGTACCCCAGCCCCGGGCCGCCCGCGTGGCCGTCCCCACCGGCGGCCGCCGCAGCCTGGCCGCGGCCCTCCTCCTCGGCGCCCTCGGCGCCACCGTCGTCCTGCTCTCGGCCGGCCAGATCTGGGCGGAGGGCACCGCGTCCGTCGGCGGCGGCACCGTCCCCGTCGTGGCCGACGGCGGCGCCGTCACCGGTGTGCCGACCGCCCTCGCGATCGTCGGTCTCGCCGCGCTCTTCGCGGTCTTCGCGGTCCGTCGCACCGGCCGCACCCTGGTCGCCGCGCTCCTCGCGCTGAGCGGCGCGGGCGCCGCGCTCGCCGCGTTCCTCGGCGCCTCCGACAGCTCCGCCCTGAACGCGGAGGCCGCCCGGATCAGTGGCGACACCGCCGCCGCCGTGGCCGGTCTGACCCACACCGCCTGGCCCTACGTCACCGCCGCCGGCGCCGTCCTCATCCTGCTGGCCGGCCTCTTCGCCCTGCGCTTCGGCAAGAACTGGCCGGCGATGGGCGGCCGCTACGAGCGGTCCGGAACCCCGCGCGCCGCGCGAAAGGCCCCGGTGACCGACCCGGACCGCCCCGAGGACCTCTGGAAGGCCCTGGACCGCGGCGAGGACCCCACGCGCGGCGAGTGACCCGGGGGACCGACCGGAGGGCCCACCGCGACGCGTGATCGTCCGGGCACCCCCGATTCATCCTCGCGCGCCCGCGTGCGGGACAATGGGCACCGAGTGTCCGCGCACGCGAGACCTCACCATCGAGCAACAGCAACGAGGAGCAACTCATGGCGGGCAGCGCCCACGGACACACCCCGGCCGCCTGGACCGGTGTCATCATCTCCTTCATCGGCTTCTGCATCGCCGGGGTCTTCATGGTGGCCGCCAACCAGGCCGGATTCTGGGCCGGCATGGGTGTCATCGTCCTCGGCGGCATCGTCGGCGGCGCGATGAAGGCGGCCGGCCTCGGCATGCCGAAGGAGTCGGCGGCCGTCATCGCCGCCCGCGAGACCGCGACCGCGACCGCGCAGGCCCGTTCCTGACGCGACACGACGCACTCGAGAGCGCAGTCCGGCCGTGCCGGGCTGCGCTCTCGCGCGTCACGGGCGAGAATCACCGGGTGGACCCGCAGCCGACGGCCGAAGCCGAGACCGACGATTCCCTCGCCCGACCGGGTGAACCCGCGCACGCGGACACGCCCGTGCCGGCGGGAGCCGTCGCCCCGGCCGTACCCGTCGCCCCTGCCGCATCCGCCGGACCTGCCGCACCTGACATGTCCGCCGGCGTACGCCCCGTACCGCCGCGACCGCTCGCCCGGCGGCTGCTCGCGCCGGCCGTGACCCTCGCCGGGGTCGCCGCCGCCTTCGCCTACGTCGGGGCGGTCGACCCCAACGAACCCGGGCACTACCCCGTCTGCCCCCTGCTCCGCTTCACCGGCCTCTACTGTCCCGGGTGCGGCGGACTCCGCAGCGCCCACGCCTTCGCCCACGGCGACCTCCCGGCCGCTCTGGGCGCCAACGCCTTCGCCGTCCTCGGCTACGGACTCTTCGCCGTCTTCATGGTCCTGTGGCTGATTCGTGCCATCCGCGGGGAGCCCATGCGCCTCGCGGTCTCCTCGGCCTGGTGGTGGGGGATCGGCATCGCCCTCGCCCTTTTCACCCTGGTCCGGAACCTTCCCTTCGGCTCCGTGCTGGCCCCCTGAGGGCCGCACGCTTCCTGGCAAACCCGAACGCCAGTCCCAGCAGGTGGGACGCCACTCCGGCCGATGTGAGTCCGGAGCCGTCCTGCGGATAGGATCGATGTGGCTGAACCTGGTTCCTCATCACCATCACCGTCCCGGAAGGGGGCCCCTCGCGTGAGTGTGCTCGACGAGATCATCGAAGGCGTACGCGCCGACCTCGCAGAGCGGCAGGCGCGGGTCACCCTCGACGAGCTCAAGGAGCGCGCCGCCAAGGCGCCGCAGGCCAAGGACGGCGTCGCCGCACTGCGCGGCGACGGCGTCAAGGTGATCTGCGAGGTCAAGCGCTCCAGCCCGTCCAAGGGCGCGCTCGCCGCGATCGCCGACCCCGCCGGACTCGCCGCCGACTACGAGGCGGGCGGCGCGGCCGTCATCTCGGTCCTGACCGAGGAGCGCCGTTTCGGCGGCTCCCTCGCCGACCTGGAGGCCGTGCGCGCCCGGGTCGACATCCCCGTCCTGCGCAAGGACTTCATCGTCACCGCGTACCAGCTCTGGGAGGCCCGGGCGTACGGAGCGGATCTCGCGCTCCTCATCGTCTCCGCCCTGGAGCAGGAGGCGCTGGTCTCCCTCATCGAGCGTGCCGAGTCCATCGGGCTGACCCCGCTGGTCGAGGTCCACGACGAGGAGGAGGTCGAGCGCGCCGTCGACGCGGGTGCCCGGATCATCGGCGTCAACGCCCGTGACCTCAAGACCCTCAAGGTCGACCGCACCACGTTCGAGCGCGTCGCCCCCGAGATCCCCGCGCACATCGTCAAGATCGCCGAGTCCGGCGTCCGCGGCCCGCACGACCTGATCGCCTACGCCAACGCCGGCGCCGACGCGGTCCTGGTCGGCGAGTCCCTCGTCACCGGCCGCGACCCCAAGGCCGCCGTCGCCGACCTGGTCGCCGCCGGCGCCCACCCGGCCCTCCGCCACGGCCGGGGCTGATCCCTCGATGACCGTGCGCCGCGCCACGCCGACCGCCCAGGGGCTCGCCCCGGGCGGCCCGGTCGTGTCCGCGGACGTCGCGGTGGGGCGCCGCGGTCGGCTCCGTACCGCCGCAGCGCCCGTCTCCAAGCACGCCCCACTGGCCAGGGGCTGCCGACCGCGTGGCTGCCGCGCGCCCGCCCGCCGTGTCCACGGCCGCCGGGTCCGCTACGTGATCGGCTCGGAGCCCGGCCAGGTCAACGGCATGCGATGGCGCCCGCGCCCGGCGCGCACCTTCACGTACGACGCTTAGCCGGCCCCGAGCCGCGCCCGCGCCCCCTGCCCACCCCCGTGTGGGCAATCGTCCCGCAGGGCGGGACGGGTGGGCACACGGGACGGCGCCTTCTTGGGCGCCTCCGCCCCTTGTGCCTGCACCCGCACCAGCAGTGCGGCGTTTCAAGGGGCGGGGGTTCAGGCGCGGCAAGCCTGGGCCCGGCGAAGGGCGCCGTCCGTTGTGCCCACCCGTTCCGCCCCTGCGGAACGTATGCCCACAACGGGCGGGGCGCCGGGCGGCGGCCCGGCGTTGCCGTACGTGAGTGCGTCGCGCGCATACCGTGACCATCTACCGCACGCGATCCGGGGCATTCCGCCCCGCGAGGAGCATCCGCATGTCCAGCGAGTTCTTCATTCCGGACCCGGAGGGTCAGGTTCCCACCGCCGAGGGGTACTTCGGCGCCTATGGCGGCAAGTTCATCCCGGAGGCCCTCGTCGCCGCCGTGGACGAGGTCGCCGTCGAGTACGACAAGGCCAAGTCCGACCCCGAGTTCGCCCGCGAGCTCAACGACCTGATGGTCAACTACACCGGCCGCCCGAGCGCCCTCACCGAGGTGCCCCGGTTCGCCGAGCACGCCGGCGGTGCCCGGATCTTCCTCAAGCGCGAGGATCTCAACCACACCGGCTCGCACAAGATCAACAACGTGCTCGGCCAGGCCCTCCTGACCAAGCGCATGGGCAAGACGCGGGTCATCGCCGAGACCGGCGCCGGCCAGCACGGCGTGGCCACCGCCACCGCCTGCGCCCTCTTCGGTCTCGACTGCACCATCTACATGGGCGAGATCGACACCCAGCGCCAGGCCCTCAACGTGGCCCGGATGCGGATGCTCGGCGCCGAGGTCGTCGCCGTGAAGTCCGGCAGCCGCACCCTCAAGGACGCCATCAACGAGGCCTTCCGCGACTGGGTCGCCAACGTGGACAGGACGCACTACCTGTTCGGTACCGTTGCCGGCCCGCACCCCTTCCCCGCCATGGTCCGCGACTTCCACCGGGTCATCGGCGTCGAGGCCCGCCGCCAGATCCTGGAGCGCGCGGGCCGCCTGCCCGACGCGGCGATCGCCTGCGTCGGCGGCGGCTCCAACGCCATCGGCCTCTTCCACGCCTTCGTCCCGGACGCGGACGTGCGCCTGATCGGCTGCGAGCCGGCCGGCCACGGCGTCGAGACCGGCGAGCACGCGGCCACCCTGACCGCCGGCGAGCCCGGCATCCTGCACGGTTCGCGCTCGTACGTCCTCCAGGACGAGGAGGGCCAGATCACCGAGCCGTACTCGATCTCGGCAGGCCTCGACTACCCGGGCATCGGCCCCGAGCACGCGTACCTCAAGGACAGCGGGCGCGGCGAGTACCGCGCCGTCACCGACGACGCCGCCATGCAGGCCCTGCGTCTGCTCTCCCGTACGGAGGGCATCATCCCGGCCATCGAGTCGGCGCACGCCCTCGCCGGCGCCATCGAGGTCGGCAAGGAGCTCGGCAAGGACGCCCTGCTCCTCGTCAACCTCTCGGGGCGCGGCGACAAGGACATGGACACGGCCGCCCGCTACTTCGGCCTGTACGACGGGGAGGGCTCCAAGTGACGAACGGAAACATCCAGCTGCTCGGCGACACCCTCGCCAAGGCCAAGGCCGAGGACAGGGCCGCGCTCATCGCCTACCTGCCGGCCGGCTTCCCGACCGTCGACGGCGGCATCGCGGCCATCAAGGCCGCCTTCGACGGCGGCGCGGACGTGGTCGAGGTCGGTCTCCCGCACAGCGACCCGGTCCTCGACGGCCCGGTCATCCAGACCGCCGACGACATCGCCCTGAGGGGCGGCGTCAAGATCGCCGACGTCATGCGGACGGTCAAGGAGGCCCACGAGGCCACCGGCAAGCCGGTCCTCGTGATGACGTACTGGAACCCGATCGACCGGTACGGCGTCGAGCGCTTCACCGAGGAGCTCGCCGCGGCCGGCGGCGCGGGCTGCATCCTGCCCGACCTGCCGGTCCAGGAGTCCGCGCTCTGGCGCGAGCACGCCGACAAGCACGGTCTCGCCACCGTCTTCGTCGTCGCGCCCAGCAGCAAGGACGCACGCCTCGCCACCATCACGGCGGCCGGCTCCGGCTTCGTCTACGCGGCCTCGCTCATGGGCGTCACGGGCACCCGCGCGTCCGTCGGCGAGCAGGCCGCCGACCTCGTCCGCCGCACCCGCGCCACCTCCGAACTCCCGGTGTGCGTCGGCCTCGGCGTCTCCAACGCCACCCAGGCCAAGGAGGTCGCCGGCTTCGCCGACGGCGTCATCGTCGGCTCCGCCTTCGTCCAGCGGATCCTCGACGCCGACGGCGACGAGGCCGCGGGGCTCGCCGCCGTAAGGGAACTGGCGGCCGAACTCGCGGCGGGCGTGCGCCGCGTCTCGTAGCCCATTCGGGTGGATATGGAACCGGGGAGGCACGCACGTGCCTCCCCGGTTCGTTGCTGTGGGCGTGAGCGAGAAGAACCGTGGTGACGGTAACCGGAGCGCGCGGGAGCGCCTCCAGCAGCAGCGCGAGCGCGACAAGGCCCGCGAGAAGCAGCGGCGCGTCCTGATCGTGTCGGCGGCGGTGGTCGGCGTCCTCGGCCTGGCCGCGGTCGTCGGGGTGATCGCGGCGAACAGCGGAGACGACGGCGGATCGGACAAGGCGGGCCCGGTGGTCGCGCCGACGGGATCCATCGAGGGCGACAAGCCCGCCATCCCCACGGGCACGTCGGACGCCCCGTCGACGCTGGCGATCTGGGAGGACTTCCGCTGCCCGGCGTGCGCCCAGTTCGAGAACGTCATGCGGGACGCCATCCACGAGCTGGAGGCGTCCGGCGCGCTCAAGACCGAGTACCACCTCGCCACCCTCATCGACGGGAACATGGGCGGCAGCGGCTCGCTGCGCGCGGCGAACGCGGCCGCGTGCGCCCAGGACGCGGGGAAGTTCACCGCGTACCACGACACGCTCTACATCAACCAGCCGCCGGAGACGGACGACGCCTTCGGGAACAACGCCAAGCTCCTCGAACTGGCGGCGAAGGTGCCGGGCCTCGACACGCCCGCCTTCCGCAGCTGCGTCGAGGACGGCACGCACGACAGCTGGGTGGGGAAGTCGAACGAGGCCTTCCAGAGCGGCGGCTTCCGCGGCACGCCGTCCGTCCTCCTCAACGGCGAATCGATCTTCCCGACGAAGGGGGACGAGCAGATCTCCCCGGAGAACCTGAAGAAGTGGGTCGCCGAGGCCAACAAGGGCAAGAAGGCCGGGACGGCCTCTCCCTCGGCTCCCTCGGCGGGTTAGTTACCCATACGTTGCCGGGTGGGCTGCCGTCACGCCCGCCCGGCAAGGTAGCGTCGGTCCTGCCATGGACCTTGCCTATATTCCCAGCCCGTCGACCGGCGTGATCAACCTCGGACCGATCCCGCTGCGCGGCTATGCCTTCTGCATCATCATCGGTGTCTTCGTCGCCGTCTGGTACGGCAACAAGCGCTGGATCGCCCGGGGCGGCACTGCCGGCACCGTGGCCGACATCGCCGTCTGGGCGGTGCCCTTCGGCCTCGTCGGCGGACGCCTCTACCACGTGATCACCGACTACCAGCTGTACTTCAGCGAGGGTGAGAACTGGGTCGACGCCTTCAAGATCTGGGAGGGCGGCCTCGGTATCTGGGGCGCCATCGCGCTCGGCGCGGTGGGTGCCTGGATCGGCTGTCGTCGACGGGGCATCCCGCTCCCGGCGTACGCGGACGCCATCGCGCCCGGTATCGCCCTCGCCCAGGCCATCGGCCGCTGGGGCAACTGGTTCAACCAGGAGCTCTACGGCCGGGAGACCGATCTGCCCTGGGCCCTGAAGATCACCGAGAGCGCGAACCGAGAGGCCGGGTACTACCACCCGACCTTCCTGTACGAGTCGCTCTGGTGCGTCGGCGTCGCCGTCCTGGTCGTCTGGGCCGACCGCCGCTTCAAGCTCGGCCACGGGCGCGCCTTCGCGCTCTACGTCGCCGCGTACTGCGCGGGCCGCGCCTGGATCGAGTACATGCGTGTCGACGAGGCGCACCACATCCTCGGCCTGCGGCTGAACGTGTGGACGGCGATCATCGTCTTCGTGCTCGCGGTGACCTACATCGTGATCTCGGCGCGGATCCGGCCGGGCCGCGAGGAGATCGTCGAGCCCCAGGCCGAGAAGGCCGACAAGGCCGAGGTGGCCGAGAAGGCCGACGAGGCTGACGACGTCGTCGTCGACGGTGAGCCCGAGGACGCCGCCGCGGACGCGGATGCGGACGCCGACACGGATACGGATACGGACGTGGATCACGGTGCCGACAACGGCGCCGGGTCGGCCGCCAAGGGCTGATCCTCCGTCGTCGAAGGGCCGCCGGGACCGCGAGGTTCCGGCGGCCCTTTCGCGTGCCGGGGGTCAGGCCGTCCGCGCGGCCAGGGCGAGGACCCGGTGGGCGCCCTCCACCACGGCCGCGTCGACGAAGCGGCCGTCGGGGAGGGCCAGGGCGCCCCGGTCGCCGGTCCCGGCGGCCGCGACGACCTCCCGCGCCGCGTCGACCTCCTCCGGGGTGGGGAGGTAGGACCGCTCGATGACCGGGAGCTGGCGGGGGTGGATGGCGGCCCGGCCGAGGAAGCCCATCGCCCGGCCCCGGGCGCAGCCGGCGGCCAGCGCGTCGAGGTCGCCGATGTCGGGGTGGACCGACTGGGCGGGGGGCGGCAGGGCGGCCGCGCGGGCGGCGACCACCACGCGGCTGCGCGGCCAGTCGAGGCCGCTGTCGTCCCGTACGCCCAGGTCGGCGCGGAGGTCGGCCTCGCCGAGCGCGATGCCGCGCACGGCGGGGTGGGCGGTGGCGATGGCGAACGCGTGCTCCACGGCGAGGGCGTTCTCCAGGAGCGGGTAGAGGGCGAGACCGGGGGCGAGTGCGACGATCCGGTGGATGTCAGTGGCGTGTGTCACCTTGGGTACACGGAGACCGCAGAGGCCGGGGAGGGGGGCCAGGGTGGGGATGTCGTGCGGGGTGTGGACGCGGACGTGCACCGGGACGGGGTGGGCGTCGGCGAGCAGATCGACGGTGGCGGCGAGGGCGTACGCCTTGCGGTGCGGGGCGACGGCGTCCTCCAGGTCGACGATGACGACGTCGGCGCCGGAGGACAGGGCCTTGGACACGACCTCGGGGCGGTCGCCGGGGGCGTACAGCCAGGTGAGGGGTGTGCGCAGGCGCTGCATATCGTTCATACCGCTCCCTGGGCGCGGAGGGCGTCGATCTCGGCGGGGCTGAGGCCGAGCTCGGTGAGGACGTCGGTGGTGTCGGCGCCGTGCGGGCGGCCGGGCCAGCGGATCGCCCCGGGGGTCTCGGAGAGCCGGAAGAGCACGTTCTGCATCTTGATCGGGCCGAGTTCCGGGTCCTGGACCTCGGTGACGGTGCCGAGCGCCTGGAACTGCGGATCGTCGAGGACGTCCCGGACGTCGTAGACCGGGGCGATGGCGGCCTCGGCCTTCTCGAAGGCGGCCATGGCCTCGTCGCGGGTGTGGCGGGCGATCCAGCCGCCGACCGCCTCGTCCAGGACCTCCGTGTGCTCGGCCCGGCCCGTGCCGTCGGCGAACCACGGCTCGTCGACGAGCTCGGGGCGGCCGACGAGACGCAGGACGCGCTCGGCGATCGACTGGGCGGAGGTGGAGACGGCGACCCAGGAGCCGTCGGCGGTCCGGTAGGTGTTGCGCGGGGCGTTGTTGCGGGAGCGGTTGCCGGTGCGGGGCTGGACGTAACCGAGCTGGTCGTACCAGAGGGAGTGGGGTCCGATGACGGAGAGCATCGGTTCGATGATCGCCATGTCGACGACCTGGCCGCGGCCGGTCGTGGTCCTCGCGGTGAGCGCGGTCATCACCGCGTACGCGGTGGCGAGGGCGGCGATCGAGTCGGCAAGGCCGAAGGGGGGCAGGGTGGGCGGGCCGTCGGGTTCGCCGGTGATGGCGGCGAAGCCGCTCATCGCCTCGGCGAGGGTGCCGAAGCCGGGGCGGTGGGCGTACGGGCCGAACTGGCCGAAGCCGGTGACCCGGGCGAGGACCAGGCGCGGGTTGACGGTGGAGAGCTCCTCCCAGCCCAGGCCCCAGCGTTCCAGGGTGCCGGGGCGGAAGTTCTCCACGATCACGTCGGCTTCGGCGGCGAGCCCGAGGAGGGTGTCACGGCCGCCCGGTGCGGAGAGATCGAGGGTGATCGCCCGCTTGTTCCGGCCGAGGACCTTCCACCACAGGCCGATGCCGTCCTTGGCGGGGCCGTGGCCACGGGACGGGTCGGGCTTGCGGGGGTGCTCGACCTTGACGACGTCGGCACCGAAGTCGCCGAGCATCGTGGCGGCGAGCGGGCCGGCGAAGAGGGTCGCGAGGTCCAGGACGCGCAGTCCGTGGAGGGGAGGCGCGGGGGGAGCGGCGGGGGCGGTGGCGTGCGGGGTGGTCGTCATGCGGGGTCGGCCTCCAGGTCGTCGAGGGAGCCGAAGGCCGCCTCGATCTCGGTCCGGTACGGCATCGAGGTCGTCGCGCCCTCGCGCTGGACGGAGAGCGCGGCGGCGGTCTGCGCCCAGGCGAGCGCCTCGGGGACGGGGCGGCCCTCGCCGAGGGCCACCGCGAGGGCGCCGACGAACGTGTCGCCGGCGGCGGTGGTGTCCACGGCCGTGACGCGGGGGGCGGGCACGGTCACCGGTTCGGCGCCCCGGGACACGTACAGGCAGCCGGCCGCGCCCAGGGTGATGACGACCTCGGGGACGTCCCGGAGCAGGGCCTCGGCGGCGGCGCGCGGGTCGGTGAGTCCGGTGAGCGTGGCGGCCTCGTGCTCGTTGGGGACGAGCAGGTCGGTGGAGGCGAGGAGTTCGGGAGGGAGCGGCCGGGCGGGGGCGGGGGTGAGGACGGTGCGGACGCCGAGGCGGCGGGCGGTCGCGGCGCCCTCGGTGACGACGGAGAGGGGGAGTTCGAGCTGGAGGAGGAGGATGTCGGCGGTGCCGATGAGGGCCTCGTCGCCGTGGCTGAGGGAGACGACGGTGGCGTTGGCGCCGGGGACGACGACGATCGCGTTGCCGCCCTCGTCGTCGACGACGATGTGGGCGGTTCCGGAGGGGCCTTCGGCGGTGCGCAGGAGATCGGTGTCGACGGCGCAGTGCTCCAGGTTGGCCCGGAGGCGTGCGCCGAAGTCGTCCGCGCCGACCGCGCCGATCATCGCCACCTCGGCGCCGGAGCGGGCGGCGGCGACGGCCTGGTTCGCGCCCTTCCCGCCGGGGATCGTCCGGAACGCGCGGCCGGTGACCGTCTCCCCGCGGGCCGGAGCCCTCGATACGTAGGCGACGAGGTCCATGTTCGTGCTGCCGAGTACGACGATGCCGGTCATGGGCGTACTGCCTCCAGGAGTGTCAGGTCGGCCAGGGTGTCGAAGCCGATGCCGTCGAAGGACGGGATCGAGGTCGCGAGACGGTTCTTGAGGGGGGTGGTCCAGCAGTCGGGCAGCCGGTCGGGGTGGCCGGTGAGCAGCCCGGCGACCGAACCGGCGGTGGCGCCGTTGGAGTCGGTGTCCCAGCCGCCCGAGACCGCCGCGCAGACGGAGCGCGAGAAGTCGCCGTCGCCGTGGGTGAGGGCGGCGGCGAGCAGGGCGGCGTTGGGGACGGCATGGACCCAGTGGTACCCGCCGAGCGCGGCGTGCAGCCGGTCGACGACGGCGTCGAAGTCGCGGTCCTCGCGGGCGGCGGCGATACCCAGGCGTACGGCCCGGGCGAGACGGGAGCGGGGCGGGACCACCCCGAGTCCGGCGGCGAGCGACCGGTGGACGTCGGCGGTGCCGGTCGCGGCGGTGGCGAGGGTGGCGGCGACGAACATGGCGCCGTAGATCCCGTTGGCGGTGTGGGTGAGGGCCGCGTCGCGGTGGGCCTGGGCGGCGGCGGTGACCGGGGCGCCGGGGTGGGTCCAGCCGTGGACGTCCGCCCGGATCTGGGCGCCGATCCACTCGCGGAAGGGGTTGCGGTGGACGGCGGTGAGCGGGGGTTCGACGCCGTCGAGGAGGTTGCGGTAGGCGACGCGCTCGGCCGTGAAGGTGCGGCCGGCGGGGAGTTCGTCGAGCCAGAGGCGGGCGACGTCGGCGGTGGTGAAGTCGCGGCCGTACCGCTGGAGCAGCAGGAGGTTGAGGAGGGGGTAGTTGAGGTCGTCGTCCTCGGGCATCCCGTCGATGTTCTCGGCGAGGGAGGTGGAGGCGGAGCGGCGGTTCCAGGGGTGGGCGGCGAGCAGTTCCGGGGGGACGCCGCGGGCGGTGAACCAGGTGGAGAGGGGCCAGTTGCCGGTGGCGCGGGCGAGGGCCCGGATGGCGGGGAGGGGGAGCTTCTCGACGGGCTTGCCGAGCAGACACCCGACGGCCCGCCCGAGCCAGGCGGCGTGCAGACGGTCGCGCAGGGCGTGGGTTTCCCCCGCCCCGCCCCTTCCCGAAACTCTGACGAGACCGGGGGCTCCGCCCCCGAGCCCCCGGGGGCCCGGCGCTTCGCGCGGGGGGTGGGGTGTCGTCAGGGCCTGGATCTCGGGGAGGGGAGTCGGTTCGTCCCCCGCCAGGGGTGCGGGGAGGGACGCCAAGGCGTCCAGGAGTTCCTCCGCCAGGGGGCGGAGGTCCGGGCGGGGCGCGGTAGAGGCGCCGGCCGTCTTCGGGGCCGGCGGGCCGCCCGCCGCGTACCAGCGGATGGCGATCGCGTGGGTGTCGCGGCCGTCCTCCGCCGCCTGGCGGAGCTCGTGGCCCACCAGGTCCTCAGGCTGCACCCAGGTCAGCCGGAGGTTCACCGGTCGGCGCTCGTCAGCGTCGCGAAAGCCGCCTCGTGCGCCCGGCGCAGCTCCACGTCCCGGGCGAAGACCTCGCGGGTCACCCGGGCCAGCGCGGTCGCCGGGGCGTGCAGGTCGAGCCGGCTTGCCTCCGCGACCCGTTTCGCCCAGTCGGCGGGAACGGCGGACTCGCCGTGCAGGGCGCCCACGATCGCGCCCGCCATCGTGGCGATCGAGTCGCAGTCGCGCCCGTAGTTGACGGCGCCGAGAACCGTACGGCGGAAGTCGCCCTCGCCGACGAGCAGCATGCCCAGGGCGACCGGCAGCTCCTCGATCGCGTGGAGCCGGGAGGGGCGGCGGGCACCGAGCGAGGGGGAGCGGTAGTCGGGGCCGACCGAGTCGAAGGGGGCCACGGCCTTGCGGAGGGGGGCGAGCGCGGACTCGAAGTCCGTGTGGCGGACGGCCACTTCGGCGACCGCCTCGATCGCCGACCGGGTGCCGTCCTTCGCGAGGGAGAGGGCCGTCCCGACGACCGAGGAGGGAGTGGCGCCCGGCGCGCAGGCCGCCGCGACCGCCGCCGCGAACACGCCCGCCGCCTCCCGGCCGTACGAGGACTGGTGCGCGCCCGCGACGTCGAGGGCCTCGGCGTAGGCGGCCGCCGGGTGGGCGGCGTTGACGAGCCCGACCGGGGCCATGTACATCGCGGCGCCGCAGTTGACGATGTTGCCGCTGCCGGCCTCGCGCGGGTCCACGTGGCCGTAGTGGAGCCGGGCCACGATCCACTTCTCGGCGAGGAAGATCCGCTGGAGGGGGAGGGCCTCGGCCTCCAGCTCCGGGATCCAGACGGGGGAGCTCATGAGTTCGGGGACGAGGACGTCCGCGACCGCGTACGCGTCGAGGTGGCCGCGGACCTTCTCGTACACCCGGATCAGGGCGTGGGTCATCAAGGTGTCGTCGGTGACGTGCCCGTCGCCCTTGTGGTACGGCGCGATGGGGCGGGCGGTGCGCCAGTCGCCGCGGTTCCAGGGGCCGACGATCCCGGTGACGCGGCCGCCGTGCCGTTCCAGGATCTGCTCGGGGGTGTAGCCCTCGACGGGGCCGCCGAGCGCGTCGCCGACGGCGGCCCCGAGGAGGCTTCCGGTGATCCGGTCATCCAGGGTGGGCACCACCAGAGGGGGCGCATCCAGTGTGGGTGTCATGTCGGAATTGTCCACCTGAGGCGCCCGGTTCCGTGGCTCCCAGGAGCCCGGCGAGTTCGACCAGGTCCGTCCCCGCGAGCCGGGGCAGCGCGCACCCCGCGAGCGTCCGGCAGGCCTCCCGCCAGGTCGCCGGCACCGAACGGCCGCCACCCAGCGCGCCGGTGAGCGCGCCCGCGAGCGCGGGGGCGGAGTCCGCGACCCGGGAGAGGCAGACGGCGGCCGGTACCGCGGCCGTCATCTCGCCCCGGGCGGCGGTGGCGAGGGCGAGGGCGACGGGGACGGTCTCGGCCGCGGCGATCCCGTAGCTGTAGACGTGGTCCACGATCTGGTGCTCCAGGAGCGGGACCAGCTCGAAGGCCGAACCGGCGGTCCGGGCCAGCTTCACCGCGTGCCGGGCGTTGCGGCCGATCTCGGTGACGGGTGGGAGTTCGGCGAGCGCCGCCTCGACGGCCTCGTCGACCGTCGCCCCGCCGAGGGCCGCGGCGACGGCCGCGGCCATCGCGCGGGCGCCGTGGACGCCGTCCCCGTCCTGGGTGTACCGGGCGTCGAACTCGGCGAGTTCGGCGGCGGCGCGGGGGGCGCCCGGGTGGACGAGGGCGAGGACGGCGGCCCGTACGCAGGCGGCGTCGTCGAAGTAGTGCGGGTTGTCGTGGCCCGTGGCGGGCGGGCGCAGACCGGTGGCGAGATTGCCGAGTCCGGCGCGTACGGAGATCCGGGCGCGGAGGGGGAGGACGGCGGACTCGACCTCGGGGGCGCGGTCGGCGGCGGCGGCGACCTGTCCGGCGAGGGCGTTCCAGGCGAGGTCGACGGCGGCGCGGAGGCGGCGCTCCGGGGGAAGGCCGGCGAAGACGGGACCCGAGGCGGTGAGGATCGCCTCGGCGGTGAAGGCCGCCCACTCGGCGTCGTCGGAGGGGCCGAGGCGGAGGGGTTCGGGGGGCTGGTTGAGGGCGATGGGGACGGGGAGGGTGGTCGTCGCGTTCTGCTCCGCGAAGGTGTCGAGTTCGCGGGTGAGGCGGCGGGTCCACTCCGGCATGCGGGCGGCGCGGTGGCGGGCGGCGGGCCAGCCGGCGGCGTCGCCTGCGGCGAGCCCCAGGAGGAGGCCCTCGGTCTTGTCGCGACCGGCCCTGTGCGGGGCGTCGGGCTGCGGGACCTCGTGGGCGCCGCCGCCCCATGAACCGGTGCCGCGTACCGGGGCGGGGTCCAGTGTGTCGGCGCCCGGCAGCGGGGCGGGGTCCTGCGGGTCACCGAGCAGGGGGCTGGTCCCCGGCATCGGGGGCTGTGCCCACCCTCCCCCAGAGGGGGGACCCCCACGCCCTGCGGGACGATTGCCCACAGCGGTGGTGGCGGTGGCGCCCGCAGCGGTGGCGGCGGTGGCCGCGCCGGGGGCGGCGGCCCCCATGGCGGTGGTCCCGGTCTCGGCGGCGGTGGCCCCGGCGGCCCCCGTGGCGGTGGTGGCGGTGGCGCCCGTAGCACCCGCAGCGGTGGCGGCGGTGGCCGCGCCTGGGGCGGCGGCCCCCGTGGCGGTGGTTCCGGTCTCGGCGGCGGTGGTCGGGGCCGTCGTGATGTCCGCGCTCATGACAGGTTCTCCTCCGGGGTCAGAAGGTCCGCGACGTCCAGGACGTGGTAGCCGCGCATCGAGGGCAGGCAGCTGCCGGTGACGGGGGCGATGGCGGTCGACCACTCCTCCGGGATCGCCGAGACGCCCGACATCGCTCCGGCCAGGGCGCCGGCGACCGCTGCCGTCGTGTCGGCGTCGCGGCCCATGTTGACCGCGGTCAGCACCGCCGTACGGAAGTCCCCGCGGGCCGCCGCGAAGGCGCCGAAGGCGAGGCCCACCGCCTCCGGGGCCAGGTCGGTCCAGGGGTAGCCGCCGATGACGACCGCCGAGCGGACCTGCCGCTCGCGGGTGAGCGGGTCAGGCTGGACACGCTGCGCGGCGACGACCGCGCGGCGCAGGGAGCGGGCCGTCCAGGAGTCCATCGGGACGACGGAGAGGGCCGCCGCGATGACCGAGGTCACGCCCGCGCCCGCCATCGCCGCCGCGACGCCCGCCGCGACGGCCTGGCCCCCGTAGATGCCCTCGCCCTCGTGGCTGACGCTGCCGTCGATCGCGACGAGTCGCGCCGCCTCCGCCGGGCGTCCGGCGGCGAAGACGCCGAAGGGCGCGGCCCGCATCGCGAGCCCGTCGCTCCAGGCGTGCCGGTGCTGGGCGGAGATGGGCGCGGCGAGGCCCCGGCGGAGGTTCTCCAGAGTGCCGCGCTCCGAGAAGCCCGCGCCGCGGAAGGGCCCTTCGTCGAGGTCGGCGATCCAGTGGTGCCAGGCCCGTTCGACGTGGTGGACGGTGAGCGCCGAGCCGTGCCGGGCGAGGAGCAGGGCCGAGAAGATCGCGTACTCGGTGTCGTCGGTGCCCGCCGGACGGTCTGTCACGAAGCCCTCGATACGGCCCCATCGGCGGCGGATCTCCGAGGGGCGCATGTTCTCCGCGGGCGCTCCGAGGGCGTCGCCGACGGCGAGACCGAGGAGCGCCCCTCTCGCCCGTTCACGCGTGTCGCATGCCGTGGTCGTCATTCTCGCGGCCCCTTCCTCGGCGGTGGCGCGCGAATCGGCGCCCCGATGCCTGGATCTGTGCCACCGCAGGCCGGGAACTCGCCGAAGAAACGTCTCTGTCACCCGGCTGACACCTCGCCAGAATCTCGGTCCCCCGGTGAGGCGGCCCTTAGTAAGTACGGCCTGCCTTGCTAGCGCGCCCCTTACATCGCGCGTATTTTCGAGGTGTTGGGGGCGGCGGGTGCGACCCGGCCCGCCGGAACGAGGGGAGAGCCATGTCCATCATCGAAGCTCAGGCGCCACTGCACGAGGCCCACCGCGACAACCACACGCACCGTGACGTGAACGGCGGTTGGCTGCGTCCCGCGGTGTTCGGCGCGATGGACGGACTCGTCTCCAACCTCGCCCTGATGACCGGTGTCGCCGGTGGGGCGGCCTCCTCGCAGGCCGTGGTCATCACCGGCCTCGCGGGCCTCGCCGCGGGCGCCTTCTCCATGGCGGCGGGCGAGTACACCTCCGTGGCCTCGCAGCGCGAGCTCGTCCAGGCCGAACTGGACATCGAACGACGCCAGTTGCGCAAGCACCCCATCGACGAGATGGAGGAGCTGGCCGCGCTGTACGTGTCCCGGGGCGTCGAGCCCGCGCTCGCCCGCGAGGTCGCGATGCAGCTCTCCCGGGACCCCGAGCAGGCCCTGGAGATCCACGCCCGCGAGGAGCTCGGCATCGACCCGGACGACCTGCCGTCGCCGATGGTCGCCGCCGTGTCGTCCTTCGGCTCGTTCGCGCTCGGCGCGCTGCTCCCCGTACTGCCGTACCTGCTCGGGGCGACCGCGCTGTGGCCCGCCGTGCTGCTCGCGCTCCTCGGGCTCTTCGCCTGCGGCGCGCTGGTGGCCCGGGTGACCGCCCGCGGCTGGCTCTTCAGCGGGCTGCGCCAGCTCGTCCTGGGCGGGGCCGCGGCCGCCGTCACGTACGGGCTCGGCATGCTCTTCGGAGCGGCGTTGTAGCTCCGGATATCGGAACGGATTCCGTAGCCGCGCAGACGACCGGGAGGCCCTCGCAAGGGGCCTTTCCGGCATTTTCGGGCACCATTTCGGGATGTAAGGCCCGTAAGGGCTGTGACGTATATCCCTGGCTCGATCCGCCGCGGCGATGAGACACTATGCACGACGCCACATATGTAGCCGGTTACTCGGCGGTTTCGAACCCGTGACCAACGGGAATGAGGCATGAGCGTCGTTGGGCAATGAGGCCCACTCAGTGACGGACCGCCGGAAGCCCGGAGATCATCCGGCTCCCCCCGGTCCGTCCCCCGCGGAACAGCCCCCTGTTCCCGCACCCCACAGGTGAGAACACACCACCACTGCGTGTCGGTGGTGTCCGCATGCTGGAATGAGCTATCCACTTCGCGAGAAGCCAGCCATCATGTAACCTGCACGAAATTTCGCGGAGGGCCAACGTCGTCCCTCGGCATCTTGCATATGCCAATACGACGACGGGAGAGCCGATGCGTTCCGACGCCTGGTCGCCCATGGACGGTCGCCCCGCTCCGCAGGGGATGTACGACCCCCGTAACGAACACGACGCCTGTGGTGTCGGGTTCGTGGCCACCCTCACCGGTGTAGCCAGCCACGCGCTGGTCGAGCAGGCGCTGACCGTACTGCGCAACCTCGAACACCGCGGCGCCACCGGCTCCGAGCCCGACTCCGGAGACGGCGCCGGCATCCTTTTCCAGGTCCCGGACGCCTTCCTCCGCGAGGTCGCCGGATTCGAGCTCCCCGAGGCCAGCGCGTACGCCGTCGGCATCGCCTTCCTCCCCGAGGACGGCACGGACGAGACCGTCTCGAAGATCGAGACGATCGCCGCCGAAGAGGGCCTCACCGTCCTCGGCTGGCGCGAGGTCCCTGTCGCCCCCGAGCTGCTCGGCGCCTCCGCCCGCTCCACCATGCCGGTCTTCCGCCAGGTCTTCGTGGCCGACGGCGAGAGCACGGGCATCGAGCTGGACCGCAAGGCGTTCGTGCTGCGCAAGCGCGCCGAGCGGGAGGCCGCGACCTACTTCCCGTCGCTCTCCGCCCGCACCATCGTCTACAAGGGCATGCTGACCACCGGCCAGCTGGAACCCTTCTTCCCGGACCTGTCGGACCGCCGCTGCGCCTCCGCCGTGGCCCTGGTCCACTCCCGGTTCTCCACCAACACCTTCCCGAGCTGGCCGCTGGCCCACCCGTACCGCTTCGTCGCCCACAACGGTGAGATCAACACCGTCAAGGGCAACCGGAACTGGATGACCGCCCGCGAGGCCCAGCTCGACTCCAAGGTCTTCGGCGAGGGCAAGGACCTCTCGCGGATCTTCCCGGTCTGCACCCCGGACGCCTCCGACTCGGCCTCCTTCGACGAGGTCCTGGAGCTGCTCCACCTCGGCGGTCGCTCCCTGCCGCACGCGGTCCTGATGATGGTCCCGGAGGCGTGGGAGAACCACGAGTCCATGGACCCGGCCCGCCGCGCCTTCTACCAGTACCACTCCACGATGATGGAGCCCTGGGACGGCCCGGCCTGCGTCACCTTCACCGACGGCGTCCAGGTCGGCGCGGTCCTCGACCGCAACGGTCTGCGCCCCGGCCGCTACTGGGTCACCGACGAGGGCCTCGTCGTCCTCTCCTCCGAGGTCGGCGTCCTCGACATCGACCCCGCCAAGGTCGTCCGCAAGGGCCGCCTCCAGCCCGGCAAGATGTTCCTCGTCGACACCGCCGAGCACCGGATCATCGAGGACGACGAGATCAAGGCCGGTCTCGCCGCCGAGAACCCGTACGCGGAGTGGCTGGAGACCGGCGAGATCGAGCTCTCCGACCTCCCCGAGCGCGAGCACATCGTGCACACCCACGCCTCGGTCACCCGCCGCCAGCAGACCTTCGGCTACACCGAGGAAGAGCTCCGCGTCATCCTCGCCCCGATGGCCCGCACCGCCGGCGAGCCCCTCGGCTCCATGGGCACGGACTCGCCGATCGCGGCCCTGTCCGCCCGCCCGCGGCTGCTCTTCGACTACTTCACCCAGCTCTTCGCGCAGGTCACCAACCCGCCGCTGGACGCCATCCGCGAGGAGCTCGTGACGAGCCTCCGCTCCTCGCTGGGCCCCCAGGGCAACCTGCTCGACCCGAACTCCGTCTCGTGTCGCAGCGTCACCCTGCCCTTCCCGGTGATCGACAACGACGAGCTGGCCAAGCTCATCCACATCAACGCCGACGGCGACATGCCCGGCATGAAGGCCGTGACCCTGTCCGGCCTCTACCGGGTCTCCGGCGGCGGCGAGGCCCTCGCCGCCCGCATCGAGGCGATCTGCGCCGAGGCCGACACCGCGATCGAGGGCGGCGCCCGCCTGATCGTGCTCTCCGACCGGCACTCCGACGCCGAGCACGCGCCGATCCCGTCGCTGCTGCTCACCTCGGCCGTCCACCACCACCTCATCCGCACCAAGCAGCGCACCAAGGTGGGTCTGCTCGTCGAGGCCGGTGACGTCCGCGAGGTCCACCACGTCGCCCTGCTCATCGGCTACGGCGCCGCGGCGGTCAACCCGTACCTCGCCATGGAGTCCGTCGAGGACCTGGTCCGCGCCGGCACCTTCATCGAGGACATCGAGCCCGAGCAGGCCATCCGGAACCTGATCTACGCCCTCGGCAAGGGCGTCCTCAAGGTCATGTCGAAGATGGGCATCTCGACCGTCGCCTCCTACCGCGGCGCCCAGGTCTTCGAGGCCGTCGGCCTCGACGCCGGCTTCGTCGCCACGTACTTCAACGGCACCGCCACCAAGATCGGCGGCGCCGGTCTCGACGTCGTCGCCAAGGAGGTCGCCGCCCGCCACGTCAAGGCGTACCCCGTCTCCGGCGTCCCCTCGGCGCACCGCGCCCTGGACATAGGCGGCGAGTACCAGTGGCGCCGCGAGGGCGAGCCGCACCTGTTCGACCCGGAGACCGTCTTCCGCCTGCAGCACGCCACGCGCAACAAGCGGTACGACATCTTCAAGCAGTACACGGAGCGGGTGAACGAGCAGTCCGAGCGCCTCATGACGCTCCGCGGCCTCTTCGGCTTCAACGCTGGTGTCGATGGCCGTTCGCCGATCTCCGTCGACGAGGTCGAGTCGGTCAGCGCGATCGTCAAGCGGTTCTCGACGGGCGCCATGTCGTACGGCTCCATCTCCCGCGAGGCGCACGAGACCCTCGCCATCGCCATGAACCAGCTGGGCGCCAAGTCCAACACCGGTGAGGGCGGCGAGGACCCGGACCGCCTGTACGACCCGGCGCGCCGCTCCTCCATCAAGCAGGTCGCCTCCGGCCGCTTCGGTGTCACCAGCGAGTACCTGGTCAACGCGGACGACATCCAGATCAAGATGGCGCAGGGCGCCAAGCCCGGCGAGGGCGGCCAGCTGCCCGGCCACAAGGTCTACCCGTGGGTCGCCAAGACGCGTCACTCGACGCCCGGCGTCGGCCTGATCTCGCCGCCGCCGCACCACGACATCTACTCCATCGAGGACCTGGCTCAGCTGATCCACGACCTCAAGAACGCCAACCCGGTCGCCCGCATCCACGTGAAGCTGGTCTCCGAGGTCGGCGTCGGCACGGTCGCCGCCGGTGTCTCCAAGGCCCACGCGGACGTCGTCCTCATCTCCGGCCACGACGGCGGAACGGGCGCCTCCCCGCTGACCTCCCTGAAGCACGCGGGCGGCCCCTGGGAGCTCGGCCTCGCCGAGACCCAGCAGACCCTGCTGCTCAACGGCCTGCGCGACCGGATCGTCGTCCAGACCGACGGCCAGCTCAAGACCGGCCGCGACGTCGTCATCGCCGCGCTGCTCGGCGCCGAGGAGTTCGGTTTCGCGACCGCGCCGCTCGTCGTCTCCGGCTGCGTCATGATGCGCGTCTGCCACCTCGACACCTGCCCGGTCGGCATCGCCACCCAGAACCCCGCCCTGCGCGACCGGTTCTCCGGCAAGGCCGAGTACGTCGTCAACTTCTTCGAGTTCATCGCCGAGGAGGTCCGCGAGATCCTCGCCGAGCTGGGCTTCCGCACCCTCGAAGAGGCCGTCGGCCACGCCGAGCTGCTCGACACCAGCCGCGCCGTCACGCACTGGAAGGCGCAGGGTCTCGACCTGGAGCCGCTCTTCTACGTGCCCGAGCTGCCCGAGGGCGCGGTCCGCCACGCCCTGATCGAGCAGGACCACGGTCTGGAGAAGGCCCTCGACAACGAGCTGATCGAGCTCGCCGCCGAGGCCCTGGGCGCCGCCTCCGCCGAGGAGGCCCAGCCGGTCCGCGCCCAGGTCGCGATCCGCAACATCAACCGCACGGTCGGCACCATGCTCGGCCACCAGGTGACGAAGAAGTTCGGTGGCGCCGGCCTCCCGGCCGACACCATCGACATCACCTTCACCGGCTCCGCCGGCCAGTCCTTCGGCGCCTTCCTGCCGAGCGGTGTCACCCTCCGTCTGGAGGGCGACGCCAACGACTACGTCGGCAAGGGCCTCTCCGGCGGCCGTGTCGTCGTCCGCCCGGACCGGGGCGCCGACCACCTGGCCGAGTACTCGACCATCGCGGGCAACACCATCGGCTACGGCGCCACCGGCGGCGAGCTGTTCCTGCGCGGTCGCACCGGCGAGCGCTTCTGCGTCCGCAACTCCGGCGCCCTGGTCGTCTCGGAGGGCGTGGGCGACCACGGCTGCGAGTACATGACCGGCGGTACGGCGGTCGTCCTCGGCGAGACCGGCCGCAACTTCGCGGCCGGCATGTCCGGCGGCGTCGCCTACGTCGTCGACCTCGACCGGGACAACGTCAACTCCGGCAACCTGGGAGCGGTCGAGACCCTGTCGGACTCCGACAAGGTGTGGCTGCACGATGTCGTGCGCCGCCACCAGGAGGAGACCGGCTCGACGGTCGCCGAGAAGCTCCTCGCCGACTGGGACGCGAACGCGGACCGGTTCAGCAAGATCATCCCCACCACGTACAAGGCAGTGCTCGCCGCCAAGGACGCCGCTGAGCTCGCCGGTCTCTCCGAGACCGAGACCACCGAGAAGATGATGGAGGCGGCGACCAATGGCTGACCCCAAGGGCTTCCTGACCACCGGGCGCGAAGTCGCCAAGACCCGGCCGGTGGGCGAGCGAGTCAGAGACTGGAACGAGGTCTACGTTCCCGGCTCCCTGCTGCCGATCATCAGCAAGCAGGCCGGCCGCTGCATGGACTGCGGCATCCCGTTCTGCCACAACGGCTGCCCCCTCGGGAACCTGATCCCCGAGTGGAACGACTACGCCTACCGCGAGGACTGGTCGGCGGCGCAGGAGCGCCTGCACGCCACCAACAACTTCCCGGAGTTCACCGGCCGTCTGTGCCCGGCTCCCTGCGAGTCGGCGTGCGTGCTCGGCATCAACCAGCCGGCCGTCACCATCAAGAACGTCGAGGTCTCCATCATCGACAAGGCCTGGGACGGGGGTGACGTCAAGCCGCAGGCGCCCGAGCGCCTCTCCGGCAAGACCGTCGCCGTCATCGGCTCGGGCCCGGCGGGTCTCGCCGCCGCCCAGCAGCTGACCCGGGCCGGCCACACCGTCGCCGTCTACGAGCGCGCGGACCGCATCGGTGGTCTCCTCCGGTACGGCATCCCCGAGTTCAAGATGGAGAAGCGGCACATCAACCGCCGCATCGAGCAGATGCGCGCGGAGGGCACCAAGTTCCGCACGGGCGTCGAGATCGGCCGCGACATGCCGGCGACGGCGCTGCGCAACCGGTACGACGCGGTCGTCATCGCCGCCGGCGCCACCACCGCGCGTGACCTGCCCGTCCCGGGCCGCGAGCTCAACGGCATCCACCAGGCGATGGAGTACCTGCCGCTGGCGAACAAGGTCGTCGAGGGCGACTTCGTGGCCCCGCCGCTCACCGCCGAGGGCAAGCACGTCGTCGTCATCGGCGGCGGCGACACCGGCGCGGACTGCGTCGGTACGGCGCACCGCCAGGGCGCGGCCTCGGTCACGCAGCTGGAGATCATGCCGCGACCGGGCGAGGACCGGAACGCCGGCCAGCCCTGGCCGACCTTCCCCATGCTGTACAAGGTCACCTCGGCACACGAGGAGGGCGGTGAGCGGGTCTACTCCGTCTCCACCACCCACTTCGAGGGCGACGAGGACGGCAACGTCCAGTTCCTCCACCTCGTCGAGGTCGAGTTCGTCGGCGGCAAGCTGACCCAGAAGCCGGGCACGGAGCGCAAGATCCCCGCCCAGCTGGTCACGCTCGCGATGGGCTTCACCGGCACGGACGTGGAGAACGGTCTGGTCGCCCAGTTTGGTCTGGACCTGGATGAGCGGGGTAACATCGCCCGTGACGCGGACTTCGCCACCAACGTCGATGGCGTGTACGTCGCCGGTGACGCGGGTCGCGGCCAGTCCCTCATCGTGTGGGCCATCGCCGAGGGCCGCTCTGCCGCCCGTGGCGTGGACCGCTACCTGACCGGCGCGAGCTCGCTGCCGGCCCCGATCCGCCCGACGGACCGTTCGCTGACGGTCTGATCCCGCCGGATCACCCCACATACGTCCCGTACAACGACGTGCGGAACTGAGCGCGGCGCCCCCCGAATGTCCCCGACCGGACGACTGGGTGGGCGCCGCGGTGCGTGTGGTGCGGGCGCGCGAGTGTCCGCTGTGGCGGAGCCCGGTGACCGAGCGTGGCGCGTGGGGTTGCGGCATGCCTGTCGGGTGCCGGCCGGTGGGTGCTGCGGAGTGTTCGTGGGGTGGGCGGAGGTCAGCTCTTGCCGGGGAAGATCCAGGTGACCAGCGAGGCCGCCGATACCGCGAGGACCCCGGCGAGGCCCATCCAGCGGGCCCAGCCGGTCGTCCGCCGGACCGACTTCGCCCGCTGCCTCTCGTACCGCAGCAGGTACTCCGCACCCGAGGGCAGCTTCCTGCCCGGGCGCTCGTGGACGGCCGAGACCATCAGCCAGGAGGCGGCGAGCAGCAGCAGGAACGCGCCCGCGAGCAGCCCGATCACCCACCATCGCGGGCCGGTCGTCATCTTGCTCAGGTTCTCCTGCCCCTTGAGCACGAAGACGACCGTGAGCAGCCCGGTGAGCGTCGTGAGGAAGTTCCGGTACCCCTCCGCCTGCTGGAGGGCCGCCCTGAGCTGCTCGGGCGGGGTCGCCATGGCGAGCACCCGGTCGTCCGCGTTCCGCAGCTCCTCGTCGGTGAACTCGTTCACAGCGGCAGCCCCTGCGGCGGCGGAGCGAGCCAGAACGAGGCGCCGCAGCCCTTCTCGACCCCGGCGGGCCGGTCCACGTGCCAGGTCGGGCAGGCGCACCGCGCGTACTTCGGCTCGCCGTCGTCGAGGGCGGGCTTCCCGGGGATGACCGGTCCCTTGGTGACGTACTGGACGTCCTCCCAGATCCGGGTGGTCACGCACCGGCACTCGGGACACTCCCCCCTGGCTTCGACGCGACCCTCCCCCCGGGACTCCCAGAGGAACGTGGTGACGGGTGAGGTGACGGGCCTGTTGACGACCTGGTAGCGGGCGGCGGCACTCATGGGCGGGGGCCTCCTGGGGTGGGAAGGGTGAGGTCGAAGAGACGGGAGTATGAGCGGAGCCGGTCCAGGACCTCGGACTCGGAGAGGTCCGTCTCCTCCACGCAGAGGAGTACGTGACCGGGGTCGACGACTCGTTCGACGGCCGGCGCGCGGCCGGTCAGCCGGGCGGTGAGCACGATGACGTCCCGCCAGTCCGGCACCAGGTCCCGCTCGTCCCCGACGGGCTCCTTGACGGTGACGTCGAGCCCGAGACACCGGAAGGGCGCGTACCGCTCGTACGCCTTCCCGAGCGTCCAGCCGAACCGGCCTGCGACGAGGACGAGTTCGAGCGGCCCGAGAACGCCGGGCCCGAGGAGCCCGGGGTCGAAGGCGGCCAGGTCGAAGTCGTCGGGGCTGAAGTCCTCCAGGGCGTCGGCGTCGGGGCCGGTGAAGGGGCCGGGGAGGGCGGGGCCGCCGACGGGGAGGAAGGCCTGGGCGGTGCGGACGGTGGCGCCGAGTCCCTTGCGCGCGTACCTGGCCTGCTCTGTGAGGTTCTGGCAGGTGAGTGAGGCACGGAACGCCATCGGGCCGTCGTGTGTCTGCTCGAAGAGTGCTTCGACCTCTGGGCCAGGGGCCAGTGCCTCGATGGGTTCCGGCAGAGGGACGGTCTTCAGGGGGAGGGGCAGGGAGAGTGTCGCCAGGCGTTCGACCTGGGCGACGAGTGTGCCCTTCTCCTGGGCGGCGATCTGGGCGAGCGGCTCCACTCCGAGCCCATGTACGTCAAGGTTCCATCGACCGGTCATGAAGTGCGAGTACCCGTGAACCACGTTCAGGAGCCGGTCGACGAAGGGATCCAGTGCGCTGATCTGCTCGACGTTCGCTTCGACGAGGGCGCGGCAGCCGGGAGCGAGAACACCGCACGCGTCCAGGTTCCGGACATCCCGGCGCAGGGTGGCGAGCTCGGTCTCGGCGTCGGCGTGACGCATCGTCGCGGCGAGGCGCCAGGGGCCGAGCAGGCCCGGTGTCTCGCCTTTCCCGGGCAGCAGGTCACCGACCCAGTGGGGGACGGTCCAGTCGGCGACCTCGTCGGTGACGGGCGGTGCGGACACGGCGGTGGCGGCGGTGAGTTCGTTGATCTGCTCCACCACTCGGCCGACGGGGATGCGCATGCCTTTGGACCGCTTGAGGACGTCGAACACGGTGAGGTCCTCGTTGACCCACGGTGGTTCACCGTCCGAGTTACGGGAAAGGAGACGGCGCTCGTCGCCGGTCAGAGCGCGGTGGTCGAGGGTGGCGCCGGAGACTCCCGGCCCCAAGGAGAACCCCAGCTCCCGAAGCTCGTCGATCCGCTCGACGAGCTGTTTGCGCAGTTCGACGCCGGGGGCGCGCACCAGGAGGTCGACCGGGTGGATGACTCCCTCCTGCCAGGCGTGCCCCCTCCTCTCCGTGACCAGGGTGACGGGGGCGGCGAACGTGGCCGCCTCCGTCTCGGGGACGCCGCTGTCGGAGAGCTGAGGGATGATCTCCCATCCCGGCATGGGAACACTGTTCGTGAGCTCTTGTGCCGAGGCCAGAACCGCGTTCAGCGTGAGGTCGTGAGCCGCCGCCACCGGAAGGAGCGGGGCGAAACCTGCCGGGCGCGGTCTGCGGTCGTGAGGATCTGGGCGCGTCGCGTCGGCGTACGCGGTGTAGAGGTCGGCCATGAGCTCGGAGGGGAACATGGTGTCGAGCGCGCGGCCGTCATGGGTCTCGGGCACCTGCACACCCGAGATGGCGTATCGCCGCTGGGTTCGTAGGGCCGCCGCGAGGGACTGTCCGGCGAGCGCCGCCGCCCGCAGGGGGGCGGCGTAGGAACCGTCGGGTACGGACCGGTCGAAGAGCAGAGCGTCCAGACCGAGGGCTGAGGGGTACCCCGATGGTGAGAACGGTCCACTCGCGTCACGGAGCATGCCCAGCCGGGAGTTCCTCCATCGATCGAACAAGTGGCTTTCGTAGGGACGCCTTTCGCCGAAGGTGCGCGCGAAGCGGTTCTGCCGGATGGACGTTCCGTCGATGGGGAGGCATCCCACGTCTCGTAGGGGAAACGTCGAGGATGTCAGGCTGCGCTCGGTGTGCGTCGGGTGCAGGACCCCCACCGCCTCCTCCCCCAGCGAGTCGAACACCTCCACCGCCAGCTTCGGTTCGCTGAGCGCCAGGTCCCACAGCCATCGCAGCGACACCTCCTCGAAGGAGCCGACGGCCTCGGGTACGGCGGTCAGGAGGCGGTGTTCCACGCCCTCCCGGTCGTAGCCGATGAGCCCGTTGCGGTCCACCGTGGGCACCGGCTGGTCGCGTTCGCGCAGGTTGACGACGTAGCCGTCGACGGCCGGGGCGTTCTTGATGACGACGCCGTCCAGGAGCAACTGGCCCTGGCCCTGGACGAGCCAGGCGTCCTTGCCCGCGCCGACCGGGCGGGCCGGCCAGTCTCCCGAGGCCTGGAGCTTGCCGGGGGTCCACTCCTCCGACCGGATCCGGTTGCCCTCGCGGTCCCGTTCCACCGCCGTCACCCGGTGGTCGCTCACCCACAGCAGCTTCCGCAACGTCTCCACCAGCGACGGCGGGGTCTCGCCGTCCGCGCTCAGGTAGAGGCGGACGACGGTGCCGCCGCCCTGGGGGGCGCTCGTGGTCTCACGGATCTCCAGGAGGCCCGAGCCGGACTGGATCGTGGCCTGGAGCGGGGCCTCGGTACGGGACGGGTTGCCGTACAGGTCGATGGTGCCGGTGGTGACCACGACCTCCTCCGCCAGCATGAAGTAGCTGAACACCCCGATGCCGAAACGGCTGTTGAAGGGGATCGGCTCGATGCGGGCGCGCCGCCAGTTGCGGCGCTCCTGGACGAAGTCCGGGTCCTGCTCGTACCGCTTGCCGGCCCGGGCGAACATGGACGTGAGCTTTCTCCGGCTCATGCCCGTGCCCGTGTCGCGGCACTCGATGTAGGGGCGGTCCTCCTCGTCGTACGCCTGGACGAACTCGATGCCCGGCTCCTGGTCCTGCGCCCCGCACTTCTTCAGGCGGCGGCCGTACTCGACGCGGAGCTGCCGGTGGCGGCAGGCGTCCAGGGCGTTCTGGTAGAGCTCCCGTACGGCGAGCATCTTGTCGCCGTACAGCTGGGTGCCCATGAGCAGCGGGCGGATCTCGTCCTCGGCGAGCCGGAAGCGCTCCAGGGGCTCCGTGTAGCGGCGGTCGCGCGGCTTGAGGTACTCGGCGGTGACCCGCTGCGGCAGGCCGCGCAGGAGGTCGGGCGGTGTCCGGCGGGCCTCCTTCCAGCTCTGCCGGAGGGCCCGCACCGAGGCGTCGGCGGTGCCCGCGAGTTCCTCGACGGCCACGTGCAGCGCGGGGTGCGGGCACGAGAAGTCGACGGCGAGGTCGTACTCCTCGCCCGGCCCCGTCCCGCCGTCCGGGGACACGGACTCCAGGTCGAACTCCGCGAGGGCCTCGACGACGGCGGCCGGCGCGAGGGGGCGGTGGGCGCCCAGATGGTCCACGAGCACGCTCGACATGCGGCGCGGGTCGGCGGCGAGGAGCGCCGAGAACCAGAGGAGGTAGGCGAGGTCCCAGCCGCGCCACGTGTTGCCCCGGACCGCCCGCTCGTCGCCCCAGCTCGGCTCCGAGACGTCGTTGTCGTTGATACGGGGGCTGCTGCCGGGGGCGACCGTCATATGGGGGAGCACGTGCCGGACCTGTCGGTCGACGCGGCGGCGCGTCTGCGCCGAGGGCACGGCGGGGGCGTCCTCCGCGCCCGCGGCGACGGCCTCGACGACCCTGTCGAGGAGCCGGTCGAGCGCCGGATAGTCGCCGGTCCGGTCCCAGAGCCGATCCCAGTCGGCGATGAAGCGGTGGCGCAGCCAGTGGTCCGCCGCCGTCGCCGCCTCGGGCAGCCTCCGCTGCCGGAGCGTCTCCGCCGCGAGGCCGACCTGCGAGTGCGCCCGCGAGACGTCCCGCGCCGCGTCGCACACCAGGTCGTCGTGCGGGGTGACGGGCTCCCGCCCCCGGCCGTCCTCGCGCCGGTCGATCCGGTCGGGACGCAGCGCCGCCAGCTCGCTCAGGGCGACGGCGACGACGCCCTCGTGCAGCAGGGGGGCCGCGAGCAGCGCCGCGGTCTCGGCGGGGGAGAGGCGTTCGCGGCCGGTGAGGCCGGCGGCCTTGACGAGGTGACCGAGGCGGGCCACGACCCGGACCGGGTAGTCGGGGTCGCTCCACGGGGTGGCGAGGGCCGAGTCCGTGCCGAGGCGGCTCTTGGCGACCTCGCGCGCCAGCTCGTCGAGCCGGACCTTGACCCGCTCGTGCGCGGCGGGGTGCGAGGTGTGCTGCCAGAGTACGGACTCGGTGACCGCCTCGGTCCAGCGCTGGGTCTCCTCGGAGCCCCGGCACAGGACCAGCCCCTCGTCGAAGCCCTTCGGGACGGTGGGCTCGACCGTCGGCGGCGGTTCCGCCAGGTGGGCGGTGAGCCGCTCGACCCGTCCCTGTACGAAGGCGTGGACGTCCTTGAAGCTCTCCGGCGGGCTGTGCGGGGACAGGGCCTCGGAGAGGGCGATCCCGAAGTAGCTGCCCTTCTCCGGGTCGGCGTAGGCCTGCTGTCCGCTGCCGCAGGCCCGCAGCCAGGCCACGTCGCGGTAGGCGGAGTTCACGACGGGTGTCTCGTGGGAGCCGGTGGCGGAGGGCGGCTGTTCGGTGCGGCAGATGTCCAGGCAGACGACGACCGTGACGCCGGTGGGGAGGACGCCGAGCAGCGCCTCGGGGGCGGTTTCGAGGATGGTCTGGGAGATGAACGAGCCGTCGGCGCGGGGCCGCGCGTCCGAGGTGAGCAGGTACTCGCGCTCGCCGACGGTCACTCCGTGGGCGGAGACGTAGAGGAACGCCGTGTCCCCGGCCTCGCAGGAGAGGAGGAAGTCCTCGACGGCCCGCACGATCGAGCCGACGCCCGTGTCCCGCCGATCCGGGTGCTCGTGGCCGGGGTGGAGCGTGACGACCGTGTAGTCGGAGTCGGCGAGGGCCGCGCGGACCAGCTCGACGTCCCGGTCGACGAAGCCGAGCCGGGGGAAGCGCCGGGAGAGGACGGGGTCGTCTTCCAGGAGTTCGGTGTGGCCCACGCCGATGAGCAGCGCCCGGCGTCGGCCGGTGGCGGGGGCTTCCGGGGGTGTCTCCTCGGCCGTGTCCGAGGTCCTGTCCCCGGTCGCGTCCCCGGCCGTGTCCCCGTACCTGGCCGTCGTCGTGCTCACCCGTACCCCCAACTCCCTTGTGTGGCGCCCCGGAACGTCCATGATTCCAGAACACCCCGCCCGATCAGGGGCCGTTGGGACGATCTCCCGGGCTCACCGGAGCAGCGTCCTCAGCCACGCCGCCGCCGCGTCCAGCGCCCCGTCCGCCTCCGGCAGCAGTCCCGCCCCGCCGAGGAAGCCGTGGAACACGCCCGTGTGGAGCTGGACCAGGGTCGGCACCCCCGCGGCGGAGAGGCGGCGGGCGTAGGCCAGGCCCTCGTCGCGGAGCGGGTCGCAGTCCGCGAGGACGAGGAGGGCGGGCGGGAGCCCGGAGACGTCGTCCGCCAGGCCGGGGGAGGCGGCGGCGGGGTCGCCGTCCGGGCCCAGGTACTGCTGCCAGTACCAGCGCATGTGGGCCGTCGTGTGGAAGTGGCCCTCCGCGAAGACGCGGGCCGAGTCCCCGTCCAGGCGGTGGTCCAGGACCGGGTAGACGAGGAGCTGGCCGGCGACCGGCGGGCCGCCCCGGTCGCGGGCGCGCAGGGCCGCGGCGGCCGCCAGGTTGCCGCCGCTGGAGTCGCCCGCCAGGACGAGGGGACGCCCGGGGTAGGTGCCGGCCGCCCATTCCAGGACGGCGTGGACGTCGTCCTCCGCCGCCGGGAAGCGGTGTTCGGGTGCGCGGCGGTAGTCGACGGAGACGACGGTGGCGCCGGTACGGGAGGCGAGCGCGCGGCACAGGCGGTCGTGGGTGTCCAGGTCGCACAGGACCCAGCCGCCGCCGTGGGCGAAGACGACGACGAGCTCGCCGTCCGTACCCCCCTCGGCGCCTTCGTAGAGGCGGACGGGGACGCCGTTCGCCGAGGCGGCGGGCGCGGCAGGGGCCTCGCGCACGCCCGCCCGGGCCGCCGCCCGCAGCGCCGCCACGCCCGCCTCGGGCCGGGGGAAGGCCGCCGACATGGCGTCGCAGAGCGCGCGCGCCGCAGGGGTCAGGGGGGCGGCAGGGTAGCGGTCTCCAGGGTGGTGTGCGGGAGGACGGTGGTCGGCAGGGTGGTCGTCGGCAGGGCGGCGGGCCGGAGGTTCGGTCGTCATGCCGTGAGACCTCCGTCCACCGTGAACTCGGCGCCCGTCACGTACGAGGACGCGTCCGAGAGGAGGAAGGCGACCAGCTCCCCGGCCTCCTCCGGCCGGCCCATCCGGCCGAGCGGCACGTGCGACCAGTCCTTCCCCGAGACCGCCGCCGTCATGGGGGTGTCGACGGCGCCCGGGTGGACCGAGTTGACGCGGACGCCGTACGTCGCGAGGTCGCGCGCCGCGGAGCGGGTGAGGCCCCGCAGCCCGAACTTGCCCGCTCCGTAGGCCGCGTGGCCGGGGACGCCGACGAGGCCTGCCGTGGACGACACGTTCACGATCGAGCCGCCGCCCGCCTCGCGGAGGGCGGGCAGCACCGCCTGGATGCCGAGGAACGGTCCCAGCAGATTGACTCTGAGGAGGAGTTCGAAGTTCTCGTACGTCTCCGACTCCACCGGGGCGGTCCGCCACAGGGCCGCGTTGTTGACCAGCCCGTCGATCCGCCCGTACGCGGCGAGGGCGGCCTCCGTCACGGCCCGCCACTCCTCGGCCGACGTCACGTCGTGGCGGACGAAGACCGCCGCGTCGCCCAGCTCCGCCGCGACCGCCCGGCCCTCCTCCTCCCGTACGTCGGTGAGGACGACCCTCGCCCCGGCGGCCACGAGGAGCCTGGCCTCGGCGGCGCCCTGGCCGCGCGCCGAGCCGGTGACGACCACCGCCTTCCCCCGGACCCCCGTCACGAGGACGCCTCCGGGCCGCGGAAGTGCGGGATGACCTTCGCGCCCCACTGGCGGATGGTCTCCAGGCAGACCTCCTGCGGCACGGTCCCCATCTGGATCAGGCACATCACCTCGTCGACGCCGATCTCCCGCAGCCGCTCCACATAGGCGATCGCGGTCGCGGCGTCCCCGTACGCGTGGTCGGTGTTGTACGGGCCGGTGTCGACCGGCCGGGCCGGGATGTCCGCCTCGTGGAGCCGGGCGACCAGTCTCCGCCGCTCCTCCTCCAGGGCGCCCGTGTGGTCCTCGTCCTCCGCGTAGCCGGTGGGCGCGGGTGCGCCGCCGTACCAGTGGGCGATCGACTCGGCGAAGAAGCGCTGGCCCCGGGTGCCGAGCCGGAGGGCGCGGTCGGCGTCGTCCAGGACGATCGTCGGGCAGAGGGCGGAGAAGTGGTCGTTGACCTCGGTGGAGACGAACCGCGATCCGTCCCGGGCGGCGATGGCCTCGTCGTACACCGTGCGCATCGCGCGGACGTCCTCGGCGCCCGCGAACCCCATCACCAGGGCGCCGATGCCGAGTTCGGCGGCCTGCCGGAGCGATTCGTGCTGGGAGCAGGCCATGAAGAGCGGCGGGTGCGGGTGCTGTACGGGGCGGGGCAGGACCGCGCCGGGGCCGATGTCGAGGGAGCCGTGCCACTCGAACTCCGGCTCGCGCCAGGCGGCGGCGAAGATCCGCAGGGCCTCCTCGGTCTGCGGGCGGGGGGTGTCGTCGGGGCGCACCCCGAACATCCGCATCTCCTGGCGGGTCGCGCCCCGGCCGGCGCCGACGTCGAGGCGGCCGCCGGAGAGGACGTCGAGCATGGCGGCGCGTTCGGCGACCCGGACCGGGTGCTGGTAGCCGAAGGGCATGGTGACCACGCCGTGGCCCACGCGGAGGGTGCGGGTGCGGGCCGCGACCCAGGTCAGGAAGATCTCGGACGCGCTCATGTGGGCGTACTGGGTGAGGGAGTGGTGCTCGACCGCCCAGACGCGGTCGAAGCCCATCTCCTCGGCGAGGACGGCCTGTTCGACGCAGTCGTGGATGACCGCGCGTTCGCGTGCGGGGGTGGGGTCGACGAGCTGTGCTTCGAAGATCATGGAGAACTTCAACGGGAGCTCCTCCCAGGGCGGCCGGATGACCTGACGGCCGATCGACTATGCCTAATCGAAATACTTCTAGCAGGCATAGGTGGAGGAGGGAAGGGCCGTAGACTCCCGTCCGTGGACGAGAAGACGGAGGGGGTTCCGGAGCTGCCCGGGCTTCCGGCGACCGGCTGGGCGGTGCTCGGACTGCTGTCCTTCGGGCGGGAGTTGTCGGGCTACGACGTCAAGAAGTGGTCGGACCGGTCCCTTGGCCTCTTCTACTGGAGCCCGTCCTTCAGCCAGATCTACGCCGAACTCAAGCGGCTGGAGAAGACCGGTTACGCCACCTCGCGCCTCGTCGCCCCGGAGACCGGCACGCGCGACAAGCGCGTCTACCGGATCACCGACGAGGGCCTCGCCGCCGTCCGCACCTGGGCCCGCACGGCCCCCCTCGATCCGCCGGTCCTCAAACACGGCCCGATGCTCCGCCTCTGGCTCGGCCACCTCCTCGAACCCGACCGGATGCGCGAGATCCTGACCGGACACCGGGAGTACGCCGAGACCATGCGGCTGCGCGCCGAGGCGGACGTCGCGGAATCCGCGGCGGACGAGGCGTGGGCGTACCCCCGGCTCACCCTCACCTGGGCCGAGCGGTACTACGCCGCCGAGCGCGACCTGGCCGACGCCATGCTCGCGGACATCGAGGAGCTCGAGAAGGAGAAGGGACGCCCATGGCACTGAGCCTGCGGAAGGTCGAGGAGACCGCGCCCGCGCTGGTCAGCCTCTACAAGTCGGCCGGGGACTCGCTCCAGCGACACGGCATGGGCGGGCAGCGGGTCGCCGTCTACCTGGTCGTCGACTACTCCGGGTCGATGAAGCCCTACTACGCCAGCGGCGCCGTCCAGGGCCTGGCCGACCGGGTGCTCGGGCTCTCCGCGCACTTCGACGACGACGGCCGGGTGCCGGTCGTCTTCTTCTCCACCGACATCGACGCCGAGACCGACATCCGGCTCGACGACCACGTCGGCCGGATCGACCGGATCGTCGCCGGGCTCGGCCACATGGGCAAGACGAGCTACCACCTGGCCATGGACGCCGTCATCGACCACTACCTGGACAGCGGCTCCACCGCGCCCGCGCTCGTCGTCTTCCAGACCGACGGCGGACCGATCAACAAGCTCGCCGCCGAGCGGTACGTGTGCAAGGCGGCCCGGCTGCCGATCTTCTGGCAGTTCATCGGCTTCGGCGATCCCGCGAGCCGGCAGTTCGAGTTCCTGCGCAGACTCGACGAGCTGGACGTGCCGGCGAAGCGGCCCGTCGACAACGCGGGCTTCTTCCACGCGGGCCAGGAGCCGGGCCGGGTCCCGGACGCGGAGCTGTACGACCGGCTCGTCTCCGAGTTCCCCGCGTGGCTCGCCGCGGCCCGGGCCCAGGGCATCGTCCGCACCTGACCGTCGCCGGCGTCCTCCGGCCACGGAGGGCAGGGAACTCGCCACCGCCGACCGGGCGTCGGGTATTCCGGTGGTCGACTCCCGGACGTCCGGGGGATCATGACGCCATGACTTCTCTCGTACGACACGTGACCATCGACTGCGCCGACGCCTACGCCCTGGCGAGCTTCTGGGCCGTGGTCCTGGACGCGAAGCTCGCCGACGACGACCGGCCCGGTGACCCCGAGGCGACCGTCGAGTCGCCCGGCGCGAGCCTCCTCTTCATCCAGGTGCCCGAGGCGAAGTCGGTGAAGAACAGGGTCCACCTCGACCTCCAGCCGCAGGATCGCAGCCGCGACGAGGAGGTCGAGCGGCTGCTCGCCCTCGGCGCCACGCTGCTCGACGACCGCCGGAATGAGGACGGCACCGGCTGGGCGACCCTCGCGGACCCGGAGGGCAACGAGTTCTGCGTCGAGCGCAGCGCCGCGGAGCGCGCCGCCACCTCCTGGGCCTCCTGAGTCACTCGTGGGGCGTCCGGAGCAATCCGGACAGAAGCTGTCGGGTATCCGGTGTTCCCTGGAACCATGGGAGACACCGGAACCACCTGGTCGGCCTTCGAGGCCGCCGAACCCGAGCTCGCCGCGACCGTACGCGAGCGCTTCGGGCAGTACACGCACCACGCACTCGCCACCGTGCGGAAGGACGGCTCGCCCCGGCTCAGCGGCATCGAGGCGGGCTTCCGCTTCGGCGAGCTCTGGCTCGGCATGATGCCGAACTCCCGCAAGGCCCTCGACCTGCGCCGCGACCCCCGGCTCGCGCTCCTCGCCAACCCGGGCCCCGGCACCGACATGGGCGGCGGGGACGTCCGCGTCTCCGGGCGGGCGGTCGAGATCACCGACCCCGAGACCGTGGCCCGGTACGTGGCCGAGGCGGGCGAGCCCCAGCCCTTCCACCTCTTCCGGGTGGAGCCGACCGAGGTCGTACGGACCTGGGTGGACGGCGAGGAGCTGGTCCTGCGCACCTGGGTGCCCGGGCACCCGGCGCGGACGATCCGGCGCGGCAACGACGACAGCCCGCCGCGCCGGGAGTCATGACCAGCCGTCCAGCACGAGGGCCCGGCACCGGGCGGGATCGCCCCAGGCGTCCCGCAGGGGCCGGGCCTTGCGCAGCCAGAGCGCGAGGTCCAGCTCCTCGGTGTAGCCGACGGCGCCGTGGACCTGGAGCGCGGTACGGGCCGCCGCGTACCCCGCCTCGCCCGCCGTGAGCTTGGCCGCGGCGAGATCGCGTTCCGCGCCGGAGCCGACCGCCCCGGAGGCGTCCGCGCCGGCACTGCCCGCCCCGGACCCGTCCGCGCGAGCGCCGACCACCCCGGACCCGTCCGCCCCCGAGCCGTCCACCCCGGACCCGTCCGCGAGGCCGACCGCCGCCCCGAAGAGCAGCGGGCGCGCGAACTCCAGGCCCAGCAGCGTGTCCGCGAGCCGGTGCTTGACCGCCTGGAACGCGCCGATCGGGGTGCCGAACTGGGTGCGCTGCCGGGCGTACGCCACCGTCCGGTCGAGCAGCGCGAGCCCGACGCCCAGTGACTGCGCCGCCGTCGCCAGCATCGCCCAGCGCCGGGCGTTCCGGGCCGCCCCGGCCACCGCGGGGCCCGAGGCGAGCAGCTCCCCGCCGGGCGCCGGGCGGGACAACCGCCGGGCCGGATCGGCGGAGACCCGTACGGGACCGTGGCCGGGTGCGAGCCACAGCTCCTCGTTCCGTACGACGAGCACGGCGTCGGCCCGGTCGGCGTCGAGCGCGTACGGGACGGCCCGCCGCCCGTCCACGGACGTGAGCGCCACCGTCGCCGTCGATCCTCCCGAGGCCAGCCCCGGCAGCAGTCGCTTCGCCGGGCCCGGCTCGCCGAGCCGCGCGAGCTCGCCGAGGAGCGCCGCCGCCGCGACCGTCTCCACCACCGGCCCGGGCACCGCGTGCCGCCCCAGCTCCACGAAGGCGTGGGCGAGTTCGACCGGGAGCGGGCCGACGCCCTCGTACTCCTCCGGCACCGCGAGCGCGAACACGCCGGCCTCCGCGAGCCGCCGCCACACGGCCCGCCCCGGGCCGGGGTCACCCGTCGCCCACGCCCGGACCGCCGCCGGGGTGTCCGACGCGCCGAGCATCGCGTCCAGGGAGCGGGCGAAGTCCCGCTGCTCGTCGGTGGGGAGGAAGCTCATCAGCGGCGCCCCTTCGGGAGGCCGAGCAGCCGCTCGGCGATGATGTCGCGCTGGATCTCGTTGGTGCCCGCGTACAGGGGGCCCGCGAGGGCGAAGACGTACCCCTCGGCCCAGGCGGTGTCGGTCGACTCGCCGTCCGCGCCCAGGAGGTCGAGAGCCGTCTCGTGGAGGGCCAGGTCGTACTCCGACCAGAAGACCTTGTTGAGGCTCGACTCGGCCCCCGACGGCGCCCCCGACACGAGCCGGGCCGCCGCCCCCGCCGTGAAGAGCTGGTACGCCCGCGCCCCCACGACCGCCTCCGCGACCCGGTCCCGCAGCGCCGTGTCCGCCGGGTCGCCCTCCTCCCGCCAGAGCCGTACGAGCCGGTCGGCGGCGGCCAGGAAACGGCCGGGCGAGCGGAGCATGAGGCCGCGCTCGTTCCCGGTCGTGGACATCGCGATCCGCCAGCCCTGGCCCGGCTCCCCGATCACGTCCTCGTCCGGGACGAAGACCCCGTCGAGGAAGAGCTCCGCGAAGGCCGGCTTCCCGTCGAGCCGGCCGATGGGCCGGACGGTCACGCCGGGCGAGCGCAGGTCGAACATGAGATAGGTGAGCCCCCGGTGCGGCCGGTCCGCCTCCGGGTCGCTGCGGAAGATGCCGAAGGCCCGGTCGGCGAAGGCCGCCCGGGACGACCAGGTCTTCTGCCCGGACAGCAGCCAGCCGCCGTCCGTCCGTACCGCCCGCGAGGTGAGGGAGGCCAGGTCGGAGCCGGCCTCGGGCTCGGACCAGGCCTGCGCCCAGATCGTCGCGCCGCTCGCCATCGACGGCAGGACGCGGGCCCGCTGCTCCTCGGTGCCGTGGTCGAAGAGGGTGGGGGCGAGGAGCTGGATGCCGTTCTGCGAGACCCGGCCCGGCGCGCCCGCCGCCCAGTACTCCTCCTCGAAGATCAGCCACCGGGCGAGGTCGACGCCCCTGCCTCCGTACTCCTCGGGCCAGGAGACCACCGACCAGCGGTCGGCGGCCAGTTCGGCCTCCCAGGCGCGGTGGGCGGCGAAGCCGTCGCCCGTCTCGAGGGAGGGCAGCGGGGCGGCGGGGACGTGGGCGCGCAGCCACTCCCGTGCCTCTGCCCGGAAGGCCTCCTCGGCCCGTGTGTACGAGAGATCCATCGGTCACCCCGCCCTCACCCGTTCCCTAACAAGTGTTTGGTAGGTTAACGTACGGCCATGAGCAGCGTCGAGGAGTTCCGGGCGGAGATACGGGGCTGGCTGAAGACCCACCTCGCCGGTGAGTTCGCCTCCCTCAGGGGCCGTGGCGGACCCGGCCGCGAACACGAGGCCTTCGCCGAACGCCTCGCCTGGGAACGGCATCTGGCCGCCCACGGCTGGACGTGCGTCGGCTGGCCCGAGAAGTACGGCGGGCGCGGCGCGAGCATCGAGGAGCAGATCGCCTTCCACGAGGAGTACGCCCTCGCCGACGCCCCCGCCCGCGTCAACCACATCGGCGAACAGCTCCTCGGCCCCACCCTCATCGACCACGGCACCGAGGAGCAGAAGGCCCGCTTCCTGCCCCCGATCCGCGCCGTCGAGGAACTCTGGTGCCAGGGCTACAGCGAGCCGGGCGCCGGCTCCGACCTCGCCGCCGTCCGCACCCGCGCCGGCCTGGAGGACGGCCGCTGGACCGTGCACGGGCAGAAGATCTGGACCTCCCTCGCCCACGAGTCCCAGTGGTGCTTCGTCCTCGCCCGCACCACCCCCAACTCCCGGCGCCACGCCGGACTCTCGTACCTCCTCGTCCCGCTCGGACAGCCGGGCGTCGAGATCCGGCCGATCGTCCAGCTCACCGGCACCAGCGAGTTCAACGAGGTCTTCTTCGACGGGGCGGAGACGGACGCGGCGAACGTCGTCGGCGCCCCCGGCGACGGCTGGCGGATCGCCATGGCCACCCTCGGCTACGAGCGCGGCGTCTCCACCCTCGGCCAGCAGGTCGGCTTCCGCCGCGAACTCGAAGCCCTCGTCGACCTCGCCCGCCGCAACGGTGCCGCCGCCGACCCCGACATCCGCGACCGTCTCACCCGCGCCTGGACCGGACTCGCCGCCATGCGCGCCGGCGCCCTCTGCGGCACCGACCCCTCCGCCGCCAAGCTGTACTGGTCCCACTGGCACCGCGACCTCGGCGAACTCGCCCTGGAGATCGGCGGCCCCGCCGCCACGCTCGCCGCCGGACCGCCGTACGACCTCGACGACCGGCAGCGCCTCTTCCTCTTCTCCCGCGCCGACACCGTCTACGCGGGATCCAGCGAGATCCAGCGGAACATCATCGCCGAGCGGGTGCTCGGCCTCCCGAAGGAGCCGCGACCGTGACCCAGCCGAACGGGCCCCTCCGCAAGCCCCCACCGGCGTACGTCCCCGGGCACGGGCTGCTCGCCGGCCGGACCGCCGTGATCACCGCCGCCGCAGGCGCCGGGATCGGCGGGGCCACCGCCCGCCGCTTCCTGGAGGAGGGCGCCCGCGTCCTCCTCAGCGACGCCCACGCCCGCCGCCTCAAGGAGACCGAGGCCGCCCTCGCCGCCGAGTTCGGCGCCGACGCCGTCGCCGCCCAGCCCTGCGACGTCACCGACGACGCCCAGGTCCAGGCCCTGTACGACACCGCCGTACGGCTCCACGGCCGCCTCGACGTCCTCGTCAACAACGCCGGCCTCGGCGGCACCGCCGAACTCGCCGACATGACCGACGAGCAGTGGAACCGCGTCCTCGACGTCACCCTCGGCGGCACCTTCCGCTGCACCCGCGCCGCCCTGCGCCGCTTCCGGGACTCCGGCACCGGCGGGGTCGTCGTCAACAACGCCTCCGTCGTCGGCTGGCGCGCCCAGGCCGGACAGGCCCACTACGCCGCCGCCAAGGCCGGCGTCATGGCCCTCACCCGCAGCGCGGCGATCGAGGCCGCCGCGTACGGGGTCCGCGTCAACGCCGTCTCCCCGTCCCTCGCCATGCACCCCCACCTGGCCAAGGTCACCACCACCGAACTCCTCGACGAACTCACCGCCCGCGAGGCCTTCGGCCGCTACGCCGAGCCCTGGGAGATCGCCAACGTCATCGTCTTCCTCGCCGGCGACTACTCCTCGTACATGACCGGCGAGACGGTCTCCGTCAGCAGTCAGCACCCGTAGGCCCGGACAGGAACCAGAATGGACGGGTGCCGAACACTGCCAGCAAGAAGAAGACCCAGGTGAGCGCCGCGCCCGAGCGACGCCGTGAGCTCCTCGACACGGCGGCCGAGGTGTTCGCCGCCCAGGGGTACAACGCCACCACCGTCCGCAAGATCGCGGACGCCGCCGGCATGCTCGCCGGCAGCCTCTACTACCACTTCGACTCCAAGGAGTCGATGCTCGACGAGATCCTCTCCAGCTTCCTGAACGAGCTGTGGGAGGGGTACGACGCCGTCCTCGACGCCGGACTCGGGCCCCGCGAGACCATCGAGGCCCTCGTCACCGAGTCCTTCCGGGAGATCGACCGGCACCGCGCCGCCGTCGCCATCTACCAGAAGGAGTCCCGGCACCTCACCGACCTGCCCCGGTTCCACTACCTCACGGACTCGCAGCGCAGGTTCGAGAAGGCCTGGCTCGGCACGCTGGAGCGCGGGGTCGCGGCCGGAGCCTTCCGCGCCGACCTCGACGTCCGGCTCACCTACCGGTTCGTCCGCGACACCGTCTGGGTCGCCGCGTCCTGGTACCGGCCCGGCGGCCTGCACAGCCCGGAGGAGATCGCCCGCCAGTACCTGTCCATGGTCCTGGACGGGATCGCCGTACGCACCTAGCCGTACGTCCTGAGACACCAGGAAGACACCAGGAGGAGCAGCCATGCCCGAGGCCTACATCGTCGAAGCGGTCCGCACACCCGTGGGCCGCCGAGGGGGCGGCCTCTCGGCCGTCCACCCGGCGGACCTCGGCGCCCATGTGCTCACCGCCCTCGTCGCCCGCTCCGGGATCGACCCGGCCGCCGTCGACGACGTCGTCCTCGGCTGCCTCGACACCGTCGGGCCCCAGGCCGGCGACATCGCCCGTACGGCATGGCTGGCGGCCGGCCTCCCCGAGGAGGTCCCCGGGGTGACCGTCGACCGCCAGTGCGGTTCCTCACAGCAGGCCGTGCACTTCGCCGCCCAGGCGGTCATGTCCGGCACCCAGGACCTGGTCGTCGCCGGCGGCGTGCAGAACATGTCGATGATCCCGATCGCCTTCGCCTCGCGGCAGGCCGCCGAACCCCTCGGCCTCACCGGCGGCCCCTTCCACGGCAGCGAGGGCTGGCGGGCCCGCTACGGCGACCGGCCCGTCAACCAGTTCCACGGCGCCGAGCTGATCGCCGCGAAGTGGGGGATCAGCCGCCGCGACCAGGAGGAGTTCGCCCTCCGCTCGCACGAGCGAGCCCTGCGCGCGCTCGACGAGGGCCGCTTCGCGCGGGAGACCGTCGCCTACGGGGAGGTCACCGCAGACGAGGGCCCGCGCCGCGACACGAGCCTGGAGAAGATGGCCGGCCTGCGCCCGGTCGTCGAGGGCGGCACCATCACCGCGGCCTGCTCCTCCCAGGTCTCCGACGGCGCGGCGGCCATGCTGATCGCGAGCGAGCGGGCCGTCCGGGAACACGGGCTCACGCCCCGGGCCCGCGTCCACCACCTCTCCGTACGCGGCGAGGACCCGATCCGGATGCTCTCGGCGCCGATACCGGCGACCGCCCACGCCCTGAAGAAGACCGGCCTGACCATCGACGACATCGACCTCGTCGAGATCAACGAGGCCTTCGCCCCCGTCGTCCTGGCCTGGCTCAAGGAGACCGGCGCCGACCCGGCCAGGGTCAACGTCAACGGCGGCGCGATCGCCCTCGGCCACCCGCTGGGCGCGACCGGCGTGAAACTGATGACGACCCTCCTCCACGAGCTGGAGCGCACGGGCGGCCGCTACGGCCTCCAGACGATGTGCGAGGGCGGGGGCCAGGCGAACGTGACGATCGTCGAAAGGCTCTGACAGTCGTCGAACGGCTCCGAGGACGGCGAGGACTGTGAGGTCGACCACGTCGGACCGCGCTGGGCTGGTCTGATCCGTCCTGGCATCGGTCGGGCGGGGCGGGAAGGTCCTGAGGCGCACTATTGTTCCGGTAGAGACATCCGGAGTGCGTATCGCGTGTTCCGGGAGAAGCAGCCGGGGCCCGTTCACTGGTTCCGGGAGAAGCAGCCGGGGCCCGTTCACGTGTTCCGGGTAGAACAGCCGGGGCCCGCATCGCGCAGGTGCGGGCCCCGGCTGTGCCGCGAGCACCGGCCAGGAAGGCACGCATGACCCGCTCCGAACGCCCCTTTAAGCGCGGCCCCCGCACCGCCCAGGCGAAGTCCACGTCACAGCCGAAGGCCTCCCGCGGTGGCCGTCGTCCCACCGCGCCCCCGCCGCCGAGCGAGTTCACGCCGCCGGAGACGGTGACGCCCGCGCTCCCCGCGGTGGCCTCCTTCGCCGACCTGGACATGCCCGAGGGCCTCCTGCGGACGCTGGGCGAGCAGGGTGTGACGGAGCCGTTCCCGATCCAGGCCGCGACCCTCCCGAACTCGCTCGCCGGGCGCGACGTCCTCGGCCGGGGCCGTACCGGCTCCGGCAAGACCCTCGCCTTCGGCCTCGCGCTCCTCGCCCGCACCGCCGGCCGCCGCGCCGAGCCGACCGCGCCCCTCGCGCTGGTCCTGGTGCCCACCCGCGAGCTCGCGCAGCAGGTCACCGACGCCCTCACCCCGTACGCCGGCGCCCTGCGCCTGCGGATCACGACCGTCGTCGGCGGCATGTCGATCTCCCGGCAGTCCTCCGCCCTGCGGCGCGGCGCCGAGGTCCTCATCGCCACGCCCGGCCGCCTCATGGACCTCATCGAGCGCGGCGACTGCCGTCTCGACCAGGTCGCCGTCACCGTCCTCGACGAGGCCGACCAGATGGCCGACATGGGCTTCCTCCCGCAGGTCACCAAGCTGCTCAAGCAGGTCGAGCCGGACGGCCAGCGGCTGCTCTTCTCGGCCACGCTCGACCGGAACATCGACAAGCTCGTCAAGATGTTCCTGGACGACCCGGTCGTGCACTCGGTCGACCCGTCGGCCGGCGCGGTGACCACCATGGAGCACCACGTCCTGTACGTCATGGACGAGACCGACAAGAAGGCCGTCACGCTGCGCATCGCGGCCCGCGACGGCCGGACGATCCTCTTCCTCGACACCAAGCGGTCCGTGGACCGGCTGGTCAAGCGGCTCCTCGCCAACGGCGTACGGGCCTCCGGCCTGCACGGCGGACGCTCGCAGCCGCAGCGGAACCGGACCCTGGACCAGTTCAAGAGCGGGCAGGTCACCACGCTCGTCGCGACGAACGTGGCGGCCCGCGGCATCCACGTCGACGACCTCGACATGGTCGTCAACGTCGACCCGCCGATGGACCACAAGGACTACCTGCACCGCGGCGGCCGGACCGCCCGCGCCGGCGAGTCCGGCAGCGTCTTCACCCTGGTCCTGCCCGAGCAGAAGCGCGACATGGGCCGGCTGATGTCGAACGCCGGGATCAGCCCGCGCACGGCGCAGGTCAAGTCCAGCGACCAGCAGCTGACCGACCTGACCGGCGCCAAGGAGCCCTCCGGCGTCCCGATCGTCATCGAGACCCCGCAGCCGACCCCGGCGCGCAGGGCGACGGGCACCGGAGCCGGCGGCAGTGGCGCCGGCGGCGGCCGAGGCCGTCGCCGCCGTCCGGCACCCGCCGCCGGCACCGGTACGGCGACGGGTTCGGGGCGCGCCTCCGGCTCCGGCTCGGCCACGGGCGGCCGGAGCTCCGGTTCCGGTTCCGCTTCCGCGGGCGGCTCCGGCCGTTCCGCGGCCGGTACGGGCCGTTCCGCGGCCGGTGCGGCACGCGGCTCCGGCGCGGGCCGGGGCTCCGGCACGGGCGCCGGACGCGGTGCCACCGCGGGCGCCGCCCGCGGTGGACGTCAGGCGCCGAGCACGAGCCGGTCCCGCAGCGCCAGCGCGTCGCGGAGCTCCAGGCCGAGGCCGACGGACACGTAACGGAACAGGCTTCCGTAAGAGACCCGGACCTGGTCGAGGGCGCTGTCGAGGTACGCGGGACGTACCTCCTGGAGCGGCACGATGAGGTCCGGGTTCTGCATGAGCCCGCCCTGCCGGAGTCCCTCGCGCACCCGGGCGTCATAGGCGGCCCGGAAGGTGTTCGAGGCCAGGTAGTCGGCGCGGGCGGCCGCCGTCGGCACGCCCAGCAGGGTGAGCAGGAGGTAGCCGCTCCAGCCGGTGCGGTCCTTGCCCGAGGTGCAGTGCAGGAGCAGCGGCCCCCGGCCGGGGTCGGCCAGGTCCCGCAGGGTGGCGGCGAAGGCGGCCCGGTTCGCCGGGTCGGTGACGAAGGTCCGGTACACCTCGCTCATGAAGGCGGCGGCCCGCCCGCCGCCGAGCATCTCCTCCTGCCGCACCGGGTCGCGGGACCCGATCGCCGCGAGGAGCTGCCCGAACAGGCCGTTGTCGGTGATCGGCCGGGCGACCGGGACGGTACCGGCCGGCAGCCGGTCGGCGCCGTCGTACCCGACCTCCAGCGGGATCCGCAGGTCGACGACGGTGCCGAGGCCGAGCCCGGCGAGCGTGGCGACGTCGGCGTCGGTGAGCTTGCCGAGGTGGTCGCCCCGGTAGGCGAGCCCGTGCCGGACCAGGCCCCCGTCGTACGTGCGGTAGCCGCCGAGGTCGCGGACGTTGACCGCGCCCTGGAGCGGGACCTGGCGGATGGTGTTCGCGGTCCTTCGCGGATGCGCGCTCGCGTCCGTGGGCAGGGTCGCGAGCAGGGCGGTGGCGCCGGTGGTGGTGAGCAGCGCGCGTCGGGACAGGGGCATGGCGGACTCCCTCACGGACTTACGGGCTGACGGAATCGGGACGGGGAAGCGTGCGGAGCACGTGCGCGGCCTCGGTCATGATCCGGGAGACGAGCTCCTCGCAGCTGGGGAGGTCGTCGATCACGCCCGCGACCTGACCCGAGGCCATCACGCCGAGGTCGGTGCGGCCCTCGACCATGGACGCCCTCAGGAGCATCGGGGTGTTCGCGGCGAGCAGGATCTGGCTCCAGGACAGGTCCTTCCCGTGGCGCATCGCGAGCCCGTCGCGGACCATCGCCGCCCAGGAGAGCCCGGAGAGCCTGCGGAAGCCCGCCGCCCGGCGCAGGGCCGCCGCCAGCGCCCGTACCCGGCCCGCGTCCTCCAGGGAGGCGACGAGCTCGGTGCGGAGCATCCGGTGCGGCAGCCCGTCGACGGCGGTCGTGACGGTGACGTCCTTGACCGTGGCCGCCAGATAGCGGGCCTTCACCGCGTCCGGCACGGTCGAGTCGGCGGTGAGCAGGAAGCGGGTGCCCATGGCGATGCCGGCCGCGCCCTGCGCGAGGGCCGCGACCAGGCCGCGCCCGTCGCGGAAGCCGCCGGCCGCGATCACCGGGATGTCGACGGCGTCCACGACCTGCGGCAGCAGCACGCTCGTCGCGACCTCGCCGGTGTGCCCGCCGCCCTCGCCGCCCTGGACGAGCACCGCGTCCGCACCCCACCCGGCGACCTTCTCGGCGTGCCGCCGGGCCCCGACGGACGGGATGACGACGACCCCGGCGTCCTTGAGCTCGGCGATCAGGTCCCGGGAGGGGGCGAGGGCGAAGGAGGCGACCCGTACGCCCTCGTCGACGATGATCCGGACCCGTTCGCGGGCGTCGCCCGCGTCGGCGCGCAGGTTCACCCCGAAGGGCCGGTCCGTACGGGACCCGACCTCGCGGACGGCGGCGCGCAGCTCGTCCACGGTCATGGTCGCGGAGGCGAGGATGCCGAGCGCGCCCGCGTTCGCGGTGGCGGAGACGAGCCGGGGTCCGGCGACCCAGCCCATGCCGGTCTGCACGATCGGGTGGCGGACCCCGGTCAGCTCGGTGAGGGCGGTCCTCATCGGGGCGCGACCTCGCGGTCCCGCAGCCCCTTGGGGTCGAGGACCTCGCGGATGAGGCGCAGCTCCTCGGGGCTCGGCTCGCGGGTGGCGGGCACGTCGGCGTCGATCGCGAGCTCGAAGCCGGTCGCGGCCCGCACCTCGTCGACCGTCACCCCCGGGTGCGTGGACACGAGCCGCATCCGGTGGTCCGGGGTCGCGAAGTCGAAGACCCCGAGGTCGCTGACGACCCGCGCGAGCCGGTGGAAGGGGGCGTCGCCCGCCCGGTCGTAACCGACCCCGCAGACCATGTCGACCTGCTCGACGAAGACCCGCTTCGAGTGCCGGGGGATCCAGTAACTCACCGGGTTGTTCAGGGTGTTGACGGGGGCTCCGCGCACCCCGAGGAGCTGGCGGGTCGGCCGCTCCCAGTCGCCGACGCAGGAGATGTTCTGGTTGCCGTACCGGTCGATCTGGCTCGCGCCCATCATCACGTGGCGCCGCCCGCCGGTGACCATCGCGAGATGGCGGCGGTACGGCAGCCAGCCCTCGGGCCGCCCGTCGAGGCCGACGAGCAGCGCCTCGCCGTCGGTGAGGAGCAGGTCGGGGGAGAAGGTGCGCTTGGCGAGGCGGGCGCCGACGGAGGGGATCAGACCCATGGGGCTGGCGAGCACCTCGCCCGCCCCGCGCCAGGCCTCGGCGCAGGCGAGGGCGCAGTACTCGGCGCGGGTCGGGGCGGGACCGGTCGTCACGACTGCTGCTCCTTGTGCCAGGCCTGGACGGCGTGCTGGTAGTCCTCCTCGGTCTTCCCGGAGAGGAAGCGGGCGGCGAACTCGGGCCAGGGGGTGGTCGCGTAGAGCTTCTGGAAGGGCTCGTCGCGGTCGTGGTCGGGGACGCAGGAGGTGAAGTGCGCCCCGTTCGGGGTCTCGACCACCCCGGTGACGCTGTGCCGGCTGATGAGGAGGGACTGCGGGACGGCGTCGGGCCCGAACCCGACGGCGTCGTCGACGAGCCGCTCGCACGAGACGTACGCGGTGTCCGCCGCCTCGCAGAAGAGGTCGTCGAAGTACGGGTCGGGGCCCAGGTACTGGCCGTTGCCGAGCCGGTCGGCCCGGTTGACGTGGACGAGCGCGGCGTCGAGGCGCAGGGCCGGCACGGCGACGAACTCCTCCCCGTCCGCGTAGGGCGATCTCACCGTCCGCAGCTCGGGGTTGACCCGCATGACGTCCGAGCCGAGGCCGGCGCGGACGGGCAGGAAGGGGAGCCGGTGGACGGCGGCCTGCAGCCCCCACATGAACATGGCCTCGTCGAGCTCGGTCATCGCGAGGGTGCCGTTCTCGCGAGCGGCCCGGAAGTGCGGTTCGAGGGCGATGGAGTCGAGGGTGACGAAGGGGGCCACGAGCCGCCGGATCCGGCCCGCGGCGGCGAGCAGCCCGACGTCCGGGCCGCCGTAGGAGACCACCGTGAGATCGGTCAGGTCGCTCCGGAGAATCGCCCTGACCAGGGCCATCGGCTTGCGACGGGAACCCCAGCCGCCGATGCCGACGGTCATGCCGCTGCGCAGCCGCCCGACGACGTCCTCGGGGGTCATGGTCTTGTCGGTCACGCGGAGCCCTCCTTTCCGAAGGTGTCGCGGACCCGGTCGGCGACACCGCTGAGATTGGCCTCGAAGGTGAAGCCCTGCTCGAAGCGGTAGCTGCGCCGGACGTCCACGGGGTCGATGCCGTTGAGAGCGGCCTTGGCGAGACGGAGGAGAGATCCGTCCTTCGCGGCGATCTCCGCCGCCAACTCCAGTGCGGCCGACAGGAGTTCCGTACGCGGGACCACCTTCCACACCGAACCGTGGGCGTGCAGTTCGGCGGCGGTCGCGGTCCGCGAGGTGTAGTAGAGGGTCCGCATCAGGTGCTGCGGTACGAGCCGGGCGAGATGGGTCGCGGCGCCGAGCGCGCCCCGGTCCAGTTCGGGAAGGCCGAAGACGGCGTCCTCGGCGGCGACGATCGCGTCGGCGTTGCCGACGAGCCCGATGCCGCCGCCCAGGCAGTGGCCGCCGACGGCCGCGACGACCGGGACCTCGCACTCGTACACGGCGGCGAACGCCTCGGCGCAGCCGCTGTTGGCGCCGATCAGGGAGGTGTGCCCCGGGTCGCGCTGGAGCTCCTTGATGTCGACGCCCGCGTTGAAGCCGCGGCCCTCGGCGGTGAGGACGACGCAGCGGACGTCCGGGTCGCGGCCCGCGGTGCGGACGGCGTCGGCGAGCGCGTACCAGCCCTTGACGGGAAGGGCGTTGACGGGTGGGAAGTCGACGGTGACCAGGGCCACGCCCGCGGTGGGGCGAGAGGTGGAGACACCCATGAGCGGATCAGCTACCTTTCCACCAAACGTTTGTTAGGTGATCTGAGGAGGAAGGTAGCAGCCGATGGAGCTGGACGGGAGGGTCGTGCTCGTCACCGGCGGAACGCGTGGCGTCGGGGCGGGCGTCGCACGCGCCTTTCTCCGGGCCGGCGCCCGGGTCGCGGTCTGCGCCCGCAGGCCCCCGGGCACCCCGGTCGAAGCGGCGGGCCGCACCGCCGAGTTCCACCCACTGGACCTGCGGGAACCCGCCGCCGTACGGGAGTTCTTCGCGGACTTCGCCGAGCGGTACGGGCGGCTCGACGCGCTCGTCAACAACGCGGGCGGCACGCCGTACCGCCTCCTCGGCGAAGGTGAGGCCGAACGGCACGCGCGCGTCGTCGAGTTGAACCTCACCGCTCCGCTCGCCGTCAGCCTTGCCGCACACCCGCTCCTGCGGGCCTCGCGCGGCGCGGTCGTCATGATCGGCAGCGTCAGCGGGACCAGGCCCTCACCGGGCACGGCCGCGTACGGCGCGGCCAAGGCCGGCCTGGAGAACCTCGCCCGCTCGATGGCCGTCGAATGGGCGCCCGAGGTGCGGGTCAACACGCTCGTCCTCGGCATGGTCAGGACCGAACTGTCCCACCTGCACTACGGGGACGAGGCGGGGCTCGCCGCCGTCGGCAGGACCGTACCGCTGGGCCGGCTGGCCGCACCGGACGAGATCGGGGAGGCGGCCGTCTTCCTCGCCTCCGACCGGGCGGCCTACGTCTCGGGAGCCTCGCTCCTCGTGCACGGGGGCGGGGAGCGCCCCGCCTTCCTGGACGCCGCGACCGCCAACCGCTCGACCGCGGAGAACCAGACCGCGGAGAACCAGACCGCGGAGAACCAGACCGCGGGGAACTCGACCGCGAAGGACTCGATCGCGGGGAACCCGACCGCGGAGATCTCGACCGCGGGGAACTCGACCGCCGACAAGGAGAACTGACATGGGACTGTGCGACGGACGCGTGGTGATCGTGACGGGCGGTGGAAGGGGGCTCGGCCGGGCGCACGCGCTGGCCTTCGCCGCGGAGGGGGCCCGGGTCGTCGTCAACGACCTCGGCGTCGGGCTCGACGGCCGCCCCGGGCCCGACAGTCCGGCGGCGCGGGTCGTGGAGGAGATCACGGCCGCCGGCGGCGAGGCCGTCGCCCACGGCGGCGACATCGCCACGACGGAGGGCGCCGGATCGCTGGTCGCGGCCGCCCTCGACACGTACGGGCGGCTCGACACGCTCGTCAGCAACGCGGGCTTCCTGCGCGACCGGATGCTCGTCAACCTCGACGAGGAGGACTGGGACGCGGTCATGCGCGTCCATGTGAAGGGCCATTTCCTGCCGCTGCGGCACGCGGCCGCGCACTGGCGGGCGGAGACGAAGGCGGGGCGCGCCCCGGAGGCGCGGGTCGTCCACACCACCTCGGGGGCGGGGCTGCTCGGCAGCGTGGGCCAGGGCAACTACGCGGCGGCCAAGGCCGGGATCGTCGGCCTCACGCTCGTCGCGGCGGCGGAACTGGCCCGGTACGGGGTCCAGGTCAACGCGATCGCCCCGGCCGCGAGGACCCGGATGACGGAACAGGTCTTCGACGGCCTCGACGCCCTGCCGGAGGACGTCTCGCCGCTGGTGGTGTGGCTGGGCTCGGCCGACTCGGCCGGGGTGACGGGCAGGGTCTTCGAGGCGGAGGGAGGCCGCCTCACCGTCATGGAGGGCTGGCGGCAGGGCCCCACGGAGGACAAGGGCGCTCGCAGGACCCCGGCGGAGGCGGGGGAGACGGCCCGGAAGCTCCTCGAGAGGTCGGAACCCCCGAGCCCGGTCTACGGGGCCTGAGCGGGCGGCCCGGGGTGATGCGACGCGCCCTCGGCCTGCCCGGTCTGACGAGGCCCGGCCCGCCTGACCCGGCCCGGCTCGGTTCGGCCGAGCTCGGCCGGCCCGGCTCGGTCCGGCCTGCTCCGGCTCGGCTCGGCCCGCTCGGCGCGGTCCGGCCTGGCCCGCCTGACCCGGCCCGGTCGCCCCGCCCCGCCCCGGTCAGGTCCTGCCGGTCCCGGTCAGGTCCTGCCGGTCCCGGTGGCCGGGGCGTCGGGGTCGCAGGACAGCCGGGCCGCCGCCAGCGCCGGTTCTCCCTCCCGCGCGTTCCCGAGGGCTTCCGTGCACTCCAGGACGCCCGAACCGTCGACGATCCAGCTGGTCGCGCGGCCCGCCGCCCGCCTGCCGTCCCCGCAGGTGTAGCGGAAGTCGGCGCTGACCTGCCGTACCCAGGCGTACTCCACGAAGGTCCCGGCGCCGTCGACGCTGGTGCTGCCCGTGTCGAGCTTCGGCGCGGGCCTGCGGACATCGGCGAACGCGGAGTCGTCACCGACCTCCTCGCCGACCCGGGCGCCCAGCGCCCGAAGCGTGGCCTCGGGGTCGACCCGCGGCCCCTCCTCGAACGTGACGGCGACGCGCGGCGTGTGGAGCGGCGCCGGCTCGTGCGTCAGCGCCCCGCCCCCCTCGCCGAGCTCCTGCTTCTCGGCGACGCCGGTCAGGACGTCCCGCTTGTCGACGCGGGACCATGTGTACGTGCCGTTCTCGCAGGCCGCGGCCTCGGTCGTGCGGACGGCCCGGACGGCCGGCTCGTCGCCACCGGACGTACAGGCGGCCGTGCCCGTGAGCAGCACGACGGCGACACCCGTCGCGAGGCAGGTCTGTGTGATCTTCATGTACGTGTCCCCCGGACCTCTGGTCGATGTGCGGTGATCCTTCCCGCCGGGAAGCCCGCAGTCACGGGAGTTGAGCTGGTTCAGAGCTTGGTCCTCGCAGCTCGCCGCGGTCCCCGGGGGTGACAGGGGGCCGCCGGAGGCCCTCAGCCCCGTCGCGGAGTCGTCCACTCCAGGCGGGTTCTGACGCGCGCGTCGCGGAGGTGTTCGAGTGCGGCGAGCGCCGTCTCGCGGGCCGCGCCCGACGGGTCGCCGTCCGCGAGGATCGACGCCAGCGCGTCCACGGCGCGCGGGTCCTGGCGGATCGCCAGGCCGCGGGCCGCCTCCGCCGCCGTCTCCGGATCGTCGTCGCCGAGCCGTTCCGCGAGCCCCTCCCGTACGCGCGGGGTGTCGTCGGCCAGCTCCGCGAGGGCGAGCGTCGCCCAGTCCCGTACCCGGGCGTCGCCGTCCCTGCTGAGCGCGAGCAGCACTCCGATGGCCTCCGGGTGCCCCGCCGGCACGATCCCGGCCAACGCCCCGGCGACCGCCCGGCGCACCGCCGCGTCCGGATGCCCGGCCACCGCCAGCAGCTCGGGCACGGCCGCCGCGTCCCCGCACTCCCCGAGTGCCAGCACCGTCGACAGCAGGGGCTCCCGCCCCGGCGGCACCGCCTCGGACGCCAGTCGTCGCAGCACCGGCAGCGCGCTCGCCGCGAAGCCGGGCAGCGCGCCGAGGACCCGCGCGCCGAGCGCCCGCCGCATCGGGTCGCGGTAGGCGCACCAGCCGGCCGCCGCCACGAAGGTCTCCTCGTCGGCCCGGCCCGCGAGTTCGGCCACCGCCGTCGTCCAGGCGTCGAGCTCCGGATCCCCGCAGCGCAGCGCCCGCGCCGCGAGCTCCTCGTGCGGGGTGTGCAGCCCCATCGCCGCCTCCAGGAGCGTGGCGATCGCCGCGTGACCGGTCTGCCGCTCGTCGCCGCGCGTGGGCGCCCCGTCCTCCCGCAGCAGCTCGACGACGACCGTCACCCCGCCGTCCTCCCGGACCCGGCGGACGACCGCCTCGTACGTCTCCCCGCCGTCGTTCCCCGCGACGAGCCCCCGTCGCAGCTCCGCCGCGATGTCGGCGCCGATCCACCGCCGCGCCTCCCGCAGCGCGGCCTCCCGGCCCGTCGCCCCGTGGTCGAGCAGCGCCCGTACGCACGCGGTGGAGCCGCGCCGGCCGGCGGCGACGAGGGGGAGGAACCCGTCGGGCCCCGGCCGGTCCGGGTCGGCCCCGTGCTCCAGGAGCACCCGCGCCGTGTCGGCGTGCCCGAGCCGGAGCGCCCAGGCGAGGGCCGTGAAGCCGAACTCCTCCTCCTGGTCGGCCCGCGCCCCGCCCGCGAGCAGCGCCAGGACGACCTCGGAGTGCCCGCCGCAGGCGGCCCCGCACAGCGGCAGGTCCCCGCCGTCCTCGCCGCTCCGCCGCCCCGGATCCGCGCCGGCGGCGAGCAGCAACCGTACGATCCCGGCCTCGTCGCCGACGGCCGCCCGGTAGAGCGCGGTCTCCCCGTCCTCCCGGCCCTCGGGGTCGGCCCCGCTCCGCAGGGCCCGCACGGCCTCGTTCTCGTCCCCGGCTCGGATGGCGTCGAACAACGTACTCATGCACCGACCCTGACCCGTCGTCCGCGCATGGCGCAAATCCATTGCCGGGACGGCGGGTCGGGCCGCTCGCCGTCGAACTCCCTTACGGAGTCAGCCCGCGCACTCCACGACCGACGCGCACACCCCGCACCGGGCCCGCAGGGTCCGCCCGGCCGGGATCCGCAGCCGCTGGAGGCAGACGGGGCAGGCGAAGGAGACGCCGGTCGCGGGGGCCCCGCCGTCGAAGCCGTACGGGGCTCCCGGCGCCGCCCGGCCCTGGCGCCGCTCCCTCCCGTACCGCCGCCGCTCCGCCCAGGCCGCCCCGGCCAGCGGCGGCAGCCGACGCTCCCGCCGCGCCTCGGCCCGGCCCCGTACCCACGCCTCGTACGCCACGTCGCTGGTGAACCACGGCGAGGGGTCCTCCCCGAACACCTCGGCCCGCTTGGCGAGGACGTAGCCGAACTCCTCCGGGGTCAGATAGCCCAGCCTCTGGCTCTCGACCCCGTCCTGGCGGTACGCGTCGAGGAGCAGCCAGCCCGCGCCCAGATAGGCGGTCGTGACGTCGGTGAGGATCTCGTTCTCGGCGGTGCCGGGGAAGCCGAGCCCGAGCCGGTGCAGCAGGACGTGGGTGATCTCGTGGGCCAAGGCGGCGCCGATGTCCCGGCGGCGGGTCCGGAAGCGGTCGTTGAGCTCCACGAAGTACTCGGGTCCGGCCGCGAGCCCGACGGTCGCCGCGTGCTCCATCGGGCGGAAACTCGCCACGATCCGGGCCTCGGGCAACCGCAGGTGGCGGACGAGGGCGCGGGCCACCCGCCGGGTGCCCAGATGGAGGTCCTCGTCGTCGCCGATGGCGGTGTCGGAGGCCGGCACGCTCAGCGGGTAGCGGTGCACGCCATCAGGGGAGAGACGCCGGTAGAGCGCGGTGAGCGAGGCGCGGACCGCCGCGTGGTGCGGGAAGCCGTGGACGACGACACGGTCGGCCCCATGGCGGTTCGGCATACCGGATCCCCCCTCCCTCCCACTGTACGGTCCCCCCACCGGTCTGGCCGAAAAGGCTTTCTTGTGGCGGCAGTTGGGCGCTGTCCATAATCCGGACATGGCTTGACGGGCGCATGTCATACCCCGTCGGGCTCAACCCCCCATGAACGAAGGAGCACGCGTGAAGAAGAACCGACTGGTCAGCGCTCTCCAGAAACTCGCCGCGGCCGGCGCCGTCGTCCTCGCCGCCGTCAGCCTCCAGCCCACCACCACCGCCTCCGCCGCCCCGGCCCCCGTCGTCGGCGGAGTGCGCGCCGCCCAGGGCGAGTTCCCCTGGATGGTCAGGCTCTCCATGGGCTGCGGCGGCTCGATGCTCACCCCGCAGATCGTCCTCACCGCGGCCCACTGTGTGAGCGGCTCCGGCAACAACACGGGCATCACCGCCACCGTCGGGGTCGTGGACCTCCAGTCCAGCAGCGCCATCAAGGTCAAGTCCACCAAGGTCCTCCAGGCCCCCGGCTACAACGGCACGGGCAAGGACTGGGCCCTGATCAAGCTGGCCTCGCCGATCACCTCGGTGCCCACCCTCAAGATCGCCGAGACGACCGCGTACAACAGCGGCATCTTCACGGTGGCCGGTTGGGGTGGCACCCGCGAGGGCGGCGCGCAGCAGCGCTACCTGCGCAAGGCGACCGTCCCGTTCGTCTCGGACGCCGACTGCCAGAGCGCGTACGGCAGCTCCCTCGTCCCCGGTGAGGAGATCTGCGCCGGGTACGACGAGGGTGGGGTCGACACCTGTCAGGGTGACTCCGGCGGCCCGATGTTCCGCAAGGACAACGCCGGAGCCTGGATCCAGGTCGGCATCGTGAGCTGGGGCGAGGGCTGCGCACGGGCCGGCTACCCCGGCGTCTACACGGAGGTCTCGACCTTCGCCGCCGCGATCAAGTCGGCCGCGGCCACGCTGTAGCGCGGACCGGTAGCGAACGGACCGGTAGCGAACGGACCGGTAGCGAACGGACCGGTACGGACCGGTAGCGAACGGACCGGTACGGACAGGTAAGGACCCGAGGTGTACGGGGGCGGCGACCGCCCCCGTACACCTCAGGCCATCCGTACGTCCCCCGCCCCGCCCTCCAGCTCCAGCACCCACACCTCGTTGCCGCCTTCCCGCAGCACCGGCCCCGGCACGAACAGCGAGTCCTGCGGGCCGGCGCTCCAGTACCGGCCCAGGCAGAAGCCGTTCACCCAGACGAAGCCGCGCGTCGCGCCCGGCAGGGAGAGCGTCGCGTCCCCCGGCCCGGCCACCTCCACCACCGCCCGGTAGAGCCCCGGACCTGCCTCCCGCCCGTCCCCGGCCTCCCGCCCGTCCCCGGCCTCCCTGCGGTCTCCGGCCTCCCCGACGTCCCCCGTCGGCCCGGCCACCGGCCGGAACGGCACCTTCGTCACCGCCGCCGCCTCGAAGGCGTCCAGGCGCAGGCCCCGCGCCCGTACCCCGTGCAGGTACTGCCGCTCGTGCCGCACCCCGCCCGTGATCCCCTTCGGCTCCGCGAGCCGCGGCCCGTAGTTGACCCGGCCCAGCGACTCCACCCACAGGTCCACCACCGCCGGCCCCGCCACCGGCCCGCCGAGCACCGAGTCCTCGGCGTCCAGGACCCCCGCGAGGACCCCGTCGACGTACACCGTCGCCCGGTCCCGCAGCCCCGTCACCCCCAGCGGGTACGGCTGCCGGGGCCCCGGCACCGCCACCCGGTAGCGGACCAGACCCCGGTCCACGCCCAGCTCCTCGAAGGTCGGCGGCATCGGCGCGCGCACCTCCTCGTCGCCGAGCACCTCCAGGACCTCACCGAGCGGCGCCCACCCGTCGAGGACGCCCCGCACCGGGGCCGCGAGCCACGCCGGCGGCTCGGGCACCTCGGGCAGCGGCCCCTCCGCGTACTCCGCGAGCACCTCGCGGAAGCGGTGGAACTTCTCCGTCGGCCGCCCCGCCTCGTCCACCGGCGCGTCGTAGTCGTACGAGGTCACCGTCGGCCGCAGCACCCCGTCGTGCAGCTCACCGGTCCGGTTCGCGCCCGCCCAGCCGCCGAAGTTGGTCCCGCCGTGCGCCATGTACACGTTGACCGACGCCCCGCACTCCAGGATCTCCCGCAGCGCCGCCGCCGCGTCCACCGCGTCCCGCACCGCGTGCTCCGTTCCCCAGTGGTCGAACCAGCCGCACCAGAACTCCATGCACATCAGCGGCCCCGAGGGCTGATGGCGCCGCAGCGTCGCGAAGCCCTCCCGCGCCCCCGAACCGAAGTTCGCCGTCGCGAGGATCCCCGGCACCGAACCACCCGTCAGCATGTGGTCCTCCGGCCCGTCCGAGGTGAACAGCGGCACGCTCACCCCGCACGCGCGCAGCAGCTCCGCCAGCCACTCCAGATAGCCCCGGTCGCTGCCGTAACTCCCGTACTCGTTCTCGACCTGCACCAGGATCACCGGACCGCCCCGGTCGACCTGCCGCTCCACCACCTGCGGGAGCAGCCGCCGGAACCAGGCCTCCACCGGCGCCAGGAACTCCGGGTCGAGGGTCCGCACGCGCCGCCCGAGCGGGCCCGTCAGCCAGTGCGGGAGGCCGCCGTTCTCCCACTCGGCGCAGATGTACGGCCCCGGGCGCACGATCGCGAGCATCCCGGCCCGCTCCACCGCGTCCAGGAACCGGCCGAGCGCCTCCACGTCCCCGTACCGGCCGGGCTCAGGCGCGTACAGGTTCCAGGGGACGTACGTCTCGACACAGCCGAGGCCCATCGCGCGCAGCATCCCGAGCCGATGCTCCCAGTGCGCCTCGTGCACCCGGAAGTAGTGCAGCGCCCCCGAGAGGAGGCGCACCGGCCGCCCGTCGAGCAGAAAGTCCTCGTCACCCACAGCGAACGTGCTCATGGCCTCACCCTCACCCTCTGGCGGCGGACCGGTCCATGGACAAAGATCGTCGCTGTTTGGACCTAAGGACGGGTCCGGAGGAGGGCACGCGAGCCGATGTACCACACCTGGATGCGCTACTTCACGCCCAGCCCCGTCCACCACCGCCTCGGCCTCGTCTGCCTCGGCGTCGGACTCCAGCACGGCACCCTGCCCACCGTCGGTCCCCGCACCCTCGACCACCACGTCGCCGTCGTCGTCTCCGCCGGCGGCGGCTGGTACCGGGGCGCCGACGGGCGCCGCACCACCGTCACCGCCCCCGCGCTCATCTGGCTCACCCCCGGCACCCCCCACCACTACGCCGCCGACCCCGGCACCGGCTGGGACGAGGCCTTCGTCGACTTCTCGGGACCCGCCACCGCCACCTACACCGAGCTCGGCTACATAGAGCCCGACCGGCCCGTCGTGCCCCTCTCCGACGCCGCCCCCGCCCGCGCCGCCATCGGCCGGATCGCCCGCGCCGCCCGCCCCGGCAACCCCCTCCTGGAGGTCGAGACCGGCGCCGCCGTCCACGAGCTGCTCGTCGCCCTGCGCCGCGCCCGCGCCGACACCAACGCGGACGGCGACCCCGTCCTCGCCGCCCTCGCCCGGGACGCCTTCCAGCCGCTCTCCGTCGCCGAACACGCCGCCCGGCACGGCATGACCTCCGCCGAGCTGCGCACCGCCGTCCGCCGGGCCGCCGGCTGCAGCCCCAAGGACTACCTGCTCACCGTCCGCCTCGGCCGCGCCAAGGAGCTCCTCGCCGCCACCGAGCTCCCCGTAGCGGCCGTCGCCCGCCGCGTCGGCTACGACGACCCCGCCTACTTCTCCCGGCTCTTCACCCGCCGGGTCGGCACCGCGCCCATCCGCTTCCGCGAACAGCAGGGCCGGTCCGTGCACGGCGGCTGGAGCAACCGCGTTCCGGATCCCGAACACCCGCCCACGATCGCCCCGAGATCCGTCTAAGCTCGCAGATCATGAGCGCCTCCACCCCGCCCCACCCGGTCGACGACTCCGTACGGGCCGAACTGACCCGGCTCCGCGAGAGCATCGACAACATCGACGCCGCGGTCGTGCACATGCTCGCCGAGCGCTTCAAGTGCACCCAGCAGGTCGGCGTCCTCAAGGCCGAGCACAAGCTGCCTCCCGCCGACCCCGCCCGCGAGTCCCGCCAGATCGCCCGGCTGCGGGAACTGGCGGAGAGCGCGAAACTGGACCCGGCCTTCGCGGAGAAGCTCCTGAACTTCATCATCGCCGAGGTCATCCGCCACCACGAGACGATTGCGGACGGAGCACGCTGATGGCCCGCGTCACGGTCTTCACCCTCGGAGGGACCATCTCCGCGCGAGGCGGTGACGCGGCCCGTATGACCGGCCAGGAGGTCCTGGCCGAGCTGGGCGCGCCCGAGGACGTCGTCCTCCGCGACTTCCGGCGCGTCCCCAGCTCCTCCCTCACCCACGAGGACCTGGCCGCCCTCGCCGCAGAGGTCCGCGCCACCGTCGCCGACGGCTCCGGCGTGGTCGTCGTCCAGGGCACCGACACCCTGGAGGAGACCGCGTTCCTCCTCGACCTGCTCTGCACCACCGAGCAGCCGATCGCCGTCACCGGCGCCATGCGCCGCCCCGACCTGCCCGGCGCCGACGGCCCCGCCAACCTCGCCGCCGCGCTCGCCGTCGCCGCCGACCCCGCCTGCCGGAACCTCGGCGTCCTGGTTGTTCTGGCCGACGAGATCCACGCGGCCCGCCTCGCCCGCAAGACCCACACGACCTCGCTCACCACCTTCGCCTCGCCCGGCGCGGGCCCGCTCGGCACCGTTGTCGAGGGCGAGCCCCGGATCCTGCTCCGCCCCGCCGGCCGCGCCGCGCTCTGCCCGCTGAGGTTCGACCCGTCGGTACGGGTGGCCCTCCTCACCCTCGCGCAGGGCGACCGCGGCGAACTCCTCGAAGCCGTCGACCACCGCTTCCAGGGCCTCGTCGTCGCCGCCTTCGGCGCCGGCCACGTCCCCGCCTGGTTCGTCGACCCGCTCGCCGAGCTCGCCCGCCGCATCCCGGTCGTCCTGGCCTCCCGTACGGGCGGCGGAGCGACCCTCTCGGGCACCTACCGCGGCCCCGGCTCCGAATACGACCTGCTGCACCACGGACTGATCCCGGCCGGCCCCCTCGACCCCGCCAAGGCCCGGATCCTGCTCCACACCCTGCTCTCCAGCGGCGCGGCCGGCCCCACCGGCTACGACCGCCCCCGCATCACGGCCGCCTTCGCCCACCTGAACGGCTCCGGCCTCGCCTGAGCGCTCTTCTCCCCCCTACCCCTGCCGCGGCCCGGAGACATCGGGCAGCATAGGGGCCATGTCCGTACTGACGCGCGACGAAGCGCAGACCCGTGCCCAGCTCCTCGACGTCCACCGCTACCTGGTGGACATCGACCTCACCACCGGCGCCGAGACCTTCGAGTCCACCAGCACCGTCCGATTCACCGCCCGCGCCGCGGGGGACACCTTCGTCGAGCTCAAGCCCGAGACCCTGCACTCCGCCACCCTCGACGGAGAGGCCCTCGACACCGCCTCCCTCACCGACAACCGGCTCCCGCTGAGCCTCACCGAGGGCGAGCACGAGCTGCGCGTCAGCACGACCATGCGGTACTCCCGCACGGGCGAGGGCATGCACCGCTTCACGGACCCCACCGACGACGAGTCGTACGTCTACACCCAGCTCTTCATGGAGGACGTCCAGCGCGTCTTCGCCGCCTTCGACCAGCCCGACCTGAAGGCCGTCTTCGAGCTGACCGTCACCGCCCCCGAGGGCTGGACCGTCCTCGCCAACAGCATCACCGAGCAGCAGGCCGACGGCCGGTGGAAGGCCGCCCCCACCCCGCTGCTCTCCACCTACTTCGTCTGCGTCGCCGCCGGCCCCTGGCACTCCGTCCGCACCGAGCACGCCGGCCTCCCCTTCGGCATCCACTGCCGCCGCTCGCTCGCCCCCCACCTGGACGCCGACGCCGACGAGATCCTCGCCGTCACCAAGGCCTGCTACGACCGGTACCACGAGAAGTTCGACGAGCCGTACCCCTTCGACTCGTACGACCAGGCCTTCGTTCCCGAGTTCAACGCGGGCGCGATGGAGAACCCCGGGCTCGTCACCTTCCGCGACGAGTTCGTCTTCCGCTCCGCCGTCACCGTCACCGAGCGGCAGACCCGCGCCATGGTCATCGCCCACGAGATGGCCCACATGTGGTTCGGCGACCTCGTCACCCTGCGCTGGTGGGACGACATCTGGCTGAACGAGTCCTTCGCCGAGTACATGGGCTTCCAGACCGTCAACGAGGCCTGCGCCGACCTCTTCCCCGACACCTGGGTCGACTTCGGCGTCACCCGGAAGGCCTGGGGGTACGAGGCCGACCAGCGGCCCTCCACCCACCCCGTCGCCCCGGACCCGGAGTCCGTCCCCGACACCGCCTCCGCGCTCCTCAACTTCGACGGCATCTCCTACGCGAAGGGCGCCTCCGCCCTCCGCCAGCTCGTCTCCTGGCTCGGCGAGCAGGACTTCCTCGCCGGCATCAACATCCACTTCAAGCGCCACAAGTTCGGCAACGCGACCCTCGCCGACTTCATCGACAACCTCGCCGCCGCCACCGACCGCGACGTCCACGGCTGGGCCGAGCAGTGGCTGCGCACGACGGGCGTCGACACGCTCACCCCGCGCCTCGACGGCGAGGGCGGCAGCTGGCGGCTCACCATCGACCGCGAGGGCAGCCGCCCGCACCGCATCGACGTCGGCGTGTACGACCGGGACAGCGCCGGCGACCTCGTCCTGCGCGAGCGGCGCCCGATCGACGTCCCGCAGGAGGCGCCCGCCGAGCTGACCGGCCCGCGCCCCGCGCTCGTCGTCCTCAACGACGGGGACCTCACCTACGCCAAGCTCCGCTTCGACGAGGTCTCCGAGGAGTCCGCCCTGCGCGGCCTCTCCCGCATCCCCGACGCGCTGACCCGCGCCGTCGTCTGGAACGCGATGCGGGACATGGTCCGCGACGGCGTCCTCGCTCCCGCCGACTACCTGGAGTTCGCTCTCGCGCACCTGCCGGAGGAGACCGAACTCTCCCTCGTCCAGGGCGTCCTGGCCTTCGCCCGCACCCAGATCGCCGACCGGTACGTCTCCGAGGCCGACCGCCCCGCCGCCCTCGCGACGATCGGCGAGATCGCCCGCGCGCTGCTGCGCCGCACCGAGGACGGCGAGGCGCCGGGCCTGCGGCTCACGGCCGTGCGCACGTACGTCGACAGCGCCACCACCCCCGAGAAGATCACCACCTGGCTGGAGGAGGGCACCGTCCACGGCGGCCCCGAACTCGACCCCGAGCTGCGCTGGCGGATCCTCGCCCGCCTCGCCGTGCTCGGCGCCACCGACGAGACGATGATCGCCGCCGAGCTGGAGCGCGACCCGAGCGCCACCGGCCAGGAGGGCGCCGCCCGCTGCCGCGCCGCGCTCCCGGACCCGGCCGCGAAGGCCGCGGCCTGGTCGGCGCTCTTCGACACGGACGACCTGTCCAACTACCTGTTCACCGCCACGGCCATGGGCTTCTGGCAGCCCGAACAGGCCGATCTCGTACGGGAGTACGTGCCCCGCTTCTACCCCGAGGCCGCCGCCCTCGGCGACCGGCGCGGCGCGGCGATGGCCGAGGCCGCGGGCCGCTACGCCTTCCCCTCGTACGCGATCGACGCCGACTCCCTGGCCCTCGGCGAGACCCACCTGGCCACCGGCACCATGATCCCGGCCCTCCGCCGCAAGCTCGTCGACCAGCTCGACGACCTCCGCCGCGCGCTGGCGGTCCGCACGGCCTGACCCCCGTCGTGGGCAATCGTTCCGCCCTGCGGGACGATTGCCCACACGGCGGAGGCCGGCCCGTGTCCCCCGTTCGGGTCACAACCCCCGACTCCCCGGACATACCCCGACAACCCCCGGCACGCTGTCGTCCATGCGTGCCGCACCCCCACCCCTCGCCGGAGGCACCTCCGGCGCCGATGCCCTCCGCCCCCTCCTGGACACCGTCCTCGACGCGCTCCGTTCCGGTGCGGAGGAGCGGGGCGGCCCCCTCCCGGCCGGCGGGCCGGAGGCCGTCGAGGCAAGGGCGGCGGCCCTCGGAGCCGTACTCCCGGAGACCGGCACCGGCCCCCACGAGGCCCTCAGGACGCTCGTCCACGTCCTTGCCGCCGGCGCCGCCGACCCCGCGCACCCGCTGTGCGCCGCCCACCTCCACACCCCGCCCCTCGCGCTCGCCGCAGCCGCCGACCTGGCGGCCTCCGCGCTCAACCCGTCGATGGACTCCTGGGACCAGGCCCCGGCGGCCTCCGCCCTCGAAGCCCTGGTCACCGCCGCGCTCGCCGCCGAGGCGTTCCCGGCGGCCGGGCACCCCGACGCCCTCGTCACCACCGGCGGCACCGAGTCCAACCAGCTCGCCCTGCTCCTCGCGAGGGAGCGCCACGGCGCCGTACGGACCGTCGTCGGCGCCAACGCCCACCACTCCTTCCACCGCGCCGCCTGGCTCCTCGGCCTCCCCGCCCCGGTCACCGTCCCCACCCCGCACGGCACCCTCGAACCGGCCGCCCTGGCCGGGGCCCTGGCGAAGGAGCAGGGCCCCGTCCTCGTCGTCGCGACTGCCGGGACCACCGACGAGGGCCTGATCGACCCGCTGCCGGAGCTCGCCGACATCTGCGCGGCCCACGGCGCCGAGCTCCACGTCGACGCCGCCTACGGAGGCCCGCTCCTCCTCAGCCCCACCCACCGCCGGCTCCTCGACGGCCTCGACCGGGCCCGTTCCGTCACCGTCGACCTGCACAAACTCGGCTGGCAGCCGGCCGCCGCCGGACTCCTCGCGGTCCGCGACGCGGCCGACCTCGCCGTCCTCGGCCACACCGCCGACTACCTCAACGCCGACGACGACACCGAGGCCGGCCTCCCCGACCTCCTCGGCCGCTCCCTGCGCACCACCCGGCGCCCCGACGTCCTCAAGACCGCCGTCACCCTCCGCGCCCTCGGCCGCTCCGGCCTCGGCGCCCTCGTCGACGCGTGCATGGCCCTCGCCCAGGACCTCGCCGACCTCGTCGAGAAGACCCCCGGCCTCGACCTGCGGGCCAGGCCCACCCTGACCACGGTCCTCTTCCGGCCGGCCGGGGCCACCGACGACACCGTCGCCGGGATCCGCCGCACCCTCCTCGCCGAAGGCCGCGCGGTCCTCGGCCGCGCCGAGGCGGACGGCCGCCTCTGGCTCAAGGCCACCCTGCTCAACCCCCACGCCACCCCCACCGACCTGGCACAGCTCATCACCCTCGTGGAAGGCAGCACGCACCGATGACCGGCAGCACCCCCAAGGACGACGACCTCGACCAGCCCCACGATCTGGTGGGCGTCGGCATCGGCCCCTTCAACCTCTCGCTCGCCGCCCTCGCGCACGGCGTCGCCGACGGCCTCGCCGCCACCTTCTACGAGCAGCGGCCCGCCTTCCACTGGCACCCCGGCCTCCTCATCGAGGGCGCCACCCTCCAGGTCCCCTTCCTCGCCGACCTGGTGACCCTCGCGGACCCCGCGAGCCCCTGGACCTTCCTCAACTACCTGAAGAGCCGCGAGCGCCTCTTCCCCTTCTACTTCGCGGAGAAGTTCCACATCCAGCGCGCCGAGTACGACGCGTACTGCCGCTGGGTCAGCGAGCGTCTCCCCGGCCTCCACTTCGGCCATCAGGTCGACTCGGTCCGCTGGAACCCCGAGCGCCGCCTCTTCGAGGTCGACTTCACCCAGATCGACCCGGACGGCGAGGCCGAGGCCCTCGGCCGCGCCTACACCCGGAACGTCGTCCTCGGTGTCGGCACCGAGCCGTACGTCCCCGAGCCCCTCCGGCCGCTCGCCGACGCCCCCGGCGTCCCCGTGATCCACTCCGCCGACTACCTCGCCCACCGCGAGACGCTCCTCGCCGCCGGCCACGTCACCGTCATCGGCTCAGGACAGTCCGGTGCCGAGGTCTTCCTCGACCTGCTCCGCGCCCGCCCCGCCGGCGCCGAGCGGATCCACTGGCTGGCCCGTACCGAGGCCTTCGCCCCCATGGAGTACTCCAAGCTCGGCCTGGAGCACTTCACCCCCGACTACACCCGCTACTTCCACTCCCTGCCCGAGCCGGTACGCGGCGAACTCGTGCCCCGCCAGTGGCAGCTGCACAAGGGCATCGACGCCGACACCATCACCGCCATCCACGACGAGCTCTACCGCCGCACCCTGCACGGCGGCTGGCCCGACGCCGTCCTCACCCCCGGCGTCCGCGTCCGTACCGCCGGCCGTGTCGCCACCACCCAGGTCGAACTGCACCTGGAACACCTCCAGCAGGGCACCCGCTCCCGGCTCACCACCGACGCCGTCGTCCTCGCGACCGGCTACCGCGAGCGCCCCGTGGACGGGATGCTCGCCGGGCTCGACCCGTACCTGCGCCACGACGCGGCCGGCCGCGCCCGGATCGACGAGCGGTACCGGCTGGTCCTCGACCCCTCGGTCACCGGCTCCGTCTACGTGCAGAACGCCGAGCGGCACACCCACGGCGTGGGCGCCCCCGACCTCGGCCTCGCCGCCTGGCGCAGCGCGACCATCCTCAACACGATCACCGGGAAGGAGCCGTACCCGCTGCCGCGCCGCACCGCGTTCACCAGCTTCGGCCTGGAGACGCGAGAGGCGCCGAGCATCCCGGCCCAGGACCGGAAGCTGACGCCTCTCGTGCAGCACTGACGGATCAGAAGACCGGCACGCCGTCCCGGGTCAGCTTCCAGTCCACCGAAGCGAACAGACCCGGGTCGACCGTCCCCTTCGCCTTCACCCACTGGATGATGGTGTTGCGGATCTCGTCCGAGTTGGCCCACAGCTGCGGGGCGTCGGCGATGTGCGGGAACGCGCCGCCGCCGCTCGCCCGGTAGTTGTTGACCGCGAGGACGAACGTCGCGGCCGGGTCGAGCGGCCTGCCCTCGAAGGACAGGTTCACGATCCGAGAGCCGGCCGGCTTCGCGATGTCGATCTCGTACGTCAGACCCGACACGGCGTCGTAGTTGTAGTCCGGCGTCCCGCCCGCGTTGGTCAGCAGCGCGGTGTCGACCGGCGCCCCCGCCGCGGTCTGGACGTAGTACTTCGCCGAGTACTCCAGGTACGCCTTCAGCTGGGCGCCCGTCATCAGCCGGGCCTCCAGGGTGTTCTCGAAGGGGTACAGGCCGGCGGCGTCCTTGATGGTGACCTGGCCGGCCGGGATCCGGGCCGTGCGCGAGAAGCAGGAGGCCTGCGAGAGCACCGGCAGGGCCGCGTGCGCGCCGCCCGCGAGGGCCGCCTTCACCGTCTCCGCCTGGACCACGTTGATCAGGTCGATGATCGGCTCGTCCTTCCACGGCGCGTCGGCCGTGGTCATGGCCGCCGTGGAGGTGCCGATGACCTGGTTGACGTACGCGACGACCTTCTCGTGCTCGTCCGCGAGCAGCCCGGTGATCTTCGGGTCCTCCGCCACCACGTTGGAGTTGAGGACCTGCGCGCCGACCTTCTCGACGACCCAGCGGCCCTTCTCCCACACCAGGTCGAAGTCGAAGAGGGTGAGGCGCTGGCCCCACTTGAGCGGCTCGGACAGGACGACGTCCTTGCCGGTCTCCTTGTTCTTCACCCGGTACTCGGGGATCTCGGTGTGCGCGTGGCCGACGAGGATCGCGTCGATGCCCGGGACCTGCTCGGCGACGAGCCCGGCCGCGTTCTCGATGTGGGGGAGCTGGTCACCGTACGAGGACGTGCCGCTGGAGCCGGAGTGCGCGGAGACGATCACGACGTCGGCGCCCATGGAGCGCAGCTTCGGCACCCACTTCGCGGCCTGCTCCTCCAGACCGGGGAAGACCATCCTGCCCGTGACGTTCGCCTTGTCCCAGATGGCGATGCCGGGGTTGGTCAGGCCGAGTATCGCGACCTTGACGTCCCTGCCGTGCGGGGTGCGCAGCCGATGCATGCTGTACGGGGGGAAGGCCGGGAGCAGGGTCTTCGCGTCGAGCGCGTTGGCGCCGAGCAGCGGGAAGTCGCACTGCTCCTCGAACTTCCGGAGCACCGGGATGCCGTAGTTGAACTCGTGGTTGCCGAGCGCGGCGGCGTCGTAGCCGATGGCGTTCATGGCCTGGGCCATCGGGTGGACCGGGCCGCCGGCCTGGGTGATCGGGTCGACCTTGGCGTAGTAGTAGGACAGCTGGGTGCCCTGGATGGTGTCGCCGGCGTCGATGAGGAGGGTGTTGCGGCGGCCCTTGGCCGCGCGGACCTGGTCGACGAGGGTGGAGATCTTGGCGAGGCCGATGTCGTTGTGCGCCTTGTCGTCGAACTCCTTGTCCGTGAAGTAGTCCCAGTTGAAGACGTTGCCGTGCAGGTCGGTCGTCCCCATCACGGTGAACGCGTACCGCTTCGCCGGCTTGGGATGGTGTCCGTGGGCCTCGGCGGGGGCGGCGATCCCCGCGGTGAGGGCGGCTCCGGCCCCGACGGCCACGGAGCTCTCCAGGAACGTCCGGCGGTTCAACGGCATGTGGTTCTCCTTGGTTCGGTGGCGTTGTCTCCGGCGCACGATCAGGCACTCGATACGCACACAACGCGCGTAGATTCTGGCTCAGGAGCCACGTCGGCAACAGACCTTTCGGGTTACGGAGTGGGAAAGTGTTCGGTGGACGATCGTTACCGAACATGGAGGAGTCAGGACGTGACGCAGGAACACGCGACCCCCGGGGCCCCGCAGGTGACGGTGCGTGGCGAGGGGCGGCTCGAGGTCGACCCCGAGTTCGCCCGGATCTGGGTGACCGTCACCGCGCGCGGTACGGACCGCTCGGCGACGCTCACGGAGCTGACCCGGCGGAACGCGCGGGTGCTCGACCTCGTCAAGGCGCAGGGGGAGGTGGTCGAGAAGCTGGAGACCGGCAGGTTCTCGATCTCCCCGGAGCTCGGCAGGCGCGGTCGCGGTGAGCGCGTCCACGCCTTCGTGGGCCGGGTGCGGACGACGGCCGAGCTGAGCGACTTCACGGTGCTGGGGGAGCTGGTGACCCGGCTCGCCGACCTGGAGATGACGGGTGTCGACGGCCCGTGGTGGGAGCTGCGGCCGGACTCCCCGGCGTATGCGGAGGCACGGCGGCTCGCGGTGGCGGAGGCGGTCCAGCGGGCGCGCGCCTACGCGGAGGCGCTTGGCACCTCGCTCGCCTCACTCCTCGAACTCTCGGACGCCGGGCTCGCGGGCCCGGGCTCGTCGATGCCCCCGGTCTTCGCCGCGGCGCCGGCGGCCTTCGCGACGGAGCGGGCCGGCGAGGCGCCCGCGCTGGATCTCGAACCGCAGCGGCAGACGGTCACGGCGGAGGTCGTGGCGCGCTTCACGATGGTGCCGCCCGCACTCTGAGACAGGGGGCGCGAGGGCGCGAAATTCGCTCATCGGAGCACCCCGGTGCACAGATTCAAGACTTGTCAACAACCTTTCACGGAAAGGTTGTTGAGTAGTCATGCCCCACCAATTTCCTACTCGTGGGTAAGCCCTAGGCTCGACCCATGCGCCGAGCGAAAATCGTTTGTACCCTTGGGCCCGCCACCGAAACATACGACCAGATCAAGGCGTTGGTCGAGGCCGGAATGGACGTGGCCCGCCTCAATCTCAGCCACGGTACGTATCTCGAGCACGAGGAGCGCTACGAGCGCGTACGCAAAGCCTCCGACGAGACCGGCCGCAGCATCGGGGTCCTCGCCGACCTTCAAGGCCCGAAGATTCGTCTCGGCCGCTTCCGTGAAGGTCCCGTACTCCTTGAACGCGGTGACGAGTTCACCATCACCGTCGAGGCGATGGAGGGCGACCGTCACTGCTGCGGGACGACCTACTCCGGCCTCGCCGAGGACGTGACCGCCGGCGAGCGCATCCTCGTCGACGACGGCCGCGTCACCCTGGAGGTCACCTCCGTCGACGGCCCCCGCGTCCGCACCCGGGTCGTCGAGGGCGGCATGGTCTCCGACCACAAGGGCCTCAACCTGCCGGGTGTCGCCGTCTCCGTACCCGCCCTGTCCGAGAAGGACATCGAGGACCTCCGCTGGGCCCTGCGCATCGGCGCCGACGTCATCGCCCTCTCCTTCGTCCGCAGTGCCCGGGACATCGAGGACGTCCACCGGATCATGGACGAGGAGGGCCGCCGGCTGCCCGTCATCGCCAAGATCGAGAAGCCGCAGGCCGTCGAGAACATCGAGGAGATCGTCGCCGCCTTCGACGGCATCATGGTGGCCCGCGGTGACCTGGGCGTCGAGATGCCCCTGGAGCAGGTGCCGATCGTCCAGAAGCGGGCGGTCAAGCTGGCCAAGCGGAACGCCAAGCCGGTCATCGTCGCCACCCAGATGCTCGACTCGATGATCGACAGCTCCCGGCCCACCCGTGCCGAGGCCTCCGACGTCGCCAACGCCGTCATCGACGGCACCGACGCCGTCATGCTCTCCGGCGAGACCAGCGTCGGCCGCTACCCGGTCGAGACGGTCCGCACCATGAGCCGGATCGTCGAGGCCGCGGAGGAGGACGTCCTCGCCAAGGGGCTGCCCCCGCTGACCGAGCGCAACAAGCCCCGCACCCAGGGCGGCGCCGTCGCCCGTGCCGCCGCCGAGATGGGCGACTTCCTCGGGGCCAAGTTCCTGGTCGCCTTCACGCAGTCCGGCGACACGGTCAAGCGTCTCTCCCGCTACCGCTCGCCGATCCCGCTGCTGGCCTTCACGCCGGACCCGGCGACGCGCTCGCAGCTCAACCTGACCTGGGGCGTCGAGACCTTCCTCGGCCCGCACGTCGACTCGACGGACGCGATGGTGGCCCAGGTGGACGAGGAGCTGCTGCGGATCGGTCGCTGTCGGCCGGGCGACATCGTGGTGATCACGGCCGGTTCCCCGCCGGGTGTCGCCGGCTCGACGAACCTGGTGCGGGTCCATCACATCGGTGAGCCGCTGACGTAGGCCGTCCGGCGGAGCGGACAGCGTCCGTCTCGAACCTTGGAATCAAAGGTAAAGTGCCCCGGGTGGGATTCGAACCCACGCTGTATGGTGTTTGAGACCACTGCCTCTTCCGCTGGGCTACCGGGGCATCCTTCGAAACGAAGGTCGGTGATCACCCGCCGTGCCCCTACCTTACAGGAGGTGGGTAGGCTCATGGGGAGCTGTATCCGCCTCCGGAACGAGGCCATCGAACGAGGAGCCCGCGTGACCGCCCCCGAGTCGCCCCAGCCCGCCGACGACGCAGAGCCGTCGCACGTCCCGCCGCTGACGACCCGCGTCGTCATCGCAGAGGACGAGGCGCTCATCCGCCTCGACCTCAAAGAGATGCTGGAGGAAGAGGGCTACACGGTCGTCGGCGAGGCCGGCGACGGCGCCACGGCCGTCGAGCTCGCCCGCGAGCACCGCCCCGACCTCGTCATCCTCGACGTGAAGATGCCCGTCCTCGACGGCATCTCGGCCGCCGAGAAGATCGCGGGCGAGTCCATCGCCCCGGTCCTGATGCTGACCGCCTTCTCGCAGCGCGACCTCGTCGAGCGGGCCCGGGACGCCGGTGCCATGGCGTACCTGGTCAAGCCGTTCAGCAAGAGCGACGTGGTGCCGGCCATCGAGATGGCCGTCTCCCGATTCGCCGAGCTCCGCGCCCTGGAGAAGGAGGTCGCCGACCTCTCCCTCCGCCTGGAGACCCGCAAGCTGGTGGACCGCGCCAAGTCGATCCTGCAGACCCAGTACGGGCTGACGGAGCCGGCCGCCTTCCGCTGGATCCAGAAGACCTCCATGGACCGGCGCATGTCGATGCAGCAGGTCGCCGAGGCGGTCATCGAGGACGCCGAGGAGAAGAAGGCGGCCAAGGGCGAGCAGTAGGCCCGCACGCACACCCGTACGTCCCTACGGCCCGCGTACAGACGGAAGCCCGTACAGACGGAAGCCGGTACAGACGGAAGAAGGCCCGCCCCACGACTTTGTGGGGCGGGCCTTCCGTACGGGGTACGGACCCGGTGGATCAGTCCTCGCCGAGGTACGCCTTGCGGACGGACTCGTCGTGGAGCAGGTTCTGGCCGGTGCCCGAGAGCACGACCTTGCCGATCTCCATCACGTGACCGTGGTCCGCCAGGGCGAGCGCGGCCTGGGCGTTCTGCTCGACGAGCAGGATCGTGGTGCCCTGGGCCTTCAGCTCGGCGATGGTCGCCATGATCTTCTGCATCATGATCGGCGAGAGGCCCATCGAGGGCTCGTCGAGCATGAGCAGCTTCGGCTGGGACATCAGCGCCCGGCCCATGGCGAGCATCTGCTGCTCACCGCCGGAGAGCGTGCCGGCCGCCTGCTTGCGACGCTCGCCCAGGATCGGGAAGAGGTCGTAGGCGCGCTGGACGTCCTTGGCGATGCCCGCGGTGTCCTTCCGGAGGAAGGCGCCGAGGAGGAGGTTCTCCTCGATCGTCATCCGGGGGAAGATGTGCCGGCCCTCGGGGGAGTGGGCCAGACCCAGCGAGACGATCTTGTGCGCGGGGATCTTGCGGAGGGACTTGCCCTCGAACTTGATCTGGCCGCCGACCGGCTTGAGGAGCCCGGAGAGGGTCCGCAGGGTGGTGGTCTTCCCGGCGCCGTTGGTACCGATGAGGGTGACGACCTCACCGGCGTCGACGGAGAAGGAGATGCCCTTGACGGCCTCGATCTTTCCGTAGGCGACGCGCAGGTCCTCGACTTCGAGCAGTGCGGTCATGCGTCGTTCTCCTTGCCCGAACCGGGGTCTTGCGGGGTGTCCTCCGAGGAGGTCTCCTCGGCAGCCGGGGTCTCGTCGGCCGGTGCTTCGTCGGCGGGGGCCTCGGGGGCGTCCTCCTCGGCGGGTGCGTCCTCCTCCGAAGGCGCGTCCTCCTCGGCGGGTGCGTCCTCGGAGAGCGCGGCCTTCGCGGGGGCCTCCTTCGCAGGAGCCTCCTCCGCGGGAGCCGCCTCCGCCGGTGCGTCCGCGACGGGCTCGCCCAGGTACGCGGCGATGACCCGCTCGTCGCTCTGGACGGTCTGGCTGTCGCCCTCGATCAGCTTCTGGCCCTGGACGAGCACGGCGACCCGGTCGCAGAGGTTGAAGATGAACCGCATGTCGTGCTCGATGACGAGCACGGCGATGCCCATGTCCCGGATGGCGAAGATGAGTTCCTCCGCCGCCCGCGTCTCCTGCGGGTTCATGCCGGCGGTGGGCTCGTCGAGCAGGATCAGACCGGGGTCGCTCGCGAGGGCGCGGGCGATCTCCAGCTTGCGCTGCTCTCCGTACGGGAGGTTCTTGGCGAGGTGCTGAGCCTTGTCCTGGAGTCCGATGAACTCCAGGAGCTCCATGGCCCGCTGCGATGCCTCCGCTTCGGCCTTCTTGAAAGCGGGGAGGCGCAGCAGCGCGGACCAGAGGCCCTGCTTCATCCGGGTGTGGCGTCCGACGAGGACGTTCTCCAGGACGGTCATGTTGTGGAAGAGGCGGATGTTCTGGAAGGTGCGGGCGATGCCGGCGTCGGTGACCTTGTACGACGTGGGCGGCAGGACCGTGCCCTTGTACCGGACCTCACCCTCGGTGGGGACGTAGAGACCGGTGAGGCAGTTGAAGAAGGTGGTCTTGCCGGCGCCGTTGGGGCCGATGAGGCCGACGATCTCGCCGCTGTTGACGGTCAGGTTCACATCGCGCACGGCGGTGAGGCCGCCGAAGCGCATGGTGACCCCGCGTGCGTCGAGAACGGTCTCGCGGGCGGCCGGCTCGGTGGTGGCCTCGGCCGTGTTGGTGGTGGTCGTCATGGTTCAGGCACCTGCCTTGGCGAGCGTGGCGGGCGTCTCGTCGTTCTCGTGGAACTCCAGCTGGTTGCGCCGGTTGGCGATCATGCCCTCCGGGCGGAAGCGCATGAGCAGGATCAGCGCGACGCCGAAGGCGAAGAGCTGGTACTCGCCCATGAACTGGAGCTTGTTGGGGATGAGGAACAGCAGGGACGCGCCGACCAGGGGACCGCTCATGGTGCCCATGCCGCCGAGGACGACGGCCGCGAGCAGGAAGGCGGAGTTGGGCGGGATCGGACCGGCGAAGAGGTACTGCTCCGGGGTCACCGTGTAGGTGACGTGAGCCTGCACGGTGCCGGCGAGGCCGGCGAGCGAGGCGCCGAGCGCGAAGGCGATGAGCTTGACCCGGAAGCCGTTGATGCCCATGGCGAGCGCCGCGGTCTCGTCCTCGCGGATGGCGACCCAGGCGCGGCCGATCCGGGAGTCGCCACTGCGGCGGAAGACCATCACGACGATCGCCATGATCAGCAGCATCAGGAAGAAGTAGTTCGCGAAGCGGCCGATGGTGAAGCCGGCGATCGTGTGCTCGGCGCCGAAGTCGAACCCGAACATGCTCAGGTTCGGGATGGACGCGATGCCGTTGGAGCCGTTGGTGATGTCGGGACCGGAGGTGCCGTCGGTGTTCATCACCGCGATGCGGAAGATCTCACCGAAGCCGAGCGTGACGATGGCGAGGTAGTCGCCGCGCAGCCGGAGGGTCGGGGCACCGATCAGGACACCGAAGACCAGAGAGGCTCCCGCGCCGACCAGGATGGCGGCCCAGAAGGGGAGGTGCACGCCGAACGGGGAGGTCGGGGCGCCCGAGACGAGGGCGGCCGCGTAGGCGCCGACGCCGAGGAAGGCGACGTAACCGAGGTCGAGGAGACCGGCGAGGCCGACGACGATGTTCAGGCCCAGGGCGACCGTCGCGAAGATCAGGATGTAGACGCCGAGCGTCGCGTACTGGTCGTCGGTCTGGGTGAAGGGGAACAGCGCCGCCGCGGTGAACGCGCCCGCGATGGTGAGGTTCTGGTGCTTCTTGGTGAGCTGCGTGGCCTGCTGCATGAGGCCCGACTTGTTGACCGCGGCGAAGCCGAGGCCGGCCGTGATCAGGAAGCCGAGGAACAGCTCGTCGTACTCGGTGCCGACACCGTAGGTGAAGACGCCGAGCGCCACGGCGAGGATGCCCGTGATGATCAGGATCTCGACCGAGGAGTGCATCGGGGGCAGCTTGCGGGCGGGGCCCGTGGCGGCGAAGGCGCCCTTGAAGGCGGTCCAGCCGTTGCCGACCCGGTGCTTGAGCTGGTCCCAGGCGGTGTCCTCCGGGTCCACGGGCAGCACCTTCGGCCGCTCGAAGGGGAGGGCGAGGGCGCCGAGGAGGGTGATCAGGGTGGCGAGCGCGACGACCGCGCCGCCGGGCTCCAGGTTGACCGGGCCGCCGAGCGTGATGCTGATCGCGGCGACGGTGTACCAGGCGGTGCCGAAGGCGGCGAGCGCGGCGACCTTGACGGCCGCGTCGGCGCCGGCCGGGGTCAGCCAGCGGGTGCCCTTGACGCCGTACGAGGAGAGGGCGAAGAGGGTGGTGAGCAGGCCCAGGACCAGGACCTGGAGCTGCAGACCGGCGGGGGAGCCGTAGTACGTGAGGTCACCCGGGAAGGTGGGCGTCCAGGTCCAGGAGAGGAAGCAGCTGGCGACCGTGAGGACGCCACCGCCCAGGGTGAGGGCGCGGGCGGCCCGGACCGGCACGAAGCCGATGAGGCCGGTCGGCTCGGTCGACTTGAGGGTCGTGGCCGCCGTGGGGTTCTCGGAGATGGTGGTCATGGTGCTCACGCCCTGTCCGCGACGCGCTCGCCGAGAAGGCCTTGTGGCCGGGCGAGGAGTACGACGATGAGGAGTACGAAGGCCCAGACGTCGGCCCAGGACTGGCCGCCGAGCTGCTCCATACCGGGGATGTGGCTGACGTACGCCGTCGCCATGGTCTCGGCGACACCGAGGACGACTCCGCCGATCATGGCTCCGTAGATGTTGCCGATACCGCCGAGGACGGCGGCCGTGAAGGCCTTCAGCCCGAGGAGGAAGCCCATCTTGTAGTCGACGACGCCGTACTTGAGGCCGTAGGCGACGGCACCGACCGCGGCCATCGCGGCACCGAGGGCGAACGCGATCACGATGATCCGGTCCGTGTTGACGCCCATGAGCTTCGCGGTGTCCGGGTCCTGCGCCGTGGCCTGCATGCCACGGCCGACGCGGGTGCGCATGACGAAGAAGGCGAGGACGGCCATGCAGATCGGGGCGGCGATCAGGAGGAAGACGTCGCCGGTCTGGATGGTGACGGGGCCGAGCTCGATCGGGCCGCCGGGGATCTGCGGGAAGGTCCGGGCGGACTTCGCCTCGGGGTACCACACCCACACCGCGTACTGCAGGGCGAGCGAGAGACCGATGGCCGTGATGAGCGGGGCGAGGCGGGGGCCACCGCGCAGCGGGCGGTAGGCGAACCGTTCCGCCCCGACGGCTATGGTCGTCGCGACGAGCACGGCACCGATGATCATGACGGGCAGCGCGACCCACATGCTGGTGCCGCCGGGCAGGATGAGCCAGACCGTGAGCGCCCCGAAGCCGCCGGTCATGAAGATCTCGCCATGGGCGAAGTTGATGAGCTGGACGATGCCGTAGACCATCGTGTAGCCGACGGCGACGAGCCCGTACATGGATCCCAGTAGCAGGCCGTTGACCAGCTGCTGCGGCAGTTCGTTCACCGCATTGTCCTCCGAGACTTTCGACGGATGTGACACCGCGCGGGGCGCCTGGTGCGGCCCCCCGCGCGATGAAGGTGGTGCTGAATGGTGCTGAGTGGTGCGGAGTGGAGCTGGTGGATCAGCCGCCGAAGGTGTCGGACTTGACCGGCTTGAACGCGCCGCCCTCGACCTTGTAGACGGTCAGCTGCTTGTTGGTGGTGTCACCGAACTCGTCGAAGGAGACCTTGCCGGTCACACCCTCGAAGGAGACGCCCTGCATGGCCTCGACGACCTTGGCGCGGGCACCGTCCGGGAGCTTGCCGCTGTTGCCGTCGACGACCTTCTTGACGGCCTCGATGATGGCCCAGGTCGAGTCGTAGGAGTAGCCGCCGTAGGCCTCGTAGGCCTCCTTGTAGCCCTTGGCCTTGTAGTTGGCCAGGAACTCCTTGGCGGAGGCGAGGGTCTCGATCGGCGCGCCGACCGAGGTGGCGAAGTCACCGTTGGCCGCGGTGGCGCCGGCGAGCTTCACGTACTCGGGGCTGTAGATCGCGTCGCCACCGACGACGACGACCTTCGCGCCGGCTTCCTTGATCTGCTTGGCCAGCGGGCCGGCGGCCGGGTACTCGCCACCGTAGTAGACGATGTCGGCGCCGGAGCTCTTCACCTTGGTCGCGACCGCGGAGAAGTCCTTGGTGTCGGGGTTGATGTGCTCGGTGCCGAGGACCTTGCCGCCGAGCTTCTCGAACTCGCCCTTGAAGGTGCCCGCGAGGCCGGCGCCGTAGGTCTTCTTGTCATCGATGATGAAGGCCTTGGTCTTCTTGGCCTCGTTGAAGACGTACTGCGCGGCGAACGGGCCCTGGATGGCGTCCGTGGTCGCGGTGCGGAAGTACGACTTGTAGCCGCGCTTCTTGTCGCCGCTGCTCCAGTTGGCGCCCTGGCTCAGGGACGGGTTGGTGTTGGCCGGGGAGACCTGCACCAGCTTGGCGTCGTCGAAGACCTTCTGCATCGACTCGGAGACCGAGGAGTTCAGCGGGCCGACGACGCCGATGACGGCCTTGTCGGCGACGAACTTGGTCGCGTTCTGCTGGCCGGCGGAGGGCTGGGCCTGGTCGTCCAGGGACTCCAGCTTGAAGGTCACGCCCTTGACGTAGGCCTTCTCGTTGGCCGTCTTGACCGCGAGGTCGGCCGAGTTCTTGATGCCGAGGCCGAGGGCGGACAGCTCACCCGTGAGGGGCGCGTCGAGACCGATGGTCACGGTGACGTTGCCACCGTCGCCGCCCTTTTCGGCGCCGCCCTTGTCGTCACGCGAACCGCAGGCGGTGAGGGTGAGTGCACCCGCGGTGACCGCGGTGGTGAGTATGAGCAACGAACGGTTTCGCACGAAGGGTCCTTTCCCTGGCGCGGCCCCCTCGGATGAGGCGGTGCCGTGAAGCTGCGGAGCGAGGGGTGCCGTTGTCGAACGCCGGGCCGTACTGGGTGGTGCAGGGCCGTGCAGTAGGACGCGCCCGGCGGCGCGGTGACTGGCGGTGACTCTAAGCGCAGGTGGGGAGGGTCGGGGAGCGCCGAGGGCATGATGTGACTGTCTTGTTATGCCGACGGGGAAAGAGTGTGCGCGGCGGCGGGTGATACCGGGGCATAGGGGTGGGTTTCGCGGTGTTCACATAGTGAGAACCTGCAGTTCCGCTAAGGGGCTTGAGGGATTCTTGGTCCTGTCGAGGCGCTCGGTCGGCTCTCCGGATACCGGACAGTGGCAGAAACCTCAGCGGACGAATCGGCCCTTCCGTTCCGCTCGGTCCCTGTTCGGACGAAGATCACTCAGAGTGATGCCGACGGGGCCTGTAGGGGGTACGACGAAGGGGCGGCACCCGTCGGGTGCCGCCCCTTGACCGTTCGTACGGACGCGTCAGCCGCCCGCGACGATCCCCGCGTCCTTGGCGGTGACCTCGCGCAGCAGGCAGGTCAGCCGCGCCGAGCAGACTCGCTTGCCCTGCTCGTCGGTGATCACGATCTCGTACGTGGCGGTGGACCGCCCGCGGTGCACCGGGGTCGCCACGCCGGTCACCAGGCCGCTGCGCACCCCGCGGTGGTGGGTGCAGTTGAGGTCGACGCCGACCGCGATCTTGGAGACCCCGCCGTGCAGCATCGAACCGATGGAGCCCAGCGTCTCGGCGAGCACCGCCGAGGCGCCGCCGTGCAGCAGCCCGTACGGCTGCGTGTTGCCCTCCACCGGCATCGTGCCGACGACCCGCTCGGCCGAGGCCTCCAGGACCTGCACGCCCATCCGGTTGCCGAGGTGCCCGGCCGAGAAGAGGGCGGGCAGGTCGACGCCGAGCGCCGCGTACTCGTCGAGGACCTCCTGTGGGAACTTCACGTGCTGCTGCTCGCCCATGGCCCGGCTCCGTTCGGATGGTGATCGCTGGTCGCGCCTGAGCAAACGCTTAGGCGGATCGTGATTGTTCCAGACGGACGATGACGGACTTGCTCGCGGGGGTGTTGCTGACGTCCGCCGTGGACTCCAGCGGTACGAGGACGTTCGTCTCCGGGTAGTAGGCCGCCGCGCAGCCCCGGGAGGTCGGGTAGTGCACCACCCGGAAGCCGGGTGCCCGCCGCTCGGTCCCGTCCGTCCACTCGCTCACCAGATCCGTGTACGCCCCGTCGGCGAGGCCGAGCGCCGCCGCGTCCTCGGGGTGGACCAGGACGACCCTGCGGCCGCCCTTGATGCCCCGGTAGCGGTCGTCGAGACCGTAGATCGTGGTGTTGTACTGGTCGTGCGAGCGGAGGGTCTGGAGCAGCAGCCTGCCCTCCGGCACCTTCGGGTACTCGACGGGCGCGGCCGTGAAGTTGGCCTTGCCGGTCTTCGTGGGGAAGCGGCGCTCGTCGCGCGGGCCGTGCGGCAGCGCGAAGCCGCCCGCGTTCGCCGCGAGACGGGCGTTGAAGTCCTCGAAACCGGGCACCACGCGCGCGATGCGGTCCCGGATCGTGGCGTAGTCGGCCTCGAACTCCTCCCAGGGCGTGGCCGATCCGTCGCCGAGGACGGCCCGGGCCAGCCGCGCCACGATCGCCGGCTCGGAGAGCAGGTGCGGGCTCGCCGGCGGCAGGTTGCCGCGCGAGGCGTGCACCAGGCTCATCGAGTCCTCGACCGTCACGATCTGCCGACCGCTCTTCTGCACGTCCTTGTCGGTGCGCCCGAGGGTGGGGAGGATCAGCGCGCGCGTGCCCGTGACCGCGTGCGAGCGGTTCAGCTTCGTCGACACGTGGACGGTCAGGCGCGCGTTCCGCATCGCGGCCTCCGTCACCTCCGTGTCGGGCGTCGCCCCCACGAAGTTGCCGCCCATCGCGAAGAACACCTTCGCCTCGCCGTCCCGCAGCGCCTGGATCGAGCGGACCACGTCGAAGCCGTGGTGGCGCGGCGAGACGATCCCGAACTCCTTGTCCAGGGCGTCGAGGAAGGCGGGCGCGGGGCGCTCGAAGATCCCCATCGTCCGGTCGCCCTGCACGTTCGAATGGCCGCGCACCGGGCACACGCCCGCGCCGGGCCGCCCTATGTTGCCGCGCAGCAGAAGGAAGTTGACCACCTCGCGGATGGTCGGCACGGAGTGCTTGTGCTGCGTGAGCCCCATCGCCCAGCAGACGATCGTCCGCTCCGAGGCCAGCACCATCTCCAGGGCCCGCTCGATCTCGGAGCGGTCGAGCCCGGTCGCGGCGAGCGTCTCGTCCCAGTCGGCCGCCCGCGCCGCCGCGGTGAACTCCTCGTGCCCGTGGGTGTGTTCCCGTACGAACTCCTCGTCGACCGCCCCGGGCGTCTCCAGGACCAGCTTGTTGAGGAGCCGGAAGAGGGCCTGGTCGCCGCCGATGCGGATCTGCAGGAAGAGGTCGGTGAGCGCCGCGCCCTTGAGCATGCCCTGCGGGGTCTGCGGGTTCTTGAACTTCTCCAGACCGGCCTCGGGCAGCGGATTGACCGAGATGATCCGCGCGCCCGCGGCCTTCGCCTTCTCCAGGGCGGAGAGCATCCGGGGGTGGTTCGTGCCCGGGTTCTGCCCCGCCACGATGATCAGGTCCGCCCGGTGCAGGTCCTCGAGGGAGACGCTGCCCTTGCCGATCCCTATGGTCTCGGTCAGAGCCGAACCCGAGGACTCGTGGCACATGTTGGAGCAGTCCGGCAGGTTGTTCGTGCCGAACTCGCGGGCGAAGAGCTGGAGCAGGAACGCGGCCTCGTTGCTGGTCCTGCCCGACGTGTAGAACAGCGCCTCGTCGGGCGAGGCCAGGGCACGGAGCTCCTCGGCGAGGATCGCGAAGGCCCGCTCCCAGGTCACCGGCTCGTACCGCTCGCCGCCCTCCGGCAGCAGCATCGGCTGGGTGATCCGGCCCTGCTGGCCCAGCCAGTACCCGCTGCGGGTCGCCAGGTCCGCCACCGGGTGCGCGGCGAAGAACTCCGGGGTGACCCGGCGCAGCGTCGCCTCCTCGGCGACCGCCTTCGCCCCGTTCTCGCAGAACTCGGCGACGTGCCGCTTGTCCTCCTCCGGCCAGGCGCAGCCGGGACAGTCGAAGCCGTCCTTCTGGTTGACCTTGAGCAGGGTCCGCGCGGTGCGCCGCAGCCCCATCTGCTCCCGCGCGATCCGCAGGGTGTGCCCGATGGCGGGCAGGCCTGCTGCGGCGTGCTGCGGCGGCGTGACCTGCGGTGCGTCCTGTACCGGGTCACCGGCCGGGGGCTTGCTGACCATCGCGCTCTCCCTTGAGCGGTAATCCTGTGGTGTACGTCTCCGATCCTGTCACGCGGCACCGGAGGAGGGGCGTGCCGGGCAGGGCGGCGGGGCATGTGCGACCGGGAATGTCGGTGGGCCGTGGGAGGATCGTTCCGTGGCCGAGACAGCATCGAAGAAGACCGAGAAGACCGAAGCGGACCGCCCGCGACTCCTCCTCATGGACGGGCACTCCCTGGCGTACCGCGCGTTCTACGCGCTGCCCGTGGAGAACTTCACCACCGCGACGGGGCAGCCGACGAACGCCATCTATGGCTTCGCCTCGATGCTGGCGAACACCCTCCGCGACGAGGCGCCCACGCACTTCGCGGTCGCGTTCGACGTGTCCCGCAAGACCTGGCGGTCCGACGAGTTCCCCGAGTACAAGGCGAACCGCTCGAAGACCCCCGACGAGTTCAAGGGGCAGGTCGAGCTGATCGGCGAGCTCCTCGACGCGATGCACGCGCCGCGCTTCGCGGTCGACGGCTTCGAGGCCGACGACGTCATCGCGACCCTCGCGACGCAGGCCGAGGCCGAGGGCTTCGAGGTCCTCATCGTCACCGGCGACCGGGACTCGTTCCAGCTCGTCACCGAGCACACCACCGTGCTCTACCCCACCAAGGGCGTCTCCGAGCTGACCCGCTTCACCCCGGAGAAGGTCCAGGAGAAGTACGGCCTGACCCCCTCGCAGTACCCCGACTTCGCCGCCCTGCGCGGCGACCCGTCCGACAACCTCCCGGGCATCCCCGGCGTCGGCGAGAAGACCGCCGCCAAGTGGATCAACCAGTTCGGCTCCTTCGCCGAACTGGTCGACCGCGCCGAGGAGGTCAAGGGCAAGGCCGGGCAGAACTTCCGCGACCACCTGGAGTCGGTCAAGCTCAACCACCGCCTGACCGAGATGGTCCGGGACGTCGAGCTGCCGAAGACCGTGCTGGACCTCGCCCGCGAGCCGTACGACCGCGGGGCCGTCGCGCTCGTCCTCGACACCCTGGAGATCCGCAACCCCTCGCTGCGCGAGCGGCTCCTCGCCGTGGACCCGGGCGCCGCCGAGGACACCGCCCCGGCCCCCGCCGCGGGCGTCGAGCTCGACGCGAGCGTCCTCGGCGCCGGCGAGCTCGCCCCCTGGCTCGCCGAGCACGGCGGCCGGCCTCTCGGCATCGCCACCGTCGACAGCTGGGCCCTCGGCACGGGGAACGTGAGCGAGGTCGCCCTCGCCGCCGCCGGCGGAGCCGCCGCCTGGTTCGACCCGAGCGCGCTCGACGAGGCCGACGAGCAGGCCTGGGCCGCGTGGATCGCCGACCCGGCCCGCCCCAAGGTCATGCACAACGCCAAGGGCGCCATGCGGGTCTTCCCCGAGCACGGCTGGAGCATCGCGGGCGTCACCATGGACACCGCCCTCGCCGCCTACCTCGTCAAGCCCGGCCGGCGCTCCTTCGCGCTCGACGCGCTCTCCGTCGAGTACCTCGGGCGCGAGCTCGCCCCCGCGGCCGCCGCCGACGGACAGCTCGCCTTCGGCGCCGACGACACCGCCGAGGCCGAGGCCCTCATGACCCAGGCCCGGGCGGTCCTCGATCTCGGCGACGCCTTCGACGAGCGGCTCGGCGAGGTCGGGGCCCGCGAGCTCCTCCACGACGTCGAGCTGCCCACCTCCGTCCTCCTCGCCCGCCTGGAGCGGCACGGCATCGCCGCCGACCGCGACCACCTGGAGGCGATGGAGCAGCAGTTCGCCGGCGCCGTGCAGCAGGCCGTGAAGGAGGCGCACGCCTCCGTCGGTCACGAGTTCAACCTCGGCTCGCCCAAGCAGCTCCAGGAGGTCTTCTTCGGCGAGCTCAACCTGCCGAAGACCAAGAAGACCAAGACCGGGTACACGACGGACGCCGACGCGCTCGCCTGGCTCGCGAGCCAGACCGAGCACGACCTGCCCGTGATCATGCTCCGCCACCGCGAGCAGGCCCGGCTGCGCTCCACCGTCGAAGGCCTGATCAAGACCGTCGCCGCCGACGGCCGGATCCACACCACCTTCAGCCAGACGGTCGCCGCCACCGGCCGCCTCTCGTCGACCGACCCGAACCTGCAGAACGTGCCGGTGCGCACGGACGAGGGCCGCGCCATCCGGCACGGCTTCGTCGTCGGCGAGGGCTTCGAAGCCCTCATGACCGCCGACTACAGCCAGATCGAGCTGCGGGTCATGGCCCACCTCTCCGAGGACGAGGGCCTCATCGAGGCCTTCGCCTCCGGCGAGGACCTGCACACCACGGTCGCCTCCCAGGTCTTCGGCGTCGAGCGGTCCGCCGTCGACGCCGAGATGCGCCGCAAGATCAAGGCCATGTCGTACGGCCTGGCCTACGGCCTCTCCGCCTTCGGTCTCGCGCAGCAGCTGAACATCGACCCGGGCGAGGCCGCCGGCCTGCGGGACACCTACTTCGAGCGCTTCGGCGGGGTACGGGACTACCTGCGCAGGGTCGTCGACGAGGCCCGCGCCACGGGCTACACGGAGACCATCCTCGGCCGCCGCCGCTACCTGCCGGACCTCAACAGCGACAACCGGCAGCGCCGCGAGTCCGCCGAGCGGATGGCGCTCAACGCCCCCATCCAGGGCACGGCCGCCGACATCGTGAAGGTCGCCATGCTGGGCGTCGACCGCGCGCTGACGGAGGCGGGTCTCGCCTCCCGGATGCTCCTCCAGGTCCACGACGAAATCGTGCTCGAACTCGCCCCCGGCGAGCGCGAGCAGGTCGAGGCCCTGGTCCGCGAGCAGATGTCCGCGGCGGCGGACCTGCGCGCCCCACTCGACGTCTCCGTCGGTGTGGGCCGGGACTGGGACTCGGCGGCGCACTGACGCAGGGGGGCGCGCCCGCGATGTGGGCCCGCCCCCTACCCGTGGGCGCCCGCGCCCTTCCCGTGGGGCCGCCCCCTACCCGGGGGGCCCACGCCTGGCGTTGGGCCCGCGCCCTTCCCGTGGGGCCGCCCCCTACCCGGGGGGCCCGCGCCTGCCGTTGGGCCCGGGCCTTGCCCGGGGGCCCGCGCCCGGCCCGTGTCGGCCCGCCCCCCCGTTGTGGGCATTCGTCCCGCTGGGGCGGGACGGGTGGGCACAACGGGACGGTGCCCCGTGCCGGGCCTAGGCTTCCGTGCCTGAACCGGCACCCTGGGCGCAACGCCGCTCCGGGCCCGGCCAGGCCCGGCGGGTGTGCGCCAGGTGGACCACTCCGAGGCGCGCCCCCGCACCCCCGCTCCCGAGACTGGGGAGCATGATCACGAGCCGCCGCCGCTCCCACCTCCGCACCTGGGTGCTCCTCGGGGCGTTCCTCGGAGCATCCGGCACCGCCTCACCCGCCGAGGCGTACCGGGCGCCCGCACTCTGCACCTCGTCCCGCGAACCCGCCCTCGCCGAGCGGCTGTCCCAGCACATCGCCGCGGCGCTCAAGGGCCGCGACGGCACGGTCTCGGTCGCCGTCCACGACCCCCGGCGCGGACTGCGCTGCCGCCTCGGCGACACCCGGGCCCACGACTCCGCCAGCCTCGCCAAGGTCCTCATCATGCAGGCCGTCCTCGGACGCGCCGAGGAGCTCGGCCGCGCCCCCACCCGCAGGGAGGCCCAGCGGCTCAAGGCCATGATCACCCGCTCCGACAACCCCGCCGCCACCGACCTGTGGCGGGGACTCTCGCGCCCCCGGCTGAACAGGGTGCTGCGCGAGGCCGGCGCTCAGGACACCGTCCTCGGCCACGACCGCTACTGGGGCCTCACACGGACGACCGCCCGCGACCAACTGGCCCTGCTCGACGCGGTCTCCCGCCGCACCGGGGCGCTGACACTGATGGCCCAGGTCGTCAGCGACCAGGCCTGGGGCGTCACCGCGGGCGCGCCCCGCACGGTCAAGGTCCACCTCAAGAACGGCTGGCTGCCCCGCTCCACCCACGCCTGGCGGGTCCACAGCATCGGGATCGTCCGCGGCACGGGCACCACCGACGGCCGCGCCGCGATCGACTACCGGCTGGCCCTCCTGAGCCACGACAACCCCACCAAGCGGTACGGGGTCCGCACCCTGGAGGGCATCTCCCTCGCCGTGCACCGCGCACTCGCCGCCGGCCCGGCGGCCCGCGGATTCACCCCGGAGGACCGGATCAGCGAGACCCCTGACGGGAGCGTCCCGCCCGCCGCGAAGGGTCCTCTCCGTCCGGCGGAGGGAGGACCGTGGCCGAGTCAGCCGTCGCCGTCGCCGTCGCCGTCGCCGTCGCCGTCGCCGTCGCCGGAAGCGGCGGCGTTCCCCGCAGCCGCACCCCCGTCCCGTACAGCACGAGCCCGACGGCGAGCCCCGCACCGGCCCCGAAGCAGGCCGTGGGGATGACGTCCAGGGGCGTCTCGATCCGGTTCCAGCCCCAGTACGCGGCCCAGCGCAGCACCCGGTGGGCGACACCGGCGAGGACGCAGCCGCCGATGACCCCGGCCGCGACGAGCCGCCCGCGCCGGCCAGGGACCGGAACCCGGTCCGGCAGTTCGGCGCCCGGGCCGGCGGAGCGCAGCGCCCGCAGGCCGAACCAGGCGAGGAGCCCCAGGGCCAGCGCGGACCCTCCGTACTGCGCGTAGAGGTAGACGGGGAACCCGGCCACGATCTCGCCGAGGACGGGGATCGCCCGGGTGCCCCAGCGGTCGATGTGGGTGAAGGAGTCCCACACCACGTGGGTCGTCGAACCGATGACCGCGGAGACGAAGAACCAGCCGGCGAGCGCCGCCGTGTGCCGGTCCCGCCACGGGAGTCCCCGCACGAGCCCGTACACCCGGCCGCGCCACCGGGCGGGCAGCAGCGCGACGAGCGGCTCGCGCACGGTCAGCCACAGCGCCACGAGCATCGCGGTGATCAGCACGTCGGCCGTGACGATCCCGACGGGGGAGTGGGTGACGTCGCCGAGGGCCATCGCCCCGGGCACCGCCGTGGCCGCGAAGTAGGTCATGTCGGGCGCGAAGGAGCCGGCGACGAGCGCGGAGGCGATCAGCGGTCCGCGCGCGGTCCCGTCACGGCGCAACCCCGGCAGGACGGCGGCGGCATGGCTGAGCGTGAACGGCAACGGGAGCTCCCCCTCGGTTCCTGTGGGTGACGGCCGACGCGGGGAACGGCCGCAGTACAAGAGGTGTCCGGGCCGTCGATCGGTTCCCGTCCCAGGCCAGGAGGCCGAGAGGTGACGAAAGCGTGAAACACGGTCAGGCGACAGTGCCCGCCGGTCCGGAGTTGGCATAGGGTCGCCAGAGGTCGCACGCGGGGAGCGTGGGACGCAGTCGATGGGGAGGGGACCACAGGTATGGCAGCGACACTCGGCCGCCGGCTGCGCAAGGGGGCCACCAGCGGTGCGGTGGTGGCCGCGGCGGTTGCGGCGCTCGCCGCCTCGCAGGCGCCGGATACGACCCCGCCGCCCGCGGACAACGCCGGCGGCGATCGGGCCATCGGCGCCGGGGACACCGCGACCCCGTCAGGAGACGACTCCGCGACGGGCGATTCCCCCTATTACACCGAACTGCCGCCGCTGAACACCCCGAACAAGCCCGGGGCGTCCATCAACCTGCCGGTCATCACCGGCCCCGCGGAAGCCGGTATACCCGCGTCCGTCCTCTCCGCCTACAAGCGGGCCGAGGCGTCGATCCGCTCGACCGACCCCGCCTGCAACCTGCCGTGGCAGCTGCTCGCCGGCATCGGCAAGGTCGAGTCGGGGCAGGCGCGCGGCGGCCTGGTCGACGCCAACGGCACGACCGCCACGCCGATCCTCGGCCCCGCCCTCAACGGCGTCGGCTTCGCCAACATCTCGGACACCGACCACGGCGCCTACGACGGCGACAAGGTCCACGACCGCGCCGTCGGTCCGATGCAGTTCATCCCGTCGACCTGGGCGACCTGGGGTCAGGACGCCAACAGCGACGGGAAGAAGGACCCGAACAACATCTACGACGCGGCGCAGGCCGCCGGTCTCTACCTCTGCGCCGACGACCGGAACCTCGCGGTCAAGGCCGACCTCGACCGCGCCGTCCTCAGCTACAACCGGTCGACGGAGTACCTGAACACGGTCCTGTCCTGGTTCGAGTACTACAAGCGCGGCACCCACCAGGTCCCGGACGGCACCGGAGTGCTGCCGGTCGACCGCAGCGACGACCGCCGTCCGGGCAACCGCCCGTCGACCGACACGCCGTTCCCGCCGCTGCCGACGACTCCCGCGCCGACGACTCCCACGCCCACGGGCCCTCCGCCGGCGCCGAAGCCCGAGCCGTCCGGGACGGGAGTCCCCCCGAAGACCACCCGGCCGACGGTGCCCCCGACCACACCTCCGACGACGCCGCCCACCACTCCGCCGACGACGACGCCCACCGTTCCGCCGGCGCTGAAGGTCACGCGGCTCGCGCCCGTGGCCACCGGCACGCTGACGGCCACCACGGGGAACGCCTTCGCCCATGTCCCCGGGGTCGCGGCGCTCGACGCCTCGGGCGCGCCGGTCACCGGAGTGCTCATCAGCTTCGAGATCAGCGGCACCACCGACGCCCGCTTCGCCGGCGGCGCGACCACGGTCACCGTCGCGACCGGCTCGGCCGGCATCGCGTCCTCTCCCGCGCTGCGGGCGGGCGAGAAGACCGGTTCGTTCACGGTCCGGGCCACCGTCGTGAGCGGCACCGCGCCCGCGACCCAGTTCACCGCGACGGTCACCCCCCGCGAGGCGGACACCCTCGCCCCGGTCGGTGGTGAGGCCCTGTCCGCCACCACCGGCACCGGTTTCACCCAGCTGCAGGTGAAGGCCACCGACAAGGGCGTACCGGCCCCCGGCGTCCTCGTCACCGGCATCGTCGTCACCTCGAAGACGGATCCCCAGCAGAGCGCCGAGGGCCCGTACTTCAAGGGCGAGGCGGGCACCACGGCCCGGACCCGGACCTTCGAGACCGACGCGAACGGTCTGATCACCCTCGCCGCCGGCGACCTCCTCGCGGGCGACAAGGCGGGCACGTACTACCTCTACCTGACGGCGCCCGGCGGTGGCACCACCTTCGTCGAGCTCACGGTCACGGCGCCCACGCCCACCCCCGAGCCGTCGAGCCCCGCGCCGTCCCCGGAGCCGACGACCTCCGCGTCCGACTCGCCCGAGAGCACGGCCTCGGCCTCGCCCTCCGCCTGACCGGTCCTCGGTCCGACCGGTCCTCGGTCCGACCGCTTCGCGCGTCGCGTGAACCCAGCGCCGTCTCTCCGTCCATGCCGGACGGAGAGACGGCGTTCCGCGTTACCCGGGTGCAACGTGTTCTCATCTCGCGATCGCGTTGCTACGGTGCCACCGCCCTGACGCCCTATCAGATCGAGCACCGGGAGGCCGGCCATGCGCGCTCTTGTCGCCGTCGCCATCGGACTCGCCCCAGTCCTTCTCTTCGTCCTCCTCGTCTCCCTGGTCGATCTGCCGCCCGATGGGCCCACCTCGCCCAAACCGCTGCTGACCGCCAATCCCGAACCGAAGAAGTAGGGGGCGACCGTGCGCCGCCGAGCCAGCCTCGTCCTGCTCGCCCTCGCCGTCTGCTGCGCCGCGATGGCGCCGACCCTGCGGTGGTACGCCTTCCCCCGCCTGGCGAAGATCCCGCCGAACCAGTACCAGGAGACGGTCCTGGAAGCCCGGCCCGCGACCCTCCTCAACTACTCCACGCTCAAGGCCGAGAAGGTCGAGAAGATCACGATCATCCAGACCCTCAAGGGCAACGTGGAGGAGTCGCGGCGGATCGAACGCGACGCCGGGCGCGACGTCGTCGTCTGGGACGCCCTCGCCTACGTCACCGGCCCCGACGGGAAGATGGTCTCCAAGGTCCCCGAGCGGTACATCTTCGACGCCCACACCCAGGACCCCGTCCACGCCACCGGTGAGATGGTCGACGGCGACCCGGTCCGGCGCGAGGGCATCGAGTTCAAGTGGCCCTTCCTCACCGAGAAGCGGGATTACCGGTACTTCGACGCCCAGACCCGCACCTCGGCCCCCATCCACTACAAGGGCACCCAGACCTTCCGCGGCATGGAGGTCTACTACTTCGAGCAGACCGTCCCCTGGACCAAGGTCCCCATGCCCAAGACCATGCCGGTCAAGGGCATCACCCCGAAGGTCCTCGCCGACTCGGGCCTCACCCGCTGGTACACCACCAAGCGCATGTTCTGGGTCGAGCCGGTCACCGGAGCCCCCGTCAACGGCGAGGAGATCCACAAGGAGGAGCTCCGCGACGCCAAGGCCCTGATGGGCCAGGACACCCTCACCGTCTTCGAGGGTCACGTGAAGATGCGTGCGGACTACGTCGACAGCACCGTCGAGCTGGTCGGCTCCAACCGCCTGATGGTCTTGATGCTCGTCTCCTACCTGCCCTGGAGCCTCACCGTCCTGGCCCTGGCCCTCCTCGCCCTCGCCTTCTGGCTGGAGGCCCGCTCGCGCCGCCCCGCGCCGCCGACCGGGCCCGTCACCGCTCCCGTCTGAGCCGCGCGCTGGTGTGCCGGGTCGGCTCCGCCGCGGAGGGGTCCTCGGGCCACGGATGCCTCGGGTACCGCCCGCGCAGCTCCGCCCGCACCGCGCGGTAGCCCTCCCGCCAGAACGAGGCGAGGTCGGCGGTCACGGCCGCCGGCCTCCCCGCGGGGGAGAGGAGATGGACCAGGACCGGCACCCCCGCCACCCGGGGCGTCTCGGCCAGGCCGAACATCTCCTGGAGCTTCACCGCGAGCACCGGCCGCCCACCGCCGTACTCGACCCGGATCCGCGACCCGCTCGGCACCTCGATCCGCTCCGGGGCCAGCTCGTCCAGCCGGCCCGCCTCGCCCGTAGCCCAGGGCAGCAACCGACGCAGGGCCTCGCCGGCGTTGATCCGCCCCAGATCGACCCGGCGCACGGCCCGGGACAGCTCCGGCTCCAGCCACTCCTCGGCCCGGTCGACCAACGCCCCGTCCGCCACGTCCGGCCAGGGCTCGCCCACCTCCGCGTACAGGAAGGCGAGCCGCTCGCGCAGCTCCGAGGCCTCCCGGCTCCACCGCAGCAGCCCGAGCCCCTCGCGCCGCAAGCCGTCGAGCAGCGCCTCCCGTACGAGAGCGGGATCGGCCCCGGACCCGAGGGGCCGCACGGTCAGCTCGACCGCGCCCAGCCGGTCCACGGACCGCGCGACCACGTCACCGTCCTCCCAGTGGACCTCCTCGCCCGTGGCCCGCAGATGCCCGGCCGCCCGCCGGGCGATGTCCTCGTCCACCACGGCCGCCAGCCGCACCCGCGCCGTGGCGTCCCGTGCCGTACGGTCCGCCACCGCGACGGCCAACCACGGAGCGGACCGCAGCCCCGACCCCTCGGCGAGCCGCGCCCCGCTTCCCGACACCATCAGAAACCCGCCCTGCTCCCGCGCCCTGGCCACCCGCTCGGGAAACGCCAACGCGGTCACCAGCCCGGCCACGGCATCCTCACCCCCACCCCCGGCTCCCTGCCCGGCCAAGCCCCCCGCCGCCTCGCCGGCCGAACGCTCCAGGCGGCGGACCTCCGTCTTCCAGCGGGCCGCGTAGCCGTCTCCGCCCCGGCGGGCCGATCGCCAGGCCGCCGCCAGGTCGTCCCCGTACTCCCGGGGCGGCTCCTCGCTGAGCAGCGCCACGACCTCCGCCGCCCGTCGGACGCCGACCTCGGCGGCGCCGTCCAGCAGGGCACGGCCCAGCCGGGGGTGGAGCCCGAGCCGGGAGAGCCGGCTCCCGCGCTCGGTGGCCCGGCCCTCCTCGTCCACGGCGCCGACCGCCGCGAGTACGGAACGGGCCGCCGCCATCGCCCCGGCGGGCGGCGGGTCGAGCAGTGCGAGCCCCTCCGCCGTCGGATCCCCCCAGCAGGCGGCCCGCAGGGCGAAGTCCGTGAGATCGGCGATCCGGATCTCGGGTGACGGGAAGCGCGCCCGGCTCCCGTCCTCGGCCTCGGCCCAGCACCGGTAGACCGTCCCGAAGGCCTCGCGCATCGACCGTCCGGACCGCTGCGTGGCCGCCGCGACCGACACCGGCACGGTCGCCAGCGACCCCAGCCCCCGCGCGTGGTCCATCCGCGGTTCCCGCGCGAGCCCCGAGTCCACGACGATCCGGACCCCCGGCACCGTCAGGCTCGACTCCGCGACGGAGGTCGACAGCACCACCCGCCGCCGCCCGCCGGGCTCGGTGCCCCGCAGCACCGCGTCCTGCACCGCGGCCGGCGCCCGGCCGTGCAACTGGAGCACCTCCGCGTCCAGGCCGGCGAGCAGCCCCGCGGTCCGGGCGATCTCCCCCGTACCGGGAAGAAAACAGAGGACGTCGCCCTCGTGCCGCTCCAGCGCCAGCCGGACCGTCGCCGCGACGTGGCGCAGCAGCGCCGGATCCACCCAGGTGCCGTGCGCGGGCCTCAGCCCTGCGGGCGGCGGGGCGAACAGGACCCGGTACCCATGCCCCTCGCCCTCGCTCCGTACGACCGGCGCGGGCCCGCCGCCGTCCACGACCGTCAGCAGCCGCGACCAGGCCTCCGCGTCGCTCGTCGCCGAGGCCGCGACCAGCCGCAGCTCCGGCCGCAGCGCGGCCCGTACGTCCACCAGGAAGGCCAGGGCGGTGTCGGCGTCCAGGTGCCGCTCGTGACACTCGTCGAGCAGGACCACGTCCACGCCCGCCAGCTCCGGATCCCGCTGGAGCCGCTGGAGCAGGATGCCCGTGGTCACCACCTCGACCCGGGTCGAAGGGCCGGCCCGCCGCTCGCCGCGCACCGAGAAGCCGACCGTCCCGCCGACCTCCTCGCCGAGCAGCCACGCCATCCGCCGGGCCGCCGCCCGCACCGCCATCCGGCGCGGCTCGGCCACCAGCACCCGACGCCTCGGCCCGTCCCCTATGAGGCCCGCGAGCGCGAGCGGCACCAGCGTCGTCTTGCCGGTGCCGGGCGGCGCGTGCAGCACTGCCGTGCCGCGCTCCTCGAGCGCGGTCAGCAGCTCGGGGACGGCATGGCGGACGGGAAGCAGGTCGAGTGCGTCGTTTCGGATCACGCACTCAGTTTCATACGCGAGGAGAAGAGACGGGTCCGACTGTCCACAGCCCCGCCCCATTAGTACGACTGACCAGTACGACTGGCCGACCGGTACGACTATCCGTCGCGTTCGCAGACGAAGATCGCCGTGCCCGGGATCAGGTTCCCCCGGAGCGGGGACCAGCCGCCCCACTCCTGGCTGTTCCAGGCCGGCCACTCCGGCTCGACCAGGTCCACGAGCCGGAAGCCGCCGGCCACCACGTCCCGTACCCGGTCCCCGAGCGTCCTGTGGTGCTCCACGTACACGGCCCGGCCCTGCTCGTCCTGCTCGACGTAGGGCGTGCGGTCGAAGTAGGAGGCCGCCACCGAGAGGCCCTCCGGCCCCGGCTCGTCCGGGAACGCCCAGCGGATCGGGTGCGTCACCGAGAAGACCCACCGGCCGCCGGGCCGCAGCACCCGGCGCACCTCGCGGAAGACCCGTACCGGATCGGCGACGAACGGCACCGCGCCGTATGCCGAGCAGACCAGGTCGAAGGAGCCGTCCCGGAAGGGCAGCGCCCCGGCGTCCGCCTCGACGAGCGGCACGCCCCCGCCGATCCGCAGCGCGTGCTGGAGCTGCCGGTGCGAGAGGTCGAGGGCCACCGGCCGCGCCCCCTGTGCCGCCAGCCAGCGCGAGCACTGCGCCGCGCCCGCGCCGATCTCCAGGACGTCGAGCCCCTTCAGGGAGCCGGCCGGCCCGAGGAGCTCCGCCTCGGTCTCGTCGAGCCCCTCGGGGCCCCAGACGAAGCGGTCGTCGCCGAGGAAGGCTCCGTGCTCGCTCTGGTACTCGTCCGCGTTCCGGTCCCACCAGCCACGGCTCGCGCGACTGCTCTCCGCGTCCCCCGCGTCACGCCGGGTCGCCTCGGCCTCGTCCTCGGCCGTTTCGGTCCCGTCTTGCTGTTCGAACTCTTGGTTCATCTCGCCCGCCGATGTAGTTTGCGCTCAGTGCCGCCGTGCGGCCGACCCCGCCGATGTGGCGTGGACGCGGCGCGGAGGACACGAATTTGTGCCGGGTTTGCGCGGTTCTGCCCCTGGTGCGCGCTTCGCGCATTGACCCTGTCCGGCCGCCCCCGTATGCTAAAGGTTGCGCTGCGGGCCTGCGCGCCTCAGACGGAGCAGGCCGCGCTCGTACCTTTTGTATGTCCCCTCGGTTTTCGAGGCACCTCCCGTTCGCGGGCAGGGGCTTCATTGGCTGTCCGGCTTCTTGGTGCGATACGGGCTCTCGGCGTAGCAGTACCTACGACTTTCTGTCCGTAACCGGAGCCCTTACCCACATGACGAGCAGCACCGAGACCACCGCCACCACCCCGCAGGTTGCGGTCAACGACATCGGTGACGAGGAAGCATTCCTCGCCGCGATCGACGAGACGATCAAGTACTTCAACGACGGCGACATCGTCGACGGCGTCATCGTGAAGGTCGACCGGGACGAGGTCCTGCTCGACATCGGTTACAAGACCGAAGGCGTGATCCCGAGCCGTGAGCTCTCGATCAAGCACGATGTCGACCCGAACGAGGTCGTCAAGGTTGGCGACGAGATCGAGGCCCTGGTTCTCCAGAAGGAGGACAAGGAAGGCCGTCTGATCCTGTCCAAGAAGCGCGCTCAGTACGAGCGTGCCTGGGGCACGATCGAGAAGATCAAGGAAGAAGACGGCATCGTCACCGGTACCGTCATCGAGGTCGTCAAGGGTGGTCTCATCCTCGACATCGGCCTCCGTGGCTTCCTGCCGGCCTCTCTCGTCGAGATGCGTCGCGTCCGCGACCTCCAGCCCTACGTGGGCAAGGAGCTCGAGGCGAAGATCATCGAGCTGGACAAGAACCGCAACAACGTGGTCCTGTCCCGCCGTGCCTGGCTCGAGCAGACCCAGTCCGAGGTTCGCCAGACGTTCCTCACCACCCTGCAGAAGGGTCAGGTCCGCTCCGGCGTCGTTTCCTCGATCGTCAACTTCGGTGCCTTCGTGGACCTGGGTGGCGTCGACGGCCTCGTGCACGTCTCCGAGCTGTCCTGGAAGCACATCGACCACCCGTCCGAGGTTGTCGAGGTCGGCCAGGAGGTCACCGTCGAGGTTCTCGACGTGGACATGGACCGCGAGCGTGTCTCCCTGTCGCTGAAGGCGACGCAGGAGGACCCGTGGCAGCAGTTCGCCCGTACCCACCAGATCGGCCAGGTCGTTCCGGGTAAGGTCACGAAGCTGGTTCCGTTCGGTGCGTTCGTCCGCGTGGACGAGGGCATCGAGGGTCTGGTCCACATCTCCGAGCTGGCCGAGCGCCACGTGGAGATCCCGGAGCAGGTCGTCCAGGTCAACGACGAGATCTTCGTCAAGGTCATCGACATCGACCTCGAGCGTCGTCGCATCAGCCTCTCGCTGAAGCAGGCCAACGAGTCCTTCGGTGCCGACCCGGCCTCGGTCGAGTTCGACCCGACCCTGTACGGCATGGCCGCGTCCTACGACGACCAGGGCAACTACATCTACCCCGAGGGCTTCGACCCCGAGACCAACGACTGGCTCGAGGGCTTCGAGACCCAGCGCGAGGTCTGGGAGACCCAGTACGCCGAGGCGCAGACGCGCTTCGAGCAGCACCAGGCTCAGGTCATCAAGTCCCGCGAGGCCGACGAGGCCGCTGCTGCCGAGGGTGCTGCCGCCCCGGCCGCCGGCAACGCCGGTGCGAGCATCTCGGGTGGTTCGTACTCCTCGGAGTCGGACGACACCTCCGGCGCCCTGGCGTCGGACGAGGCGCTTGCCGCCCTCCGCGAGAAGCTCGCCGGCGGCCAGAGCTGAACAGGCTCTCCGCTGAGCGCTAGTCGCTGATTCGAGGCCCGTTCCCCTTCGGGGGAGCGGGCCTCGGTCGTTTCCCGGCCCTCCCGAGGCCCACCGGACTCCTCCTCCGGAAGATCGGCCCGCTCGGGAATGGTGGTGCGGCTCACGGCGTTGCCAGAGAGAACACGAGGAGGAGCGGTAATCGTGCTTGATCCCCAGGATTTGTACGAATGGGACGCGAAGGGCCTGGCCGTCGTGGACCTGGCCCTGGCGCAGGAGTCGGCCGGGCTGGTCATGCTGTACCACTTCGACGGCTACATCGACGCGGGCGAGGCCGGTGAGCAGATCGTCGAGCGGCTGCTCGACACGCTCCCGCACCAGCTGGTGGCCCGCTTCGACCACGACCGTCTCGTGGACTACCGCGCCCGCCGCCCCCTGCTGACCTTCCGGCGCGACCGATGGACCGCGTACGAGACGCCGTCCATCGAGGTCCGCCTCGTCCAGGACGCCACCGGCGCGCCCTTCCTGGTCCTCTCGGGCCCGGAGCCCGACGTGGAGTGGGAGCGTTTCGCCGCCGCCGTCCGGCAGATCGTCGAGCGCCTCGGCGTCCGCCTCGCGGTCAACTTCCACGGCATCCCGATGGGCGTGCCGCACACCCGCCCCGTCGGCCTCACCCCGCACGGCAGCCGCACCGACCTCATGCCCGGGCACAGCAGCCCCTTCGACGAGGCGCAGGTCCCCGGCAGCGCCGAGTCGCTCATCGAGTACCGGCTCTCGGAGTCCGGTCACGACACCCTCGGTGTGGCCGCGCACGTCCCGCACTACGTGGCCCGCTCGCCGTACCCGGACGCGGCCCTGACCGTGCTGGAGGCCGTCACGGCCGCCACGGGTCTCGTGCTCCCTGGCGTCGCCCACGCGCTGCGGACGGAGGCCCGCCGCACCCAGACCGAGATCGACCGCCAGATCGGCGAGGGCGACGAGGAGCTGGTCGCGCTCGTGCAGGGTCTTGAGCACCAGTACGACGCCGTGGCCGGCGCCGAGACCCGTGGCAGCCTGGTCGCCGAGCCGGTCGACCTGCCGTCGGCGGACGAGCTGGGCCGCGAGTTCGAGCGCTTCCTCGCGGAGCGGGAGGGCGACGCGTAGCCGCCCGAGGGCAGGCCCTAAGCTGCCGCTCATGCTGAAGGTGGGCCTGACCGGCGGGATCGGCGCCGGCAAGAGCGAAGTGTCGCGGCTGCTCGTCTCGTACGGGGCCGTGCTGATCGACGCGGACCGGATCGCCCGTGAGGTCGTCGAGCCCGGGACGCCGGGGCTCGCGGCCGTCGTGGAGGCCTTCGGGGACGGCGTCCTGACCGAGGACGGGGCGCTCGACCGGCCGAAGCTCGGCTCCATCGTCTTCGCCGACGCCGACCGGCTGGCCACCCTGAACGCCATCGTGCACCCCCTGGTCGGGGCGCGGTCGGCGGACCTGGAGAGCCGGGCGAGCGCCGGAGACGTCGTCGTCCACGACGTACCCCTGCTCACCGAGAACGGGCTCGCGCCGCTGTACGACCTGGTCGTGGTCGTGGACGCGTCCCCGGAGACCCAGCTCGACCGGCTCGTACGCCTCCGGGGCATGGACGGGTCCGAGGCCCGGGCCCGGATGGCCGCCCAGGCCACGCGGGCGCAGCGGCTGGCGATCGCGGACCTCGTCATCGACAACGACGGTCCGCTGGAGGCGCTGGAACCGCAGGTGCGGAAGGTGTGGGAGGAACTGGAGCGGCGGGCTGTGCCCCCGGCCTGAGGCCCGTCCTGCCCGGGCGCCCGACCGTCGGAATGCGGCCGCCGGATTCGGTGTTCCTCCACCGGATCGAGGGAAGGATGCCACCGTGGCCGACAGGAACCCGGAAACGCACGTCATCGACTTCCGCGCCGCCGAGCACCTGCTGGCCGCGCGGGACCCGCGTGGTGCCGTGAAGCTGCTGGACTCGGTGATAGCCGCCCATCCCGAGAACACGGCGGCCCGACTGCTGCGGGCCCGGGCGTTCTTCGCCGCCGCCCAGCTGCGTCCGGCACAGCTGGAGTTCGAGCTGGTCATCGAGCGTGAGCCGGACAACGCGTTCGCGCACTTCGCGCTGGCCCGCACCTTCGAGCGCTCCGGGCAGACCGCCCAGGCCACCCGGCACTTCCGGCTCGCCGCGGCGCTCGACCCGAAGCCGGAGTACCTCCAGGCGGCGGGCTTCGACTCGCGGAGCTGAAGGGCCGAGCCGGCGCCTCAGCGGCCCGTGCCGCCGTGGTCGGGTTCGTACGGCGGGATGTCCCGGCCCGGCTGCCAGTGCGGGCCCTGGTGGAGGTGGCGCACCACCACCCCCAGGTCGACCACGACCACCAGGAACAGCACGCCGCAGGCCGCGGCCCAGCCCGGGCGGCCCGCCAGCGAGAACACGGTCGTGCCGAAGGCGGCCCAGACCAGCCCCCACACACTCAGCCAGAACCGCAGGTGCAGAGCGCTGCGCGCGGTGGCCGGCTCGTTCCCGGAACGCATGACGCTCACCCCTCCCTTCAGGGGCACCTGTCCACTTCCAGCATGGACCTGCGGCGGGGGAGGGGGAAGGGAGGGCGAGCAAGCGGCGGGCGCGGCGGGGGGCGTGCCCAGGGCTAGTGGACGACGCTGTAGCTGCGCCAGGGCAGGTGGCCCGGCACGATTCCGTCGCTGGTGTTGATGGGGAGGTAGGTGGATTCCTTCCCCTGACAGTTGCGGGTCCGGTACAGCACGATGTCGGTCAGGCTCTCGTTCGCGACCCTGGTCGCACCGGACGGCGCCAAGCGGTGGCAGCCCTTCACCGAGGGGCTGGTCACGCTCACCGCCACGTCGCGTTCCGTGACGTAGGCGATCGGGCCCACGGTGCTGCGGCCGAGGCCCGAGCAGCCGGCGACCGCGAGAGTGAGCAGGACGGCTCCGGAGGCCGTCGTGAGACGCCGGCGAACGGACATGGCGAATCCTCTTCTGTCGTACGAAGGCGGCGGTCGGCAGCACCCCGGGTCCACCCCTGTTCCAGGCCACCATGTCGGCTGTCGGGCCCCGTGGCATCCGCTGATGGGCCACACGGGCGAACGGGCCCCGAGGGTGGTTGTCAGACCCCACCCGTAAGGTCGGAGTTCCAGCAGGAGAGCCGGGCCGAGATCCCGTCGGAATCCGCCGCGCAACGGGAGGAGAGCAGAGCCGTGACACACGCCTGGACCACCTGCGCCGCCGTCTTCCTCCCTGCCGCCCTCCCGCGCGAGGGCCGCGTCGCCTTCTGGGCCCCCGACGGGAGCGCCCTGCCGGACCTCGCCGCGCCCGGCGGCGGCCCCGCGTCCACAGAGGCGGGTCCGGCCGCGCCCGACGGGCCGGAGCGCGTCGAGCTGACCGTCGTCCGACCGCACGGGAGCGGGGTGCGTACCCGGGTCGTGCCCGCCGTCACCCTTCCCGTCGCCGCGGCCCTGCCCCATCTCGTCGCGGCCCGCCACCACCCGGCCGCGCACCCCGCCACCGCCTGCTGGGGCGCCGCCGCCCTGCACGCCCTCCAGCTGGCCGCCCGGGGCCGGCTGCTGCCCGGGCTGACCGCCGACGACCTGGACGCCTGGCGGGCCGGCCCGCTGGACGCCGACGACATCGCCCACCTGCGGGCCGTCGCCGCGGCCATGCCGTACGAGGCGCACGCCGCACCCGTCCCCGGGCGCGGGCCCCTGCGACTGCCCGAGCCCGAGGCCCTCGTGCGCGCCTTCCTCGACGCGGTGGCCGACACCCTGCCCCGTACCCCGGCCGCGGCCCACGCGGTCGGCGCGCCGTTCGCTGCCCGCGCGCCGCAGCACCTGCCCCGCGCGCGTGCCTGGGCCGCGGAGGCCGCCGCCGGAATGGACGCGGGCGTACGGGTCTCCCTGCGCCTCGACCTGTCGGGGTACGAACTCTTCGACATCGCGGACACCGACGCCGGAGAGGAAGGCGGCGCCGAGCGGCAGGCCGCCGCCGCGATCCTCCAGATCCACAGCCTCGCCGACCCGACCCTCGTCATCGACGCCCACGCCCTCTGGGCGGGGGAGGGCGAGCACTTCGGACCGCGCGCCCGGATCGACGCGGTCCTCGCCCTGCGCCGGGCGGCCCGCGTCTGGGCCCCGCTGGCCCGGCTCCTGGAGCGGGACGTGCCCGACGTCCTCGCCGTCACCGAGGACGAGCTGTACGAGCTGCTCGGCCCCGCGGCCGCCCGGCTGGCCGACGCCGGGGTCGCCGTCCACTGGCCGCGCGAGCTCGCCCGCTCACTGAGCGCCTCCGCCGTCGTCCGCCCCCTCTCCGCGCCCGGCTCCGCGACCGACGGCACGGCCTTCTTCGACAGCGAGGAACTCCTGCGGTTCAACTGGCAGCTGGCCCTCGACGGCGATCCGCTCACCGAGCGCGAGATGGATCTCCTGGCGGAGGCCCACAGGCCGGTCGTACGCCTCCGTGACCAGTGGGTCGTCGTCGACCCCGACCTGGTCCGCAAGGCCCGCAAGCGCGAACTCGGCCTGCTGGAGCCGGTCGACGCCCTCGCCGTCGCTCTCACCGGCACCGCCGACGTCGACGGCGAGACCGTACCCGCGGTCCCCGTCGGGGCACTCGCCGTGCTCCGGGACCGGCTCATGGCCGGCCCCGAGGCCGTGCAGGCCCCGCCCGGGCTGACCGCCACCCTCCGCGACTACCAGCTCCGCGGTCTCGCCTGGCTGGACCTGATGACCTCGCTCGGCCTCGGCGGCTGCCTCGCCGACGACATGGGCCTCGGCAAGACCGTCACGCTCATCGCCCTCCATCTGCGCCGCGCCCGCCGCGCCCCCACCCTCGTCGTCTGCCCGGCCTCGCTGCTCGGCAACTGGCAGCGGGAGATCGAGAAGTTCGCACCCGGCACCCCCGTGCGCCGCTTCCACGGCGCCGACCGGGGGCTCGACGGGGCCGGCGGCGGATTCGTCCTCACCACCTACGGCACCCTGCGCACCAGCGCCGCCCAACTGGCCGGGCAGGAGTGGGGGATGGTCGTCGCCGACGAGGCACAGCACGTCAAGAACCCCTTCTCCGCGACCGCGAGGGCGCTGCGCGAGATTCCCGCGCCCGCGCGGGTCGCCCTGACCGGCACCCCCGTGGAGAACAACCTCTCCGAGCTCTGGGCGCTCCTCGACTGGACCACCCCAGGTCTCCTCGGCCCGCTCAAGGCCTTCCGCTCCCGCCACGCCAGGGCCGTGGAGAACAACGAGGAGATCGAGCACGAGGAGGCCGTCGAGCGGCTCTCCCGGCTCGTGCGGCCCTTCCTGCTGCGCCGCCGCAAGTCCGACCCCGGCATCGTCCCCGAGCTGCCGCCCAAGACCGAGTCGGACCACCCCGTCTCCCTCACCCGGGAACAGGCCTCGCTCTACGAGGCGGTCGTCCGCGAGACCATGGCGCAGATCGAGGACGCCGAGGGCATGGCCCGCCGCGGGCTCGTCATGAAGCTGCTGACCTCGCTCAAGCAGATCTGCAACCACCCCGCCCAGTACCTGAAGGAGCAGGCCCCGCGCGGCAGCGGCACCGCCCGGCTGGCCGGCCGCTCCGGCAAACTCGCCCTGCTCGACGAGCTCCTCGACACGATCCTCGCCGAGGACGGGTCCGTGCTCGTCTTCACCCAGTACGTGTCGATGGCCAGGCTCCTCGCCGACCACCTGGCCGCACGCGGGGTCCGGGCCCAACTGCTCCACGGCGGCACCCCGGTGGCCGAGCGCGAGCGGATGGTCGACCGCTTCCAGGCCGGCGAGGTCCCCGTCTTCCTGCTCTCCCTCAAGGCCGCGGGCACCGGCCTCAACCTCACCCGGGCCGGCCATGTCGTGCACTACGACCGCTGGTGGAACCCGGCCGTCGAGGAGCAGGCCACCGACCGGGCGTACCGGATCGGACAGACCCAGCCGGTGCAGGTCCACCGCCTCGTCGCCGAGGGCACGGTCGAGGACCGCATCGCCGAGATGCTGCGCGCCAAGCGGGCCCTGGCCGATGCCGTCCTCGGCTCCGGAGAGGCCGCCCTCACCGAGCTGACCGACCGCGAGCTGGCCGATCTGGTGTCCCTGAGGAGGTCCTCGTGAACCACCCGCGTTCCGGCCGAGGGGCCGTACCCCGCCACGACGACCGCCGCCGCAGCTTTCCGCAGGTCGCGCCCCGTGAGGCGCCCGACGGACGGTTCGCCGCCACCTGGTGGGGCAACGCGTGGGTCGAGGCGCTGGAGGACACCGCCCTCGACCCGGCCCGTCTCGCGCGCGGGAAGGCGTACGCCGGGCGCGGGCACGTCGACGCGATCACGGTCACCCCCGGCCGGGTCGTGGCCTACGTGCACGGCAGCCGACCCCGCCCGTACCGCACCGAGATCCGGATGCGGACCCTCGGCGACGACGGCTGGGAGCGGTTCCTCGACGAGGCCACCGCCCGTCCCGATCACATCGCGGCCCTGCTCGACAAGGACGTGCCGCACGCCCTGGAGGCCGTCACCGGTCTGCTGCCCGCGCCGGGGGACCTCGTCCCCGACTGCTCCTGCCCGGACGACGGTTACCCCTGCAAGCACGCGGCCGCCCTCTGCTACCAGGCAGCGCGGCTCCTCGACGAGGACCCGTTCGTCCTCTTCCTGATGCGCGGCCGCGGAGAGCAGGAGCTGCTCGCCGAGCTCACCCGGCGGAACGCGGCCCGGTCCGCCGCCGAGACGACCGCCGCCGCCCCGTCGATGCCGACGGTCGCCGCCCGTACAGCGCTGGCCGCGGCGGCTGCCGGGACGGGGCTTCCGCCGCTGCCCCCTCCGCTGCCGCTCCCCGACCGGCCCGGCCGCCCGGCCGTCTTCCCGCCCGACCCCGAAGCTCCCGACCCGCTCGCCCTCGACCTCCTCGCGAGCGAGGCCGCCGTCCGCGCCCACACCTTCCTCGCCACCGGACGCGACCCGGTCGCCGCGCTGACCCCCTGGCAGGACGCGGTCCGGCTGGCCGCGGCGCACCCCGGGTCCGGGCTCACCGCCTCGACCCGCGCGCTCTACCGCGACCTGGCGCACGCGCTCGACCGCACGCCCACGGACCTCGCCCGTGCCGTCGCCGCCTGGCGTCAGGGCGGCGCCGCGGGTCTCACCGTCCTGGAGCAACCCTGGGACCCGCCGGCCGGACCGTTCGACCGGGCCCGCCCCGCGCTGCTCGCCGCCGACTTCCCCGCCTTCCGGCCCTGGCGCAACCGCCTCTCCACCGAGTCCCTCCAGCTCCGGCTCGGCCGGGACGGCCTCTGGTACGGCTACGAGTCGGATATGGGGCGCGAGGACTGGTGGCCGCGCGGCGACCCCGACCCGGACCCGGTCGGCGCCCTCACCGACCTGCTGGGGCGGTGACGGGAGGGTGAGGAGGAGAGAGTCCGACACTCGAACGGCACCCCACTCGAAGGAGTGAATCCCGCCAACGGCCGGATCCGGCAACGTCGTTTGTCGCGTTGATTCCGGTACGGGCACTTGCCCGTGTACACCTCCGGAAGGCAGGAAGCCATGAGGCAGATTCGCCGAAGTGGTCTGGCCACATTGATGGTCACGGGTGGGGCGCTCGCGCTCTCGGCGGGCGCCGCGCACGCCGACGCCGGCGCCCAGGGCGCCGCGGTCGGTTCGCCGGGAGTGATCTCCGGCAACACGGTGCAGCTGCCCGTCCACGTGCCGGTCAACGTCTGTGGCAACACGGTCAACGTCATCGGACTTCTCAACCCGGCGGCCGGCAACAGCTGTGCCAACACCTCGCCCGAGCCCGCACCCGAGCCCGGGGGCTACGGCGAGGAGGACGGCGGCTACGGGTCGCACAAGGACCTGCCCGGTACCCCCCGCGGCGGCGAGCAGGGCGGCGGCTCCCACGGGGGCGGTTCCTCCAACGGCGGCGGGTCCACGGCCGAGACCAGCACCGGGGGTTCCCCCGGCGTCCTCTCCGGCAACGGTCTCCAGCTGCCGATCGACCTCCCCGTGAACGTCAGCGGGAACTCGGTCAACGTCGTCGGTATCGGCAACCCGGCCGTCGGGAACACCGCGGTCAACGGCCCGGCGAAGCCCGCGCAGCCGATCGAGATCCCGACGCCGCGCCCGCAGACCCCCGTCAAGAACGTGCCGGTTCCGCACACGGAGACCGAGAAGCCGACCCCCGCTCCCGCGCCCGCCCCGGCCCCCGCGCCGCAGGGCGAGTCCAGCTCGGTCGCGCTGGCCTCCACGGGCTCGGACACCATCGGCTACGCCGCCTCGGCGAGCGCCGCGCTGCTGCTCGGCGGTGCCCTGATGTACCGCCGTGCCCGTCGCGCCGGAGACCAGGCCTGACGGTCTCCTCCCGGCACCCTCACGGAGTGCCCTGACAGAGCCCTGGCAGAGTGCTGGCCGAGTGCCCTGACAGAGCGCCCTGACCGAGCGCGCCGTCCGACGCGCTCACCGACCGACGCGCGCTGACGCCCGAGCCGTCAGCCGCGTCCCCGGCCGCGCGTGTTCCCGGCGCCGACACGCCAGGCCCGGAGCACCGCCTCGATGGCGGGCGCGACCCTCGTCCGGGCCTGGTGCCGGGGAACCCCCTGCATCAGCAGGCTGTCGTACGGGGTGTCGACGTGTCGTACGGAAGCGCGTACGGCGGCGGTGACGGCGCCCCGGTCGAGCGACCGGCCCGCGGCCGTCCGCCCCACGCGTCCACTGCCCTTCGCCGCCGCGTGCTCGGAGATCTCCGTGGCCCGGTCCGCCGGGCAGGACGGGAAGAGCCGGAGGATCTCGGCCCGCAGCGTCGCGGTGATCTCGGCGTCGAGCGCCGCACGTCGCGCCGCGTCCCGGGACCGTCGCCTGGCCCGCGCGTCCGCGTCCGCCAGGCAGGCCGCCTCCGCCCGGGCCAGCGCCGCCTCTTCGACGAGCAGGCCCTGACGCTCGTACCGCGTACGGCGCCGGTTGTGCCGTACCACCACGGCCCAGAGGGTGCTGCCCTCCCTGGCCCGCCGGGTGAGCGCCGTGTCACCGCGGCGCAGGAAGACCAGGTGGCCGAGGTCCGCGCAGTCCAGACAGACCGGCGCGTTGAACTCGACGATCATCCGCTCCAGCGGCCCCTGGTGGCACTCCGAGCAGCGGCGGCGCCGGAGTGGCTCCACGACGACGGGTGCGACGAGGTCCACGACCGGTCCCCCTCAGCGGACGCCGGGTGCGGCGGCGGTGATGAAGGTGGCGAGCGCCTCCTTCGCCTGCTCCGAGCGGCGTGCGCGATCCTCCTCGTCCACCGCGTCGTGCATGCAGTGGGAGTCCACGAAGGCCGCCTCGGCGAGGCGCCGGGTCTCCGGGTCGTCACAGACCAACTGGACGCGGAAGAGCGCCTGTCGGGCGGCGGTCCGCTGCCGGTAGGAGGCGTGGCGCGACTCCTCCGCCTCCTCCGAACCGGGCTTGGTCGCCGCCCGGAACCAGCGGTCGTTCTGGCTGTGCCGGTAGTCGACGACCGCGCCCGCGAAAGCGCTGTAGGTCTCGATCCGCTCCTGGCGGAGCTGCTCGGACCGGGCGAGCGCGGCCGTGCGCTCGGTGGCCCTGCCCTGGAACCAGTGCGTGGCGACCACACCCAGCAGCGTTCCCATCACGGCTATCAGCGCCACATCCATGACCGGCCGGCCCTCCCCGTCTCCCCGGCCGATGTCCTCGGCCGATGTGCTCGTCCGTGCCCGAAGATCCTTCGGACCCTCAGATCATGACAGCCGGGAGGGCGGGGCGTCACTGGCGGTAGCTGCTCAGGAAGCGGCCGATGCGGCTGATCGCGGCGTCGAGGTCGTCGGCGTACGGCAGGGTCAGGATGCGGAAGTGGTCCGGGCGCGGCCAGTTGAAGCCCGTGCCCTGGACGACCTGGATCTTCTCCCGCAGCAGCAGGTCGAGGACGAACTTCTCGTCGTCGTGGATCTTGTGCACGGCGGGGTCGAGGCGCGGGAAGGCGTACAGGGCGCCCTTGGGCTTCACGCAGGAGACGCCCGGGATCTCGTTGAGCTTCTCCCAGGCCCGGTCGCGCTGTTCGCGCAGCCTGCCGCCGGGGGCGGTGAGTTCGTGGATCGACTGCCGGCCGCCGAGCGCGGCCTGGATGGCGTACTGGGCGGGGGCGTTGGGGCAGAGGCGCATGGAGGCCAGCATGGTGAGGCCCTCCAGGTAGCTCCTGGCGTGCTGCTTCGGCCCGCTGACGACCAGCCAGCCGGAGCGGAAGCCGGCTACCCGGTACGTCTTGGAGAGGCCGCCGAAGGTCAGGACGACCAGGTCGGGGGCGAGGGAGGCGGCCGGGTAGTGGACGGCCTCGTCGTAGACGATCTGGTCGTAGATCTCGTCGGCGAAGACCATCAGGCCGTGGCGGCGGGCGAGATCGAGGATGCCCTCGACGATCTCCTTCGGGTAGACCGCGCCGGTGGGGTTGTTGGGGTTGATGATGACGACGGCCCGGGTCCGGTCGGTGATCTTCGACGCCATGTCGTCGAGGTCCGGATACCAGTCGGCCGACTCGTCGCAGAGGTAGTGCACGGCCTTGCCGCCCGCGAGGGTGGTGACCGCCGTCCAGAGCGGGAAGTCGGGGGCGGGGATGAGGACTTCGTCGCCGTCCTCCAGGAGGGCCTGGACGGACATGGAGACGAGCTCCGAGACGCCGTTGCCGAGGAAGACGTCGTCGACGTCGACCTCGGGCAGGCCCATGGCCTGGTAGCGCTGGGCGACGGCGCGGCGGGCGGAGAGGATGCCCCGGGAGTCCGTGTAGCCATGGGCCTTGGGGAGCATCCGGATCATGTCCTGGACGATCTCCTCGGGCGCCTCGAAGCCGAAGAGCGCGGGATTGCCGGTGTTGAGGCGCAGGACGCTGTGGCCCGCCTCCTCCAGCGCGTTGGCGTGCTCGATCACCGGGCCGCGGATCTCGTAGCAGACCTCGCTCAGCTTGCTCGACTGCCGGAACTCCATGTCCGACCTCCCCAGGTCCCCGGAATGAGTGTTGCTTGGTTTTACCAAGTTCGAGCTTGGAAAGTCCAACAACATGTCTAGACTGCGTCGCATGCCACGTCAGCCACGCCGCCGCAGCTACGACCAGCACTGCGCCGCCGCGCGCGCCCTCGACCTCGTCGGCGACCGCTGGACCCTGCTCGTCGTCCGCGAACTCCTCGCAGGGCCGCGCCGCTACACCGACCTCCACGCCGACCTGCCCGGCGTCAGCACGGACATGCTTGCCGGCCGCCTCAAGGACATGGAGGGCGCCGGACTCGTCACCCGGCGTCGGCTGCCGCCGCCCGCCTCGGCGTCCGTCTACGAACTCACCCCGCGCGGCCGGGACCTGTTGCCCGTCCTGCGCTCGCTCGCCGCGTGGGGGGCGCCCGACCTGGGCGAACCGCGGCCCACCGACGCCGTTCGCGCGCACTGGTACGCGATCCCGCTCCTCGGGGCGCTCGCGGAGCTCGGCGCGGGGGTCGTCCAGGTGACCCTGGACGAGGGGGAGTTCCACGTACGGATCGGGGCCGACGGGACCGTGGAGTACGGGGACGGCGGGACCGGCGAGGCCGACGTCCGACTGCTGACCGACGCGGCGACCTGCAGGGCCCTCGCCGAGGGGGAGTCGACGCTCGCCGAGGCCGTCGAGTCGGGGCGCGCGACCCTCGAACGGCTCACTCCCGTTCCTTGATCGAATCCCTGTATGGGGCCTCTCGCTTCCGGATACGGTTTGGCCGTTTCGGCGGCCGTGGAACCCATGGCCGCTCCACGGACTCGGAGGGGTGGCGTCATGGGGCAGGGAATACCGGAGGTGGTGCGCGGTGCGCGCTCGCGCAGGAATCTCCTCGTCGCGGGCACGGTCGCCGCGGTGGCGGTGGTGCCGTCCGCAGCACTGGCCACGCCGGGCAGCGGGGTCAGCGGCACCGTGCTCGCCAAGGGCACCTCGGCCGGCACGCTGAGGATCAAACCGCCCAAGGGCGAGACCGACGTCGTCGTCCGCACCATCACCATCGCCCCCGGCGGCTCGACCGGCTGGCACCACCACCCCGGACCGCTCGTCGCCGTCGTCCAGGCCGGCACGCTCACCCGCACCCTCGACGACTGCTCGGTCGAAGTGACCTCGGCGGGCCAGGCGTTCGTCGAGCCTTCGGGCGGGAAGCACGTCCACGTCGGCCGCAACCTCGGCACCGAACCGGTCGTCCTCTACGTGACCTATCTGCTGCCCAAGGGGGCACCGTTCTCGGTCGACGAGCCCGCCCCGGACTGCGCCCAGGGCTAACGCCGTCCGGCGGGCAGGCCCTGAGCGATGCTCGCCAGGGCCGCCGCCGGCCGGTCCCTGGCCTCGGTCTGCGCCGCGATCCGCGCGTCGAGAACGGCCGGCCGCTCGCGGGCGATCTCCAGCGCGCGGGGGCGACGCCCCGGTCCTCCGGGAGTCGGCCGGCCAACCGCGCTGCCCGATCGTCGTCGACACGTTCAGCGGTCGAGGCTCCCGAGCGGACCGCCGGCGGAGATCCCGGCGTTGTTGACGAGAACGTCGAGACGGCCGTACGGGGTCACGGCGGCCCGGACGATCTCCTCGGCGGCGCCCTCCGCCGTCACGTCCGCGACGAACGGGTGGATCCCCGGATGTCCCTCGGCCGTCTCGTGCAGGGGCCCCTTCCGGCGGCCCACGGCGACGACCGTCGCCCCCTGTCCGGCGAAGGCGTGCGCGGCGGCCCGGCCGATGCCGGTGCCCGCGCCGGTGACGACGACCCTGGTGGGTGTGGTGGTGTCCATGCAGCGGATGGTCGAACAGTGACGCCGGTGGCAAGGTCAAGCCGTGACGCGTGAACCGGCGGGCAGGATGAGTGGGATGCGATACGAGGCGATCACCTGGGAACGGCTGGCCGGCACGCTCGCCGGGCACCTCGACACGGCCGCGCCCGGCGACGGAGGCCCCTGGCTCAAGGTCGGCATCGACGGGCCGCCCGCCGCGCCCGGCGACGAGCTCGCCGGGCTCCTCGCCGACGCGCTCCGGGCGCGCGGGCGAGCGGTCCATGTGGCCGGGACCGGCGGGTTCCTGCGGCCGGCGTCGCTCCGGTACGAGTACGGGAAGCAGGACCCCGACGCGTACTACGACGGGTGGACCGACACCGGGGCTCTGTGGCGCGAGGTCTTCGGCCCGCTGGAACCCGGCGGCACCGGGCGCGTGCTGCCCGACCTGTGGGACCCGGCCACGGACCGCGCGACCCGCAGCCCGTACGTCACGCTGCCGCCCGGCGGGGTGCTCGTGCTGCACGGGCCGTTCCTCCTCGGCCGCTGGTTCCCCTTCGACCTCACCGTCCACCTGCGGCTCTCGCCCGCGGCCCTCGCCCGCCGCACCGAGGAGGCCTGGACGCTCCCCGCCTTCGCCCGGTACGAGACGGAGGTCGAACCCGCCGACACCGCCGACGTCGTCGTACGCGCCGACGACCCGCGCCACCCGGCCTGGACCGGTCTCGGAGGCGGGTCGGCGGGTTACTAGGGGGTGTCTTGCCGATCAGGCCGGGCTCGCGGCGCCCGGAGGCCTGCCTCCCACGACGGTGACCGCCTCCGCGCCCGCACGGCACCCCGCCTCCGCGGCCTTCGCGGGGTCCGCCCCCGCGAGCCGGGCCGCCAGGAACGCCCCGGTGAACGCGTCGCCCGCGCCCGTCGAGTCCACCCGTCGCTCCGGAGGCACCGATGGCGCCGCCACCCGCGCCGTGACCGCGCCGTCCTCGGCGACCAGCGCGCCCGCCGCTCCGAGGGTGACCACGACCAGCGGATGACGCCGGCTCAGCTCGGCGGCCGCCGCCTCCGGTTCACGGCCCCCGGTCAGCAGCCGGGCCTCGTCGGCGTTGGGCAGCAGCACCTCGACGCCCGCCGTCGCCGCCCGGAAGCGGCCCGCGCCCAGCCTCGCGAGGAACCCGGCGGAGGCCGGGTCCACGCTCACCGGAACCCCCGCCTCCCGCGCGTCCCGCAGTGCCCGTCGGGCCGTCTCACGGCTCGTCGGGGCGAAGAACAGATAGCCGGACAGGTGCAGCGCGGCCACCCCGTCGAGCAGCCCGGCCGACCAGTCGGCGGGGGAGAGGCGCAGCGCGGCGCCGCTGTCCGTGAGGAAGGTCCGCTCGGCCGAGGCGTCGACCAGCGCGATCACCGTGGCCGTCGCCGCCTCCGCGTCGGGGACGAGCAGCGGGCGCACCCCCGCCCGGCGCAGTGCCCGCTCGTGCCACTCCGCCGCGTCCGTCCCGACCCGGCCCAGCAGCCGCACCTCCCCGCCGCCGGAACGCGCCGCCCAGCAGGCCGCGTTGGCCCCGGCGCCACCCGGGAGGGTCCGGATCTCCGCCGCCGTGTCGGTCGCGTGGGCGAGGGGTGTCCGGTGCCGGGCGACGACATCCGTCACCACGTCCCCGACGACCAGCAGCGCCCGCTCCCGAGGGGTCACCGACCGGCGGCCCCGGGTGCTCCGGCCCCGGACCGCTCTGCCCCGGACCCCTCTGCCCCGGACCGCTCCGGACCGGACGCATCCGACCCGGACCCCTCCGGACCGGGCGCCCCCGCCCCGTACGCGCCCGCGATCCGTGCCGCGAGCCGCACGTTCCCCCGTACCGCCGCGAGGTTCGCCTCCAGGGACGCGCCCTCCGTGTGCACCGTCAGGTACTCGAGGAGGAACGGCGTCACCGCCTGCCCCGTGATCGCCTTCTCCTTCGCCGCGGCGAGCCCCTGCGCCAGGATCCGGTCGTGGAGCACCGGGTCCAACTGCTCCCGTTCGGGAACCGGGTTGGCCACGACGAGCGCCGACCTCGGTCCGCCGAGCGTGTCCTGGGCCCGTATCACCCCCGCCACCTCCTCCGGGGTCCGCAGCGTCCAGTCGACGGGCTCGCCCGAGGAGGACAGGTAGAACCCGGGGAAGTACTCCGTGCCGTACCCGAGGACCGTCACCCCCAGGGTCTCCAGGCGCTGCAGTGTCGCCGGCACGTCGAGGATCGACTTCACCCCGGCGCACACCACCGTGATCCCGACCCGGGCGAGCAGCCGCAGGTCGGCGGATTCGTCCTGTGTCTCGCTCCACTCGCGGTGCACGCCGCCGAGGCCGCCCGTCGCGAACACCCGTATGCCCGCCGCGTTCGCCAGCCAGGCCGTCGCCGAGACCGTCGTCGCGCCCGTCGCCCCGGTCGCCAGGGCCGGGGCCAGATCGCGGTGCCCCAGCTTCCGTACCGCCGTGTCCTCCGCGATCCGGGTCAGGGCCGTCCGGTCCAGGCCCACGCGGGCGGTGCCGTCGATCACCGCGACGGTCGCGGGGACGGCGCCCCCGGCCCGTACGAGCTCCTCCAGCTCCAGGGCCACGGCGAGGTTGCGCGGGCGCGGCAGGCCGTGGGCGATGATCGTCGATTCCAGCGCGACGACGGGCCGGCCCTCGTGGAGCGCCTCCCGTACCTCTTCGGACACCTGTGTGGACATGTCCCATTCCTGGCGCGACCGGAGGCCCCGCAAACCTCGGTGGCGAGCTCCTGCCACACCCCGGGGCGGGACTGCGGAATCCGTGACGGCGACTCCGGTCCGGTCGTCGCAGGGGCTCGCGGGGCCTGGGCACGCCCCGCCGGGAGCGTGCTGCGGAATTCGTCGTCGCCGTCGTATTCGGGTAAGTCGCCTGGTAGGAGGCGAAGCGGAGTGACCCATTCCACCCGATCCCGGTCCTTGGGCCGCCGTGGACCCCCGCTACAGTCACCGCCCATGACGACACATGACGTGCCTTCCTTCGCCGTGCACATCCCCGACGCCGAGCTCGAGGCGGACCCGCTCGACCCCGCCCAGATCGTCTCCGGTACGCCCGAGGTGACGGGCAAGGTGCTGTGGGAGTCCGCCGACGGCAAGCAGCTGCGCGGCATCTGGCAGATCACGCCCGGCGTCGTCACCGACACCGAGGCCAACGAGCTCTTCGTGGTGGTCAGCGGGCGGGCCACCGTCGCCGTCGAGGGCGGGGAGACCCTGGAGGTCGGCCCCGGTGACGCCTGCGTCCTGCGCGAGGGCGACCGGACGACCTGGACCGTGCACGAGACCCTGCGCAAGGCGTACCACATCAGCCTCTGAAGTTCCCTCGGTGATGGTGAAGTCCGTTGGGCTCCCGGAGAGTTGAAAGTCTGGTAGGAAACCTTCCTGTCGGCTAGCATCCCGGGCAGCGGCTCGGCGCGGCGCCTGTTCCCAGGGCGTGACGCGCTCAGCGAGAGCTCTGACCCGGCCGCCGAGCACCACCCCGCCGCGTGGCGCCCGAATCGCCGCGCGGCGCGGGTGACCGGACCGTGACCAGCGGCCGGGTCCTCGTGCTCCGCACCGGTGTCCAGCTCTCGCCGACCGCTCAGGGCAGGGAGCCCAGGTATGCGCCCGTACACCTCCACACCACCGCCGCACGCCCCCGGACCATCGTCGTACGCCCTCGCACCACCGCGCAGCCCCCTCACCACCACCCGTCTCACCGTCCTCCTCTCCGCCGTCCTGCTGCTCGTCTGCGGACTCCTCCTCGCCCAGCCGGGCCGGGCCGGAGCCGCCGCCGATCCGCTGATCTCCCAGGGCCGTCCGGCCACTTCCTCCTCCGTCGAGGACGGCACGTTCGGCCCGGAGAAGGCCTTCGACGGCGTCCCCACCACCCGCTGGGCCAGCGCCGAAGGCGTCGACCCGCAGTGGATCCGGGTCGATCTCGGCCCCTCGGCCACCGTCTCCCGCGTCAAGCTCGTCTGGGAGGCCGCGTACGCCAAGGCCTACCGCGTCGAGATCTCCGCCGACGGCACCACCTGGACCCGCCTCGCCACCGAGACGGCCGGGAACGGCGCCACGGACGACTGGACCGGCCTCACCGGCCAGGGCCGCTACCTGCGCGTCTACGGGACCGCGCGCGGCACCTCGTACGGCTACTCCCTCTACACGGTGGAGGTCTACGGCACCACCGACACCACGCCCCCGCCCGCCGGCGCCTTCACGGTCGTCGCCGCCGGCGACATCGCCGCGCAGTGCACCGCCTCCAGCAGCTCCTGCGCCCACCCCAAGACGGCCGCCCTGGCGCAGCGGATCGCCCCGTCGTTCTACCTGACGATGGGCGACAACCAGTACGACGACGCCCTGCTCTCCGACTTCCGCGCCTACTACGACAAGACGTGGGGCGCCTTCAAGGCGAAGACCCGGCCCGTGCCCGGCAACCACGAGACCTACGACCCGGCCGGCTCCCTCGCCGGCTACAAGGCGTACTTCGGCGCGATCGCCTACCCGCAGGGCAAGCCCTACTACAGCTACGACCAGGGCAACTGGCACTTCGTCGCCCTCGACTCCAACTCCTTCGACGACCCGGCCCAGATCCAGTGGCTCAAGGACGACCTCGCCCGCAACACCAAGGGCTGTCTCGCCGCCTACTTCCACCATCCCCTGTACTCCTCCGGCGGCCACGGCAACGACCCGGTCTCCCGGCCCGTCTGGAAGATCCTTTACGGGGCCAAGGCCGACCTCGTGCTCAACGGACACGACCACCACTACGAGCGGTTCGCCCCGCAGGACCCGGACGGGCGCGCCACGGCCGACGGCATCGTCGAGATCGTCGGAGGCATGGGAGGCGCCGAGCCCTACGCGATCGAGACGGTCCAGCCCAACAGCCAGAAGCGGATCAGCGGCCCGTACGGCGTCCTGAAGCTGGACCTCACCGACACCACCTACACCTGGCAGTACGTCGGCACCGACGACCAGGTCAAGGACTCCGGCCCGACCTACACCTGCCACTGATGTACCTCGCGACCACCGGTCGCCGCGGCGCGCCGCCCGCCCCCTCGGGGGTCCGGCGGCGCGTCCCCGGCACCGTCCTCGCGCTCGGCGCGGTCAGCCTCGTCACCGACGTCTCCTCGGAGATGGTGACGGCCGTGCTGCCGCTCTACCTCGTCGTCGGACTCGGTCTCTCCCCACTCCAGTTCGGGATCCTCGACGGGCTCTCCACCGGTGCCGCCGCGCTCGTACGGATCCTCGGCGGAGCCACCGCCGACCGTGGAGGCCGCCACAAGCAGGTCGCCGGGCTCGGCTACGCCCTCTCGGCCTGCTCGCGGCTCGGCCTCCTCCTCGCGGGCGGCTCGGCCGGCGGGATCGCCGCCGCGCTCGCCGCCGACCGGCTCGGCAAGGGCGTCCGCACGGCCCCGCGTGACGCGCTCATCACCCTGCACAGCCGGCCCGACGAGCTGGGCCGCGCGTTCGGCACCCACAGGGCCATGGACACCACCGGCGCCCTCCTCGGCCCGCTGGCCGCCTTCGCCCTGCTGTGGGCGACGGCCGAGGCGTACGAGGCGGTCTTCGCGGTCAGCTTCTGCGTCGGGGTGTTCGGCGTCCTGCTGTGGGTGCTGCTCGTCCCAGGGCGGCGCGGCGCGGCGGCACGCGGGCAGCCGGAGGCGCCGACGGCCCGGCCGGACGCTCGGCCGACGGCCCGGGGGATGGCCCGGTCGACCGCTCGGTCGACGGCGCGGGGGACCGCTCGGCCGACCGCTCGGCCGACCGCTCGGCCGACCGCCGAAGCGGGGCCACGCGCGCGTGCGGCCGTCGAGGTGGTCCCACGCGCGCGTGGCGGGCTCTTCGCCGCGCTGCGCTCGCCCGCGTACCGGCGGATCCTGCTGTGCGCCGCCCTCCTCGGCGCCGCCACCGTCGGCGACGCCTTCCTGTACCTGCTGCTCCAGCAGCGGCTCGCACTCGACGCCACCTGGTTCCCGTTCCTGCCGCTCGGCGCCGCGGCCGTCTACCTGCTGCTCGCCGTCCCGGCCGGCCGCCTCGCCGACCGCGTAGGGCGGCGCGGGCCGCTCCTGTACGGGCACGGGGCGCTGCTCCTCGCCTACGGGCTGCTCCTGGTCCCCCTGCCCGAGGCGCTGCTGCTCGGGGGCGTCCTGGTGCTGCTCGGCGGCTTCTACGCGGCCACCGACGGCGTCCTGATGGCGCTGACGGGCCCCTTCCTCGTCGAGGGGCGCCAGGCCGGCGGGCTCGCGCTCGTCCAGACCGCGCAGGCGCTCGCCCGGCTCGGCGCCGCCGTCGCGTTCGGAGCCGTCTGGACGGCGAGCGGGCCGCGCACGGCCCTCCTGGCGGCGCTCCTGGCTCTCGCGGCGGCCCTGCTCTGCGCGACTCGACTCCTGCCGGCGACCCTCCGAGAGGACTGACCCATGCGTGCTGCCCTGCCCGGTGTCCCCCTGTCCCGCCACGCGCGCGCGTGGATCCTCGTTCTCGCCCTCCTGCTGCTGGGAGGCGGCGCCACCGCCTACACCCTGCGGGCGGCCTCCGGGCGGCAGACGGCGGCCGCCGGGGCCCCGGCGGCCGGGTTCACCCTCGACGCGGGCCGGCCCGGCGCGCTCCACGTCCGGGACACCGCGACCGGGCGCGTGGCCCGCGTCGACCCGTCCGCACCCGGCGGGCGCGTGGCGGGCGGGCCCGTCTGCGACCGGTTCCACGCGGCCGGGCCCACCGCCCTCTGCCTCCGGCGCCGACCGGGCGTTCCGGCCCGCTCGTACGCCCTCGTGCTCGACAGCCGGATGCGCGAAGTGCGCCGCATCGCGCTGCCCGGTATCCCCAGCAGGGCCCGGGTGTCCGCCTCGGGACAGATGCTCTCGTGGACGATGTTCGCCACCGGCGACTCCTACGCGCGCTCGTCGTTCTCCACCCGCACGTCCGTCCTCGACCTGCGCACCGGCTATCTCGTGAAGAACATCGAGCAGATCCCGCTCACCCTCGACGGCCGCCGGTACCACGCCCCCGACGTCAACTATTGGGGCGTCTCCTTCGCCGCCGACGACAACCGCTTCTACGCCACCGTCTCGACGGGCGGGCGCACCCGGCTCGTCGAGGGCGACATGAGGAACTGGTCGGCCAGGGCCCTGCGGGAGAACGTCGAATGCCCGTCGCTCTCCCCGGACGGCACCCGGATCGCCTTCAAGAAGCGGGTGTCCGAGGGCCCGCGCGAGCCGTGGCGGCTGTACGTGTACGACCTGCGCTCCGGCCGCGAGCACCCCGTGGCCGAGCGGCGCGGCATCGACGACCAGGCGCTGTGGACGGACCGGGGGACCCTTGCGTACGGATACGGGGGAGCGGTCTGGTCCGTGCCCGCCGACGGCACGGGAGCCCCACGCGAGCTGGCGCGCGGGGCCACGTCACCCTCGGTGCCGCGCTGACCGGTCCCCGCGCCGGGGCACAGCCGGATCTCCCGGGCCAGCCTCGCGGCCCGGCGCCCCGACCCGGCACGCGGTCCGGCGCCCCGACCTGACTCCCGGCCCGGCTCCCGGCCCGGCGTCAGGCCTTCCGGAGAGCGCCCCGCACCGCGAGCGCCGCCATCGGCAGCAGCAGGCACGCGGCGATCGCGTTCAGCGGTCCGTAACCCGCCTGCGAGACGATGAGGCCCGCCGCGAGCCCGCCGAGCCCGGCGGCGGTGTTCATGACGAAGTCGGAGAGGCCCTGGACCGCTGCCCGCGCGGCCTGCGGCACCGAGTCCGTGAGCAGGGCCGAGCCGGACACCAGCCCCGCCGACCAGCCGAGGCCGAGGACGAAGAGCCCCACGGCGGTCTGGGTGTGACTCGCTCCCGCCGTGCCCGCGATGAGCGCCGCCACGGCGAGGAGTCCGACGGCGAGCCCGATCACCGACAGCCGGCCGAGCCGGTCGGAGAGCCAGCCCATGACGGGCGAGAAGGCGTACATGCCCGCGATGTGTCCGCTGATCACGAGCCCGATCAGCTGGATGCCCGCGCCGTGGTGGCTCAGCGCCACCGGGGTCATCGACATGATCGAGACCATGGCGGTGTGCGAGGCGGCGACGGTGACGAGGGCCAGCTGGGCCTGCGAGGACTCCCGTACCGCCCGCATCCCGGCGCGCAGGGAACGGCTCTCCGGCTTCTCGCCCGCCCCGGGGTCCGTCAGCGCGCGGGCGGTGAGGAGGGGGTCGGGGCGCAGCAGGAGGGCCACCACGACCGCCGAGACGACGAAGACGCCGGCCGCCCAGACGAAGGGACCCGCCGTCGCGGGTATCCCCAGGCCGGACACGCTCTTCCCGGCCGGTGCGGCGATGTTCGGTCCGAGGACCGCGCCGATCGTGGTCGCCCACACGACGGTCGAGATGGCCCGGGCCCTGTGGTCCGGCTCGGCCAGGTCGGCGGCGGCGAAGCGGGCCGCGAGGTTGGCGGAGGACCCGGCGCCGAAGCCGACGAGTCCGACGAGGAGCAGCGGGAAGCTGTCGACGACCGCGCCGACCACCACCACGACGGCACCCAGCGCCCCCAGCAGGTACGCGAGGACGAGCCCCGCCCGTCGCCCGCGCGTGGCCATCAGGGAGGCCAGCGGCATGGCGAGCAGCGCGGGACCGGCCACCGTGGCCGTGGAGGCCAGTCCGGACAACGCCTCCGTACCGCTGACGTCCTTGGCCAGGACGGCCGCGAGCGCGACCCCGATGGCGATGCCGAGGCCCCCGAGGATCTGGGTGGCGATCAGGACGCCCTGAATCCGTCGGCGGAGCGCCGGCAGTTCGGCGTCGCTCACAGGAGGGGGTATCTCGTCGGGCAGGATGGCGTCAGGGGCGCCGGAGGTGCTGGTCACTTACGTGAGTGTGCCAGCCGTCCCACCTCATGGGAACGGCCCCCTCGCCCGCCGTCGGCCGCTTGTCGTGGCCACCTCGGCCCCGGCCGTCCGCCCCCGATCAGAACAGCGGCGCGGGCAGCACGCCCTCCAGGGCGAGAAGCTGCCGCTTCGTCTCCAGACCGCCCCCGAAGCCGCCGAGCCCGCCGTCGCTCTCGACCACACGGTGGCACGGCACCACCACCGGCAGCGGATTGGCACCCATCGCCGCGCCGACGGCCTGGGCCGCGCCCGGCTGCCCCACGCGCCGCGCCAGTTCCCCGTACCCGACGACCGTCCCGTACGGGACCCCCGTCGCCAGCTCGCGCAGCACCTGCCGGTTGAAGCCGGTCGTCAGGCTCCAGTCCAGCGGCAGGTCGAACGCGCGCGGGTCACCCGCGAAGTAGTCGTCGAGCCGGCGTATCGCCTCCGCGAGCAGCCCCGAGGCGCACTCCACCGGCACCGTGCCGAACTGCCCGCCCAAGCGGTCGAGCATCCGCTCCCGCCGCGCCGCGTCGGCGTGGAACTCGACCCGCACGAGCCCCCGCCCGGTCGCGGCGAGGAACAGCGGCCCGATGTCGCTCTCCACGACCGTCCACTCCACCGCGACGACCGGCTCCCCGCCCGTCGGCTCCGCTTCGATGTCCATGCCGCCCACGGTACGACCCGCCACTGACAGTCCGGTCGGAACAGTCGACATCCGGTCAGGAAGCGGGCAGCGAGCCGCCGTCAAGATCACGGACCGGTCTCGCTCAGGTCTCACGAGCGGAAATTCCCCGGTCACGTGGTCGCGAAGCCCTCGGCGCGCCATAATCTCGCCCCGGTAGTACTACCCAGCGGTACCGACTGTTTTCGGACGACGTGGCACCAGGGGTGGAGGACACACGCTCATGCAGGGCACGGTCGACGGATTCAGTTACGGGCTCGTCACTCCGGTGGCCGCTTTCATCATGGCCTGCCTCGGCGGCGCCCTCGGCCTGAGGTGCACCACCAGGTCGCTCCGCCACCGTGACACCTTCAAGGCCGGGTGGCTCGCCCTCGGCGCCACCTCCATCGGCACCGGCATCTGGACGATGCACTTCATCGCCATGATGGGCTTCTCGGTCCAGCACGCGCCCATCAACTACGACCGCCCCATCACCTTCGCGAGCCTGGGCGTCGCCGTCCTCATGGTCGGCATCGGGATCTTCATCGTCGGGTACCGCGGGGCGACCGCCCTCACCCTCGTCACCGGCGGCACGATCACCGGCCTCGGCGTCGCCACGATGCACTACCTCGGCATGGCCGGGATGCGCCTCCACGGCCGCATCGAGTACGACACGCTCACCGTCGCGCTCTCCGTGGTCATCGCCGTCGTCGCCGCCACCGCGGCACTCTGGGCGGCCGTCTCCGTCCACGGGTTCCTCGCCAGCCTCGGCGCCAGCCTGGTGATGGGCGGGGCCGTCAGCGGCATGCACTACACCGCCATGGCCGCCGTCAGCGTCCACCTCCAGAACGTCTACGTCCCCGCCGGCACCGGCGACACCGCGACCTCGCTCCTCCTGCCGATGCTGATCGGCCCGGCGGTCTTCCTCATCCTCGCCGCCGTCGTCGTCATGTTCGACCCGCTGCTCGTGATGGGCGACCCGGACTGGCAGCGGCCCGCCGCCCGGAACGTGCACCGCCCCGGCGTGCCCGCCCCGCGCCACGTACCGTCCTACGGCGAGCCCGCCAACTGGACGGGCCGGTCCGCCGGCCGCAGCGCCCGCAGGAGCGTCCCGAGAGGCGGCCACCGCTCCCAGGACTGGTGACGGGGCACCCTAGGGACCGGGCGCCGGGCCGATCGCCGCACGACTGTCGGTGCCGGGTCGTACGGTGGTGACATGCGGCCCGTTTCCAAGATCGAACGTTCGGTGGCGCCCTTCGAGGTCGTCAGCTCCTACCAGCCCAGCGGCGACCAGCCCGCGGCGATCGCCGAGCTCGAGCGGCGCATCCGCGCCGGCGAGAAGGACGTCGTCCTCCTCGGCGCCACCGGCACCGGCAAGTCGGCCACCACCGCGTGGATGATCGAGAAGCTCCAGCGCCCCACCCTGGTGATGGCGCCGAACAAGACACTGGCCGCCCAACTGGCGAACGAGTTCCGCGAACTCCTGCCGAACAACGCGGTCGAGTACTTCGTCTCGTACTACGACTACTACCAGCCCGAGGCGTACGTCCCGCAGTCGGACACGTACATCGAGAAGGACTCCTCGATCAACGAGGAGGTGGAGCGGCTCCGGCACTCCGCGACGAACTCCCTGCTCACCCGCAGGGACGTCATCGTGGTCGCCTCGGTCTCCTGCATCTACGGCCTCGGCACGCCCCAGGAGTACGTGGACCGGATGGTCCCGCTCAAGGTCGGCGAGGAGATGGACCGCGACCAGCTGCTCCGCCGCTTCGTCGACATCCAGTACACCCGCAACGACCTCGCGTTCACCCGCGGCACGTTCCGCGTCCGCGGCGACACCATCGAGATCTTCCCGGTCTACGAGGAACTGGCCGTCCGCATCGAGATGTTCGGCGACGAGATCGAGGCCCTCTCCACCCTCCACCCGCTCACCGGCGAGGTCATCACCGAGGACCGCGAGCTGTACGTCTTCCCCGCCAGCCACTACGTCGCCGGTCCGGAGCGCATGGAGCGGGCGGTCAACGACATCGAGGGCGAGCTGGAGGGCAGGCTCGCCGAGCTCGACAAGCAGGGCAAGCACCTGGAGTCCCAGCGCCTGCGCATGCGGACCACGTACGACCTCGAGATGATGCGCCAGATCGGTTCCTGCTCCGGCATCGAGAACTACTCGATGCACTTCGACGGCCGCGAGCCCGGTTCCGCGCCCAACACCCTCATCGACTACTTCCCCGAGGACTTCCTGCTCGTCATCGACGAGTCGCACGTCACCGTGCCGCAGATCGGCGCCATGTACGAGGGCGACGCCTCCCGCAAGCGGACCCTGGTCGACCACGGCTTCCGGCTCCCGTCGGCCCTCGACAACCGCCCGCTGAAGTGGGAGGAGTTCCAGAAGCGGATCGGCCAGACCGTCTACCTCTCCGCGACCCCGGGGACGTACGAACTCTCCCGGGGCGACGGCTTCGTCGAGCAGATCATCCGCCCCACCGGGCTCGTCGACCCCGAGGTCGTCGTCAAGCCGACCGAGGGCCAGATCGACGACCTGGTCCACGAGATCCGGCTGCGCACCGAGAAGGACGAGCGGGTCCTCGTCACCACCCTCACCAAGAAGATGGCCGAGGACCTCACCGACTACTTCCTGGAGCTCGGCATCCAGGTGCGCTACCTGCACAGCGACGTCGACACCCTGCGCCGCATCGAGCTCCTGCGCGAACTGCGCGCCGGCGAGTACGACGTCCTCGTCGGCATCAACCTCCTCCGGGAGGGCCTCGACCTTCCCGAGGTGTCCCTCGTCGCCATCCTCGACGCCGACAAGCAGGGCTTCCTGCGCTCCGGGACCTCGCTGATCCAGACCATCGGCCGCGCCGCCCGAAACGTCTCGGGCCAGGTCCACATGTACGCGGACCGGATCACCCCGGCGATGGAGCAGGCCATCGACGAGACCAACCGGCGTCGGGAGAAGCAGGTCGCGTACAACACGGCCCACGGCATCGACCCGCAGCCGCTGCGCAAGAAGATCAACGACATCGTCGCGACCATCGCGCGCGAGGAGGTCGACACCGAGGAGCTGCTCGGCAGCGGCTACCGCCGGACGAAGGACGGAAAGGCCGTCAAGGCGCCCGTCCCCTCGCTCGCCGCGCACGGCACCAAGGGCAAGGGCGGAAAGGCCGGCTCCACCGTCGAGCTCGGCGACCGGCCTGCCACCGAACTGGCCGCGATCATCGAGGAGATGACCGACCGGATGCGCGCCGCCGCCGCCGAGCTGCAGTTCGAGGTGGCCGCCCGGCTCCGGGACGAAGTGGGAGAGCTGAAGAAGGAGTTGCGCCAGATGAAGGAGGCGGGTCTCGCCTGACCGGAGGCGGTCCGGTGTGTTGCAAGACCGACACAAATCCGGACCGCGGCTCTTCGGTGTCAGTCCCTCTGCGTAGGGTGCTGGACAACCGCACGCATCCGGCAGCGGGCGCGGGGAACGCAACGAGAGGGGCAAGCGCGTGACGGTCAACATGACCAAGGGTCAGGCCATCAGCCTGGAGAAGCAGGGCGGAGGCAGCCTCACCCAGGTGCGGATGGGGCTCGGCTGGCAGGCGGCGCCGCGCCGCGGTCTGTTCGGCTCGCGCACCCGCGAGATCGACCTGGACGCCTCGGCCGTCCTCTTCGCGGACAAGCAGCCGGTCGACGTGGTCTTCTTCCGCCACCTGGTCAGCGACGACGGCTCCGTCAAGCACACCGGAGACAACCTGGTCGGCGGCGCGGGCCAGGGCGGGGACGACGAGGCGATCCTCGTCGACCTGGAGCGCATCCCGGTCCACATCGACACGATCGTCTTCACCGTGAACTCCTTCACCGGTCAGACGTTCCAGGAGGTGCAGAACGCCTTCTGTCGGATCGTCGACGAGACGAACGGACAGGAGCTCGCGCGCTACACCCTCGACGGCGGCGGCAACTACACCGCGCAGATCATGGCGAAGGTGCACCGGGCCGGCTCCGGCTGGCAGATGACGGCCCTGGGCAACCCGGCCAACGGGCGTACGTTCCAGGACCTGATGCCCGCGATCCTGCCGCACCTGTAGGCAGGCCGAGCAGGACGCACGCACCCACAGCTCCCGGAGGCAACAGGCCACCGGGAGCTGTCCCGCACCACCGCGCCGCCGCGCATACGCACCACCGCGCATACGCACACCGCGCCACAGCACGTCCGCACCACCGCGCATCCGCGCCACCGCACCATTCGTACCGGGAACCGCTGAGGGGACAGAGCCGATGACGGCCGAGCTGGTCCGGGGGCAGAACCACCCCCTGCCCGACACCCGACTGGAGATCAGGGTGTCGGCCGGTCATCCGGTCGTCGCCGGAGCCACCCTCGGCGACGAGCGGGGCCGGGTCCCGGGCGTGGAGTGGGTCGCCCATCCGGTCTCGCCCTCGCTCCCCGGTGTGGACGTCCCCCGCCGGGCCGCGGCCGACCAGCACCTCGCCGTCGACCTCGCGGCGGTCCCCGACGCCGTCCACCGCGTCTCCGTCCTCCTGGCGCTGCCCGTGGGCTCCGGCGGACCCGCCTCCTTCGGTACGGCCGCGGCGCCCTTCGTCGCGGTCACGGGACCGGACGGTGCCGAGATCGCCAGCTACACGATCACCGGGCTCGGAAGCGAGTCCGCCGTCGTCGCCCTGGAGCTGTACCGCCGCCAGGGCGCCTGGAAGGTCCGTGCCATGGGCCAGGGGTACGAGGGGGGCCTCGCCGCGCTCCTCGGCGACCAGGGCCTGGAGCGCCCCGCCGATCTGGCGGCGACGATCCTGGAGGCGGAGTCCCGCCACGCGGCACCCGCCTCGGGCCCGGTACCCACCCCGACCCCCGCCCCGACGGCGACCCCCGCCCCGACGGCGGCGCCCGCTCCGTCCGCCCCGAGCGCGGGCGGCCCGATCGACTACGCCCACCCCCGACGCCGTACCGCCTCCCCGGCACCGGAACCCGTACCGGCACCCGTATCGGCCCCGCAGGCGTCCCAGGGCTCGCAGCCCCCGCAGGGCCCGCCCGTCCCCGTCGCCGGGGACGCGGCCGGCTGGTCCATGGACGAGCGCCTGTACAACCAGGTGTGGGGGATGTTCGAGGACCTGGCCCGTACCGCCGCCGCCTACCGCTCCGCCTGCGACTTCGCCGAGTCCCGGCTCGACCGGGAGCTCGACGAGGCGCTCTCCGACCCCCGCGCCCGGATCGGCGGCGCCGGCGACGCCGCGCGGTCGGCCGCCCGCGCCCGCCACGACGAACTCGTGGCGCGGGCCCAGGAGGTCCTGGACCGGGACCTCGCCCAGCTCGCCGTCGAGTCCGAGGTCGTCGAACCGGCCCTGCCGCCCGCCTACGCCCGCTGGGACAACCCGGTCTGGCACGCCTACCGGCCTCCGGCGGAGGGTGCCATGGCCGTGCGGCTGGGCGACCTCCACCTGCCCGAGCGCACCGACCTGCGGATCCCCATGCTCATCCGGCTCCCGCTGGAGCGCGGGCTCTGGGTGGACAGCAAGGCCGGCCACTCGGAGGCCGCCGACCTCCTCGACGAGACCGAGTTGCGGCGGCTCGCCCTGGACAGCGCGGTCGCGCACGCGGCCCGGCTGCTCGCGGCCCACCCGCCGGGGGAGTTCGCCCTCCACGTCGTCGACGCGGCGGGTGCCGGCGCCGCCGCGCTCGCGCCGCTCGTGGACACCGGCGTGCTCGCCGCTCCGCCGGCCCGGGGCGCGGCCGGGGTCTCGGCGGTGCTCCAGCAGCTCACGGAGCGGGTCGACCTGCTGCAGATGGCGCTGCGGAACGGCGCGGCCGACGCCCTGCCGCCCGGTCTGGACACGGCCCGGCAGCTGCTGATCGTCCACGACTTCCCGCACGGCTTCGACGACCGGGCGGTCACCCGGCTCCGGTACCTCGCCGACGAGGGCCCCGGCGTCGGCGTCCATCTGATGATGGTGGCCGACCGGGAGGACGCGGCCGCGTACGGACCCGTGCTCGACCCCCTGTGGCGCTCGCTGCTGCGCCTCACCCCCGTACCCGACGACCACCTCGCCGATCCCTGGGTCGGTCATGCCTGGTCGTACGAGCCCCCGCTGCTTCCGCCGGGCAGCAGGGTGCTGCGGCAGGTCCTCGCGCAGGTCGCGGAGGCCCGTCCGGTAAAGAGGCCCTGACCTGCTCTTTTGGGGGCCCTTTACCCTGTCCTTTACCTTCTCTTGGTTCTTCGGGTAGTGTTCTCCGTGCGGAGGGGAGTACTCCCCATGCGCGGCGTACCCGTCAATACGGACGGATCCTCATCGATCCGATCCCGGGGCGTCGGCCCGGTCGCGGTGCGAGCCGCTCGGGTGGAAGAGACCTCCGGCAGCGACGACGCTGATCAAGTAGCCGTACGACGCCGGAGGCGCAGTGGACGTTTCAATGACCCTGTGGGTGCTGACCATTCTCGGTCTGGTCGCCCTCATCGGAGCCGACTTCTTCATCGGGCGGAAGCCCCATGACGTCTCGGTCAAGGAAGCCGGAATCTGGACGATCGTCTGGGTCGTGCTCGCCGCGCTCTTCGGAGTCGGCCTGCTCGTGTTCGGCAACAGCCAGGCGGCCGGGGAGTTCTTCGCCGGCTACGTCACCGAGAAGTCGCTCAGTGTCGACAACCTCTTCGTCTTCATCCTGATCATGGCGAAGTTCTCGGTCCCCTCCCACCTCCAGCAGCGCGTGCTGCTCGTGGGCGTGGTGATCGCCCTGGTCCTCCGCACGATCTTCATCGTCGCGGGCGCCGCGGTCATCGCGAACTTCTCGTGGGTCTTCTACATCTTCGGCGCCTTCCTGATCTACACCGCCTGGAAGCTCATCCAGGAGGCGCGCGCCGACGAGGAGGAAGAGGACTGGGAGGAGAACCGTCTCCTCAAGTCCGTCGAGAAGAGGTTCGGCGTCGCCGACAAGTACCACGGCACCAAGCTCTTCATCCGCGTCAACGGCAAGCGCGTCCTGACCCCGCTGATGGTCGTCATGATCGCCATCGGCACCACGGACATCCTCTTCGCCCTGGACTCCATCCCGGCGATCTTCGGCCTGACCCAGGACCCGTACATCGTCTTCACCGCCAACGCCTTCGCCCTCATGGGCCTGCGGCAGCTGTACTTCCTGATCGGCGGCCTGCTCAAGAAGCTGGTCCACCTCAGCTACGGCCTGTCGGTGATCCTCGGCTTCATCGGCGTGAAGCTCGTCCTGCACGCCCTGCACGAGTCCGGGGTGCACGTCCCGGAGATCTCCATCGGGTTCTCGCTGGCGGTCATCGGCGGCGTCCTGGTCGTCACCACGATCACCAGCCTGATCGCCTCCAAGAAGCAGTCGGAGCGAGAGGCCGCCGAGAGCGTCACCGACGCCAAGAGTGTCGAGGACGCGGACGGCGTCGAGAAGGACAGCGTCGGCGCCTGACGCGTCACAGACGGCGACGGCCGGCCAGGGGCACCCGCCCCTGGCCGGCCGTCGCCGTTCTCCCGCGCCGTCAGGCGGGCGCGCCCTCCACCGCCTCGCAGCGGCTCGGCAGGGTCTCCGGGAGCAGCGCGAAGCAGCCCAGGCTGACGAGGGCCACCACCGTCAGATAGGCCGCGACGCCCCACGGCGGGCCCGAGCCGCCGTCCGAGAGGGTGGTGGCGACGATCGGCGTGAGGGCGCCGCCGAGGACCCCGGCGAGGTTGTAGCCGACGGCCGCGCCCGTACAGCGGACCCGGGGCTCGTAGAGCTCCGGGAGGTACGCGGCGACCACCGCGAACATCGTGATGAAGGCGAGCAGCGACCCCAGGAACCCGAGGAACATCAGGAGCGGCTGCGCGGTGTGCAGCAGGGCCACCATCGGGAACATCCAGAGCGCGGACGCCGCGCACCCCGCCAGGCACAGCGGACGGCGGCCCCAGCGGTCGGCGAGGAGCGCGACGAACGGGGTGGCCGCGCCCTTGACCGCCACCGCGGCCATGACGCAGGTCAGCATGACCGTGCTGCTCACCCCGAGCCGCTCGGTGCCGTAGGTGAGGGCCCAGGTGGAGACCGTGTAGAACACCGCGTACCCGACGGCGAGCGCCCCGGCCGTCAGCAGCACCAGCCGCCAGTGGTCGCGGACGACCTCGGCCAGCGGGGCGCCCGCCCGCCGTCCCGACGCGGCCAGCTCCTCGAACTGCGGGGTCTCCGCCAGGGAGGAGCGCAGCAGCAGCCCCGCCGCCGCGAGCAGCCCCGCCGCCCAGAACGGCACCCGCCAGCCCCAGGAACGGAACTCCGCGTCGCTCAGGCCCGCCGTGAGCGCCAGCATCACCCCGTTCGCGAGGAGGAAGCCGACCGCCGGGCCGATCTGCGGGAAGCTGGCCCACAGGGCACGCCGGTGCGCCGGCGCGTGCTCGGCCGTCAGCAGGACCGCCCCGCCCCATTCGCCGCCCAGCCCCAGGCCCTGGAGGAAGCGGAGGACGAGCAGGAGCAGGGGGGCGGCGATGCCGAGCGTCGCGTACGTGGGGACACAGCCGACCGCGACGGTGGCGCAGCCGGTCAGGAGCAGCGAGGCGAAGAGGACCGGCCTGCGGCCGTACCGGTCGCCGACGTGCCCGAAGAGGACCGAGCCCAGCGGGCGGGCGACGAAGCCGATGGCGAAGGTGCCGAAGGCGGCCAGGGTCCCGGCGAGCGGGGAGAAGGTCGGGAAGAAGAGCGGCCCGAGGACGAGGGCGGCGGCGGTCCCGTAGACGAAGAAGTCGAAGAACTCGATGGCGGTGCCGACGAGCGAGGCGGTGGCGAGCCGGGTCATCGAGGGTTGAGCGGGCTGAGCGGGGGAAGCCGGGGGAGCGGGTGGCGACGGAGAGTGACTGGAGCGCATGTGGCGCCAACTACCCGGCGGCCGTCCCGGTTACGGGGGCGTGCGGAAGCGCGCGGCCCGTGAGCCGCGCGCTGTCGGTGCGACGGCAGGTCACCAGCCGCGCTCGCGCCACTCCGCGAGGTGCGGGCGCTCGTCACCGAGCGTGGTGTCCTTGCCGTGGCCCGGGTAGACCCACGACTCGTCCGGCAGGACGGCGAAGAGCTTCGTCTCCACGTCGTGGACCAGGCTCGCGAAGGCCTCCGGGTCCTTCCAGGTGTTGCCCACCCCGCCGGGGAAGAGACAGTCGCCGGTGAAGACGTGCGGGTGGCCCTGCGGGTCGTCGTAGACGAGGGCGATCGAGCCCGGGGTGTGCCCGACGAGCCGACGGGCGGTCAGCTCGACCCGGCCGACCCGCACCGTGTCGCCGTCCTCGACCGGCACGTCGGTGGCGACCGGGATGCCCTCCGCGTCGTACGCCCCTGCGTAGGTCCGGGCGCCGGTCGCGGCGACGACCGCGGCCAGGGCCTGCCAGTGGTCGCCGTGCCGGTGGGTGGTGACGACGGCCGTGATGCCGTCGTCACCGATCAGCGTGAGCAGCGTGTCGGCGTCGTTGGCCGCGTCGATCAGCAGCTGCTCGCCGGTCGCCCGGCAGCGCAGCAGATACGCGTTGTTGTCCATCGGGCCGACCGCGACCTTCGAGATCATCAGGTCCGTCAGCTCGTGCACGTCCGCCGGTCCGCCGACCTTCACCACTCCGCTGTACGTCATGGGCTCAGCCTAGCCCCGGGTACCGACACCGCGGGGGCTGCTGCGGTGGCTACAGCGGCGGGAGCGCCGGGAGCGGGCCGCCCTCGGTCTTGAGGGCGGAGCCGTCGCGGCGGCCGGCGAGCCAGCCGAGGAGCTCGGGAGCGGGGCCGGTGACGGTCACGGTCGTCCCGGTGTCCTCGGCGGAGCCGGTGGTCCAGGTTCCCGTGCCCTCCGCTGCCACGATCCGGGTCGGCGGCACGCCGGCGCCGCCCGTGAAGCGGTCCGCGAGGAAGTCGATCTCCCGCAGGACGAACTCCTCGGGCAGGTCCTCCAGCTCGTAGCCGACGCCGAGGTCGACGTGGTGCAGGGCCACCTCGACCCAGCGGCGGAAGGGGATCCGGGAGGCGCTGTCGGTGACGCCGTTGCGGAGCTCGACGGTACGGCTCCAGTCGGCGGGCTCGGCGCCGGCGGCCTGGAAGGCGTCGCCGCTCTCGCGCACGTCGGCGAGATGGACGGCGAGCGGGCGGCCGGCGTCGCGCTCGATGTCGGCGTCGCGGGTCGCGGCGTCGGCGTACATGGGGCGGCCCTGGAGGACGTTCACCAGAGCGTCGGCGTTACGCGCGATGTGGGCCAGCACATGTCCGCGCGTCCAGCCGGGAAGCCGTGACGGCTCGGCCGTCGCCGCGTTGTCCCAGGAGGCGGCAGCGGTCAGCAGCCGGTCGGTCGCTTCTTTCACGGAGGCAAGATCACGTTCGTGGTCGATCATGGCGCCGACCCTAGCGCCGCCACCCGTTCGGGTGAAGCGGTCTCCAGGAGACCGGAAATCGAATGTGCGTGCTATAGGCTCGACGGAAGCATCCGGCATCCTTGGTTGTTGGGTGTGTCAGGCACATCCGCAATCTCAAGAAAGGTGCGGACCGGCGTGGCCGACCGTCTCATCGTCCGTGGCGCTCGCGAGCACAACCTCAAGAACGTCTCGCTCGACCTCCCGCGTGACTCCCTCATCGTCTTCACCGGGCTCTCGGGATCGGGCAAGTCCTCCCTCGCGTTCGACACGATCTTCGCCGAGGGGCAGCGCCGGTACGTCGAGTCGCTCTCCTCCTACGCACGGCAGTTCCTCGGTCAGATGGACAAGCCGGACGTCGACTTCATCGAAGGTCTGTCGCCCGCCGTCTCCATCGACCAGAAGTCGACCTCGCGCAACCCGCGCTCGACGGTCGGCACCATCACGGAGGTCTACGACTACCTCCGCCTGCTCTTCGCCCGCATCGGCAAGCCCCACTGTCCCGAGTGCCGCCGGCCGATCTCCCGCCAGTCGCCGCAGGCCATCGTCGACAAGGTCCTGGAGCTCCCCGAGGGGAGCCGCTTCCAGGTCCTCTCCCCGCTCGTGCGCGAGCGGAAGGGCGAGTTCGTCGACCTCTTCGCCGACCTCCAGACCAAGGGCTACAGCCGCGCCCGGGTCGACGGCGTGACCGTACAGCTGAGCGAACCGCCGACGCTGAAGAAGCAGGAAAAGCACACGATCGAGGTAGTCGTCGACCGCCTCACCGTGAAGGAAGGCGCCAAGCGCCGCCTCACCGACTCCGTCGAGACCGCGCTCGGGCTCTCCGGCGGCATGGTCGTGCTCGACTTCGTCGACCTCCCGGAGGACGACCCCGAGCGCGAGCGGATGTACTCGGAGCACCTCTACTGCCCGTACGACGACCTGTCCTTCGAGGAGCTGGAGCCGCGCTCCTTCTCCTTCAACTCGCCCTTCGGCGCCTGCCCGGACTGCACCGGCATCGGCACGCGCATGGAGGTCGACGCCGAGCTGATCGTCCCGGACGAGGACAAGTCCCTCGACGAGGGCGCGATCCACCCCTGGTCGCACGGCCACACCAAGGAGTACTTCGGCCGGCTGATCGGCGGCCTCGCCGAGGCCCTCGGCTTCCGCACGGACATCCCGTACGCGGGGCTGCCGCAGCGCGCCAAGAAGGCTCTGATGTACGGCCACAAGACCCAGGTCGAGGTCCGCTACCGCAACCGGTACGGGCGGGAGCGGGCGTACACCACCCCGGCCTTCGAGGGGGCCGTCTCCTTCGTCAAGCGGCGGCACAGCGAGGCCGAGAGCGACTCCAGCCGCGAGCGCTTCGAGGGCTACATGCGCGAGGTGCACTGCCCCACCTGTGAGGGCACCCGCCTCAAGCCGATCGTCCTCGCGGTCACGGTCATGGACCGGTCCATCGCCGAGGTCTCCGCGATGTCCATCAGCGACTGCGCCGAGTTCCTCTCCCGGCTCACGCTGAACGACCGCGACAAGAAGATCGCCGAGCGGGTCCTCAAGGAGGTCAACGAGCGACTGCGCTTCCTCGTCGACGTCGGCCTCGACTACCTCTCGCTCAACCGGGCCGCCGGCACGCTCTCCGGCGGCGAGGCCCAGCGCATCCGGCTCGCCACCCAGATCGGCTCCGGCCTGGTCGGCGTGCTGTACGTGCTCGACGAGCCGTCCATCGGCCTCCACCAGCGCGACAACCACCGGCTCATCGAGACCCTGGTCCGGCTCCGGGACATGGGCAACACGCTCATCGTCGTCGAGCACGACGAGGACACCATCAAGGTCGCGGACTGGGTCGTCGACATCGGCCCCGGTGCCGGTGAGCACGGCGGCAAGGTCGTCCACTCCGGTCCCTTGAAGGAGCTCCTCGCCAACGAGGAGTCGATGACCGGGCAGTACCTGTCCGGCCGCCGGGCGATTCCCACGCCGGACATCCGCCGCCCCGTGGACCCCGGGCGCCGGCTCACGGTGCACGGTGCCCGCGAGAACAACCTGCGGGACATCGACGTCTCCTTCCCGCTGGGTGTCCTCACGGCCGTCACGGGCGTCTCGGGCTCCGGCAAGTCGACCCTGGTCAACGACATCCTCTACACCCACCTGGCGCGCGAGCTGAACGGCGCCAAGTCGGTGCCCGGGCGTCACACGCGCGTGGACGGCGACGACCTCGTCGACAAGGTCGTGCACGTCGACCAGTCCCCGATCGGCCGCACCCCGCGGTCGAACCCGGCGACGTACACCGGCGTCTTCGACCACGTCCGCAGACTCTTCGCCGAGACGATGGAGGCCAAGGTCCGGGGCTACCTGCCCGGCCGGTTCTCCTTCAACGTGAAGGGCGGTCGCTGCGAGAACTGCTCCGGCGACGGCACGATCAAGATCGAGATGAACTTCCTCCCGGACGTCTACGTCCCGTGCGAGGTCTGCCACGGCGACCGGTACAACCGGGAGACCCTGGAGGTCCACTACAAGGGCAAGTCCATCGCCGAGGTCCTGGACATGCCGATCGAGGAGGCCCTCGACTTCTTCGAGGCCGTCCCGACCATCGCCCGCCACCTCCGCACGCTCAACGAGGTCGGCCTCGGCTACGTCCGCCTCGGGCAGTCCGCGCCGACCCTCTCGGGCGGCGAGGCCCAGCGCGTGAAGCTCGCCTCCGAGCTCCAGAAGCGCTCCACGGGCCGGACGGTCTACGTCCTGGACGAGCCGACCACCGGTCTGCACTTCGAGGACATCTCGAAGCTGATCAAGGTCCTCTCCGGTCTGGTCGACAAGGGCAACTCGGTGATCGTCATCGAGCACAACCTCGATGTCATCAAGACCGCCGACTGGCTCATCGACATGGGCCCCGAAGGCGGCAGCGGCGGCGGTCTCGTCGTCGCCGAGGGCACGCCCGAGGAGGTCGCCTCCGTCCCGGCCAGCCACACCGGCAAGTTCCTCCGCGAGGTCCTCGGAGCGGACCGGATCAGCGACGCCGCCGGGAGCGTCCCGGCGGCCCGCGGGGCGAAGAAGGCGGCGGCGAAGAAGGCTCCCGCCAAGAAGGCCGCCACCCCGGCGAAGAAGACGGCCACGAAGGCGGCGGTCACCAAGGCCACCGCCAAGAAGGCGACGAGCCGGGCCCGCAAGGCCTGAGGCCCAAGGCCTGAGCTCCAAGGCCTGAGCATTGGCGTGAGGCGGGACCCCACCAGGGGTCCCGCCTCACGCCCAGGCCCGGGCGACGGCCCGCGGAGCGCCGCCGGTATCGTCGGTTCGGTCACGCCTTGCCCCGATCCCACCGTGGAGCGCTCATGTCCGGCCAGTCCAGCCGCCGCACCGTACTGAAGGGTGCCGCCCTCGCCGGCGCCGCCGGGCTGGGAGTCGCCGCCTGCTCCACCGAGTCCAAGCTCGGCCACGCCCAGGTCCCGACCCCGACCGCCCCGGTCACCCTCGGCGCCCCGGACGAGGTCCCCGTCGGCGGCGCCAAGCTCTACCGCGAGCAGCGGGTCCTGGTGAGCTGCCCCGCCAAGGGCCAGTACAAGGCGTTCAGCGCCCAGTGCACCCACGCCGGCTGCGTCCTCGACAAGATCGAGGACAACGAGGGCAACTGCCCCTGCCACGGCAGCCGCTTCGACGTGACGACCGGCAAGGCGCTCAAGGGCCCGGCCACCGTCCCGCTCCCCGAGGTCCCGGTCCGCGTCGAGAACGGCAAGCTGGTGGCCGGCCCCGAGGCCTGATCGACAGGCCCTGGACGCCGGCGTCCACCCTCACGACCAGTCCCAGTCGATCCCCAGGATCCCCGGGCGCACCCCCTGCTCCACGAGGTGCACCGTGCGGTGCCGGCCGCTCAGGGTCAGCTCCGCACGGCCCCCGCGCGGCGCACCCGCCGAGGTCTGGGCGAACCGCCGGCACCGCACCGGAAGCGCCGCCTCGTCGAAGTGCACCTGGAGCACGTACTGCCCGCCGGCGAAGCTGAACCCGCGGACGTACTCCCCGCTCGGACCCGCCGTGCCGTCCTCGAACCCGTACGAGAACAGATGCGTGTCCCCGGCCCGCAGCCGCGCGTCGAAGAGCAGCTCCGCGACCATCACCCCCGTCCCGGCGTGCCACCGGATCCGTCCGGTACGGCAGTTCTCCACGGCCCGCACCGCCACCAGGGACGGGTCGCAACCCGGATCCCCGTGGTGGATGGCCAGATAGCGGTCGACGCCGTCCCGGTGCGCCCGCACGACGTGCTGCGACTCGCGCCCCACCAGCTCCCGCCCCGCCCCGATCCGTACCCGCTCGTGGTGCCCCACCGTGTGCAGCCCGCCGTCCGCCGGGGACTCCAGCTCCGCGAGCAGCTCCTCGACGGAGCCGGACGCCTCCACCAGTGAGCGGTACGAACGGCCCGCCGGCCGCTCCACGTCGGCCCGGCCCGCCGCGTCCTCCGACAGGAGCCGGAGGAGCGAGTTCCCGGGCAGCTGGAGCACCTCCTCCAGGGCGCGCACGGCCTTCAGGGACTCCGGCCGCTGCGGGCGGCGGGCACCCTGCTGCCAGTAGCTCAGACTCGTCACCCCGACCCTGATGCCCCGGTGCGCGAGATGGTGCTGGACCCGCTGGAGAGGCAGTCCTCGCACGGCGAGCGCGGTGCGCAGCGCCAGATGGAAGGGGCCGGTGTGCAGCAGCTGCACCAGATCGGCCTCGGTGTGGCTCACGAGGACTCCTCAGTGAACGTTCACGACGGGGGAGCGGACCGTCGCGCCGCGAGCGGTGGGCGGGCAGGTGGGCCCAGGGCGTCCGTTCACACCCGGGTCACACCGTTCACAGTCCGATGTCACCCCGCATTGAAGCGTGTTGACCCGCTCCCGACAACGGCAGATGCTCCTGACCAGCGTCCGGACGCGCTCCTCCACTCCCCACATCCCCACACCCCCCTTCATGGGAGGAACGCGATGCTCAGCAGAAGACTGTCCCTCGCGGCACTCGCCGCAGCCGCCCTCTTCCTCGTCCCCACCACGTCGGCGTCCGCCGCGCCGGCCGGTGAGGACGTCTCCACCCTCGGCTACAAGCAGCTCGACATCACCATGCAGGCACAGCAGAAGACCAACTGGTGCTGGGCCGCGGGCGGCAACACCATCGCGACCTGGTTCGGACGCAACTACAGCCAGAACCAGTTCTGCAACGCCGCCTTCAACCGCCAGCAGGGCTACGACTGCCCCAACAACCAGGCCACGCTCGGCAACGTCCAGACCGGACTGAGCTGGGCCGGCATCAGCCCCGGCTCGTACGTCAACGGCTGGCTGCGCTACTCGACCGTCCAGACCGAGGTCAACGCCGACCGGCCGATCGAGACCCGGATCCAGTGGTCGAGCGGCGGCGGCCACATGCACGTGATCTACGGCTACGACGACGCCGGCAGCTGGGTCTACTGGGGCGACCCCTGGCCCTCAAGCGACCGCTACAACTGGGCCTCGCACGCCTGGTACGTCAACAACAACTCCTTCTCCTGGACCCACTCGCTCTACCGGATCGGGGCGTGACGACGATGAACGGACGTGCCATCGGCGCCGGTCTCCTGACCACCGCCGCCCTCGTCGCCCTCGGGGCGCTCCCGGCCGCCGCCGCGGAGGGCCTGCCGCCCGCGCCGACCCCCGAACAGGCTGCCTCCGCACCGCAGACCCTGGACACCCTGTCCCGGTTCTTCGCCCGCGACGGGGCGCTCGCCCGCTCGGCGGCCGCCCCGCGCGTCGAGGGCGGGTCCGTGCCGGTACGGATCCTCTCCCCGGACTTCGTCGCCGGGAAGGCGGGGGCGCCGGTCGCCCGCGTCGAGTTCCGGGCGAGCCGGGCCGTGGCCTCGGACGGTCAGAAGGCCTCGCTGTGGACGGTGAAGCAGCCGGGCGGCTGGCAGGTGGTGAACATCGCCACCGGCGACGACGAGATCCGGTACGCCGAGCAGGGCGGACGCGTGCTGCCCGGCGGCCTCGTCTTCCGGGAGCCGCAGATCGACGCCTGGTACGTCCAGAAGGGCACGAAGGTGCTGCCGCTGGACGAGGACGCGGTGCGGGCCGTCGGGAAGAACGGGACGAGCCTGGCCGGGTACCGGGAGCGGGTCGCGAAGGCGTACGGGGACAAGCTCCCCGGCTCCGCGTACGCGAAGAAGGGCGCGGCCGGCGGCTACGCCCCGCAGGCCTCCGCACCGGCGCCCGCGCCTCACGAGGAGCCCGCCGTCACCGTGGCGTCCACCGCGGCGGGCGCCGGCGCGGTCCTGGCCCTCGCCCTCGCGGCCACGGCGGCGATACGTCGGCGCCGCGTCGCCCGGGAGGGCTGAGCCCGGCCGCCGCCGGCCGGACCACCCCGCCCCGCCACCCGCGACGGGATGGCGGGGCCGGGGCCGTCCACGCCTCGCTTCGCCGACGCGTGCGCGAGACCGGAGTGTCGGTCCCCGCCAGTAGGGTGGGGACCATGGCAGACCCCTCCAGCTACCGCCCCAAGCCGGGGCAGATCCCCGACTCGCCGGGGGTCTACAAATTCCGCGACGAGCACCGTCGGGTGATCTACGTGGGGAAGGCGAAATCCCTGCGGCAGCGGCTGGCCAACTACTTCCAGCCGCTCGTGAGTCTGCACCCGCGCACGGCCACGATGGTGACCACCGCCGCCTCCGTGGAGTGGACGGTCGTCTCGACCGAGGTCGAGGCGCTCCAGCTGGAGTACTCCTGGATCAAGGAGTACGACCCCCGGTTCAACGTCAAGTACCGGGACGACAAGAGCTATCCGTACCTCGCGGTCACGCTGAACGAGGAGTTCCCGCGCGTCCAGGTCCTGCGGGGCCACAAGAAGAAGGGCGTGCGCTACTTCGGGCCGTACGCGCACGCGTGGGCGATCCGCGAGACCGTCGACCTGATGCTGCGGGTCTTCCCCGTGCGCACGTGCTCGGCCGGCGTCTTCCGGAACGCGGCCTCGGCGGGCCGCCCCTGTCTCCTCGGCTACATCGGCAAGTGCTCGGCGCCCTGCGTCGCCCGGGTCACGCCCGAGGAGCACCGCGAACTGGCCGAGGAGTTCTGCGACTTCATGGCCGGCCGCACCGGCACGTACATCCGCCGCCTGGAGAAGCAGATGATGCTGGCGGCCGAGGACATGGAGTACGAGAAGGCCGCCCGGCTCCGTGACGACATAGAGGCCCTGCGCCGGGCGATGGAGAAGAGCGCGGTCGTCCTGGCCGACGCCACCGACGCCGACCTGATCGCCCTCGCCGAGGACGAGCTGGAGGCGGCCGTCCAGATCTTCCACGTGCGCGGCGGGCGCGTGCGCGGCCAGCGCGGCTGGGTCACCGACAAGGTCGAGGCCGTCGACACGGCCGGGCTCGTCGAGCACGCGATCCAGCAGCTGTACGGGGAGGAGAGCGGCGACACCGTCCCCAAGGAGGTCCTGGTCCCGGCGCTGCCGGAGGACGCCGAGGCCGTCACCGCGTGGCTCGCCGGCCGGCGCGGGTCCAACGTCTCGCTGCGGATCCCGCAGCGCGGCGACAAGAAGGACCTGATGGAGACGGTCGCGCGCAACGCGCAGCAGGCACTCGTCCTGCACAAGACCAAGCGCGCCAGCGACCTGACCACCCGCTCCCGGGCCCTGGAGGAGATCGCCGAGGCCCTGGACCTGGACTCGGCGCCGCTGCGGATCGAGTGCTTCGACATCTCGCACCTCCAGGGCGAGGACGTCGTGGCCTCGATGGTCGTCTTCGAGGACGGGCTGCCCAGGAAGAGCGAGTACCGCCGCTTCCAGATCAAGGGCTTCGAGGGCCAGGACGACGTCCGCTCGATGCACGAGGTGATCAGCCGGCGGTTCAAGCGCTACCTCGCCGAGAAGGAGAAGACCGGCGAGTGGCCGGACGGGACGGAGCCCGAGGGCGAGGTCCTCGCGGGGGTCCTCGCCGAGGACGACGGGCGGCCCAGGCGCTTCGCGTACCCGCCCCAGCTCGTCGTGGTCGACGGCGGGCAGCCGCAGGTCGCCGCCGCCCGGCGCGCGCTCGACGAGCTCGGCATCGACGACATCGCGGTCTGCGGACTCGCCAAGCGCCTGGAGGAGGTCTGGCTCCCCGGCGACGACGACCCGGTGGTGCTGCCCCGCTCCAGCGAGGGCCTCTATCTTCTCCAGCGGGTACGTGACACGGCTCACGACTTCGCGATCCGCTACCAGCGCTCCAAGCGGACGAAACGCATCCGGACCAGCCCCTTGGACGCGGTCCCGGGCCTGGGCGACACCCGGAAACAGTCGTTGATCAAGCATTTCGGCTCGGTGAAACGGCTTCGACAGGCGACAATCGAGCAGATCTGCGAGGTCCCCGGCATGGGCCGGAAGACCGCGGAGGCGGTCGTCGTGGCCCTCGCCCAGGCGGCCCCGGCCGCACCCGCCGTGAACACGGCGACAGGAGAGATCATGGAAGACGACGGGGGCGGCACGGCATGACCGCGCACGAGCAGCACGACGACCAGCGTGACGAGAGCGACCAGCAGGACCAGCAGGACCAGAGCGACCAGCACGACGAGCACGACCGAGACGGAGCAGGACACGTGAGTACGGGCACGAAGGAGACCCCCGGCGACAACGGCGCCGAGGCGGCCATTCCCGAGCTGGTGATCATCTCCGGCATGTCAGGAGCCGGCCGGTCCACCGCGGCCAAGTGTCTGGAGGACCTCGGCTGGTTCGTCGTGGACAACCTGCCGCCCGCGCTGATCCCGACCATGGTGGAGCTCGGCGCCCGCTCCCAGGGGAACGTCGCCCGGATCGCCGTCGTCGTCGACGTCCGCGGCCGGCAGTTCTTCGACAACCTCAGGGAGTCCCTCGCCGACCTGGACTCCAAGCAGGTCACCCGCCGGATCGTCTTCCTGGAGTCGTCCGACGACGCCCTCGTCCGGCGCTTCGAGTCGGTCCGCAGACCGCACCCCCTCCAGGGCGACGGCCGGATCACCGACGGCATCGCCGCCGAGCGCGACCTCCTGCGCGAGCTGCGCGGCGACGCCGACCTCGTCATCGACACCTCCAGCCTCAACGTGCACGAGCTGCGCGCCAAGATGGACGCCCAGTTCGCCGGCGACGAGGAGCCCGAGCTCCGGGCCACCGTCATGTCCTTCGGCTTCAAGTACGGCCTGCCCGTCGACGCCGACCTCGTCGTCGACATGCGCTTCCTGCCGAACCCGCACTGGGTCCCCGAGCTGCGCCCCTTCACCGGCCTCAACGAGGAGGTGTCGAACTACGTCTACAACCAGCCGGGCGCCAAGGAGTTCCTGGACCGCTACACGGAGCTGCTCCAGCTGATCGCCGCGGGCTACCGCCGCGAGGGCAAGCGGTACGTGACCATCGCCGTGGGCTGCACCGGCGGCAAGCACCGTTCGGTCGCCACCGCCGAGCGGCTCGCCGCCCGCATCGCCGCCGAAGGGGTCGAGACCGTCGTCGTGCACCGGGACATGGGGCGCGAGTGAAGCCGTACCGTCGTCGCGCCTCCACCCTGTCGGTGCGGCGCACGCTCCGCAGGCGGGGCACCCAGCCGAAGGTCGTCGCGCTGGGCGGCGGTATGGGCCTGTCGGCCTCCCTGGCGGCCCTCCGCCGGATCACCGGCGACCTCACCGCCGTCGTCACCGTCGCCGACGACGGGGGATCCAGCGGCCGGCTCCGGGAGGAGCTCGGCGTGCTGCCCCCCGGTGACCTGCGCAAGGCGCTCGCCGCGCTCTGCGGGGACGACGACTGGGGCCAGACCTGGGCCCGGGTGATCCAGCACCGCTTCCAGTCCAAGGGGGAGATGCACGGCCACGCCGTCGGCAACCTGCTGATCGTCGCCCTCTGGGAGCAGCTCGGCGACCCCGTGCAGGCCCTGGACCTGGTGGGCAGGCTGCTCGGCGCCCAGGGCCGGGTGCTGCCCATGTCCGCCGTACCGCTGGAGCTCCAGGCCCTGGTCAAGGGGCATGACCCGGAGCGCCCGGACGACGTGGACACCGTGTGCGGTCAGGCGACGGTGGCGCTCACCCCGGGTGAGGTGCAGTCGGTGCACCTCGTGCCGCACGACCCGCCGGCCGTGCCCGAGGCCGTCGCCGCGGTGCTCGACGCGGACTGGGTCGTCCTGGGTCCCGGCTCCTGGTTCTCCTCGGTGATTCCGCACCTTCTCGTCCCCGAACTCCTCGACGCCCTCGCCGAGACGAAGGCCCGGAAGGTGCTCTCGCTGAACCTGGCGCCGCAACCCGGAGAAACAGAGGGCTTCTCTCCGCAGCGTCATTTGGAGGTTTTGGGACGACACGCCCCTAAACTCGCCCTGGACGTGGTGCTCGCCGACGAGGCTGCCGTGCCCGATCGCGAGTCCCTCGCCGATGCCGCCAAGCGGCTCGGTGCCGCGGTCGAGCTGGCGCCGGTGGCCGGGCCCGACGGCTCCGCGAAGCATGACCCGGAGCTGTTGGCCGCCGCGTACGACCGTATTTTTCGGATGCATGGAAGGATCGGCCCATGGCGATGACGGCAGCGGTGAAAGACGAGATCTCCCGGCTTCCCGTCACCCGGACCTGCTGCAGGAAGGCAGAGGTCTCGTCGATCCTGCGGTTCGCGGGCGGGCTGCACCTGGTGAGCGGCCGCATCGTGATCGAAGCGGAGTTGGACACGGCGATGGCGGCACGCCGCCTGAAGCGGGATATTCTGGAAATCTTCGGACACAGTTCCGAACTGATCGTGATGGCCCCCGGCGGGCTGCGGCGCGGCTCGCGTTTCGTGGTGCGCGTGGTGGCCGGAGGCGACCAGCTGGCCCGGCAGACGGGCCTCGTGGACGGCCGGGGGCGGCCCATCCGCGGTCTTCCCCCGCAGGTGGTCTCGGGCGCGACCTGTGACGCGGAGGCGGCCTGGCGGGGCGCCTTCCTGGCCCACGGCTCGCTGACCGAGCCCGGCCGGTCCTCTTCCCTTGAGGTCACCTGCCCGGGACCGGAGGCGGCTCTCGCCCTGGTCGGCGCGGCCCGTCGGCTCTCCATCGCCGCGAAGGCCCGCGAGGTACGGGGTGTGGACCGGGTCGTCGTCCGCGACGGCGACGCCATCGGCGCCCTCCTCACCCGGCTCGGCGCCCATGAGTCGGTGCTCGCCTGGGAGGAGCGGCGGATGCGGCGCGAGGTCCGCGCCACCGCCAACCGCCTGGCCAATTTCGACGACGCCAACCTGCGCCGCTCGGCGCGGGCCGCGGTCGCCGCGGGGGCCCGGGTGCAGCGCGCCCTGGAGATCCTCGCCGAGGAGGTGCCCGAGCACCTCGCCGCAGCCGGCCGGCTCCGCATGGAGCACAAGCAGGCCTCCCTGGAGGAGCTGGGCGCGCTCGCCGACCCGCCGCTGACCAAGGACGCGGTGGCCGGGCGGATCCGCCGGCTCCTCGCGATGGCCGACAAGCGGGCGCAGGACCTGGGGATTCCCGGGACCGAGTCCAACCTGACGGAGGAGCTCGACGACAGCCTCGTCGGCTGACCCGTACGGAAGCTCGAACTCCACGCTGCCGGTGCCCTTCTGAGGCACCGGCAGCTTTTTCGTCCACCCGCGAGGCACCCTTGACAGGCCCATGGACGCCCATGAGCCTGGCGTCTGTTCACCTTCGTGGCAGGCAACAGCAAGGGGGGCTCATGGGACGCAGAGCGAGATCGATCCTCGCCGCGGCTTCACTGCTGATCGCGGGAGTGGCGGCGGCACCCGTCGCCGGAGCACAGCCCGCGGACCGGGACGGCGGCGACGCCCTCTCCGTATGGCGCGCCCAGGTCACCGAGGAGCAGGTTCCGCTGCTCCTCGACGCCGGGGCCGACGCCCACGAGATGACCGAGCAGGTGCCCGACGAGGGCTCCGCGACGGTCGAGCTCTTCCTCACCGACCGGCAGGCCGGGCGACTGCGCGGCCAGGGCGTCACACTCTCCCGGCACACCCTGACCGAGCGGGCCGAGCAGCGGGTCGCGGCGGCGGGGGACGGCGTCTTCCGCCCGTACGGCGGCCCGGACGGCCTCAAGCAGGAGCTCCTCGACACCGCCCGGGCCCATCCCGGGATCACCAAGGTCGTCTCGATCGGCAAGACCCTCAAGGGCCAGGACATCCTCGCCCTCAAGGTCAGCAAGGGCGCAGGCCGCGTCAAGGACGGCTCGAAGCCCGCCACGCTGTACCTGTCCAACCAGCACGCGCGCGAGTGGATCACCCCCGAGATGACCCGGCGGCTGCTCCACCACTACCTCGACGGCTACGGCAAGGACGAGCGGATCACCCGGATCGTCGACTCCACCGAGCTGTGGTTCGTGCTCTCCGCCAACCCGGACGGCTACGACTTCACCCACGCCGACCCCGACAACCGGCAGTGGCGCAAGAACCTCCGCGACAACGACGGCGACGGGCGGATCGCGCCGGGCGACGGCGTCGACCTCAACCGCAACTTCGCCTACAAGTGGGGCTACGACAACGAGGGCTCGTCCCCCGACCCGGCCGACGAGACCTTCCGCGGCACCGGCCCCATGTCGGAGCCCGAGACCAAGGCCCTGGACGCCTTCCAGAAGCGGATCGGCTTCTCGTACGGCATCAACTACCACTCGGCCGCCCAGCTCCTGCTGTACGGCGTCGGCTGGCAGGTCGCCACCGACACCCCCGACGACGTCGCCCTCAAGGCGCTCGCCGGAACCCCGCAGAAGTCCGCCGTGCCCGGCTACCGGCCGCAGGTCTCCTCGGAGCTGTACATCACCAACGGCGAGGCCGACGGACACGCCGCCAACGTCAACGGGATGCAGATGTTCACCCCGGAGATGTCGACCTGCTCCACCGCCTCCCGGGTCGACCCGAACGACGCCTGGAACCCGGGCGACTGCGCCTCCGTCTTCACCTTCCCGGACGACGAGAAGCTGATCCAGGCCGAGTTCGCCAAGAACATCCCGTTCGCGCTCGCCGTCGCCGAGAGCGCCGCCCGCCCCGACCGGCCCGTCTCCCCGGTCGGCACCGAGGCCCCCGACTTCACCCCGGCCGCCTTCCCCACCTCCTACGCCCGCGGCGGCGAGCAGGAGGTCGCCGTCATCGCGCGCAAGTCCCTGCGCGACAAGACCCTCACGTACCGGATCAACGGCGGCCGCACCCACCGCGAGGAGCTCGACGCCTGGAAGGGCGGCGAGACCTTCGGCGGGGACGACAACCTCTACTTCGACGAGTACCGCGCGGAGGTCGAGGGCGCCCGGCCCGGCGACACCGTCGAGGTCCGGTTCACCGCCCGCACCCGCGAGGGCAGGGCCACCGCCTCCGCCCCGTTCACCTACACCGTCGCCGAGCGCCCCCGCGGCGACGTACTCGTCCTCGCCGACGAGGGCGGCACCACCGCGGCACGGCACACCGCCGCGTACGTGAAGGCGCTCGCCGACAACGGCCGCTCCGCAGCCGTCTGGGACGTCGCCACCCAGGGCACCCCGGACGCGCTCGGCGTGCTCTCCCACTTCCGTACCGTCGTCTGGTACACCGGCGCCGAGCGGCCCTCCGGGGACACCCAGCTCGCCGTCCGCGCCTACCTCAACGAGGGCGGCAAGCTGATCAACGCCGGCGAGAAGTCCGGCGGACTCACCGAGGTCGGCCGCGCCGAGACCAACGACTTCGCCCAGTACTACCTCGGCGCCTACCACCGGGCCGCCCTCGGGCAGCCGCCCGCCTTCGCCGGCAGCGGTGCCTTCGCGGGCGTCGGGGCGACCCTCGGCGGCGCCGCCGACAACCCGCTCGACAACGCCGGCGCGTACACCGTCACCTCGGACACCCTGAAGCCGGGGGAGTTCCCGCAGTTCGCGAGCAGCTCCTCCGCCGGTGACTACCCCGGCATCCGCACCCCCTTCGAGCCCGCCGAGGGCGCGACCTTCGCGGCCGTCAGGCACGCCGACGACACCTGGGCCCGGATCGGCAGGACCGTCGACCTCACCGGCGTCGGCGCCGCGGCAGCCCCGCGCCTCGACTTCCGGATCAGCTACGACACCGAGCCCGGCTACGACAACGTCGTCGTCGAGGCCCACACCGTCGGCCAGGACGACTGGACGACGCTCCCCGACCTCAACGGCGGCACCTCCACCGCACCCCCGGCCGACTGCGGCGAGGGCTACTACGTCCGCGGCCACCCCTTCCTCTCCCACTACCTCACCGTCGGCGAGGAGAGCTGCGCCGCCACCGGCACCACCGGCTCCTGGAACGCCTTCACCGGCCCCTCCAACGGCTGGCGGCAGGCCTCCGTCGACCTGAGCGCGTGGGCGGGCAAGCAGGTCGAGCTCTCGATCTCGTACGTCTCCGACCCCGGCTCGGGAGAGACGGGCGCCTTCGTCGACGACACCCGGCTCGTCATCGGCTCCACCACCGAGGCGGAGGGCTTCGAGACCGACCTCGGCGCGTGGTCCGTACCGGGCCCGCCGGCCGGCAGCCCCGGCAACGCCACGGACTGGAAGCGCTCCCCCGCGCTCTTCCACTCGCAGGCCGCGGTCACCACACGGGACACCGTCCTCCTCGGCTACGGCCTGGAGCACGTACCCGGCGCGACCGAGCGGGGACGGCTCCTCGGGCGCGCCCTCGCGGTGCTCCGGAGCTGACGGAGAGTAGTGGGGACAAAGGTCCCAGGACGGCCCGTACCCGTTGGTAGGTACGGGCCGTCAGCCGTTTTCCCTCACTTTCCGGGCTCGTACGGTTGCGGTCGATGTCACTCAGTGGGTCCTGGAGAGGTAGGGTCGTAAGCGGTCGGGGACATCCCTAAAAACAAAAATCTCGCCGGCGTCGAACGCACCGGCGTACCTAACGAGGAGATCGGTTCGTGACGATCCGCGTAGGCATCAACGGCTTTGGCCGCATCGGCCGGAACTACTTCCGCGCGCTCCTTGAACAGGGTGCTGACATCGAGATCGTGGCTGTCAACGACCTGGGTGACACCGCGACCACCGCGCACCTTCTGAAGTACGACACCATCCTGGGACGCCTCAAGGCCGAGGTCACCCACACCGCCGACACCATCACCGTCGACGGCCGCACCATCAAGGTGCTCTCCGAGCGCAACCCGGCCGACATCCCCTGGGGCGAGCTCGGCGTCGACATCGTCATCGAGTCGACCGGCATCTTCACCAAGAAGGCCGACGCCGCGAAGCACATCGCCGGCGGCGCCAAGAAGGTCCTCATCTCGGCTCCGGCCAAGGACGAGGACATCACCATCGTGATGGGCGTCAACCAGGACAAGTACGACGCGGCGCAGCACCACGTCATCTCGAACGCGTCCTGCACGACCAACTGTGTGGCGCCGATGGCCAAGGTTCTCGACGAGAACTTCGGCATCGTCAAGGGCCTGATGACCACGGTCCACGCGTACACCAACGACCAGCGCATCCTGGACTTCCCGCACTCCGACCTGCGCCGCGCCCGCGCCGCCGCGGAGAACATCATCCCGACCACGACGGGTGCCGCCAAGGCCACCGCCCTGGTCCTCCCGCAGCTCAAGGGCAAGCTCGACGGCATCGCGATGCGCGTCCCGGTCCCGACCGGTTCCGCCACCGACCTGGTCGTGACCCTGGACCGCGAGGTCACCAAGGACGAGGTCAACGCCGCGTTCAAGAAGGCCGCCGACGACGGCGACCTCAAGGGCATCCTGTACTACACCGAGGACCAGATCGTGTCCTCGGACATCGTGGGCGACCCGGCCTCCTGCACCTTCGACGCCTCCCTGACCATGGTCCAGGAAGGCAACACGGTGAAGATCCTGGGTTGGTACGACAACGAGTGGGGTTACTCCAACCGTCTCGTCGACCTCACCGTCTTCGTCGGCGGCCAGCTCTAAACTTCAGGGCAGGCTTTCGATGTGAGCAGGGCTCGGGCAGCGCAATGCCGCGCTGTACGAGCCCTGTTTGTGTGCTCCACCGCGTACCAAGGAGTCAGTTAACAGATGAAGACGATCGACGAGCTTCTCCAAGAGGGCGTCGAAGGCAAGCGCGTGTTCGTCCGCGCCGACCTCAACGTGCCCCTCGACGGCACGACCATCACCGACGACGGCCGCATCCGCGCCGTCGTCCCCACGGTGAAGGCGCTCGCCGATGCCGGCGCCCGCGTCGTGGTCGCCTCGCACCTGGGCCGCCCCAAGGGCGCCCCGGACCCGGCGTTCTCGCTCGCCCCGGCCGCCGCGCGCCTCGGCGAACTGCTCGGTGCCGAGGTGGCGTTCGCGACCGACACGGTCGGCGAGTCCGCCACCGCCACCGTCGCCGGCCTCGCCGACGGCCAGGTCGCCGTGATCGAGAACCTCCGGTTCAACGCCGGCGAGACCTCGAAGGACGACGCCGAGCGCGGCGCCTTCGCGGACCTGCTCGCCGCGCTCGCCGACGTCTACGTCGGCGACGGCTTCGGCGCCGTGCACCGCAAGCACGCCTCGGTCTTCGACCTTCCGGCGCGCCTTCCGCACTCCGCGGGCTACCTCATCGCCACCGAGGTCGGCGTCCTGAGGAAGCTCACGGACGACGTCCGGCGGCCGTACGTGGTCGTGCTCGGCGGTTCCAAGGTCTCCGACAAGCTCGGCGTGATCGACCACCTCCTGGAGAAGGCCGACCGCATCCTCGTCGGCGGCGGCATGGTCTTCACCTTCCTCAAGGCCCAGGGCCACGAGGTCGGCACCTCGTTGCTCCAGGAGGACCAGATCCCGGTGGTCCAGGAGTACCTGGCGCGCGCGAAGGAGCGAGGCGTGGAGTTCGTGCTCCCCGTCGACGTGCTGGTCTCGTCCGAGTTCCCGGACATGAAGACCAAGGCCCCGGCCCACCCGGGAACGGTCGCCGCGGACGCCGTCCCGGCCGACCGGATGGGTCTGGACATCGGTCCCGAGACCCGTAAGCTCTACGCCTCGAAGCTCGCCGACGCGGCCACCGTCTTCTGGAACGGCCCGATGGGCGTCTTCGAGCACCCCGACTACGCCGAGGGCACCCGGGCCGTCGCCCAGGCGCTCGTCGACTCCTCGGCCTTCACGGTGGTCGGTGGTGGCGACTCCGCCGCCGCCGTGCGCATCCTGGGCTTCGACGAGAAGGCATTCGGCCACATTTCGACCGGCGGCGGCGCCTCCCTCGAGTACCTCGAGGGCAAGACGCTTCCCGGCCTCGCCGCACTGGAGGACTGACCTTTCCATGAGTACTCGTACCCCGCTGATGGCGGGCAACTGGAAGATGAACCTCAACCACCTTGAGGCCATCGCCCACGTCCAGAAGCTTGCCTTCGCCCTGACCGACAAGGACTACGACGCCTGTGAGGTCGCGGTCCTGGTCCCCTTCACCGACCTGCGGTCCGTCCAGACCCTGGTCGACGGCGACAAGCTCAAGATCAAGTACGGCGCGCAGGACATCTCGGAGCACGACTCCGGTGCCTACACCGGTGAGATCTCGGGCCTGATGCTGTCCAAGTTCAAGAGCGCCTACGTGGCCGTCGGCCACTCCGAGCGCCGTCAGTACCACGCCGAGAACGACGAGGTCTGCAACGCCAAGGTGAAGGCCGCCTTCCGGCACGGCGTGACCCCGATCCTCTGCGTGGGCGAGGGCCTGGACATCCGCAAGGCCGGTCAGCAGGTCGAGTACACGCTCGCCCAGCTCGACGGCGGCCTGAAGGACGTCCCGGCCGAGCAGGCCGAGACGATCGTGATCGCGTACGAGCCGGTGTGGGCCATCGGCACCGGCGAGGTCGCCACCCCCGAGGACGCGCAGGAGGTCTGCGGGGCGATCCGCGGCCGTCTCGCGGAGCTGTACTCGCAGGAGCTGGCCGACAAGGTCCGCATCCAGTACGGCGGCTCGGTGAAGGCCGGAAACGTGGCCGCGATCATGGCGCAGCCGGACGTCGACGGCGCCCTGGTGGGCGGCGCGGCGCTGGACGCCGACGAGTTCGTCAAGATCGTGCGCTTCCGCGACCAGTGAGTATGCGGTAGCGGAGTTACGTCGTACCCTAGCGGGGGTCGGGCAGGTGCCCGGCCCCCGTCCGTATAAGTCCGAGGAAGTTGGTCCAGCCGTGGTTATGGGGTTCTCGATCGCCCTGCTCGTCTTCAGCGGGCTGCTCATGCTGCTCGTACTGATGCACAAGGGAAAGGGCGGCGGTCTCTCCGACATGTTCGGTGGCGGCATGCAGTCGTCCGTCGGTGGCTCCTCGGTCGCCGAGCGCAACCTGGACCGGATCACGGTTGTGGTCGGTCTGCTCTGGTTCGCCTGCATTGTGGTACTTGGTCTGCTGATGAAGTTGGACGGGTAACTCCGAACACTGGACGCGCGTTGGGCCTTACGTAGACTGGGGCATCTTCGAGCACCATCACGCAGGGAGTTACGACCGTGGCAAGTGGCAACGCGATCCGGGGAAGCCGGGTCGGAGCGGGGCCGATGGGCGAGGCCGAGCGGGGCGAATCGGCGCCGCGCGCCCGCATCTCCTTCTGGTGCTCGAACGGGCACGAGACGCAGCCGAGCTTCGCCAGCGAGGCGGCGGTCCCGGAGACCTGGGACTGCCCGCGCTGCGGCTTCCCGGCCGGTCAGGATCGGGACAACCCGCCGGACCCGCCGCGCACGGAGCCGTACAAGACCCACCTCGCCTATGTGCGGGAGCGGCGCAGCGACGCGGACGGTGAGGCGATCCTCGCCGAGGCGCTGGCCAAACTGCGCGGCGAGATCTGAGCGCATGGTGTGACGAGATGACGAACGGGCTTTGCCTGCGAACGAGGTTCGCGGACAAAGCCCGTTCGCCGTCTCCGCATGGCCGTCGTCGGGCGGTCGTCGCCATGTGGCCGTCGTCGTGGGGACGGATGACCCGTCGAACGGCTGTCGGACCGGCGTTGTCAGTGGCGTCCTCTACGGTCGGTCGAGCAGGGATCACCGACGCAGGGGGGCGCCGTGACGGCGACGGAAACAGTGGGGGCGGGTGCCGTACCCGAGTGGCGCGGCGGCTTCGGACGGCTCTGGACGGCCGCCGTCGTCTCCCGGTTCGGTGACTCGCTGCGTACGGCCGCCCTGCCGCTGCTCGCCGCCTCGCTCACCGACGATCCCCTCCTCATCGCCTCCGTCACCGCCTGCGGCTTCCTGCCCTGGCTGCTCTTCGGACTCCTCGGCGGAGCCGTCGCCGACCGGGTCGACCAGCGGCGGGCCATGTGGGCCGTCGACCTCGCCCGTGGCGCGCTCATGGCCGCGTTCGCCCTCGCCGTCGTGCTCGGGCACGCCACGATCGCCCTGCTGCTCGTCCTCGCCTTCGCCCTCACCACCCTGCAGACCCTCTTCGACAACGCGGCCACCGCGCTCCTCCCCGCCCTCGTCCCCACCGAGGCCCTGGCCGCGGCCAACGCCCGTCTGATGACCGGCCAGCAGTTCGCCGGAGGCCTCCTCGCCGCACCCCTGGTGCCCGCCCTGCTCCTCGCCGGGGACGCCGTGCCGTACGTGGCGGACGCCGCCACCTACGCCCTGGCCGCGCTCCTCATCGCCTCCCTGCGGACCGGGGCCCCCGAGCGGCCGCCCCGCCCCGCCGGATCCACCCTCCGCAGGGAGATGGCCGAAGGGCTCGCCACCCTCCGGCGGGACCGGACCCTGCGATGGCTCTGCACCGCCACGACCCTCTGCAACATCGGCATGGGCGCCCTCATCGCCACCCTCGTCATCCACGTGACGGACGGTCTCCGGGCGGGAGGCGCCGGAAACGCGGCCTACGCGGCCACCATCACCGCCTACGCGGTGGGAGGCGTCGCCGGCGGCTTCCTCGCCCGCCGCGTCGCCGAGCGGACCGGGCGGATACGCGCGGTGTTCCTCGCCGGGGCGGTCCAGACCGGCTGTCTGCTCCTCATGGGAGCCGTCCCCGTCCTCGCGGTGTCGATCGCCGCGATGGCGGTGTTCGGCCTCATGGGGACGGTGTGGAACGTCAACCAGACGACCCTCATGCAGGAGCGCGCCCCCGAGGGGATGCTCGGTCGCGTCGCCGCGGCCTTCCGTACCCTCGCCGTCGCGGGCGCACCACTCGGGGCCCTCCTCGGCGGCGCCGCGGCCGCCGGCTGGGGACCGCACACACCCGCCCTCCTCGCGGCGGCGCTGTTCGCGCTCGCCGTCGCATCGCTGGCTCCTCTGATCAATTAGGTTGGAGGGGCAGCGGGGCAGACATACGAGAAGAAGTGGGCGATGTCCGAGATGAACAACGCAGGCCGCACCAGGCTGAACAGGCTGCCCGAGTGGGCGGCTCTCGGCAAGCACCGTGAGCAGCTGGGCGAGACCCACCTGCGCGAGCTCTTCGCAGCGGACCCGGCGCGCGGCACCGACCACACCCTGCGGGTCGGCGACCTCTACCTGGACTACTCCAAGCACCTCGTCACCGACGAGACGCTGACCCTGCTGCGCGAACTCGCCGCCGCCACCGGCGTGGCCGAGCTGCGCGACGCCATGTTCCGCGGCGAGAAGATCAACACCACCGAGGACCGCGCGGTCCTCCACACCGCACTGCGCGCCCCCCGCGAGGCCGTGGTCGAGGTCGACGGGGAGAACGTCGTCCCCGGTGTCCACGCCGTCCTCGACCGGATGGGCACCTTCGCCGACACGGTCCGCGCCGGCGAGTGGAACGGCCACACCGGCAAGCCGGTCAAGAACATCGTGAACATCGGCATCGGCGGCTCCGACCTCGGCCCCGCCATGGCCTACGAGGTCCTGCGCGCCTTCACCCAGCGGGACCTGACGCTCCGTTTCGTCTCCAACGTCGACGGTGCCGACCTCCACGAGGCCGTCCGCGACCTCGACCCGGCCGAGACGCTCTTCATCGTCGCCTCGAAGACGTTCACCACCATCGAGACGATCACCAACGCCACCTCCGCCCGCGACTGGCTCCTCACCGGCCTCGGCGCCGGCCAGGAGGCCGTCGCCCGCCACTTCGTGGCCCTCTCGACCAACGCCGAGAAGGTCGCGGAGTTCGGCATCGACACCACGAACATGTTCGAGTTCTGGGACTGGGTCGGCGGCCGCTACTCCTTCGACTCCGCCATCGGTCTCTCCCTGATGATCGCCATCGGTCCGGAGCGCTTCCGCGAGATGCTCGACGGCTTCCACCTCGTCGACGAGCACTTCCGCACCGCCTCGCCCGAGGAGAACGCGCCGCTGCTGCTCGGCCTCCTCGGCGTCTGGTACGGCGCGTTCTTCGACGCCCAGTCGCACGCCGTGCTGCCGTACTCCCACTACCTGTCCAAGTTCACCGCCTACCTCCAGCAGCTCGACATGGAGTCCAACGGCAAGTCGGTGGACCGCGAGGGCAACCCGGTCGACTGGCAGACCGGCCCCGTCGTCTGGGGCACCCCCGGCACCAACGGGCAGCACGCCTACTACCAGTTGATCCACCAGGGCACCAAGGTCATCCCGGCCGACTTCATCGGCTTCGGCCGACCCGTCGACGACCTGCTTCCCGGCCTCGTCGCCCAGCACGACCTGCTCATGGCGAACTTCTTCGCCCAGACCCAGGCGCTCGCCTTCGGTAAGACACCCGAGGAGGTGCGGGCCGAGGGAGTCGCCGAGGAGCTCGTCCCGCACAAGACGTTCCAGGGCAACCACCCGACCACCACGATCCTGGCCGACGCGCTCACCCCGTCCGTCCTCGGCCAGCTGATCGCGCTCTACGAGCACAAGGTCTTCGTCCAGGGCGCGGTCTGGAACATCGACTCCTTCGACCAGTGGGGCGTCGAGCTCGGCAAGGTCCTCGCCAAGAAGATCGAGCCGGTCCTGACGGACGGCGCGGGCGGCGAGCAGCTCGACAGCTCGACCGCCGGGCTCGTCTCGGCCTACCGCGCCCTGCGCGACCGGGGCTGATCGCATGACGGGGGAGAACGCGGTGCGGCTGCGGCCGCCGAGGAACGCCGTGGACGAGCGGGCCGTCGCCTGGTGGCGGAGCCGGCTCCTGGTGACCACCGCCGTGCCGGTCGTGGTCCTCGCCGTCCTCGGCGCGCTCATCGGGCCCGCCCGGTCCTGGCTGCTGATCGCGGCCGGGGCCGTGGCGGTCCTGGGCCTCGCCTGCACCGCGTTCTTCCCCGTCTGGTGGTTCCGGGTGCACCGCTGGGAGGTCACCGACGAGGCCGTCTACGTCCGCACCGGGGCCCTCTGGCAGGAGTGGCGGATCGCCCCGATGTCCCGGATCCAGACCGTCGACACCGTACGCGGCCCGCTGGAGCAGCTCTTCAGGCTCGGCACCGTCACGGTGACCACCGCCTCCTCGAAGGGTGCGCTCCGGATCGAGGGCCTCGACCACGAGGTCGCCGCCGAGCTCGGTGAGCGGCTCACGGCCCTCACCCAGGCCACCCCCGGGGACGCCACATGAGCGGGGACGTGCCCGCCGGGGACGTGTCCGCCGGAGACGTGCCGGCCGAGGACCGGGAGGAACGCCCCGTCGAGGAGTGGCGGCGCCTCGACCGGCGCATGCTCCTGGCCACCGCTGCCGTCCTGTGCGGCGTGGCCGGCGGCGCCGGCCTGCCCACGACGCTCGGCCTCGCCGGATCCAGGCCGCTGTGGCAGGCCCTCTCCTGGGTCCTCGCCGGAGCGTTCCTCCTCGTCCTCGGCGGCACGGCCGTCGACTACGTCCGCCGGCGCCGCACCCGTTACCGGATCGGCCCCGAGAGGGTCGAACTCCACACCGGGCTCCTGCTGATCAAACGCCGCTCCCTGGCCCGCGAGCGCATCCGCAGCGTCGACCTCACCGCCAACCCCCTCCAGCGGGTCCTCGGCCTCGTCAAGGTCCGCATCGGCACCGGCGAGAGCACCGGCGGCAGCGAGTCCACACTCGAACTCGACCTGGTGTCCCGCACCGAGGGCGAGCGCCTGCGCCACGAGCTCCTCGCCCGCACGACTACCCGCCCCGAGGACCTGCCGCACGAGGGCACCCTCGCCACCGTCGACCCGCGCTGGATCCGCTACGCCCCGGTCTCCTTCCTCGCCCCGGCCCTCGGCGGCGCGGCGGCCGGAGCCGTCATGCAGGTCAGCGAGTGGTTCGGCGCCCAGGGAGAGGTCATCGACTGGATAGGGGACCGTTTCCGGGACGTCTCCGTCACCTGGATGATCGTCGACCTGGTCCTCGTCGCCACCGTCGTCGGAGCCGTCGGCGCCCTCGGCCTCTGGGTCGAGATGTGGTGGAACCACCGCCTGGAGCGCGAGCCCGGCGGCACCCTGCGCGTCCGCCGCGGCCTCCTCACCGCCCGCTCGGTCTCCATCGAGGAGCGCCGGCTGCGCGGGATCGAGGTCGTCGAGCCACTGGGGGTGCGCCTGGTCGGCGCCGCCCGCGTCGACGCCGTCGCCACCGGCCTCGCCAAGGACGACGGGGACAAGCACGCCGACCTCAAGACCCTGCTGCCTGCCGCCCCCCGGGAGACCGCCGACCGCGTCGCCGCCCAGGTCCTGCGCGAGCCGGCACCGCCCACCGGGGCGCCGCTGACGGCCCACCCGCGCGCCGCCCGTACCCGCCGGCTGCGCTGGGCCCTGTGGTCCGTCGCCGTCCCGGTCGCCGTCCTCACGGCCCTCGGTCTCCTCCTCACCCCGGTCCTGCTGTACGTGGCGGCGGGGTGCGCCGTCGTCCTCACCCCGGTCGCCGTGCTCTTCGCCCTCGACGCGTACCGCGGTCTCGGACACGGCGTCAGCGGCGCCTATCTGGTGACCCGATCAGGCACGGTCCGACGCGTCACGGTCGCCCTCCAGCGCTCCGGTGTCATCGGCTGGACCGTCAGGCAGTCGTACTTCCAGCGCCGCGCCGGTGTCCTCACGCTGACCGCCACGACGGCGGCCGGCGAGGGTGCGTACGACATCCTCGACGCCGGCGAGAGCCAGGGCCTGACGTTCGCGGCCGAGGCCGTGCCGGACCTCCTCGCTCCCTTCCTGGAGCCCGTACATACGCCGGAGGCCCGGTTCACCGAGCAGTGAACCGGGCCTCAAGGGCGTGCGGGTCGTGGAATCAGGCGGAAGCCGGCGGATACAGGCTCCGCGGAAGCTCCGAGGCGGCCGCCGCGTCGAGCAGCCACAGCGTGCGCGAGCGGCCGTAGGCGCCCGCCGCCGGGGCCTGCACCTCGCCCGCGCCGGACAGCGCGATCGCCGCCGCCTTCGCCTTGTCCTCACCGGCCGCGAGCAGCCAGACCTCCTTCGCTGCCCGGATCGCCGGAAGCGTCAGCGAGACCCGGAGCGGCGGCGGCTTGGGAGCGCCGTGCACCCCGACCACCGTCCGCTCGGTCTCGCGGACCGCCGGCAGCTCCGGGAAGAGCGAGGCCACGTGCGTGTCCGGGCCGACGCCCAGCATGAGCACGTCGAAGGTCGGCACCCCGCCGTGGTCGCCGGGACCGGCCGCGGCGGCCAGCTCCTCGGCGTACGCGGCCGCGGCGGCGTCGACATCGGAGCCGTACGGCCCGTCCGAGGCCGGCATCGCGTGCACCCGCGCCGGGTCGAGAGGCACCCGGTCGAGCAGCGCCTCACGGGCCTGGGTGACGTTCCGCTCGGGGTCGCCCTCGGGCAGGTACCGCTCGTCGCCCCACCACAGGTCGAGCCGCGACCAGTCGACCGCGTCCCGGGCGGGCGCCGAACCGAGCGCCGCCAGCAGGCCGTTGCCGTTGCGTCCGCCGGTCAGCACGATCGAGGCGGAGCCGCGGGTGGCCTGGGCGTCCACGATCCGGGTGATGAGCCGGGCCGCGGCGGCCTGCGCCATCAGCTCCTTGTCGCGGTGGACGACCAGCTGCGGGGTGCTCACTTGGCCGCCGCCTTCTTGGCCGGGGCCTTCTTCGCGGCGGGCTTCGCGGGGGCCGGGGCCGACTCCACGACCACGACCGCCTCGGCGACGGGCTCGGGAGCGAAGGTCGCCGCCTCCTCGTCGAGCCGGTCGAGACCGAACTTGAGCGCCGTCGCGTAGGTGTCGTCCGGGTCGAGCCGGCGCAGCTCCTCCGCGATCAGCTCGGCCGTGTCACGGCGCTTGAGCGCCACACCGCGGTCCGGCTGCCCCTGGATGGAGAGCGTGGCGAGCGAGCCGTCCGGCCGGTCGAGCACGATCGGGCCGGAGCTGGTCTCCATCCGTACGGACGTGAGACCGGGCCCCGTCGACTTCGAGCGCCGCACGGGCACCTTCAGCCGGTCGGCCAGCCACATCGCGAGCAGCTCGACGCTCGGGTTGAACTCCTCGCCCTCGACCTCGGCCGAGGTGACCTCGCACACGACCTGGTCGAGCGCGGCGGCGAGCATCGAGCGCCACGGGGTGATCCGGGTCCACGAGAGGTCCGTGTCGCCCGGGGTGTACGTGTCCGCCCGCGCCGTCAGCTCCTGGATGGGCTGCTCGGCGGCGTACGTGTCGGTCACCCGGCGCTGGGCGAGCGCGCCCAGCGGGTCGTTCGCCGGGTCGGTCGGCGCGTTCACCGGCCACCAGACGACGACGGGCGCGTCCGGGAGGAGCAGCGGAAGCACCACCGACTGGGCGTGGTCGACGACCTCGCCGTACAGGCGGAGGACGACCGTTTCGCCGGTGCTGGCGTCGGCGCCGAGGCGGACCTCGGCGTCGAGTCGTGCCTTGGCGCGGTCCCGCGGCGAGCGCGAGACCCGCTTGATGACGACGAGGGTCCGCGAGGGGTGCTCGCGGGACGCCTCGTTTGCCGCCTTCAGCGCGTCGTAGGCGTTCTCCTCGTCGGTGACGATGACGAGGGTGAGCACCATGCCGACGGCCGGCGTGCCGATCGCCCGCCGCCCGAGCACCAGCGCCTTGTTGATCTTGGATGACGTGGTGTCCGTCAGGTCGGTCTTCATGGCCGGCGCCAGCTCCGTCCGTCTCGTGCGAGCATCTCGTCCGCCTCGACCGGACCCCAGGTCCCGGACTGGTACTGCGCGGGCTTGCCGTGCTTGTCCCAGAACTGCTCGATCGGGTCGAGGATCTTCCAGGACAGCTCGACCTCCTCGACCCGCGGGAAGAGGTTCGAGTCGCCGAGAAGGACGTCGAGGA